>NZ_JBVHMU010000009.1:0-351728 GCF_055558275.1 Streptomyces sp. NPDC025806 | reverse complement strand
TCTCCACCGCACGCGCCGAACCCGCATGCGTCGCCTCGTCGATCCGCCGCCGCAGATCATCGAGCTTCCCGGCGGTCGTGTGGATGTCGATCTCGCTCATGTGTCCCTGCTGTCCCTGAAGTCCTGGCTGTCCCGGCTGTTACCGCTGTGCCTGCTGTACCTGCACCGAACGTGTCGACGGTGTCGACACGTCGGTCATCCCTGGTCCGATCCCTTGTCCGTCGTCGTCCCGTCGATCCGGCCCACCACGCGCCACGCCGTCGGGAGCAGCCCGGCCGCGAGGGCGGCCTTGAGCGCGTCACCGACGAGGAAGGGCACCACTCCGGCCGCGATCGCGGCGCTCGCCGACATGCCGGTGCTCAGGGCGAGCCAGCTCGTGCCCGCCGCGTAGACGGCCAGCGTCGCGAGGGCGTACATCGGCAGGGCGCGCCACGGGGAGCGGTCGGCGCCCAGGCGGGCGCCCTGACCGACGAGCGCGGCGGCGATCAGGAAGCCGACCAGGTAGCCGCCGGTCGCGCCGAAGACCACGTGGGCGCCGCTCGCGCCGTGCGCGAACACCGGCAGTCCGACGGCGCCGAGCACGAGGAGGAGCGCCTGGCTCGCGACCGCGCGGACCGGGCCGAGGGCGGCCGCGGTGAGCAGTACGGCGAAGGACTGCCCGGTGACCGGCACCGGAGAACCGGGCACCGGGATCGCGAACTGGCCGGCGAGCGCCGTGAGGCCGGTGCCGAGTGCCACGAGCAGCGTGGTGCGGGCCGCCGCGGATCCGGGCAGCAGTCGGTCGGCGAGCACCGGGTGCCGGTGCGGCGGGGCGAGGGTGAGAGCCATGAGTCGTACTCCAGAGTCAGTGGGTGCCCGGCTCCTGTCGGGGACGGGGCGGGCCCGGAGCGGAAGGTGTCGGCGGCACGGCGCCCACCTCCTCGGTACTCGATATCGCCATGACGGTACTCAGTACCATTGTATTGAGCAAGTGGCCCCCACCTGCCGAGACAGACAGGCCCGAGACAGGAGAGGATGAGCGATCATGAGCAAGCCATCCGCACGGTCCCGCCTCGCCGACGCCGCCTTCGCCCTCTTCGACGAGCGCGGCTACGAGCAGACGACCGTGGACGACATCGCGGAGCGGGCCGGGGTGGGGCGCACGACGTTCTTCCGGCACTACCGGTCCAAGGAAGAGGTCATCTTCCCGGACCACGACCGGCTGCTCGACCTGATCCGGGACCGGCTGAACACGTCGAACAGCGGCACCGCGCTGGTCGCGGTCTCCGACGCGGTGCGCCTGGTCCTGCTGCACTACCTGGACGAGGGCGAGCTGGCGCGCCGCCGCTACGGCCTGACCAGCAAGGTGTCGGCGCTGCGCGACCGGGAGATCGCGAGCGTGGCGCGCTATCAGCGGCTGTTCCGCGAGTTCATCTCGGACTGGATGGGCGACCCGACCGAATCGGCTTCCCTGCGCGCGGAGTTGATGGCGGCGAACGTGGTGGCCGCGCACAACCACGTGCTGCGGCGCTGGCTGCGCGGCGAGTCCGCCGACCCCGTCACCGAGATGGACGAGGCGATGCGCGAGGTCCTGGCGCTGTTCCCGGCACCGACCCCTGACGCCGGGCCCGGTTCGGGGACCACCGTCGTCGCCTTCCGGACCGGCCAGGACCTGGACGCGCTGCTGCCGGAGCTGCGCCGCCTGGTGGAGGACGCCAGGCCCTGAACCCGGCCGCCGCCCGCTTTCTGGTCCCGACCGGTCCCCGCCGGCCGGCTCAGCACCTCTCAGTCGAAGTCGGTGTGCCGCCCCAGGGGCTCGGCCGCGTCGAGCTCGCGCAGCCGCTCACCGAACCGCTCCCTGATCCGGTCCACGGCGTTCGCCCCGAGCGGCAGCCGCAGCGGCGGATCGTCCAGGCGCGTGGCGGCGATGACGGCACGGGCCGCCTTGACCGGGTCGCCGGGCTGGCTGCCGTGGCGGGCCAGGAACGCCTCGCGGGCCGGGTCGAGCACGGGCCGGTAGTCGTCGATCGGGGTGGCGAAGCGCACGGAGCGGCCGGTGAAGTCGGTGCGGAACGGGCCGGGTTCGACGATGAGCACGCGGATCCCGAGATGCGCGACCTCGGCGGCCAGCCCCTCCGAGAGCCCTTCGAGGGCGAACTTGGTCCCCGCGTAGGCGCCGCCGCCGAGGGTGCCGGACACGCCCGCGACGGACGAGATCTGCACGATGTGCCCGCTGCGCCGGGCCCGCATCGACGGCAGGACGGCCCGGGTCACGTCGACCGCGCCGAAGACGTTCGTGTCGAACTGCCGGCGCAGTTCGGCGTCGGAGAGCTCCTCCAGGGCGCCGCGCAGGGCATATCCGGCGTTGTTCACGAGGACGTCGACGCGGCCGGACTCCTTCAGCGCGGTGTCGACGGCCTGCCGCACCTGCCCGGGGTCGGTCACGTCGAGCGGGAGCGCCCGTACGCGGTCGGGGGCGAGGGCCACCAGGTCCTCCAGGGTGCGCGGGTCGCGCGCGGTGGCGACGAGCCGGTCCCCGTCGGCGACGACCTCCTCGGCCAGGGCGCGGCCGAGCCCGGTGCTCGTACCGGTGACGAACCACACGCGGCCGTCGGGGCGTTCGGGCTCACGGGACGACATCGGCACTCCTCGCTTCGATCCTCACGGCGCTCCGCCGGTGCCGCAGTCAACAGGAGCGCGGGGCGCCGCTCAAGACGCCCGGGAGGCGCGCGCCGCAGCGGCGCACACCCCTTCGGCCAACCTCATCCGTCACATCCGCATCAAGCACGGCGATTCGGCCAACTGCCCATGAACCGGGGCCGTTCGGGCGCCGAGGGCGTCGGTGCGGCGCCCCCGGGATTGCGCGGTCGCGCGACGTCCGGAATCGAGCGCGTTCGAATCCGGCGCGGGCTCGTTGTCCCGGTCACCGCCGCGCCACCCGGGTGCGGCGTGCCGGACCAGGAGGACCTGGATGACCATGACCCGTACCGCGCCGCCCGAGCCGGACACCCCGCCTCCCCCGCCACCCGCGGCGATCACCTTCGAGGGCAAGCACGGGGAGAACCCGCTGGCCGGAGCCGGTTTCGGCGCGATGTGCCGACGGCTGCCCGCGGTGCTGAGCCACACCGCGCGGATGGCCTGGGCCGTCGACAGGACCGGCGTCGTCCTGTTGCTCGTGTGCCAGCTCCTCACCGGTGGCGCGGCGGCGCTGGTGCTCGCGTCGACGGCCGAGGCGATGCGTCACCTCCTCGGCGCGGGCCCGGTGACCGAACGTCTGCATGCCTCGCTGCCGGCGCTTCTCGCCGTCACGGCGGGCGCCGCCGCGGGCCGGATCAGCGGCTCCCTGGCCTCGTACGCCGACGGCCGGATCACGCCCCTGCTGATCACCGAGGCCGATGTCGCCCTCGTCGGCGCCGTGTGCCGGGTGGAGTCGGCCGCGTACGGGGAGGACGGGTTCAGCGACCGGCAGGAGGCCGCCGAGGTCGGGGTCACCCGGACCCGGACGATGGTGCAGGACGCACAGCGCTTCCTCGCCGCCCTGATCCGGATGACGGCCGCCGCCGGGGTCGTCACCGCCCTGCACGGCGCGATGCTGCCGCTGCTCCTGCTGGCCGTGCTCCCGGCCGGCGTCGGCGCGGTCCTGTCCGCGCGCGTCGACTACGAGACGCACTACCTGAACGTCGGCGACCGCAACGTCCGCTCGATGATGCGCTGGTGGGCCACCTACTCCCGCTACGGGGACGAGGTGCGGGCCAACGGGATGACCGGCTACCTCCTGTACTGGTACCGCGCCCTGTCCGACCGGATCGACCGGCGCACGCTGACGGCCGCGCCCCGCATGCTGCGGATCACCCTGTCCACGGCCGCGCTCGGCGGCCTGTTCCTGTGCGTCACCTGGGCCGTCCTGGCCTGGCTCGCGGTGACGGGCCGGGTGGCGCTGCCCGTCGCGGCGACCGCCGTGGTGGCGGTGCAGACGGCGCTCGCCGCGCTGTCGCAGTTCGTGCAGAACGGCGCCGCGATGTTCCACACCTCGCTGTACCTCGCCGACATGCGGTCCTTCCTGGGGCTGGCGGCCGAGCGGGCGCCCCGGCGCGGGACCGCGGCCGTGCCGGAGCGGGTCGACGAGATCCGGCTCGACGAGGCCGTCTACCGCTACCCCGGCAAGGACCGGCCGGCCGTCGACGGCGTCTCGCTGACTCTGCGCCGCGGCGAGATCCTCGCGGTCGTCGGGGAGAACGGCTCGGGCAAGAGCACGCTGACCCGGCTGCTCACCGGGATCCTGCTGCCCGACAAGGGGCGCGTCCTGTGGGACGGCACCGATCTGGCCGGCGCGGACCCCGACGCCGTGTGGCGGCGCACCGCGCTGGTGCCGCAGAACTTCGCGTGCTGGCCGCTGCGGGTCCGCGAGAACGTGACGCTGGGACAGCCCAGGACGTACGACGACGCGGCGGTGTGGGAGGCCGTCGACGCGGTCGGGATGCGCGAACCCGTCGAGCGCCTGCCGCAGGGACTCGACACGCTGCTCGCCAAGGAGCTGTGGGGCGGCGCCGAGCTGTCCGGCGGCCAGTGGCAGCGCCTGGCGTGCGCCCGCGCCCTGTACCGCGACACGCCGCTCGTGATCCTCGACGAGCCGACCTCGCAGATGGACCCGCGCGGCGAGCACCAGATCTTCGAGCGGATCCGGCGCGGGGCCGCCGGGCGCATGACGATCGTGGTGACGCACCAGCTGGAGAACACCCGGTGCGCCGACCGCGTCGTGGTGATGGAGCACGGGCGGATCGTCGAGCAGGGCACCTACGAGGAACTCGCGCACGCGGGCGGCCTGTTCGCCGACCTCGTCCGGCTCGCCGGGGACCGGTGACACGCCCCGCCCGGTGAGCGTCACCCCGCCCCGTCCGGCCGCTGCGCGTAGCATCGCAGGGGCCGGACGAGGGTGGACGGGGAGCTCAGATGGGTGATCGCGGGGCGATGGGCGCAGCGCCGCCGGCCGAGCTGGTGGCGTGGGCCGGGCGGCAGCTGCCGGGGCTGACCGACGCCGTGTGCGCGCGGGTGCGCGAGCGGATCGACCTGTACCGCAGGGACGACGTCGTCCCGGCCGCCGATCTGCACCGCTCCGTCGACGTGAACCTGCGCTTCGTGGTGCGGGGGCTCGCCGACCCCGACCACACGCCCGACCTGACGGCGCCCTCGGAGACGGGCCGGCGCCGCGCGCACCAGCGGGCCCCGCTGCCGGAGGTGCTGCGCTGCTACCGGATCGCGTGCGCGATGCTCTGGGACCTGATGCTGGAGCACGTGCGCGCCGAGGGCGACGCGGAGGCGCTGGACGCGCTGGTGGACGCGTCGAGCACGCTGTGGCGGCTGTCCGACGAGCACGCGCTGGCGCTCACGGAGGCGTACCGGGCGGCCACGGTGGAGCTGCTCACCGCGCAGCAGCGGCGCCGTTCGGCACTGGTCGAGGCGCTGTTCACGGGGCAGTTGGTGCTCGACTCGGGGGCGTGGGAGGTCGGCAAGCTGCTCGGCCTGCCGCTCGACACGGACCTGGTCGTGGTGGCGGCGGAGAACTCGGGGCTGGCCGAGGAGAGCCTGATCGGGGTGGAGCGCCGGCTCGCCGAGATCGGTGTCGTGTCAGCGTGGCAGTTGACGCCGACCCTGCAGACGGGGGTCGTGGCGTTGCGCGCGGAGCAGCACGCGGCGGCCCTGAAGACGCTGCGGGACACGGCGACGGCCCGCACCGGGGTCAGCCCGGCGTACCGCTCGCTGTCCGACACGCCGCGGGCGCTGCATCTGGCCCGCTCGGCGCTGGCCGGCGTCCCCGTCGGGACCGCCGAGGTGCGCAGTTTCAGCGGGAGTCCGCTGGCCGCGCTGATCGCGTACGACCCGGACGAGGGGCGGCGCCTGGCCCAGGAGGTCCTCGGGCCGGTGCTCGACCTGCCGGCGGAGGACCGGGACCCGCTGCTGCGGACCCTGGAGGTGTTCGTGGAGCAGTCGGGCTCGGCGGACGAGGCGGCCCGGCTGCTGCACTGCCATCCGAACACGGTCCGCTACCGCCTGGGCCGGATCCGGGAGCTCACGGGCCGCTCGCTGGGCGACCCGCGGGCTCTCGCGGAACTGGTGACGGCGGTGGACGCGGTGCGGCTCAGCCGGCCGCTTCGACGGTCACCTTGACGTGCTTCATGATCGGCTGGTCGCTCTGGGTGCTGTAGTCGTCCAGGGCGCACAGCACGTTCATCTCGGGCATGTACCCGGCGGCGCAGCCGCGCGGCATGTCGTAGGGGATCGCCAGATAGCCGTTGAGGCTGCGGGTGCTGCCGTCGCGGGCGGTGCTGGTGATGTCGACCGGGTCCATCTCGGCGATGCCGCGCTCGCGCATGTCGTCCTTGTTCATGAAGACGAGGGTGCGCAGGTTCTTGATGCCCCGGTAGCGGTCGTTGTCGGAGTAGATGGTGGTGTTCCACTGGTCGTGGGAGCGCATGGTGCCGAGCGCGAGGGTGCCGGCGGCGGGGACGACGTCGGGCAGTGGGGCGGTGGAGAACTCGGCCTTGCCGGACTCGGTGAGGAAGACCAGCTCGCGCGCGGGCTGCTTGATCCGGAAGCCGAGCGGGAGGCGGACCCGCCGGTTGCAGTCCTCGAACCCGTCGAGGACCTGGGCCATGGTGTCGCGGACCCGGTCGTAGTCCTCGATGTACCACTCCCACGGGGTGTCGCTCTCGGGCAGCGTGGCGCGGGCCATGCCGGCGATGATCGCGGGCTCGGAGAGCAGGTGCTTGGACGCGGGGCGCTTCATGCCGACGGACAGGTGCACCATGCTCATCGAGTCCTCGACGGAGGTGCTCTGGACGCCGGCCTTCTGCTGGTCCTTCTCGGTGCGGCCGAGGCAGGGCAGGATGAGCGCCTTGCGGCCGTGGACGACGTGGCTGCGGTTGAGCTTGGTGCTGACCTGCACGGTGAGTTCGCAGGTGCGCAGGGCGGCGTACGTGTACGGGGTGTCGGGCGCGGCCAGCGCGAAGTTGCCGCCCATGCCGACGAAGACCTTCACGTCGCCGGCGCGCATGGCCTTGATGGTGTGCACGGTGTCGAGTCCGTGGGCGCGCGGCGGGTCGATCTTGCAGGCGTCGGCGAGCCGCTGGAGGAACTCCTCGGTGGGCCGGTGGTCGATGCCGCAGGTGCGGTTGCCCTGCACGTTGCTGTGGCCGCGCACGGGGGACGGTCCGGCGCCCTCGCGGCCCAGGTTGCCGCGCAGCAGCAGGACGTTGACGATCTCGCGGACGGTGTCGACGCCGTGCTCGTGCTGGGTGACGCCCAGGCACCAGCTGATGATGCTGCGGTCGGCCTCGCCGTAGACGCGGGCGGCCTTGAGGATCGCCTCCCGGGTCAGGCCCGACTGGCGTTCGATCTCGTCCCACGCGGTGGCCTCGCACAGGGCGCGGTACTCCTCGAAACCGGTGGTGTGCCGGTCGATGAACTCCTGGTCGAGGGCCTTGTGGTCGGTCCCCGACTGTTCGAGGACGGCCTTGGCGAGGCCGCGCAGGAAGGCCATGTCGCCGCCGATGCGCACCTGGAGGTTCAGGGTGCTGGTCCGGGTCGACTTGTTGAGGGCCATGTCGGTGAAGTCGTGCGGGATGATCGTGCGGGTGGCGGCCGCCTCGACGAGCGGGTTGACGTGCACGATCTGGGCGCCGCGGTGGTACGCCTCGGCGAGGGCGGTGAGCATGCGCGGCGCGTTCGACGCGGCGTTGACGCCCATGATGAACAGGGCGTCGGTGCTCTCCCAGTCCTTGAGGTCGCAGGTGCCCTTGCCGGTGCCGAGCGCCGCCTGGAGGGCGCGGCCACTGGCCTCGTGGCACATGTTCGAGCAGTCGGGCAGGTTGTTGGTGCCGAACTCGCGGGCCCAGAGCTGGTAGAGGAACGTGGCCTCGTTGCCGAGCCGGCCGGAGGTGTAGAACGAGGCCTGGTTCGGGTCGTCGAGCTCGCGCAGGGTGCGGCCGACCAGCTCGAAGGCGTCGCGCCAGCTGATGGGCACGTAGTGGTCGGTGTCCGGGTCGTAGACCATCGGCTCGGTGAGCCGGCCCTGGTCCTCGAGCGCGTAGTCGGTCCACTCGGACAGCTCGGTCACGGAGTGCGCGGCGAAGAAGTCGCGCCCGACCCGCTTGGGGGTCATCTCCCAGGTGACGTGCTTGATGCCGTTCTCGCAGATGTCGAGCTTGAGGCCCTTGAGGTCGTCGGGCCAGGCGCATCCGGGGCAGTCGAAGCCGCCGTTCTCGTGGTTCATCTTGAGGATGGCGCGAGGCCCGTCGGTCGCGCGTTCGCGCGCCATGAACCGGGTGACGCTCTTGGCGGCCCCCCAGCCCGCGGCCGGGTGGTGGTAAGGGTGGAATTCCGGCTCCCGCTCGGGGACGGGGCCCACGCGGGGCTCCGTCCCCTCCGGGCCGGCCTGGGAGGCGTTCACGGCGGTGTTCCTCTCCGCCCCACAGGGGCTCGAGCGTCTGCTGGGTGATCGGGTGGGTCAGCGGTCGTAGCGGGACGGCGGGTAGGCGTCACGCTCCGCGCGCCGGGTGTCGCCCGTCGGCAGCTGTCCGCTCGCCGCCTGGCGGTCGATCTCGGCGTGCGCCTCCTCGTACTGGACGGCGGCCGGTTCGGGCGCGCCGTCGGGCAGGCCGACGGCGCGGCGGTCCCGCTCGGTGCGGCGGTCCAGGCGTTCGCTGTCGGGGCGGCGCGGCAGGCCGCGGCCGTGGTCGCTGTCGCGGTCCGGGTTGCCCCCGACCTCGCGGTTCGGCTTGTGGTGGTGCCCCATCGCTCCTCCTCGGGTGCCTACGCTGCGGGGGAACACGCAGGTCAGGACGTGGATTCGGAGTCGGCGGGCGCCGTCTCCGGCCCGTCCTCGGGCTGCGGGTCCCCCTTACGAACAGTGCAGTGCAGCGTGTCGTTCCGCACGTCGGCGACGATGGTGTCGCCCGGTTCCGCGTCGCCGCTCAGGAGCAGCGAGGCGATGCGGTTGTCCAGTTCGGACTGGACGGTGCGGCGCAGCGGGCGGGCACCGAACTCGGGCTGGTGACCGTGCGCGATCAGGAGCTTGCGGGCCGCTGCGGTGACCTCCAGTTTCAGACCCTGGGCGTGGACCCGGTGCTCGCTGAGGTCGAGGAGGTGGCCGAGGATCTCGCCGAGGTCGTCCTCGGTGAGGCTGTGGAAGACGATGATGTCGTCGATGCGGTTGAGGAACTCGGGCAGGAAGCGGGTGCGCAGCTCGTCCATGAGCTCGTCCTTGAGCTCGGCGGCGTCGCCCTCGTGCGCGAGGATGCGGTGCGCCCCGATGTTCGACGTCATGATCACGACGCAGTGCCGGAAGTCGACGGTGCGGCCCTGCGAGTCGGTGAGGCGGCCGTCGTCGAGGATCTGGAGCAGCGTGTTGAAGACGTCCGGGTGCGCCTTCTCGATCTCGTCGAAGAGGACGACGCTGTAGGGGCGGCGGCGGACCTTCTCGGTGAGCTGGCCGGCCTCGTCGTAGCCGATGTATCCGGGCGGGGCGCCGACCAGGCGGGCGACGGTGTGCTTCTCCTGGAACTCGCTCATGTCGAAGCGGACCATGCTGGACTCGTCGCCGAACAGCAACGCGGCCAGTGTCTTGGCGAGTTCGGTCTTGCCGACGCCGGTCGGGCCGAGGAAGAGGAAGGAGCCGACGGGCCGGTTCGGGTCACCCATGCCGGCCCGGTTGCGGCGGACGGCCTCGGAGACGGCGGTGACGGCCTCGTCCTGGCCGACGACACGGGCGTGCATCTCCTCCTCGAGCTTGAGGAGCTTCTGCTTCTCGGACGCGGTGAGCTGGGAGACGGGGATGCCGGTGCGGCGCGAGACGATGTCCGCGATGTCGGAGGCCGTGACGGAGACGACGCCCTCGCGGCGCTCCTCGATCCCGGCGAGCTCGCCCTCGACCTCGGCGATGTCACGCTTCAGCTCGGAGGCCCGCTCGAAGTCCTCGGCGGCGATCGCCTGGTCCTTCTCGCGGGTCAGCTTGGCGATCTTGTCCTCGCGGCTGACGATCTCGGTGGAGCGTCCGGCGCTGCGCAGCCGGACCCGGGCTCCGGCCTGGTCCATGAGGTCGATGGCCTTGTCGGGCAGGAACCGGTCGCCGATGTAGCGGTCGGAGAGCTCGGCGGCGGCGGCCAGGGCACCGTCGGCGAAGCGGACCTGGTGGTGGGCCTCGTAGGCGTCGCGCAGGCCCTCCAGGATCTGGACGGTCTGCTCCACGGTCGGCTCGGGGATCAGCACGGGCTGGAAGCGGCGCTCGAGCGCGGCGTCCTTCTCGATGTGCTTGCGGTACTCGTCGATGGTCGTCGCGCCGACGACGTGCAGTTCGCCGCGGGCGAGGGCGGGCTTGAGCATGTTGCCCGCGTCCATCGCGCCCTCCCCCGTGGCGCCCGCGCCGACGACGGTGTGGAGCTCGTCGATGAACAGGATGATGTCGCCGCCGGAGTTCTGGACGTCCTCGATGACCTTCTTGAGGCGTTCCTCGAACTGGCCGCGGTACTGCGCTCCGGCCACCATGCCGGAGAGGTCCAGGGCGACGACGCGCTTGCCCTTCAGCGTCTCCGGCACCTCGTTCGCGACGATCCGCTGGGCCAGACCCTCCACGATCGCCGTCTTGCCGACGCCCGGCTCACCGATCAGCACCGGGTTGTTCTTCGACCTGCGCGACAGGATCTCGACGGTTTGTTCGATCTCCTCGGCCCGCCCCACCACCGGGTCGAGCTTCCCGGCCTTCGCCTCCTCGGTCAGGTCCCGGCCGTACTCGTCCAGGGTCGTGGCGGGCTGTCCGGTGCCGGCCGCCCCGTTCTCCCCGCGCGGGGCCGCCTGCTCGGTGAGCCCGGAGAGCTTGCCCGGGTCGAGGCCGTCGGCGCGCACCATCTTGGCCGCTCCCGTGTCCGGGTCGCCGAGGAGGGCGGCCAGGATGTGCTCGGGTCCGATGTAGGACACACCGGCCTGCTGGGAGCGGGCGTAGGCGTCGGCGAGGGTCCGCTTGGCCGCCGGGGTGAGCCCGGGGTCGGCGGACGGCTCGCCGGACTCTCCCGGCAGGACCTTGGCGATCTCGGCGGCGAGGGTGTCGGGGTCGACGCCGGCGCGGGCGAGCAGTCGCCGGGAAGGGTCGACCTTGGTGGCCGCCCACAGGAGGTGCTCGGTGTCCAGATCGGAGGTGCCGTCCTCGACGGCCTTCCGTGCGGCCAGGTTGACGAGCTCCGTGGACGATTCCGTCAGCAGCCGTCCGATGGGAACACGCTGTACGGCGGGCGGGGACGACGCGGGGGACATTCCGAAGAAGCGGTTCAGCATCTCGCTGAACGGATCCGAGGAACCGAAGGGGTCGGAGGAACCGAACGGGTCGGAACCGAATCCGAAGGACGACATCGACATGGCAACTCCCGATGGGCAGTGCGACGTGCCTCTACAGACAAGCCCGGCCGGTGCTCCGCCGCAACTGCATCGAGCCCCCGTGATCACTTTCCCGGGCCCCCGCCGCCCGGTTCTGGCACGGCGCACAAACGGCGTTGTGAAGGCCCACAAGGTGCGCGGACGCGCAGGTCCCCGGGCCGCACGCGGCGCCGTTCCGTGTCAGGCTCAAAAGCATGGTTCCCGCACAGACGACCGGCAGCGGCGGCACGACCCTGTACTACGGCGACACGGGTCACGCGCACCGGCTCCAGGTCTTCCTCGACCTGCGCGACCGGGCCTGCGCGCACCTGGCCGCGAGTCTGCTCGACACATTCCGCGACGGCGCCGACGCGGGCGATTTCGTCCTCGAGTTCCATTTCGCGGCGGTCATGGACGACACGGTCGGCGGCAGCGGTTCACGGCGGGCGCTCTCGGCGCTGGGCGCTGCCGCGGACGAGGGCGCCGGTCCGTTCATGGACTACCTCACCGCCCTGTTCGCGGCGCAGCCCTTCCCTCCGGGCGACGACGGATTCGGCGTACCGGCGCACCTGCTGTCGGTGGCCGGTACGGTCGAGGGCCTGCGGTCGCCGGACTTCGACGCCAAGGTCGCCCAGGACGTCTACAACACGTGGGCCGCTGAGGTGACCGGGGCCTTCGCCTCGTTCGGCCTCGTGGGCACGCCGGCCGTCCGGTACGACGACACCGTGATCCCGGTCGTGAACGGGGACGGCACCTCGGTCATGACGCCGCGCGAGTTCGCCGAGCAGCTCGGCTCCGTCCGGGCGACCGCTCGTGACCGTCTAGAGTCCTGATCCATTTCTGGCAAGGAGAACAAGGTCACACTCTGTATACCTGCTGCTCCCGCGAGGATCTGACCTAGCATCCGAGCATGACGGTCCTGCCTGACGACGGGCTCTCCCTGGCGGCCGAGTTCCCTGACGCGACACATGAACAGTGGCAGCACCTGGTCGCGGGTGTTCTGCGCAAGTCGGGTAAGGAAGTCTCGGCCGCGGATGCGGAAGAAGCCCTGTCCACCGCGCTGGAGGACGGGTTGCGTGCCCGCCCCCTCTACACCGCGCACGACGACACTCCCGCCTCCGGGCTGCCCGGCTTCGCACCGTTCGTGCGCGGCGGCCGCCCCGAGGGGAACACGCTGAGCGGCTGGGACGTGCGCCAGCCGCACTCCCGCCCCGACTCCGCGGCGGTCCTCGCCGACCTGGAGAACGGGGTCACGTCCCTGTGGCTGACCGTGGGCGGCGAGGCCGGCATCCCGGTCGACGCGCTCCCGGCCACGCTGGAGGGCGTGTACCTGGACCTCGCCCCGGTGGTGCTGGACGCGGGCGCCGAGGTCGAGGCCGCGGCCCGCACGCTGTTCGAGACCTACGCGGCCCGGGGCGTCGCCGCCGACGCGGTGCGCGGCAACCTGGGCGCCGACCCGCTGGGCCACGAGGCCCGCACCGGCGCCTCGTTCGGCTTCGCGCCGGTCGCGGCGCTGGCGAAGCGCTGCGCCGAGGAGTACCCGGGGCTGCGCGCCCTGACGGTCGACGCGCTGCCGTACCACGAGGCGGGCGGCTCGGCCGCACAGGAGCTGGCCTGCTCGCTGGCCACCGGTGTCGCGTACCTGCGCGAGCTGACGGCGGCCGGCCTGAGCGTCGAACAGGCCCTCGGACAGCTGGAGTTCCGCTACGCGGCGAGCGCCGACCAGTTCCTGACGATCGCCAAGTTCCGTGCGGCGCGCCGCCTTTGGGCGCGTGTCGCCGAAGCGTGCGGCGCTCCCGAGGCGGGCGCCCAGGTGCAGCACGCGGTGACGTCGCCGGTGATGATGACGCGCCGCGACCCGTGGGTGAACATGCTGCGCACGACGATCGCGACGCTCGCGGCCGGGGTCGGCGGCGCGGACGCGGTGACGGTGCTCCCGTTCGACCACGCGCTGGGCCTGCCCGACGCGTTCGCGCGCCGCATCGCGCGCAACACGTCGACGATCCTCGTCGAGGAGTCCCACCTGGCCCGGGTGATCGACCCGGCGGGCGGCTCCTGGTACGTGGAGCGGCTGACCGACGAACTGGCGCACGCCGCCTGGGAGTTCTTCCAGGAGATCGAGCGCGGGGGCGGCCAGGCGGCGGCGCTCGGCTCGCGTCTGGTGCACGACCGGATCGCGGCGACGTGGGCGGCGCGCAGCGCGCGGATCGCGGAGCGCCGCGAACCGGTCACGGGTGTCAGCGAGTTCCCGTTCCTGGCCGAGCAGCCGGTGGTCCGCGAGCCGCGGCCCGCGCCGCCGGCCGGCGGTCTGCCGCGGGTGCGCCGCGACGAGGCGTTCGAGGAGCTGCGGGCCCGCTCGGACGCGTACGTGGCGAAGACGGGCGCGCGGCCGAAGGTGTTCCTCGCGGCGCTCGGCCCGGCCGCCGCGCACTCGGCGCGCCTCACCTTCGCGGCGAACCTGTTCCAGGCGGGCGGCGTCGAGCCGGTCACCGAGGGCTCGTTCGAGGACAGCGGCACCACCGAGGTGTGCCTGTGCTCCAGCGACGCGCTGTACGCCGAGCAGGCGGACGAGACGGTGGCCTCGCTGCGCGCCGCCGGTGCCGCGCACGTGGCGCTGGCCGGCCGCCCGGGTCCGTACGCGGACGTCGACTCGTACGTCTACGCAGGCTGTGACGCCGTGGCCGTGCTGTCCGCCACGCTCGACCGCATGGGAGTGTCCTGATGTCCGTACCCGACTTCTCCGGCGTCGAGCTGGGCACGCCCGGCTCCGGGCCGGGCGCCGACGTGTGGAACGCGGCGGTCAAGCAGGCCGCCGACGGCTCCGACCTGCTGTGGGAGACGCCCGAGGGCATCGGCGTCAAGCCGCTGTACACGGGGCAGGACCTGGAGGGCCTGGACTTCCTGGACACGTTCCCGGGCGCGGCCCCGTATCTGCGCGGCCCGTACCCGACGATGTACGTGAACCAGCCGTGGACGATCCGTCAGTACGCGGGTTTCTCCACGGCCGAGGAGTCCAACGCGTTCTACCGGCGCAATCTGGCGGCCGGTCAGAAGGGTCTGTCCGTCGCGTTCGACCTGCCGACGCACCGCGGCTACGACAGCGACCACCCGCGGGTGACGGGTGACGTCGGCATGGCCGGTGTCGCGATCGACTCGATCTACGACATGCGGCAGCTGTTCGACGGCATCCCGCTGGACAAGATGACCGTGTCGATGACGATGAACGGCGCGGTGCTGCCCGTGCTCGCGCTGTACATCGTGGCGGCGGAGGAGCAGGGCGTTCCGCCGGAGAAGCTCGCGGGGACCATCCAGAACGACATCCTCAAGGAGTTCATGGTCCGCAACACGTACATCTATCCGCCGGGCCCGTCGATGCGGATCATCTCCGACATCTTCGCGTACACCTCCCAGCGGATGCCCCGCTACAACTCGATCTCGATCTCGGGCTACCACATCCAGGAAGCGGGTGCGACGGCCGATCTGGAGCTGGCGTACACGCTGGCGGACGGCGTGGAGTACATCCGGGCGGGCCGCGAGGCGGGGCTCGACGTGGACGCGTTCGCGCCGCGGCTCAGCTTCTTCTGGGCGATCGGCATGAACTTCTTCATGGAGGTCGCGAAGCTGCGCGCGGCCCGTCTGCTGTGGGCGAAGCTGGTGAAGCAGTTCGACCCGCAGAACGCCAAGTCCCTGTCCCTGCGCACCCATTCGCAGACCTCGGGCTGGTCGCTGACCGCGCAGGACGTGTTCAACAACGTGACGCGTACGTGCGTCGAGGCGATGGCGGCGACGCAGGGCCACACGCAGTCGCTGCACACGAACGCGCTGGACGAGGCGCTCGCGCTGCCGACGGACTTCTCGGCGCGCATCGCCCGCAACACGCAGCTGCTGATCCAGCAGGAGTCCGGCACGACGCGCACGATCGACCCGTGGGGCGGCAGCGCGTACGTGGAGAAGCTGACGTACGACCTGGCGCGGCGGGCCTGGCAGCACATCCAGGAGGTCGAGCAGGCCGGCGGCATGGCGAAGGCCATCGACGCGGGCATCCCGAAGCTGCGGGTCGAGGAGGCGGCGGCGCGCACACAGGCGCGCATCGACTCCGGCCGGCAGCCGGTGATCGGCGTCAACAAGTACCGGGTGGACAGCGACGAGCAGATCGAGGTCCTCAAGGTCGACAACTCGTCGGTGCGCGCGCAGCAGATCGCCAAGCTGCGCCGGCTGCGCGAGGAGCGCGACGAGACGGCCTGCCAGGACGCGCTGGCGGCGCTGACCCGGGCGGCCGGCGGTGACGGCAACCTGCTGGAGCTCGCCGTGGTCGCGGCGCGCGCCAAGGCAACCGTCGGCGAGATCTCGGACGCCCTGGAGAAGGTGTACGGGCGGCACGCGGGCCAGATCCGTACGATCTCCGGCGTGTACCGCAACGAGGCAGGAGAGTCGCCGAACGTGGACCGGACCAGGGAACGGGTCGACGCGTTCGCCGAGGCGGAAGGGCGCCGGCCGCGCATCCTGGTCGCGAAGATGGGCCAGGACGGCCACGACCGCGGCCAGAAGGTGATCGCCACGGCCTTCGCCGACCTGGGCTTCGACGTGGACGTCGGCCCGCTGTTCCAGACGCCGGGCGAGGTGGCCCGGCAGGCGGTCGAGGCGGACGTGCACATCGTCGGTGTGTCGTCGCTGGCCGCCGGCCATCTGACGCTGGTGCCCGCGCTGCGCGAGGCTCTGGCCGAGGAGGGCCGCGAGGACATCATGATCGTGGTCGGCGGTGTGATCCCGCCCCAGGACGTGCCGACGCTCCTGGAGATGGGCGCGGCGGCGGTGTTCCCGCCCGGCACGGTCATCCCGGACGCGGCGCACGACCTGATCGAGCGGCTCGCCGGCGAGCTCGGGCACGACGCGTAGTCCGATGGCGCCTCTCGATCTCGACACGTACGTCAAGGGTGTCCTCGACGGGAAGCGGGCGCTGGTCGCCCGCGCCGTCACCCTGGTGGAGTCGACGCGGCCTCAGCACCGGGCGCTGGCGCAGGAGTTGCTGACCCGGCTGCTCCCGCACAGCGGCCGGTCGCGGCGCATCGGCATCAGCGGGGTGCCGGGGGTGGGCAAGTCGACGTTCATCGACGCCTTCGGCACCCTGCTGACCGGACTCGGGCACCGGGTGGCGGTGCTCGCCGTCGACCCGTCCTCGACACGGACCGGTGGTTCGATCCTGGGCGACAAGACGCGCATGGAGCGGCTCGCGGTCGACGCGAACGCCTTCGTGCGCCCCTCCCCCAGTGCGGGCACCCTCGGCGGCGTCGCCAAGGCCACCCGGGAGTCCATGGTGGTCATGGAGGCCGCGGGGTACGACGTGATCCTCGTGGAGACGGTCGGCGTCGGGCAGTCGGAGACCGCGGTCGCCGACATGGTCGACACGTTCCTGCTGCTGAGTCTGGCGCGGACCGGCGACGGCCTCCAGGGCATCAAGAAGGGCGTGCTGGAGCTCGCCGACGTGATCGCCGTGAACAAGGCGGACGGTCCGCACGAGCGGGACGCCCGCGCGGCGGCCCGTGAACTGGCGGGCGCGCTACGACTGATGCACGGCAAGGACGCCTTCTGGACGCCTCCCGTGCTGCACTGCAGCGCGCGTGAGGCGACGGGCCTGGACACGGTGTGGGAGCGGCTCGAACATCACCGGACCCTGCTCGACTCGACGGGCCGGCTGGCGGAGCGGCGCCGGGACCAGCAGGTCGGCTGGACCTGGGCGATGGTCCGCGACGAGCTCCTCGGAAGGCTCCACGCGGCACCGGCGGTGCGGGCTCTGTCGCCGGACCTCGAACAGCAGGTCAGGGCGGGCGAGTTGACGGCGACGGTGGCGGCGGAGCGGCTGCTCGCCGCGTTCCGCGACGGCGAACGCGCCACGGACCGGCCGGAGTAGAGCCTAGAGGGCGTCGCGGACCCGGCGTGAGGGCTTGAACGCGTAGAGGTCGAGGATGTCCGGGCACGGCGCGATGCCCGGACCGCCGGCCCGCACCCACGCGAGGATGTCCTCGGTCGCCTCCGCGTCGTTGACGAGCCCGAACCAGGCCGGACGGCCTCCGGCGGCACGGCCCTCGGTCGACGGCTGGACGACGATCACGTTGGCCTGGTCGCAGACGTCGAGGCACTGGGAGATCTGCACGGGCGCCCCCTCCCGCAGCCGCGCCCGCTGGGCGGCGTGGTCACCGGCGACCTTGGGGCTGCCGCAGCAGCAGTCGCGGCACACGACGATCCGGCACGGCGCTGCGGACTTCTTCGGCTTTCCCATGCCGATCATGCTATTCGGCACTCCGGCAGGCCCCTGAACCGGCCCCACCCCCCGGGTGGGGCCGTTCTGCGTGCCGCTCCGGAGGCGAACCCATTGACCAGAGGTGTCCCGCGAGTTACGTTGCCGAACAACTCAATCGTTAGCAGACGACTTGTTCAGGAACTCTTGATCCAGTAACTCGTGATCCAGCATCTCTTGACTCGGCACACCCCTCAGGAGTTCGCGCATGCCCTCCCAGCCATCCCCGCCACCGGCACTCGACGCCCCGGACTCCCTGGAGGCACCGGTGTTCGACCGGCGGCGCGCCTGGGCCGTCACCGCGCTGATCGTCACGTTCATGATCGTCAACTTCGCCGACAAGTCGGTCCTGGGCCTCGCGGCCGGGCCGATCATGCGGGAGCTGGACATCGGCCACGGCACGTACGGGCTGATCTCCAGCTCCTACTCGGTGCTGTTCAGCCTGTCCGGGCTCCTGGTCGGCTTCTTCTCGTCCCGGATCTCCAGCCGGGTGCTGCTCTTCGTGATGTGCCTGGTGTGGGGCGTGGCCCAGCTGCCGGTACTGATCGTCGCGGCGGTGCCGGCCCTGGTCGCGGGGCGGGTGCTGCTGGGCGCCGCCGAGGGTCCGGCCGCACCGATGTCGGTGCACGCCCTGTACAAGTGGTTCCCGGTGGGGCGGCGCGGGCTGCCGTCCGCGCTCCAGATCAGCGGGGCCGCGCTCGGGACGGTGGTGGCCGCGCCGCTGGTGACCTGGCTGGTCACCTCGTTCGGCTGGCGCTCCGCGTTCGCCGCCCTCGCCGTGGTGAGCGTGACCTGGAGCGCCGTGTGGTGGTTCCTCGGCCACGACGGCCCGTACGACCGCGCGGAAGGAGGGTCGGCGAGCGCGGCCGGCACGGAACCCGAGGAGCGGGGGCGGGTGCCGTACCGGCGACTGCTGCTGTGCGGGACGGTCGTCGGCAGCGTCGCGAGCGCGTTCGGCGCGCAGTGGGCGATGACGCTCGGGCAGGCGTGGCTGCCCTCGTACCTGCAGACGGAGATGGCGATGAGTCCCGGGGCGGCGGCCTCGACGATCAGCGCCGTGTCCGGGCTGAGCTTCCTGCTCCTGCTCGCGCTCTCCCCGGTGGTCGACCGGCTGACCCGGCGCGGCGTGTCACCGCGCTGGTCGAGCGGCGTACCGCAGGGCGTCGCGGTGCTGTGCGCGGGCGCGGCGATGGCTCTGATCCCCCTCGCGGCGCCGGGTGCGGGGCGGATCGCCCTGATCGCGGTCGCGTTCGGGGCGCACTCGATCGCGTTCCCACTGCACTACATGACGGTCGCGGCGGTGGCGCCGGGCGCGCAGCGGGGCGCACTGTTCGGCATCGTGGCGGCGACGGGGACGCTGCCGGCCCTGCTGGCGCCGGCTCTGACGGGGCGTTTCCTGGACTCGGGGGCGGGCTACGCGCGGTCCTTCGCGCTGGCGTCCGGGGTGATGATCGCCTGTGGTCTCGTCGCCGCCCTCCTCATCCGTCCGACCCGGGACGCCGCGCGGCTCGCCGCGTACCGTCAGGCGGCGCCGTCGGGCGCGGGCCCGTCCGGGCCGGAGAAGCCGCTGGCCCAGTAACGGCCACGCAGGGCCAGGTCGAGGAGCATGCGCACGGCCTCCTCGGCCGGCATGGGCGGGGCGTCCTGCTCGGCCCACCAGCGCAGCACGGCGACCTGTTCGCCGACCCAGACGCGGGCCAGGAGGTCGGCGTCGATGCGCGGCTGCACGTCGTTGCGCTCGGCGCGGGCCTTGAACTCCCGGGCGGCGTAGGCCGAGCAGGCTTCCATGAACATCTGGAGAGGCTTGCCGTCGCCCTCGCCGCGCAGCACCACCCGGTAGGTGTCGCGCTCGTCGCCGACGTGCCGGAGCATCTCCAGGACGGGCTTGCCGGTGAACCCGACGGCGCTGTCGGCCATCACGGGGTCGAGGCGCTGCGCGAGCTGGTCGAGCAGATCCCTCGTCACGCGGGCGAACAGGTCGTCCTTGCCCTTGAAGTGGGCGTAGAAGGTGGCGCGCGCGACATCGGCTCGCTCGGTGATGTCCTCGACGGTCAGCGCGCCGAAGCCGCGCTCCAGCACCAGCTCCACCAGTGCCCCGCCCAGCGCCCGGCGGGTACGCCTGGTGCGCCTGTCCTCGGCCATGCCGCTCCCCTTCGCCCTGCCGGGGCCGTCCCTGTCGTGGTCGCCCCTGTCGTGGTCGCGCACAGTCTAGATGCCTCTTGACAGTCCAGTAGATACCAAACAATGTGTTCAGTAACGGCCTGATTGTTTGAGATCCGGCTTCCCGCTGAACTTCCCCGGAGGAGACGGTCGATGAACCTCGGCACGTACCTGACCCGCAGCGCCCGCTACTGGCCCGACGCGACCGCCCTCGTCTGCGGCGAGCGCACCTGGACCTTCACGGAGCTCGACCGCGCCACGGACCGCCTCGCGGCGGCGCTGCTCGCCCGCGGACTGCGCCCCGGCGACGCGGTCGCCTCGCTCGCCTGGAACCGGGGCGAGCTGGTGGAGGTCGAATTCGCCCTCTACAAGGCCGGGTTGGTGCGCGCCCCGATCAACGCCCGGCTCGGCCGCACCGAGATCGGACACATCCTGGAGTACGCCCCCGTGCGCGTCCTCGTGTTCGACGCGGCGCACCGCGAGGACGCCCTGGCCGCGATCGAGGCGGCGGGCACCGACTGCCTCCCCGTCTCCCTCGACGGCACCGCAGGCGCCGAACTCGCCTACGACACCCTGCTCGACGAGGCGCCCGAGGGAGCGCCGGACCTCGTGGACGTCGACGAGCACGACGCCTGCGTCCTCAACTTCACCTCGGGCTCCACCGGCACCCTCAAGGCGGCGGTGCAGACCTTCGGCAACCGGCTCGCCAACATGCGCAAGCTGCTGATGAACGAGGAGTCCCGGCCGCGCCCGGACTCCCGCTACCTCGCCTGCGGCCCGATCACCCACGCGACCGGCATGACCCTGCTCGCCAACGTCTTCGCCGGCTCCGCGACCCATGTCCTGCCCGCCTGGGACGCCGGGACGTTCCTGGACACCGTGGAGCGGGAGCGGATCACGACGACGTTCCTGGTGCCGGCCATGGTCAACATGGTGCTCGCCCACCCCGGCGCGGACGGCCGCGACCTGTCCGGTCTGACCAGCGTCCGCGTCGGCGGCGCCCCCATCTCCCCGCAGCGGCTGAAGGACGCCGTCGCCCTCTTCGGGCCGGTCGTCGCGCAGGGCTACGGCCTGGGCGAGACCACCAGCGCCGTCGCCGCGCTCAGCAGCCGGGAGATCGCGCGTGGCCTGGCCGAGGACCCGGAACTGCTCCAGTCCTGCGGGCGCGCCGTCTACGACTCCGAGCTGCGGATCGTCGACGACGCCGGCCGGGCGCTGCCGCCGCGCGAGGTCGGCGAGCTGATCGTGCGCGGCCCGGACTGCGTTCGCGAGTACTGGCGCGAACCGGAACTGTCCGCCGAGACGTTCAAGGGCGGCTGGGTGCACACCGGCGACCTTGCCTGGATGCGCGAGGACGGCTACGTGTTCCTCGTCGACCGCAAGAAGGACATGATCATCTCGGGTGGCTTCAACATCTACTGCACCGAGGTCGAGGCCGCCCTCTACGAGCACCCGGGGGTCCAGGAGGCCTGCGTCGTCGGCGTGCCGGACGAGAAGTGGGGCGAGGCTGTCAAGGCCGTCGTCGTGCCGCGGCCGGGGCACGCGCCGAGCGCCGACGAGATCACCGCGTTCTGCGCCGACCGCCTCGACCGCTTCAAGAAGCCCCGCAGCGTCGACTTCGTCACCGCGCTCCCCCACAACCGCAACGGCAAGCTCGACCGCAAGGCCGTCCGCGAACCGTTCTGGGCCGACGCCGCCCGCCGCGTCAACTGACCCCCGCGCCCCACCCCTTGAGCCTGCCGAGGAACGACCGATGACCTTCTCCCTGCGCCCCTCCTACGCGCACGACTCCGAACTGGCCGACCTGGTCGAGCGCCTGCGCACTTATCTCGACGGCGAACTCGCCGAGTACGAGCGGCAGAGCGGCTTCACCCACGCGTCGCGGCTGACCCGCGCCGACCTCGAACCCGTCTGGAAGCGCAGCCGCGAGCTCGGCTTCTACGGCATCCACCTGCCCCAGGAGTACGGCGGCCGCGCCCTGTCGCACACCGCGCTCGCCGCCCTGAAGGAGGAGGTCGGCGCCTCCGGCCGAGTCCTCGGGCACAGCGTGCTCGGCGACATGGGCGGACCGCTGCGCGCCGGCGACATCCTGCGGCACGCCACCCCGTACCAGCTGGAGCGCTATCTGCTCCCGGTCGTCCGGGGCGAGCGGGCCTGCTGCTTCTCGCTCACGGAGACCGACGCCGGGTCCGACGTGCGCTCGATGCGGACGACGGCGGTACGGGACGGGGACGGCTACCGGCTCACCGGACACAAGGTGTTCAGCTCGGCGGGCCCGTTCGCGGACATCGCGATCGTCGTCGCGCGGATGGCGGGCGGCGGCGAGGCCGAGGGCGAGAAGCCGGCGTTCTCCGCGTTCCTCGTCGACCTCGACAGCCCCGGCTGCACGGTCGCGGAGGGCGCCACGCCGATGTCGGGCGAGCACATCGAGAGCGACATCGTGCTCGACGACTGCCGGGTCCCCGCCGCGAACCTGCTCGGCGAGGAGGGCCGGGGCATGCGGATCGCGCTCGGCCGCGTCACCACCAACCGCCTGCTGCACTGCCCGAGCGTCATCGGCGCGACACGCCGCGCCCTGGCCCTCACCCTGGAGCGGACCCGGACCCGCAAGGTCGCGGGCGGGCAGCCGCTGCTCACCCTCCAGTCCGTGCAGCACAAGGTCGCCGACATGGCCACCGAGCTGTACGCGGCCCGGTCCATGACGTACGCGGCGCTCGCCGCCCTGGACCGGGGCGAGGAGGTGCGCACCGAGGCGTTCATGAGCAAGCTGTTCGTCGCCGAGTCCGCGTTCCGCATCCTCGACCAGGCCGTCCAGATCCACGGCAAGGAGGGGCTGACGCAGGGGCACGAGATCGAGTTCCTGTTCCGCAAGATCCGCATGTTCCGGGTCCTGACCGGCACATCGGAGATCCAGCGCAACGGGATCGCCCACGGCCTCGCCTTCATGGAGTGACGGGGCGCCCCAGCAGACAGAACGGATGCCCCGCGGGGTCGGCGAACACCCGCCAGCCCCGTGCCGGTTCGCCCGCGTCGAGGAGTTCCGCGCCCAGCTCCAGGACCTGGGCCTGGGCCCGGTCCAGGTCGGGGACGTCCACGTCGAGGTGGAACTGGGCGGGGTGCCCGGGGTCCGGCCAGCGGGGCGGTCGGTGGTCCGCGACCCGCTGGAAGGCGAGGACGAGGCCGCGCTCGGTGTGCAGGGTCGCCCAGTCGTCCCCGACGGCCCAGCGCCGGTCCGGCCGGTTCACCTCGCCGCCCAGCAGCGCCGCGTAGAAACGGGACAGCACCTCGACGTCGGCGCAGTCGAGGACCACGCACTGCAGCTCTCCGATCATGGCGGCAGGGTCTCACGGGATCCGTGCCGCGCAAGGGCCGCGCCCCACTCAGCCCACCCCTGAGGCAGGACGGGTCGCGGCGGCGGAGAATCGGCCTTCCGAGACCCCTGCCGCGGAGAGGGAGGCCATGAACCGCCACCACTACCTGTGCCAAGGCTGTGCCCGGCCGCTGTTCGTGGTGGCGACCACCCAGGCCGGCAAACCCGATCTGCGCTGGGAGATCGACCACCAGGACGAGGGCAACCGCGGCTGCTCGGTGCTGCCCCTGCTCCCCCTCCTCGGCGAGGCGACGCAGCCGGAGGCCCTCGAGTACGCGTTGGACGTGCTCACCCCGCTGCGCCGCTGACCGGCCCCTCCCGGCGGCGCCCGGCGCCCGGCGTCCGGTCCGCCCCCGGCGCGCTCCCGGGCGCCGGAAAGCACCCGCCCGCACCCCCTCCCCGTGGCGGCGCGCCCGTGACACGATGCGCCGACACCGCGAGGACGGCCCACCGGGAGGCCCGTGATGTTCGGACGGACGGGCCTGGCGCCGGCGGCAGGTGACGGCGGCATCGTGCTGCGCGCCGAGAGCCGGCCGGGCGACGAGGACGAGCGCCGGGTCTCGGCGCGGACGGGCACGGGCACCGAGGTCGGCGAGATCCGCTTCCGGGTCTGCGGCCGCTGCCGGACCGGGCGCCTGCGATCGCTCTGGGTCGACGAGATGTCGCGGCGCGAGGGCATCGGGCTCGAACTGGTGCGGGCCGCCGTGCGGTCCGGGACCGGCTACCGGTGGACCACGACGGTCCAGTCGCGCCAAGGCCGACGCTTCTTCGCCGCGGCCGGGCTCCGGCTGGGCGTGGCGCTGCCCCCCGCGGGACCGTTGTGCCCGCATCTGGCGGGCCGGATCGAAGCGTGGTGGCGGCTCAGGCGGCCGGTCTGCTGATCCGCTCGACGAGATCGAGCCAGCCCGCTTCCAGCCGCTCCAGCGGCATTCCGCGCTCCTTCGTCAGGAAGTGGATGACGGCCGGGTCGAGGTAGCCGAGCAGGGCGTGGGCCTGCAGCTCGTGGTCGGCGCCGGGGTCGATCTCGCGCAGCAGGATCCTCGCGTGCAGGGTCAGGACGCGCTGCGAGGGATGGCCGACGCGGCGGGTGGGCTCGTCCTGCGCGGCGAGGAAGAGCTCCAGCTGCTCGGAGGAGCGGCGCAGCACCTCCAGGCCGAAGGCGCGCAGCCGCTCGATGGGCGGGGCGCCGGGGCCGAGCGGCGGGGGGCCGCCCATCAGGTCCGCCTGGAGCCGGGTCGCCGTGTGGTCGAGCAAGGCGGTGAGCAGGCCGACGCGGTCGCCGAAGCGGCGGAAGACCGTGCCCTTGCCGACGCAGGCCTCGGCGGCGACCGCCTCCATGGTGACGGCGGCGGCGCCGCGCTCCGCGACGAGGCGGGCGGCGGCCTCCAACAGCCGCGCCCGGTTCCGCGCGGCGTCCGCGCGCAGACAGGGCTCGTCGGCGGTCGTGCCGATCTGGAGCGGGAGGCTGCTGGACATGAACTCAGCGTAAAGCATTTCCCAGAGAAGTGGACCCCGGTCCGCTTAGGTGGTAGAAATCTAAACGGACCCCGGTCCGCATCTTCGATCGCTCGGTGACCAGCCTCAGTATCTTGGAGCTCCCCATGTCTGTTCGTATCCTCGCGCTCGTCGGCAGCCTCCGTGCCGGTTCGCACAACCGCCAGCTCGCCGAGGCGGCCGTCAAGCTCGCTCCCGAGGGCTCCGAGGTCGTGCTCTTCGAGGGCCTGGCCGAGATCCCCTTCTACAACGAGGACATCGACGTCGAGGGCAGCGTCCCCGCCGCGGCCGCCGCGCTGCGCGCCGCCGCCGGTGAGGCGGACGGCTTCCTGCTCTTCTCGCCCGAGTACAACGGCACCATCCCGGCCGTCCTGAAGAACGCCATCGACTGGCTGTCCCGTCCCTTCGGTGCGGGCGCCTTCACCGGCAAGCCGGTCGCCGTGGTCGGCACCGCGTACGGCCAGTACGGCGGCGTGTGGGCGCAGGACGAGGCCCGCAAGGCCGTGGGCATCGCCGGCGGCACCGTGCTCGAGGACGTCAAGCTGTCGATCCCGGGCTCGGTGGAGCGTTTCGCCTCGACCCACCCGGTCGACGACGCCGAGGTCGCCGCGCAGCTGACCGAGGTCCTCGCCCGCGTGCACGGCCACGCCGGTGAGGCCGTCGCCGCCTGATCGTCACCCTCCGAAAGAGCCCGGGCCGCGCGGCCCGGGCTCTTTCGTGCGCGGCAGGCTCAAACGGCCGACGCCGTCCCGGACCCGTCGGGGTGTTCGAGGCCCAGGTGGTGGCGGAGCGTCGGTCCCTCGTACTCGGTGCGGAAGACGCCGCGCTCCTGGAGCAGCGGCACGACCCGGTCGGCGAAGTCGTCGAGTCCGCCGGGCGTCAGGTGCGGTACGAGGATGAATCCGTCGGCGGCGTCGGCCTGGACGAGCGTGTCGATGCTCCGCGCGACGGTCTCCGGCGAACCGACGAAGTTCTGCCGGTTGCCGGTGTTGATGACGAGGTCGCGGATCGACCAGCCGTGCGCGGCGGCCCGCTCGCGCCACTCGCGGGCGGTGGCCAGCGGGTCCCGGTACATGCGGACCTGGGCCCGGCCCTCGGCGATGTGCCCGTCGCCGACCAGCGGGTCGATGTCGGGCAGCGGGCCGTCCGGGTCGTACGCGGACAGGTCCCGGTTCCAGACGAACTCCAGGTGGCGCAGGGCGGTGGCGCCGCTGACCTGCTGCCGGCGCACCTCGCGGGCCAGCTCCTCGGCCTCGGCGTCGGTGTCGCCGAGCGCGAAGGTCGCGGCAGGCAGGATCTTGAGCTGCTCGGGGCGGCGGCCGTACCGGGCGAGCCGCCGCTTGACGTCGGCGTAGAAGGCCTGCCCCTCCTCCAGGGTCGCGTACCGGCTGAAGATCGCGTCGGCGTCGGACGCGGCGAACTCGCGGCCCTCGTCGGAGTCCCCGGCCTGGAAGATCACGGGGCGCCCCTGGGGCGAGCGCGGAACGTTGAACCGGCCCTGGATGTCGAAGTGCCGGCCGGAGTGCACGAACGCACCGGCCTTGGCGTCGCCCAGGAAGGTCCCGGTCGCCGGGTCGGCGAGGATCTCGTCGCCGCGCCAGGAGTCGAAGAGTTCGTGCGCGGTGGCGAGGAACTCGGCGGCGCGCGTGTACCGCTCCTCCTGGGGCAGGAAGCCGCCGCGCCGGAAGTTCTCGCCGGTGAAGGCGTCCCAGGAGGTGACGACGTTCCAGGCGGCGCGGCCGTCCGTCAGATGGTCGAGGCTCGCGAACTGACGGGCCACCTCGTAGGGCTCGTTGAAGGTGGAGTTGATCGTGCCGGTCAGGCCGAGATGTTCGGTGACGGCGGCGAGCGCGGCCAGGACGGTGAAGGTGTCGGGGCGGCCGACGACGTCCAGGTCGTAGATCTCCCCCGCGTGCTCGCGCAGCCTCAGGCCCTCGGCGAGGAACAGGAAGTCGAACTTGGCGCGTTCGGCGGTGCGCGCGAAGTGGGTGAAGGAACCGAAGTCGATGTGGCTGCCGGCCCGCGGGTCGCTCCACACCGTGGTGTTGTTGACGCCGGGGAAGTGGGCGGCCAGATGGATCTGCTTCTGCGGCTTGCTCATGGCGTGCGGTCTCCGTCCGGCTCAGGCGGCGGTCGTGGCGTAGCGGTTGGCCGGGCGGGCGAGCCCGAGCAGGCCGCGCAGGGTGTCGGCCTCGTAGGCGCGGCGGAAGGCGCCGCGGTGCTGGAGCTCGGGCACGAGGCCGCGGGTGAGCGCGGGCAGGTCGTGGCCGAGCACGGCGGGCCGCAGCCGGAATCCGGACAGGCCCGCGGTCTGCAACTCCTGGAGGAGGTCGGCGAGTTGGGCGGGCGTGCCCGTGAAGACGGGGGCGTCGCTCTCGTACGGGGCTCCGGCGGCGGTGTCGAGCCGGGCCAGCCGGTCGCGGGCCGCGCGCTCCGTCTCGTCGAGGAGCACGACGATGTCGCCGAAGACGTGCAGGGGTTCGCCCGCGCGGCCCGCCGTCTCCTGCTCGGCGCGGATCTCGGCGACGATCGCCCGTGCCTGCCCGGGGTCGTGCGCGGTGACGTAGCCGATGTCGGCCTGGCGGGCGATGAGCCGGTACGGGACGGTCTGGTGGCCGAGGGCGGTGACGACGGGCTGGCCCTGGGGCGGGCGCGGGGTGATCGACGGGCCGCGCACGCTGAACCGGCGGCCTTCGAAGTCGATGGGGTGCAGCCGGTCCCGGTCGATGAAGCGGCCGGTGGCGGCGTCCCTGATCTCGGCGCCGTCCTCCCAGCTGTCCCAGAGGCGGCGCAGCACCTCGGTGTAGTCGGCGGCCTCGTCGAACAGGTCGGTGACGAGGTCCTGGGCGGCCGGGCTGTCGTAGGCGTCGATGGGCTCGATCGTGCGGCGGCCGAAGTGCGCGGCCTCGTGGGGGCGGGCGGTGATCTGCACGCGGACGCCGGCGCGGCCGGAGCTGACGTGGTCGAGGGTGGCGATGGCCTTGGAGAGGTGGAACGGCTCGGTGTGGGTGACCACCGCCGTCGGCACGAGGCCGATGTGCCGGGTGAGCGGGGCGACGCGCGCGGCGGTCAGGACCGCGTCGAGGCGGCCACGGACCTGGTCGGTGCGGTCGTCCGGCTCCAGGAAGTGGCTGGACTGGAGGCCGAGTCCGTCCTCGAAGGTGACGAGGTCGAGCAGCCCGCGCTCGGCCTCGGTGACGAGGTCGGCCCAGTAGCGGGCGGTGAACAGCTCGCGGGGCCGGGCGGCGGGCTCGCGCCAGGACGCGGAGTGCCAGCCGGTGCCGTCGAGCGCGACGGCGAGGTGCAGCGGTGCGGAGGATGCTGAGGACACGGGTGTGCCTTCCTGAGGTCCGGGAGTTCGGGTTCCGGGTGCGGCTCAGGAAGGACAGAGCGCGGCGGCCACGCGCTGGAGGTCGATGTACGGGCGGGTGTACAGGCGGACGCGCCGGCCGGGATTCACCGTGCGGGGCGCGGGCGCGCTGTCGACGTGCCGCACGTGTCTCCCCCTCCGCCCCCGGACCGGTCTTCCCGTCATGTCTAACAGGACTCGGGGCCGTGGTGCGTTGCGGCAGCGTGAAATCGTTCAGGCCCGGGCGGCGCCGCCGCTCTCCACGCGTGCGACGAGCCGCTCGTGCAGGGCCGCGAGGCCGTCCGGCGGTACGGGGACCGGGCTGCCGGTGAGCGTGTACCACTCGTCGGCGTCCGTGTACTGGATCTCGACGCGGGCCAGACCACCGTCCACCGGGACGGTGGCCAGCGTGACGTCGCCGGTGATGACACCGACCTCGTCGGTCATCGCGCCGCCGGGGCCCGCCTCGATCGCGCTGACCATCCGGCCGTCGTCCGCGGCACCGGCCGTCATGAGCAGGTGTCCAGCATCTCGGTGAGGGTGTTCTTCTCGGCCTCGGTGACGGTGAGCTCGTAGGTCGCCTTCACCGCGGTCCACGAGCGGGCGTACGCGCACCAGTAGGACTTGGCCGGCGGCTGCCACTCGTCGGGGCCCTGGTCGCCCTTGGAGCGGTTCGACGCGGCGGACACCGACAGGAGCTGCGGGTGTGTCAGGTCGTTGGCGAAGGCCTTGCGCTCGTCCTGGGTCCACTTCGAGGCGCCCGAGCGCCAGGCGTTGGCGAGCGGCACGGTGTGGTCGATGTCGAGGCCGGACGCCTCCGTGAAGGTCTTGTCGTCGTAGACGCTGACCCAGGTGCCGGACACGGCGCGGCACTCGGCGTCCTTCTTGACGTCCTTGCCGTCCCGGGCGAGCACGGTCTCCCGGGTGTTGCAGTCCTCGCCCTGCTCGGCCCAGTGCGGGAACTTGGACCGGCTGTAGCCCGACATCGAGCCGTGCGGGCCCACCTTCAGGGTCGTGAGCAGCTGCCGGGCCCGCTGGGCCGTCGGCATGCCCGGCAGGGTGCCGGTGGCCTCGGGCGCGCCCGCCGCGCCGCTCTCCTGCGGGGCGCTCGCCCCGGCCGCCGGGGTCGCCGCCCCGTCCGCGTCGTCCTGCTGCGCCGCGCAGCCGCCCACCGCGAGCACGGCCAGCAGGCTCAATCCGGCACTCCACCACCGCGTCTGACGCCCCATGACCCGCCCTTTTCCTTTTCCGCCGAACTCCGTACTCCGCGCACTCTAGGCGGAGAAACGTCTCGGCAGGGGCGTCTCGACGGCAGCTTCACGCGTGGACGGGCGATGTTCACCACCGTTCCGTACGGGCCGAACGCGCGCGCGACGGCCCGTCGTCGGAGCGGAGGTCAGGCGCCGGGCACGAGATGCTCGGCCACGATGCGGGCGGCGTCGGCGACCAGCTGGTTCTGCGAGGGGCCTTCGGGGGCGTACGTCGTGGACAGGACGGACAGGACGATCGGCGCGCGGCCGGGCGGCCGGACGACGCCCACGTCGTTGGCGACGCCGTAGTCCGAGCCGCCGCCCGTCTTGTCCGCGAGCACCCAGTCGGCGGGCAGACCCGCGCGGAAGCGGGCCTTGTTGGTCGTGTTGGCGACGAGCCAGCCGGTGAGGAGGTCACGGTCCCCCGGCGCGAGGGCCTTGCCGACGACGAGCCGCGCGTACGTGAGGCCGGCAGCGTGCGGGGTCGTGATGTCCGTACGGCGCCAGGGTTCGGCGGAGTTGAGCTGGGGCTCCCAGCGGTCAAGGCGGGTGATGTCGTCCCCGATCGAACGGCAGAAGCGGGTGACGGCGGTGGGGCCGCCGAGCTCGCGCAGCAGCAGGTTGGCGGCGGCGTTGTCGCTCTCGCTGACGGCGGCGGCGCACAGCTGCGCCACGGTGAGGCCGCCCGCGACGTTCTCGGGCCGGCCGGTGACCGGTGTGTGGCCCGCCTTGTCGACGTCGTCCTGCGTGTAGTGCAGGCGCCGGGCGAGGTAGGTGCCGTCGTGGTCGAGGTCGCGCAGGACGGCGCCCACCGCGATGCCCTTGAACACGGAGCAGACGGGGAAGCGTTCGCCGGCCCGGTGGCGGACGGTGCGACCCGTGCCGAGGTCGTGGGCGTAGACGCCGAGCCGGGCCGCGTACTGACGTTCCAGGGCGCGCAGCCGGCCGGTGACGGCGGAGCCGGGCGGGGTCGTCACCGTCTTCGTGGTCGTCTTCGTGACGGGGACGGTGGCCGAGGCGGCGCCGCTCGCGGTGAGAGTGGCCGCGAGGGCCGTGCCCGCGCCGAGGGCGAGGATCGCGCGGCGGGAGGGGGACGTGACGGTGGGCTCCAAGGTCGGTCTCCTCTGGGTCGTGCGGTGCGGGGGCCGGACCCCGTGGAGTCAACCCGCCGCCGGACGCCCATGTCGAATACGCTGTCGCCCTCGGATCGATTCACTACTCATATCGCCGCACGCCACAGGAGTGGAATGCTGACGGAACGGCATCTGGAGATCTTCGTCGCGCTCGCCGAGGAGGAGCATTTCGGTGCCGCGGCCCAGCGGGTGGGGATCACGCAGCCGCCGCTGTCGCAGGGGCTCCGCCGGCTTGAGGCGCTGCTCGGGGTGCGGCTGTTCGACCGCGACCGGGGTGTCGTGCTCACCGACGAGGGCGCGCTGCTGCTGCCGCACGCCCGGCGGGCGCTCGCGGCGCTGGCACGGCTGCGGGAGATCGGGGCCCGGGAGCAGGCCGACGGGCGGCGGCTGCGGCTCGGGTTCGCGCCCGAGGTGCCGGCCTCCCTCGCGGCGGCGGTGGCCGCGGCGCCCCACCGGGGCGGGGAGCGGCCCCGGCTCGCCGTGTCGACCGCGCCCACGACGACGCTCCTGTCCGACCTCTCCGCGGGCCGACTGGACGTCGCCGTCGTCCGGCATCCGGCGGTGCTCGACGGTCTGGCGGCGGGCGAGGTGGTGCTGGCGCCGACCTGGGTGCTCTCCCCCGACGCGCCGCGGGGCGGGTCGGCGCTGCGGCTGCCCTTCGCGGTGCGGCCTCGTGAGGAGGCGCCGGCCGCGTACGACCTGTTCGTCGACACGCTGGCCAGCCGGGGCCGTGCGGTGGAGACGGTCGTGATCTCGGACGAGCGGGCGGGGCTCGCCCTCGTCGCCGCCGGGCAGGCCGTCCTGGTCACCGCCGACCGGACGCTCGCCGCGACGGGTGTGGCGCGGCGTCCGGCCGACGATCCGGCGCTGCCACTGCGCTTGCGGGTGGTGTGGGATCCGCGCGGACCGGCGGCCGAGGAGACGGCTGTCACGGCGCGGCTGCTCGTGGACGCGCTCGCGCGGGAGGCGGCGCTGTGAGCGCGGGGCGCCGGCACGGCGAGGTGACGCGCGCGCTGCGGGAGTTGTTCGCGGACGCGGGGGTGCGGGGCCGGCTGCACGTGGCGGACCTGCGGCGGCCCGAGGCGGCCGTGACGCTCGACCCCGACGAGCGGATGCCGATCGCCTCCGTCTACAAGGTGCCGCTGATGGTGGCGTTCTGCCGGCTCGCCGACGCGGGCACGCTCGATCCGGCGGAGCGGGTGACCCTGGACCCGGCGCGGCGCGTGCCCGGGCCGACGGGGCTCTCGCTCCTCCGCGACCCCGTGTCCATGTCGCTGCGCGACCTCGTGGTGATGATGATGACGGTGTCCGACAACACGGCGGCCGACGCGGTGCTCCGCGCGGTGGGCCCGGCCGTCGTCGACGAGGTCTGCGGCGAACTGGGGCTGCCCGACACCCAGGTGCGCGGCGGCGTCACCAACACGTGGGCCCGGCTGGTGGAGGAGACCGGCGCCGGGTCGCTGAGCGCGGCGATGCGGCGCCTGTCCAGCAACGACGCGACGGTCCCCGAGGACGTCTACGAGCCGGCCCGCAAGTCGTCCTCCACGCCCGCCGACATCGCTCGCCTGCTGCACGCGATCTGGACGGACCGCGCGGCGTCGCCGGAACGCTGCGCGTTCATGCGCGAGGTGATGGCCCGCCAGGCCTGGCACCACCGGCTCGCCTCCGGATTCCCGTACGACGGCGTACGGGTGGCGGGCAAGACCGGCACACTCGGCTCCCTGCGCCACGAGGCCGGCGTCGTCGAGCTCGCCGACGGCAGCGCGTACACGGCCGTGATCTTCACGCAGGCGGCGCGGGCCGACAGCGTCCTGCCCCGGGCGGACGCGGTGATCGGAGCGGCGGCACGCTTGGCGGTGGAGGCCCTGCGCTCCGCGGAGGGCGTCTGACGGGACCGCTGCGCGGGGCTACCGGATGACGCCCCCGCCGGGCTAGCGCGCGGGGCTGCCACATCCCGCCCGGCACCGGGGGCGGCCGACTGGTGCGGGACGCGGGGCCGGTGTCCGATCAGCGACTCCGTCGCGGGGCGCGACCAGCCTGCCCCTGGGGGCGCACGAAGTGTGCCCTTCAGGGGCGCGGGGAACTGCGCGAGAAGCCCCACCGGGCGGCACCCGGCGACGATCCTCAACCCCTACGGCGATGTACCGCGGCACCCGGCAACCGCGCCGCACCCCGTCACCCCGTCACCCCGCACCACACCCACCCCGCCCCGCCGATTCGAGCCGCCCCACCGCCACCCGCCACGCCGCGATCACCGCCTTCCGGGCCCGCTCCGTGCGGGTCACCCGATCGCCGCCGGTCAGGCGAAGGGCGGGGCCGGCGTGGACGTGGAGGGCGGGGCGGCGGAGCGGCGCCGTGGCGAGGCCCGCGAGTTGCTTGGCGGCGCTGCCCGAGACGAGGCGCCGGGAGCCGGCCTGCCCCAGCGGGACGACGGGCGCGCCGGTGCGTTCGGCGAGACGCGCCAGGCCGCTGCGGAACGCGCCGGGTTCCGCCTCCCCCGCGTCGCGGCGCCGCGGCAGCCCGCCCTCGGCGTAGATGAGGACGGAACGCCCGCTGTCCAGGGCCTCGGCGGCGAGATCGAGCGAGCGGCCCGCGCGGGCGTCGGCGCGATGCACCGGAATGTGGCCCTCGCGGGTGAGGGCGCCCCCGAGCACCGGTATCCGCCACAGCCCCGCGGCGGCCATCACGGCGGGCTCCGCGCCGAGCCGGTGCAGGGCGGCGAGGACGACCGCGGGGTCGGCGGTCGAGGTGTGGTTCGCGACGAAGATGCTGCCGGGGACGAACGCGGCGTCGTCGTCGGCGCTCACGGTCAACCGTCCGGCGGCGGGCACCAGAACATCGGCGAGGCGGCTGAGCATGAGGTCTCCCCAGGTCATCGGGCTGGTCGACCCCCATCGTCCGACCCCCGCAACCCCGGCGGCCTGAGCCCTCGTACTCAACCCGCCTACTCACCCCGGCACCCGTCCACCCAGCAGATCCGCCCGGGTCACATACGCCGGACCACCACCATGGCGACGAGCAGCACGGTCGCTCCCGCGCTCATGCCGTGCGCGACGACCGCGGCGAGCGGAAAGTGCCGCTCGGCGGTGCCCGCCTGGGAGTGCCGCCCGGAACTGGGCAGCCAGCGCAGCAGCATCGTGAACCCGAGCGCGGCGACGACCAGGACGACGGCGCAGGCGGCCCAGGCCGAGCTGCGCGCGTCGCCTATCAGGAACACCCCCCACGCGACGAGCCCGCCGACCGCGAGCACGACGTGCCCGAGCACGAGCCAGAGCGGCAGCCGGGTCACCCCCGGCGTGCGCTGGCGCAACCCCCCGTTGCGCACCCACACGGTGGCGAGATAGCTCCCGAGCGCCGCCGTCACCAGCCATGCGCACAGCACGAAGACCCGCATACGCTCCCCCTGAAATCCCCGGTCGCCCCGATACCGTCCCGAGCGCTCTCGGTCCAGCACAGCGCAGTCCAGGGGGAGCTGACGGACATCCATTCACCAATTCACTCGTTGGCGTGAATGTGCGGGCTTCCCTCGCGTGTCAGCCACGCACGGATTCGAACTCCCGCTCCTGTGCGGCGGGTTCGGCCGCGGCCAGGTCCCGGTGCAGCTTCTCGCCTTCGACGTCGACGTTCGGCAGCAGCCGGTCGAGCCACTTGGGGAGCCACCACGCGGACCGACCGAGCAGCGCCATGACCGCGGGCACGATCGCCATGCGGACGACGAACGCGTCGAACAGGACGGCCACGGCGAGGCCGAAGCCCATCATCTTGATCATGTCGTCGTTCTCCAGGATGAAGCCGGAGAAGACGCTGATCATGATGATCGCGGCGGCGCCGACGACCCGCCCGCCGTGCCGGAATCCGGTCACGACTGCCTGCCCGGGCCGCGCCCCGTGGACGTACGCCTCCCGCATCCGGGTCACGAGGAACACCTCGTAGTCCATGGCGAGACCGAAGACCACGCCGATCATGAAGATGGGCATCATCGACATGATCGGGCCGGGCTGGTCGACGCCCACGATGTCCGCGAGCCAGCCCCACTGGAAGACCGCGACGACCGCGCCGAGCGCCGCCGCCACCGAGAGCAGGAAGCCGAGCGCCGCCTTCAGCGGGACCAGGACCGAGCGGAACACGAGCATCAGGAGCAGGAACGCCAGGCCGACGACGAGCAGCAGGTACGGGACGAGGGCGTCGTCGAGGGTCTGCGAGAAGTCGATCGTCATGGCGGTCTGTCCGGTGACGAGCACCTCGGAGGAGGTGTCCGCCGACCAGTCCCCCGCGTCCGCGCGGATCGTCCTGACGAGTTCCTCGGTGGCGTGGTCGCTGGGGCCCGTGGTCGGGACGACGGTGAGGATGGCGGTGTCGCCCGCCTCGTTGACCTGGGCCGGGGTGACGGCGGCGACGCCTTCGACCTTGCCGAGCGAGGTCCTGACGGTCTTCGCCGCGGCGGCCGCGTCGCTGCCGTCGACGGTCACCATCAGCGGTCCGTTGAATCCGGCGCCGAAGGACTCGGACAGCATGTCGTACGCCTTGCGCTGGGTGCTGTCCGGCGCCGAGGAGCCCTCGTCGGGCAGGCCGAGTTCGAGGCTCGCGGCCGGGACGGCGATCGCGCCGAGACCGAGGACGGCGACGAGGAGGACGGAGAGCGGGCGGCGCAGGACGAACCGGGACCAGCGGGTGCCCAGATTCGGCTTGCCCTCGCCCGGGGCCTGCGCGGGCGCCTTGCGGTCCTTGCGGCGCAGCACCTTGCGGCCGGCGAAGCCGAGCAACGCGGGGATCATGGTGAGGGCGATGAGGACGGCGATCGCGACGGTGGCGGCCGCGGCCAGGCCCATCTTGGTGAGGATCGGGATGTTGACGACGGACAGGCCCGCGAGGGCGACGATGACGGTGAGTCCGGCGAACACGACGGCGGAGCCGGCCGTGCCGACGGCGCGGCCCGCGGCCTCCTCGCCCTTGCGGCCCTCGGCGAGCTCGGCCCGGTACCGGGAGACGATGAACAGGGCGTAGTCGATGCCGACCGCGAGGCCGATCATCATCGCGAGGGTGGACGTGGTGCCGGAGAGGTTGAGGACGCTGCCGAGCGCGGCGATGCCGGAGACGCCGATGCCGACCCCGATGATCGCGGTGAGCAGCGGCATGCCGGCGGCGACGAGCGAGCCGAAGGTGATCAGGAGGACGACGGCGGAGACGGCGATGCCGATCATCTCGGCGCTGCCGCCCATCTCCTGCTCGGCCTGCACGGCGTCACCGCCGGACTCGACGGTGAATCCGTCGGCGCGCGCCTCGTCGGTGGCCTTGGTCAGGGCGTCGTGCGCGGCGTCGGTCAGCTCGGTCCCGGGGACCTTGTAGGAGACGGACGCGTAGGCGGTCGTGCCGTCCTTGCTGACGGCGTTCGCCTTGAAGGGGTCGGCGACGGAGGCGACCTGCGGGCCGGCGCCGAGCGCCTTGACCAGCTGCTCGACCTCGGTCTTCTGCGCGGGATCGGTGAGCTTCTCGCCCTGCGGGGCGCGGATCACGACGCGAGCCGTCGCGCCCTCCGCGCTCGCGGCCGGGAACTTCTCCTCCAGCAGGTCGAAGGCCTTCTGCGACTCGGTCCCCGGCATGGAGAACGTGTCGGCGGGCGGTGCGGGCGCGGCCGACGAGGCGAAGCCGATCCCGCCGAGCAGCAGCACCCACAGGAGGGCGACGTAACGGCGGCGTCGGAAGGACAGCCGCCCCAGTTTGTACAGGAAGGTAGCCACGGCGAAAGGGACTCCCGTCGGGGATGGAAGAGGCAGGATCGACCGTCCGACGGTGCGTCGGTGCACGTCAGAGTGGTCGGCAGGATCGTGTTTCCATCGTCACCGCTGCCCGGGCCCGATCCGTCAGCCTGCGGGTCGGAGTCCGAGCCCGCGCTCGGCGTAGATGCCGGTGGGGTGTGTCATCCCAGGGGAGGAGTCGTGGTGGATACGTGTAGACCCCCCGAATCGGTCACGGTCTCCTCGACTGCTCCCGTGGGTGTAGGCCTCTTGGCCGGGGCCGGGTCGTCCTGGCAGATTGGGCCCGTCGCGCCCGTACTCGGATCCGGCGTCAACTTCAGACGTGCCGACCCCACAGACGCGCCGACCCCACAGACGTGCCGACCCCACAGACGTGCCGACTTCGCAAAGGTGGACGATGAGCCCGCAGTTCGGTGACTACCAGTTCGAGATCTATCTGAACGGGCTGCGCGGGGTGACACCCACGCTGCCCATGGACTGGGCCTCCCTGGAGCAGCGGGCGCAGGCCGCGATGCCTGCCTCGATCTGGTCCTACGTGGCCGGTGGCGCCGGCGACGAGCACACCCAGCGGGCCAATGTCCGGGCCTTCGAGCGGTACGGGCTGATGCCCCGCATGCTGGTGGGCGCCGCGCGGCGCGACCTGTCGGTGGACCTGTTCGGGCTGCGCCTGGAGTCGCCGCTGTTCATGGCGCCGGTCGGCGTGATCGGCCTGTGCGCCCAGGACGGGCACGGGGATCTGGCGACGGCGCGGGCGGCGGCCCGCACCGGGGTGCCGATGGTGGCGTCCACTCTGTCGGTCGACCCCATGGAGGACGTGGCGGCGGAGTTCGGCGACACCCCGGGCTTCTTCCAGCTCTACACGCCCACCGACCGGGAGCTCGCCGAGAATCTCGTGCGGCGGGCCGAGGCCGCCGGCTTCAAGGGCATCGTCGTCACCCTGGACACCTGGGCCACCGGCTGGCGCCCCCGCGACCTGTCGACCTCCAACTTCCCGCAGTTGCGCGGCCATTGCCTGGCCAACTACACCTCCGACCCGCGCTTCAGGGAGCTTCAGCCGTCGACGGCCACGGACGACGTCGTCGGCACTTGGGCCGGTGTCTTCGGCAACCCCCTCACGTGGGACGACCTGCCCTGGCTGCGCTCCCTCACCGATCTGCCGCTGATCCTCAAGGGCCTGTGCCACCCCGAGGACGTGCGGCGGGCCAAGGACGGCGGCGTCGACGGCATCTACTGCTCCAACCACGGCGGCCGCCAGGCCAACGGCGGGCTGCCCGCGCTCGACGCGCTGCCCGGTGTGGTCGAGGCGGCCGACGGGCTGCCGGTGCTCTTCGACTCCGGGGTGCGCTCGGGCGCGGACGTGGTCAAGGCGCTGGCGCTGGGCGCGACCGCGGTGGGCGTCGGCCGCCCGTACGCGTACGGGCTGGCCGTCGGCGGCGAGGACGGGCTCGTGCACGTCCTGCGGTCGCTGCTCGCGGAGGCCGATCTGACGATGGCCGTGGACGGCTATCCGACGCTCGCCGATCTCACCCCGGAGTCACTCGTCACCGTTCCGCGCGCCTGACGGGGAGCCGCGCGAGGGCGGCGCGGGCCGCGTCCCAGCCGAAGTCGCCCTCGGCGAACCGCACGCCCATGTCGCGCAGCCGTCGCACGCTCGCCCCGTACGCGGGGTGCTTCGCCAGCGGGCCGTTCACGCTGGGCAGGGCGAGGACGGGGACGCCCGCCCCGTACGCCTCGCAGAGCGTCGCCACGGCGAGGGTGTCCGCGATGCCTCCCGCCCACTTGTTGACGGTGTTGAAGGTCGCGGGGACGACGACCATCGCGTCGGCGGGCGGGAACTGACGCGGGTCGGCCGGGGTGCGCCACTCGGAGCGGACCGGGCGCCCGGTGCGGGTCACTACGTCGTCCACGTCGAAGAACTCGCTGCCGAGGGCGGTGGGCGTCGCGATGACGCCGACCTCCCAGCCGCGGTCCTGTGCGGCGCCGATGAGTCCCCCGACCCCGTCGGCGGCCCCGGCCGCGCACACGACCACGTAGAGGAAGGGCGCGTTCGCCTCAGCCACGCCCCTCCCCCTCCGTGATCTCTGTTCCGATCTCTGTTGCGTCTGCGACGAAGGCGGCGAGCGCGGCGGCGGCCAGGTCCAGGCCGTCGTGCGGGGTGACGGGTTCGTCGAGATACGTGTCCCGGCGCAGCTCCAGCATCAGGGCGCTCACCCTCGGGTCGGTGCGGTAGTGGCGCAGGGGGACGTAGACGCCGGCGAACGGGGTGTCGAGCGCGCTCTCGCCCAGCGGGGCGAAGGCCTTGCGGGCCAGGTCGGTCAGGGCGGCGGGCGTGTGGAACGGGTCCGTGCCGAGGCACACCGGCGGGCGCGGGTCCGTGCCGTGGAGTTCGTACGGCAGGGCGCGGCTCGGGTAGGAGTGGACGTCGACGATCACGGCGCGGCCGGTCGCGGCGAGCCGGTCGTCCACGGCGCGGGTCATCGCCTCGGCGTAGGGGGTGAAGTAGGTGTCGAGGAGCGCCGCCTCGTCGGCGGGCGGGTCGGGGCGCAAGGGTGCGCGGTGCGTCGTGCGGGTGTAGACGGCGCCCATGCCGACGGCGCGCATCTCCTCTCGCTCGTCGGGGAACCGTTCGGGGTCGACGACGAGGCGTGAGCGTTCGTTGACGAGCATCCACGGGGCGGGGGCCCGGGTCGAGCCCGCCGCCCGCTCGGCGAGGGTCGCCGTGTGCGCGTCCGTGATGAGGTCCAACTCCCGCTCCAGCTGCGCGTCATCGAGCAGCAGGCCCCTCCTGACCTGGGGCGGGACGGTGCGGGAGCCGTGCGGTACGTGCAGGATGACCGGCGACTGCGGGCTGCCGGGGACCAGCCGGAACGCGGGCCCGCAACCGTCGGGTACTGAGGTGTCCATGATTGCCATGCCGGGGAATATGCCCGGCCGGGGCCTGGTTGAGGCGGTCAGGCAAGGAGGAAACAGTGGAGCAGAAGTACTACGAGCACGGATCGGCCGCGGAGCGGTGGGAGCGTGCGCAGATGTTCTTCGACGCGAAGGAGTACACGACCGCGGCGAAGATCCTCGACGGACTGGTCGAGGAGGTCCCGGAGCAGACCGGACCGCGTCTCCTGCTGGCCCGTTCCTACTACCACTCGGCCCAGCTGCGCCGCGCCGAGACGGAGCTGCGCACGATCGTCGAGCGCGACCCGGTCGACCACTACGCCCGCCTGATGCTGGGCCGCACCCTGGAGCGCCAGGGCCGCGACACCGAGGCGTCCCCCCACCTGAAGATGGCGTCGGCCCTCGCGGGCGACTTCCCGGAATCCTGACGCGCCGCCTCACCGGCGGGGACGCGACCACCAGGCCCCCTGGGCGCACGAAGTGTGCCTCCAGGGGCGCGGGGAACTGCGCGACCAGCCACGACGGCGCAGCACTCGGCGACGGCGCTCAGCCACTACGGCGGCGACGCAGTAGCGGAAGCCGACCGAATCACGCACCCGGCACCTGGGTGCCGCCTTGCCCACCCGTGCCGCCCCAGGCGGCAGACTGCCCAAGGCTAGGTCGACCCGACCGAGTACGTACCCGGACACGGGCCCAGCGGCAGACGGGCGAGGGCTGATCACGAGGCGAGGGGCGGGCCCCGTCAGGGGCGCGGGGAACTGCGCGACCATCCACGACGAGACGGGAAACCGGACCACGACCACGGACCCCCGGCGGAGCCGAAGCGCTCCGGACCGATCAGCCACCGCACCCCCAGCGGAGCGCCTCCGTTAGCCTTGCCGGACGATGAACCGCACCGATCAGCCCACCCCCGCACTGCCCAGCCCCTGGGGCGACCTGAATCTCACCCGCTACCCCGTGGACCCCCGCGACCGACTCCGCGCCTGGGACGCCGCCGACGCGTATCTGCTCCGGCACCTCGCCGCCGCGGGCACCGATCTGTCGGGCTCCGTGGTCGTGCTCGGCGACCGCTGGGGCGCCCTCGGTACGGCCCTGTCCGGCGCCCCGGGCTGCGCTCCGGCCCTGATCACGGACTCGTACCTGGGCGAGTGCGCCGCGCGGGAGAACCTGCACCGGCACACCCGCGCCGGCACCCGCCTGCTCACGACGCAGGACGCCCCGCCGGAGCGGATCGACGTGCTGCTCGTCCGGGTCCCCAAGAGCCTCGCGCTCCTGGAGGACCAGCTGCACCGGCTACGCCCCGCGCTGCACGCCGGGACCGTCGTGGTCGGCACCGGCATGGTCAAGGAGATCCACACCTCGACCCTCCAGCTGTTCGAGCGGATCATCGGCCCGACCCGCACCTCGCTCGCCGAGCAGAAGGCACGGCTGATCTTCACGACTCCGGACCTCTCCTCGGAGCCGGGCCCGAACCCGTGGCCGTACCGCTACGAACTCCCGGGCGACATCGGAGTCCTCGCGGGCCGCACGGTGGAGAACCACGCCGGTGTGTTCTGCGCGGACCGCCTCGACATCGGCACCCGGTTCTTCCTGAAGCACCTCCCCGCGGGCACCGCGGCCCGCCGCATCGTCGACCTGGGCTGCGGCAACGGCGTGGTGGGCACGGCGGCGGCGCTCACGCACCCCGACGCGGAGGTGCTGTTCACGGACGAGTCGCACCAGGCCCGCGCCTCCGCGGAGGCGACGTACGCGCTGAACGCGGCGGACCGGCCGGGTTCGGCCGAGTTCCGGGTGGGCGACGGGCTCGCCGGCGTGCCCGAGGGCAGCGTGGACCTCGTCCTGAACAATCCGCCGTTCCACTCGCACCAGGCGACGACCGACGCGACGGCGCTGCGCATGTTCGCGCAGGCCCGCGAGGCGCTCGCCCCCGGCGGCGAGCTGTGGGTGGTCGGCAACCGCCACCTCGGCTACCACGTGAAGCTGCGCCGCCTGTTCGGCGGCAGTGAACTCGTGGCGAGCGACCCGAAGTTCGTGGTCCTCAAGGCGACGAAGCGCGCCCCGCGCAAGGGCCGCGCCTGACCTCACCGAGCCGGACGCGGCGTCAGCCGGCCGGCTCGTCGTCGGACGCGTAGGCGAAGCGCACGATCATCGAGTGGAACAGGTCCCGCTCCTCGGGCGTGAAGCACGCGGTCACCCGCTCCTCCGTACGCGCGACCGCCGCCGCGACCTGGTCGTACATCGCCCGACCCGCGTCCGTCACGACGATGGCGTGGGCCCGGCGGTCCGTCGGGTGCGCTTCGCGGCGCACCAGGCCGCGCGCCTCCAGGATGTCCAGCGTGCGGACCATCATCGACTTGTCCACGCCCATGCTGTCCACGAGTTGGCGCTGCGTCTGCATGCCGAGCAGGCAGATGTGCAGGAGGATCCCGGCGTGGTGGTTCTCCAGCTCCAGCGGCGCCAGCTCCTGCGAGAAGCGGCGCGCCGCCCGGAGATGGGCGTGACGAAGGGCCAGGCCCAGGGACGGCTGCTGCGGGGCGGGGGTCTCGTTCATCGAATCCAGTATAGGGGTGTGCAAGACAGTCTCATATGAGACTGTCTCTCCAGACACGACATTCGCTCTGGGGGGGTACGCCATGTCGCTCCAACCTGTCCGCCCGCGTTGGCCGTTGGTCACGCTGCGGATCACCGCCGCGCTCGTCGCTCTGCTGGCACTGACACAGCCGTTCCTGGCCGGGGGGTTCCTGCAGGGGTTCTACACGCTGCTCGACGCGCACGAGATGGCCGCGATGATCCTGGGGACGGCCGTCCTGCTCGCCATCGCGGCCGCGTTGCTGGTGTGGCGCCTCGGCGGTGGGCCCGCCGCGTTCGCCGTTCGCTACGCGATCCTGCTCGTCCTGTGCGTGGCGCAGATCAGCCTCGGGTACAGCCGCGTGCTGATCCTGCACATCCCGCTCGGTGTCGGCATCTTCGTGATGGCCGAGAAGTTCGCCGTCGATGTCTTCCGCCACAAGTCCGCGGCCGAGCCCGCCTCCGCGCACGACGCCGAAGCAGCCGCGTCCACCGAACCGGCCGGGGCCCAGGCATGAGCGACGCGAACGTCTGGAGCCGGCGCAGGTTCCTCGGCGTGGGCACCGCGGGCCTGCTCGGCGCCGGAGGCGTCGCCGTCGGCCTGCCCGCGCTCGGCGCGCTGATCCCTGCCGGACAGCCCGGCCTCCTGCTGCGCAGCAAGGTCCCGCTGCCCGAGCGGTACGCGACACGGCTGCCGGTCCCGCCCGTGCTCCGGCCGACCCGCACCGACGGCACCACCGACCATTACGAGATCACCGCGCGTCCGGGCCTGGCCCGGCTGGTGCCCGGCCACGACACCGCGGTCTGGGGCTACGAGGGCCTGTTCCCCGGCCCGACGATCGAGTCGCGCTCGGGACGCCGGACGGTGGTCACCCACCGCAACGAACTGCCGCGCCCGACCGTCGTGCACCTGCACGGCGGCCACACGCCGCAGTCCTCCGACGGTTATCCGACGGACCAGATCGCCCCGCTCGGCGCCGCCGGGCACCACGCGGGCGGGACGCACGGGATGCCGGGCATGGGCCGGCCGACGCTCCGGCCCGAGCGCGTCTACGACTACCCGATGAACCAGCGGGCCGCGACGCTCTGGTACCACGACCACACGATGGGCTTCACCGGTCCGCACGTGTACCGGGGGCTGGCCGGCTTCCACCTGGTCCGTGACGACGAGGAGGAGGCGCTCGGCCTGCCGCGGGGCCCGCGGGAGCTGCCCCTGATGATCGCGGACCGCGCGTTCGCCGCCGACGGCTCCTTCGCCTACCCCGCGCCGGGCGCGCACGGTTCCGAACCCGGCGTCCAGGACACCTACATGAACGGCGTGCTGGGCGACGTCATCCTGGTCAACGGCGCCCCCTGGCCGGTCGCTCCGGTGGAGCGCGCTCGCCACCGGCTGCGCCTTCTCAACGCCTCCAACGCGCGCCGCTACCGGCTGGAGCTGGACCCGCAACCGCCGGGCGGCGGCGGGCTGGTGCAGATCGGCTCCGACGGCGGCCTGCTGGAGCGCCCGGTCGCGCACGACGCCGTCGAACTGGCTCCGGCCGAACGCTTCGACGTGGTGGTCGACTTCGCCCGCTACCCGGCCGGCAGCCGGGTGCGGCTGGTCAACCGGCTCGGCAGCGGCGGGACGGCCGAGGTCATGCGCTTCGACATCGGCACCGCCCGGGTGCGGGACGACTCCCGGGCGCCCCGCGGCAGACTGGCCGAGGTCGCGAAGCTGGATCCGGCCAAGGCGGTGGCCACGCGGACCTTCGTCTTCCAGAAGTCGGAGAAGAACTGGACGATCAACGGCCAGGACTACCGGCCCGGCCGTTCCCTGGCCGCGCCGAAGCTCGGGAAGGTGGAGATCTGGCGGTTCGTCACCGACTTCCACCACCCGGTCCACGTACACCTGGACCCGTTCCAGGTGGTCAGCCGCAACGGGGCCGCCCCCGGGAGGTTCGACGCGGGCTGGAAGGACACCGTCGACGTCCTGCCCGCCCAGGGCGTCGAGGTCGCGGTCCGCTTCACCGACTACGCGGGCCGGTTCCTGCTGCACTGCCACAACCTCGAGCACGAGGACATGGCGATGATGGCGGAGTTCGTCACCGAGCGGTGAGCGATGAGCGGCGGCAAGGCCGGGCGCCGTCATCGATGCGTGACGGCGCCCGGCCCCGGCGAAGAACGTCTGCGGCAGCAACCCGCGGCGGATTGTGGCTACTTGACGCAGGCGAGGCCCGCCGCGAGCAGGCACACGCCGCCGCAGCCGGCCAGGAACACACCGGCGCCCCAGGCCTCGGAGACCAGGCCCGCGAGGGGAAACAGGAGCGGGCTGAGCCCGAGCGTGCACAGGGAGGTGACGGAGGCGACGCGGCCGAGGTAGGCGGGGTCGGTGGCCTGCTGGAGCAGGGCGTGCCCGAGGACCATCGGGATCCCGCTCGCGGCGCCGAGCGCGGCGCACAGGGCGACGGCGGCGCCGGGGGCCGGCCCGGTCAGGCCGAGCGACGAGACGAGTGCGGCGGTGAGCAGCAGGGAGCCGGCGAGCACGACGCGGGGTGCGGGCACTCCTCGTACGGCGCTCAACGCGATGCCCGCCGCCGCGCCGGCCGCGCTGAACGCGCCCAGCAGCAGGGACAGCGTGCCGGGGCTCCAGCCGCGCTCGCCGGTGAGCAGGACGAGGGCGGTGCCGACGGGGCCGCTGAAGCACATCTCGCCGAGGCCGATGACGGCGACGAGGCGCAGGAGCGCGGGGTGGCCGCGCACGTACCGGATCCCGTCGAGGAGTTGGGCCCGCATCGAGATTCGTTCGCATGCGGGCGGGCTCGGGCCGCGCACCCGGAGCGCGACCAGAAGGACGAGCGAGACGGCGAACAGGATGCCGACGGCGGCGAACGCGCCGGACGCCCCGCCCGCGGTGAGGGCCGCGGCGGCGCCGAGCGGGCCGACGGTGTTGGCGAGGCGCACGGCGAGCGAGCGCAGTCCCTGGACCCGGGTGAGTCGGTCGCGGGTGGTCAGCCGGGCGGGCAGCGCTCCGACGGCGGGCAGGAACAGGGCGTCGGCGATACCGAAGCAGACGGCGAGCACGCACAGCGGGACGAGTTCGGGACCCCGGGCGTAGGTCACGGCCGCGGCGCCCAGGACGGTCAGGCAGCGCACCAGGTCACTGCCGATCAGGACGCCGCGGGGCCCGAACCGGTCGGCGAGCACGCCGCCGCCGAGCATCAGGAGGGCCCGCGGCACGGCGCCGGCCGCGAGCACGAGCCCGGCGCGGGCCGGTCCGGCGGCTTCGGCGACCGCCCAGGTCAGGGCCGTGAAGTAGGCGACATCGCCGGTGACCGAGCTGGTGTACGCGCCGAGCCAGCGCAGGACGTCGCGGTCCCGGCGGACGTGCGTGCCGTGCGCGGTGGCGGTCACGTCACGTCCCCGCGTCCGGATGTGCGGGGAACGCCTGGAACTGGACGACGGCGGACTCCGCGCCGGGGCTGGGCTCCCGCTGCCGGTACCGGTCGACGACGGCGTACAACTCGTCCTTGAGAGCCGCGAGTTCGCCCGGCGTGACCTGGACCGAGAAGTCGCTGAAGGCGGAGACGGCGAACCAGGCCTCGGGCAGGGCGGGCACCGTACGGGCGGCCGCACGGCGCAGCGTCTCGGCGGCGGCCAGTGCCACCGCCTGCGTGTAGGCGCGCCCGTCGGGCCCGCCGCGCTCCGCCGGGTCGTGCTGCGAGGCGGGGTGCAGGGCGCGCCACCAGCGGTCGCGCCGGGTGCCGCGCCCGGTGTCCTCCTCGATGAGCCCGCCGGCGGCGAGGCGCCGCAGATGGTAGCTGGCGGCGCCCGGGTCCAGCTCGAAGTGGCGGGCCAACTGCCGTGCGGTGGACGGGCCTTCGCGGCGCAGCCGGTCGAGGAGGGCGATCCGCGTCGGGTGGGCGAGGACCCGCAGGGCCTGAGTGTCGAGCGTGACGTCGTCGTCGGTCATGGCGCCTGAGCGTAGAAGCAGAAGAGTTCTTCCGGAAGACTTGTTCGCGAAGAACTCGCCGGGAAGAGGTCTTCGCGGTGCGACCGCCTTCCCGCCGAGGAACGCTCACCACGGTGAGCGTTTACTACGGCCGGCAGGGACATCGCCCCCGTCCGGCCATAGTAAAAAGCAGTAACTCCCCGCCCCCTCTTGCCAGTTCACAGCAACCGCTTACATCCTTCCGCCCATGAGACCTCCCACCCCACGCACACGCCGGGTGCTCGTCACCCTCGGCGCCGCCGCACTGCTCATTCTGGGCTCCGCCGGTCAGAGCTGGGCCTCGACCCCCACCGTCCGCTGGTCCTCGGGCGCACCGACACCCGTCACCGAACTGCGCCTGCCGATGTCGGTCGACGCCGCGCCGGACGCCTCCGGCCTCTACTTCGCGTACTACACGACGCTGGAGAGCGGCACGCGCCCGTACGCCGGGTTCCAGCCCAAGCCCGTGGACAGCAGCGGGCGCTCCCAACTCCAGGCCATCTTCAGCTCGTTCAACGCGAACGCCACCACGACCGACAGTCACTGCCAGTACGGGGCCGACGGCGGAGCGGGCGTCAGCTGCGCGGTCCGCTTCCCGTACACCAAGGGCACGATGTACAGCCTCGTCCTGAAGCGGGCCGGGGACGACGGGAGCACGCAGCTGATGACCGGCGACGTGGTGAACACGTCCACCGGGGCGCAGGTCGCGCACATCGGCAGCTTCCGGCTGCCCGTGGCCTCGGGCCGCTTCAGGGCGTCGGACTCCGGCTTCATCGAGCCGTATCTGACGGCGGGTTGCGCGCAGAAGGTGACCGTGACGTACGGCAAGCCGCAGGGCGTCGAGGGCGGCGCCACCTACACGGGCGGCCTGCCGACGGTCACCGATCCGTCCTCCGGCAGCTGCCTGAGCAGCACGTCCACGGACACCGGGGCGGGCCGGAGCGTCACCGTCACCGGGAATCAGTACACGGGCGGTTGACCCTCATCACCGCGCACCGGGACGAGGCTTGTCGGAACGAATCCCTCCGGGCGACGATGCCCCTATGAAGGGTGATCTTTTCGCGAGTGAGTTCATGGTGCAGCCCGCTGTCGCGCCGGGCATGACCGTCGAGAACGCCAAGTCGATCCGGTACGTGGTCGACGGCGAGATGCTGGCGCGGCAGGGGGCGATGATCGCCTATCGGGGGAACCTGCAGTTCGAGCGCAAGGGCCAGGGCGTGGGCGGCATGCTCAAGCGGGCCGTCACCGGCGAGGGCCTGGCGCTGATGAAGGTGCGCGGCCAGGGCGAGGCCTGGTTCGCGCAGGAGGCGCAGAACGTCTTCGTGGTGGACATCGAGCCCGGCGACGTCTTCACGGTCAACGGGCGCAACGTCCTGTGCTTCGACTCCACCCTGTCCTACGAGATCAAGACGGTGAAGGGCGCGGGCGTCACCGGCGGCGGCCTGTTCAACAGCGTGTTCACCGGCCAGGGCCGGCTCGGTCTGATCTGCGAGGGCAATCCGCTCGTGCTGCCGGTCTCGCCGCAGCAGCCGGTGTTCGTCGACACGGACGCGGTCGTCGGCTGGACCGCGCAGCTGCGCACGTCGCTGCACCGTTCGCAGTCGATCGGCTCGATGATCCGGGGCGGCTCCGGCGAGGCCGTCCAGCTGAAACTGGAGGGTGAGGGCTTCGTCGTGGTCCGCCCGAGCGAGTCGACGCCACAGAAGCCGCAGCAGCACTGAGCGGACGTTCCGCTACGTGCGGGCCGGGGTCCGGTGGCGGTGTTCCCGGACCGCGATCTCGGCGAGCTTGGTGAGCATCATGCCGTTGCGCACCTTCACCAGGTAGTCCACCGGGAGGCCGTGCATACGGGTGCCGGGGCCGCGCAGCGGATGCCAGTCGAGTTCGAGCAGGGTGTGCTCGCCCCAGGGGATCAGCCGCATGGCGATCCGTGCGGCGCCGAAGGGGTCGGCCTTCGCCTCCAGCTCGAGCCGGCGCTGCGGCTCGCAGATGCGGACCGTGCTGGTGTCGTCGAGCGTCAGCGGCCCCACGCCGACCCGTACCTTCAGTGCGGCGCCCACCTCGGGCCAGTCCGGATCGGCACCGAGCACCCGCTGCGTTCCGGTCACCCATTCCCCGTACCGGTAGCCGTCGCTCAACAACCCCCAGACCTCGGCGGGTGAACTGAGAATCAGCCGACGATTACGGGCCACGGCCCTCACGCTCCTTCCCGGACTCCAGATCCAGCCTCCGGCCGCGGACCGCGTCCTGCAACCGCCGCCGGGGCACTGGGCCGCTCCCCGCGGGGTACCCGGCACTCCCGTGGCGGAAGACCCGCGACGGACGACCACCGAGGGGACACGTCATGAACGGCGACGGCCTGCGCATCGCGGTCACGGGGGCGACCGGGAATCTCGGAACCAGCGTGGTGCGGCAGTTGGGCGAGGACCCACGCGTCGGCTCGATCCTCGGGATCGCCCGCCGCGTTCCCGAGCGGACGCCGGCGAAGACGGACTGGGCGGCCGTGGATCTCGCCGAGGCCGAGGGCGACGAAGTGGACCGCTTGTTCCAGGGCGTCGATGCCGTGGTGCACCTGGCGTGGCGCATGCAACCCGCCAGGGACCCGTTCCTCACCTGGCGGACGAACGTACTCGGGAGCGTGCGCGTGCTGCACGCCGTCGCGGCGGCCCGTGTCCCCGCGCTGGTCCACGCGTCGTCCGTGGGCGCCTACTCCCCCGGTCCCGAGGACCGGGCCGTCGACGAGTCGTGGCCCACGCACGGCTGGCCCGAAGCCGCGTACTGCCGGGAGAAGGCCTATCTCGAGCGGGCGCTGGACGCCTTCGAACAGGCTCACCGGGAGGTCCGGGTGGTGCGGATGCGGCCGGCGTTCATGTTCAAGGAAGGGTCGGCCAGTGAGCAGCGGAGGCTGTTCGCGGGGCGCTTCGTGCCGGGGTTCCTGGGCCGCCCCGATCTGCTGCCGTTCCTGCCGGACATCGCGGGGCTGCGCGTCCAGACGCTGCACACCGAGGACGCGGCCCGCGCCTTCGTCACCGCCACGCTGGGCACCGCGCGGGGCCCCTTCAACCTGGCGGCCGATCCGGTGCTGGACGCGCACGTTCTGGGCCTCAAGTTCGACGCGCGTCCGGTACGGCTCCCCCGGCCGCTCGCCCGCTCGGCGCTGGCCGCCGCGTACGGGCTGCGGCTGCTGCCGTCGTCGCCTCAGTTGTTCAACGCGGTCCTGCGCCTGCCGCTCATGGACTGCTCGCGCGCCCGCGCCGTCCTGGGCTGGCAGCCGCGCAAGACGGCGCTCGCGGCGGTCGACGAACTGCTGCACGGCATGCGCACCGGCGCGGGCGAGCCGACGGCCCCGCTGCGGGGAAGCGTCTTCGGCACCTGAGGGCCCGGGCCGCACGGCGTGCGCGGCCGGTGGGCGGGCTCAAGGGTGGTCGGGGAGCTCCTCGGGCGGGGTCCCGCCACCGGGCCCGCCGCCCTTGCTCCCCTCGACATCCGTCCCGTGCGCCTTCCCGCGCTCCCGGGTGCGGGCCTGCCGCGCCTTGAGTTCGGCACTGTCCTGCGGCGTCGCGGCACCCTTCGCGCTGCGGCGCTGTTCCGGCTGCTGCGGATTCGACATGTCGGCGGCTCCTTTCGTGTCCCGTCCACATCGGTTGTCGCCCCGGCCAGGTTCCCGGGTCCGAACTGCGCAAACTCCGTGCTGCGGCCGGAGAAATGTGGGTACCCGCTTCCTGCCCTGACCGACTTCGGCTCCCTCCGGAGGACCGCATGACGAAGGAACGCGCACGCGCACCCCGCGACGACGGTGACGACCGCGACGACGCCCGCAAGGACACGGCACCGGCCGACGGGGGCGCCGAGGAAGGGCTCAAGGAGTTCCTCCTCGCCCGGAAGGACGACGGCGAGGCGGCGGACGCACTCACGCCCGACGACAAGGCGCAGGAATCCGCCCGGAAGGACTGAACCGCCGGGAGCAAGCCGCGCACGCCGCCGAGCCGAGGAGCCCTTCGTGGACCGGATCGCACACCCCTGGGGTCCGCGGACCCCGTACACCGCCGGCACCCCGTGGCCCTACCGGACCGACCGGTATCTGGCCCCCGGCACGCGTGAGGAGGACGTGGAGCGGTGGGTGCCCTCCGCGTCCCTGCTGCATTCCAACGGCGACGCGATGGACATCGCCGTGGCGCGGGGCGAGATCGTCGGCGTGCGGGGCCGCGCGTCCGACCGGGTCAACCACGGCCGCCTCGGGCCGAAGGACCTGTTCGGCTGGCAGGCGAACGCCTCCCGCGACCGGCTGACCCGGCCCCTGGTGCGCGAGCACGGCCGCCTCGTCGACTGCGACTGGGACCGGGCCATGAGCCTGATCGTCCGGCGCTCGAAGGAGCTGCTGGAGCGGCAGGGCCCCCGCGCCGTCGGCTTCTACACCTCGGGGCAACTGTTCCTGGAGGAGTACTACACGCTCGCGGTACTGGCCCGGGCCGGTGTCGGCACCCCCCACCTCGACGGCAACACCCGCCTGTGCACGGCGACGGCGGCCGAGTCGCTCAAGCAGTCCTTCGGCTGCGACGGCCAGCCGGGCTCGTACACGGACGTCGACCACGCCGATGTGATCGCACTGTTCGGGCACAACGTCGCCGAGTCCCAGCCCGTTCTGTGGATGCGTATGCTCGACCGGCTGGAGGGGCCCACCCCGCCCCGCCTCCTGTGCGTGGACCCCCGGCCCACGCCGGTGGCCCGGCGCGCCACCGTACACCTGGCCCCGCGGCTCGGCACGAACGTCGCGCTCCTCAACGCCCTCCTGCACGAGCCGATCCGCACCGGCCGCGTCGACCGCGTCTTCGTCGAGCGGCACACCATCGGCTACGAGGAGCTGGCCGCCCGCGTCGAGAAGTGCACCCCGCGCTGGGCCGCCAGGATCTGCGATCTGCCCGCCGCCGCGATCCAGGAGGCCGCGGAGCTGGTCGGCGGCGCCGAGCGGCTGCTGTCCACCGTCCTCCAGGGCGTCTACCAGTCCCACCAGGCCACGGCCGCCGCCGTCCAGGTCAACAACCTGCACCTGCTGCGCGGCATGCTCGGCCGCCCCGGTGCCGGCGTCCTGCAGATGAACGGGCAGCCGACCGCCCAGAACACCCGGGAGTGCGGCGCCGACGGCGACCTGCCCGGCTTCCGGAACTGGCAGAACCCCCGGCACGTGGCCGACCTCGCCCGCGTCTGGAACGTGGCCCCGGAGCGCATCCCGCACGACGGCCCGCCCACGCACGCGATGCGGATGTTCCGCGAGGCCGAGGAGGGATCGCTGCGGATGCTGTGGATCAGCGGCACGAATCCCGCGGTGTCACTGCCCGAACTGGAGCGCGTCCGCGCGATTCTCGGCCGGGACTCGCTCTTCACGGTGGTGCAGGACCTGTTCCTGACCGAGACGGCGCACCTGGCCGACGTGGTGCTGCCGGCCGCGACGTGGGCGGAGAAGCGCGGCACGTTCACGAACGCGGACCGGACGGTGCACCTGTCGGAGAAGGCGATCGAACCGCCCGGTGAGGCCCGCCCCGACCTGGACATCTTCCTCGACTACGCGCAGCGCATGGGCTTCACCGACCTCGACGGCGCACCGCTGGTCGGCTGGCACGACGCGGAGTCGGCGTTCGAGGCGTGGAAGCGGTGCAGCGCGGGCCGCCCGTGCGACTACAGCGGGCTCACCTACGCCCGGCTGCGCGACGGCGACGGAATCCAGTGGCCCTGCCCCGATGCGTCGTCCCCCGGCACCGAGCGTCTGCACACGGCCGGATTCCCCTGGGCCGCTCCCGACGTCTGCGAGACGTACGGCAAGGACCTGGCGACCGGCGATCCGGTCGACCCCGCGACGTACCGGGCGCGCAACCCGCTCGGCAAGGCACTGCTGCGGGCCGCCGACCACACGCCCCCGGGCGAGGACACGACCGCCGAGCATCCGCTGCAACTCACCACGGGTCGCACGCTCTATCACTTCCACACCCGGACGAAGACGGGTCGCGTCCCGCAGCTGAACGCGGCCGCACGCGACGTGTGGGTGGAGATGAGCCGCCGCGACGCCGACGAACGCGGCCTGGCGGAAGGCGACTTGGTGGACGTCTCCACGCCGCGCGGGTCGGTCCGCGCCGCGCTGCGGGTCACCGGCCTGCGCGACGGCGTGGTCTTCCTGCCGTTCCACTACGGCTATTGGGACATGGGCGGCGCGCCCGAGGACGCCGCCGCCCCCGAGAACGTCCCGCCCACCACGGGCGGCCCCGCCGCCGAGGCCTCCTCCGGCGCCCAGCCGCCCAGTTGACGTCACGAGGCGGCGGTCGCCCCACGGGCCGCGATCACGTGGTCACGGTCACGGCCGGAACAGGGTCTTCACCATGCCGTCGGTCTTGGCCTGGAACATCTCGTACGCGCGGGGTCCGTCCTCCAGCGGCATGTGGTGCGTGGCGAACGTGTCCACCCCGAGCGGGTCCTCGTCGGTGAGCAGCGGCAGGATGTCCCCGACCCAGCGCTTCACGTTCGCCTGCCCCATGCGCAACTGGATCTGCTTGTCGAACATGGTCAGCATCGGCAGCGGGTCCGCCGCTCCGCCGTACACGCCGGAGACCGAGATCGTGCCGCCCCGGCGGACGATGTCGACGGCGGCGTACAGGGCGCTGAGGCGGTCGACGCCGGCGCGTTCCATGACGCGTGCGGCCAGGGCGTCGGGGAGCAGGTTCACGCCCCATTGGGCCGCCTTCGGGACCGGGCCGCCGTGCGCCTCCATGCCGACGGCGTCGATCACCGCGTCGGTGCCGCGCCCGTCGGTGAGGTCGCGGACGGCCCGCCCGATGTCCTTGCCGTGTTCGCGCAGGTCGAGGACGGTGGCGCCGTCCTGCCGGGCCCGGGCGAGCCTCGCGTCCACCAGGTCGACGCCCACGACGAGGCCGGCGCCCCGGTGCAGGGCGATGCGCGCGGCCATCGCGCCGATGGGGCCCAGGCCGAGCACGGTGACGCTGCCGCCGGGCGGGATGTCCGCGTACGCGACCGCCTGCCAGGCCGTCGGCAGGACGTCGGAGAGGAAGACGTACCGGTCGTCCGGCGGGCCGTGCGGGACCTTGACGGGCAGGTCGTTGCCGAACGGGACGCGCAGGAACTCGGCCTGTCCGCCCGGGACCTGACCGTAGAGCTTGGTGTAGCCGAAGAGCGCGGCTCCCGTGCCACGCTCCTTCACCTGCGTCGTCTCGCACTGGGAGTGCAGCCCGAGTCCGCACATGTGGCAGTGCCCGCACGAGATGTTGAACGGCACCACGACCCGGTCACCCACGGCGAGCTCCGTCACGTCCGCGCCGATGTCCTCGACGACGCCCATGGGTTCGTGTCCGAGGATGTCGCCGGGATCCAGGTAGGGCCCGAGGACTTCGTAGACGTGGAGGTCGGATCCGCACAGGCCGGTCGACGTGGTGCGGACGAGGATGTCGTCCGGTTCCTGGGGCACCGGGTCCTTCACGTGCTCCACTCGCACGTCCCGTTTGCCGTGCCAGGTCAGTGCGCGCATGGGGCTCCTCCGTCTCGGTCGCTGTCCCTGCTCAGTGCCTGCCGTGGGCGGTGTCGGACGCACCGCCGAAGAGGCGGGCGACGGCACGGAAGGGCAGGGTGACGACGGTGGCGATGGCGCCGCCGATCGCCCGGAGGACGTCGGCGATGGCTTTCAGCATGGCGAGCTCCTCCGCCTGGTGTGCTGTGGGGGGTGACCACGATGAAGCTGGCGGTCAGTCCTCGCCCCGGACGATGTTCGGTTCGCGTTCGCGCTTCGGCGGTCCTTCGATGATCGCCGTCGCCTGGACGCACGTGCGGATCGCGCTCTTGCGGAGCCGCCGTGCCTTGGCCCAGCCCGTCTCCGGTCGCTCGGTGATCGCGGCTTCTCTGACTTGCGCGGCCACGGCTTTCCATCCCCTTCCGGATCCTGCGTCCCACCCTCAGAACGGGTGTCGGTGGCGTCGTTCCGCCACTCACCTGCAGCCGGGTCCCCGTCGCCCTCACGGTCAAACGCGGCGCGTGGCCCGCCGTCCGGTGACGTTTCGCCCCGCACCCCAGGGGCACTCCGGGCAGCACGGGAAAGATCGGCGGACAGCGCGTCCCACCCCTACCAGCGCGAGGTCTCTCATGAGCGACCAGGAAGACCGCACCGACCCGGACGGCCAGGGCAGGGCGGACGACGCCTACCAGCCCGCCGGCGGCAACGAGGAGCAGGAGGACGCCGCGGCGCTCGATCTGCAGAACGCGGTGGACGAGCGGACGTACGACGACATGGTCGACGAGGGATACTCGCCGCCCGAGAAACCGCTGGGCGTCACCAAGAAGGGCACGACGGCGGCCGAGCAGCACGAGGGCGAGACGCTCGACGAACGGCTGCGGCAGGAGCGCGGCGAGCAGGAGCCGCCCCCGGGTGACGGTGTCGGCGATCTGCCCGGCGGCGAGGGCGAGCCGGTCGACCCTGAGGCCGGTGACCGCAGGTCCGGACGGCTTGTGGCACCCGACGAGGGCGCTCACCCGGATGCCACGAAGGAGTCCGTCGCGGCCGACCGGGGCGTCGACGGCGGCGCGGCCGGCGCCGAGGAGGCGGCGATGCACGAGATCCACGACGTGGACCTGCCGCCGCTCCCGGACGACCGTGAGGAACGAACGGAGCGGACATGACTCCGCACGCGGAGGGCGCCACGCCCCACCGGTCCGATGCGGTGACGGAGCTGCGGCCGGTCACTCCCGTGAGACCTCCCGCCGAGCTGCCGCCCGACCTCAACCAGGCCATTCTGGAGGCGGCCAAACAAGTCGCCTCCGTACTGAAGAAGCAGGGCCATGATTTCGCCCTCGCCGGAAGCGTCGCGGTCTTCGCGCACGGCGGTGCCGGGAACCTCCAGCACGACGTGGACTTCTGCATCAGGCCCGACGACGCCGAGGCGGTCGCCGCCACGCTCGAGAACGCCGGCCTCACCGTCCACGTACCGCCCGAGGACTGGCTCATCAAGGCCACGTGTCTCGGCCAGGACGTCGACCTCATCTTCGAGCTGGCGCACCAGCCGGTGACCTCGGAACTGCTGGCCCGTGCGACGGAGTTGCCGCTCGACTCGGTCCGTATGCCCGTGCTGGCGCCGACCGATCTGCTGTGCGCGCTGCTGTCCGCGTTCTCCGAGCACTACTGCGATTTCGGCGCCGTGCTGCCGATGGCGCGGCAACTGCGGTAGAAGATCGACTGGCAGCGGGTCGACCGGGAGTGCGGGGACGCGCCCATGCCCGACGCGTTCCTCTATCTGCTGGAGCGTCTGCAGATCATCACGCCCCGGATCCGCGCCCTGGACGAGGAGGAGCGGTCGGCACCGGGGAGGCACCCATGACGTCGCCCGGCACCATCGAGTACCGCATCGCCCATCTTCACGAGCATCTCGCGGAGGGCGGGGCGGGTGAGCTCGGCCTCCGCATCGAGGCCGGTGGAACGCGGGTGACGGTCATCGGCTCCGTGCCCACCGCCCGCTGCCGCGCCGAACTGATGGAGACCGTGCGCCGGGAACTGGCCGACCTCACCGTCCACTTCGACATCGTGGTCACGGAGGCGTCGGTGCCGACCGGGGAGGAAGAGCTGCCATGACGCGCGTCGCAGCGGTGGGCGACATTCACATGGGTCCGGACAGCCAGGGCCTGCTGCGGCCCGCGTACGAGACGCTGCCCGAGCACGCCGACCTGCTGCTGCTGGCCGGCGATCTCACCCGGCACGGCACACCGGAGGAGGCCCGGGTCGTGGCGCGCGAGGTCGCGGGGCTCCCGGTGCCGGTGATCGCCGTCCTCGGCAATCACGACCACCACGACGACCGGCCGGACACCGTCCGCGCCGTGCTCCGCGACGCGGGCGTCCACGTCCTGGAGGGGCAGGGGACGATCGTCGACGTGGACGGCGTACGGGTGGGGGTCGCCGGGACCAAGGGGTTCGGCGGCGGTTTCGCAGGGCGGTGCGGCAGCGAGTTCGGTGAGCCGCTGATGAAGGAGTTCATCCGGTACAGCCGCCGCTGCGCCGAGGGACTGCGCACCGCGCTGGAGGAGTTGGCGGAACAGGACTGCGCGGTCCGCGTCGCGCTCACGCACTTCTCACCGGTGCCGGACACGCTCGCCGGGGAGCCGCCCGAGATCTATCCGTTCCTCGGCAGTTATCTGCTGGCGGAGGCCATCGACACGGCGGGCGCCGACCTCGCCGTGCACGGGCATGCGCACGCGGGCACGGAGCACGGGATGACCGGCGGCGGCGTCCCCGTACGCAATGTGGCGCAGCCGGTGATCCGGAAGGCCTTCAGCGTGTACAGCTTCCCCGACGCGGCCTGATCCGCCCGCTGTTGCCGGCCGGGACGTTTACGCGTCCCGCATCGGGTCACTCGGGTGGCAGGCCGGACGGGACGGCCGTGAGGGAGTGTGGGGACACATGTGGAGGCGCCGCTGCTGCGGCGCCTCCATCATGATGCGTGGGCCTCAGCGGCCGGACCGCTTCGCCCGGTCGGCCACCTTCGACGCGGCCTCCTGCATCTGACCCTGGGCCTGTTCGGCGCGTCCTGCCGCCCGCATGCCCTGGTCGTCCATGGCCTTTCCGGCGGCCTCCTTCATCTTGCCCTTGACCTGCTTCGCCTTGCCCTTGGACTTACTCATGGTGAGCACTCCTTTACGTTGAGTGGTGGGAGTGCTTCCACCTTGCGCCGCCCTGCGGGACCCCGCAACCGAGACAAACACGCAGGGTCAGCAAAACGGGAGGGGCCCGGATCGACCGGGCCCCTCACCACATCAACGCACCACCGCTGTCGACTACTTGACCCCGAGGAGCTGCTCGATCGGGTCGATGGCGAAGTAGACGAGGAAGAGGACCGAGGTCCCCCACAGCAGCCAGTGCACCTCACGCGCCTTGCCGAGCGCCGTCTTGATGATGACGTAGGCGAGGAAGCCGGCGCCGATGCCGTTGGTGATGGAGTACGTGAACGGCATGACGGCGATCGTGAGGAACGCCGGGATGGCGATGTCGTAGCGGTCCCAGTCGATGTGCTTGACCTGCGTCATCATCAGGAAGCCCACGGCCACGAGGGCGGGGGCGGCGGCCTGGAGCGGCACGATGGTGAGCACGGGGGTCAGGAACAGCGCGAGGGCGAACAGGCCGCCGGTGAAGAGGTTGGCGAAGCCCGTACGGGCACCTTCGCCGACGCCCGCCGCCGACTCGATGTAGGTCGTCGCGGAGGACGCCGACGCGGCGCCGCCGGCCACGGCCGCGGCACCGTCGATGAGGAGCACCCGGCCGAGGTTGGGGACCTGGCCGCGCTCGTCGAGGAGTCCGGCCTCCGCGGTCACGCCGACGACCGTGCCCATCGTGTCGAAGAAGTCCGACAGGATGAGCGTGAAGACGAGCAGCAGCACGGTGATGACGCTGACCTGGCCGAACGCACCGAACACGTCGAAGTGGCCGAGCAGTCCGAAGTCCGGGGACGCGACGACGGAGTCCGGGATCGCCGGCGTGGTCAGGCCCCAGGTCTTGATGTCGGCGAGCTGGTCGAGGACGACGGCGAGGGCGGTCATCGCGACGATGCTGATGAGGATCGCGCCCTTGACCTTGCGGGCGAGCAGCACGATGGTCAGCACGACGCCGAGGGCGAAGACGAGCATCGGCCAGCCGGTGAGGCTGCCGGTGCCGAGCTGCACGGGCACGGTGGTGTGGGCGGCGTCGGGGACGCGGGTGACGAAGCCGGCGTCGACGAAGCCGATGAACGCGATGAACAGGCCGATGCCGACGCTGATGGCCTGCTTGAGCGGCTGCGGGATGGCGTGCATGACGGCTTCGCGCAGGCCGGTCAGGACCAGCACGCAGATGATGAGCCCCTCCAGCACGATGAGACCCATCGCGTCGTCCCAGGTCATGAGCGGGGCGAGCTGGAAGGCGACGACGGCATTGAGGCCGAGGCCCGCGGCGAGCGCGAGGGGGAGGTTGCCGCCGACGCCCATGATGACGGTCATGACGGCGGCGACGAGCGCGGTCGCGGTGACGAGCTGGACCGGGTCGAGCTGGGCGCCGGTCTTGTCCTCGGCGCTGCTCAGGATGATCGGGTTGAGCACGAGGATGTACGCCATCGTGAAGAAGGTGGCGACACCACCGCGTATCTCACGGCCGTACGTCGAACCGCGTTCGGTGATGCGGAAGTAGCGGTCGAGCGGCCCACCGGGGGTGCGGGAAGGGCTGCCGGCCGGAGGACGCGCGTCGTACGGTGCGCCGGTCGCGCTGGGGGAACTCATCGATTCTCCTGCATCTGCGTGTGTCGCGGGCACGACACATCGGCGGACATGGGGAATGCATCCGGAATCAAGGACAGTTGGGAGGATCCTCTGACATCGCGACAGCCGTCACGATGCACGAACGCACATGCGAAGCGCTGAGGATCATACGGACAACCACCGTGGCGAGCGGGGCGGAAGCTGTTCCATCGGTCAGTAGTTGCAAGGATGTTATGGAGATCCCACAACCCGGGCCCTGTACTGGCTGTTCATGGTCGGGCACGGTTTGGTGACCCTCACAAAACGCACTGTTGACTGAACACACAGTAGCCAAAACACATATGCCCCTCTATCATCCCGGCTGTGCCTGGTCCCCCCTCCCCCCATGCCCCGCCCCCACCCTTCGACGCGGTGGCGGCCCGCCGTATCCGCGAGTCGCTCGGCATGGCTCCGGCCCACGTCGCGCACGGCCTGAGCGCCTCGTTCGGCCTGACGCACATCACCCCCGGGACGGTCACCGCCTGGGAGCGCGGCCTCGCGTCCCCGAGCCCCGGTGAACTCACCGCACTGGCCAGCGTGCTGTGGTGCGATCCGACCCAACTCATCGGTACGCCACGCGCGTTGCGCGAGCATCGCCTGATCCGTGGCTACGCGGTCACGGACGTGGCGCGCGCGGTCGGCATGGACCTCGGCATGTACGAGGAAGCCGAGCGCACCGGCGTCTGGACCGGCGACGAACGGCAGACGAAGGCACTGGCCTCGGTCCTCGGCCTGTCGCAGCGCGACCGCATGACCGTCACCGGCGACAACGGCCGCCTCGCCGAACTCCTCGGCGAGGCGGTGACCACCCGCTGGCAGGCCCACGCCCGGGCGATCGCCAAGCTCACGGGGCTCGACCGCCGTACCCTCGCCGAGCCGCTGCGCACAATGCACCAGGAGTACCAGCACCTGATGACGGCCACCCTCAGCCGCGCCACGACCGCGGCGGCCTCCGGGGAGCAGGGCCGCGCCTATCTGGAGCGGGTCACCGACCGCTTCTGGGACCTGCTGGAGGCGCAGGACCAGGGCCGGCCTCTCTGAGTCCGGGGCGACGTCCTCGCGATCCGACGGCTTAGCGACGGCGCGACGAGTTCGGTCGCCTCGGGCAGTCTGTATGTGTGTCGGGTGGTCACCGGACCTCACGACACCCTGCGACCGCCACCTCGGAGTGAAGCCGATGTCCGACACCACCTGCCACATGTCGATCTCGCTCGACGGCTTCGTCGCCGGCCCCGGGCAGAGCCGGGACGATCCGCTGGGCCGGCGCGGCCAGGAGCTGCACGGCTGGCACATCGGCGACCCGCGCGCGACCGAAGCCGACCGGACGGCCGACGACTGGCTGATGCGCTCGCGCGGCGCCTACGTCATGGGCCGCAACATGTTCGGTCCGGTCCGCGGCGAGTGGGACGAGCCGTGGGAGGGCTGGTGGGGCCCCGAGCCTCCCTACCACGCCCCGGTCTTCGTGCTCACCCACTACGCTCACGAACCGATCGAGAAGGAGGGCGGGACCACCTTCCATTTCGTCACCGGAGGATTCGACGCCGCCTACGCGCAGGCGCTCGAAGCCGCGGGCGGCGAGGGGGTGGACATCGCCGGTGGCGCTTCGACGGTCCGACAGGCGCTCGACGCGGGCGTGATCGATGAACTCACCCTCGACATCGCCCCCGTCCTGCTCGGCAGCGGCGAGCGCCTGTTCGACGGCGTCGAGACCTTCGATTTCGAGCCCGTCGAGGTGCTCCACTCACCGCTGACCACCCATGTCCGCTACCGCAGGCGCGCCGCCGCCGGCTGAGCGGCCTCGGAAAAGGCGGCCGCGTGGTGGGCGACCCACTGCGCGTACGTACGGGCCGGGCGGCCGGTGATCTGCTCGACGGTCGTCCGGACGGGCACGGGCGCCGACCGGGCGGCGGAGAGCTGGTCCAGCAGGAAGTCGGCGGCGGGAGGCGGCAGCCGGTCGAGGAGCTGTCGGTGCGTGTCCTCGCGGGGCACCTCTTCGAAACGGGTGGAGATGCCGAGCGTCTCGCCGATGATCCGGACACGGTCGATCTGGCTGAGCGCCTGCGGCCCGGTGAGCTCGTACGTCGTTCCGGGGTTCGGCGCGAGGAGGGCCCGTGCGGCGACCGCGGCGATGTCACGCTCGTCGACCGGGGCCATGGCGGCGTCGCCGTAGGAGCCGCGTACGGTGCCGTCGCGCCGGATCGGGCGGGCCCATCCGAGGTCGTTGGCCATGAAGAGGCCGGGGCGGACGAACGTCCACGACAGCGCGGAGTCCGCGACCGCCCGCTCGCCGGCGAGGTGCCGCTCGCCGATCCAGCCGGGCCGGCGGAACGTGACGGAATCCGAGGAGAGCAGCACGATGTGCCGGACGCCGGCCTGTTCGGCGGCGGCGAGGAAGGCGTCGAGGGCGCCGTGGACGGGGAACAGGAAGGCTCGGTCCACACCCTGGAGAGCGGCGGGAAGGGTCTCGGGGCGGGTGAGGTCGCCGGCGACGGTCTCGACCCCGTCGGGCAGGCCGGCCGTGGCCGGGTCGCGCGTGAGGGCACGTACCGGCTCACCGGCGTCGACCAGTTCGCGCACGAGGTTGCGACCGACGTTTCCGGTGGCGCCGGTGACCAGGATCATGCGGATGTCTCCTCGTACTCGCTACAGCCTGAGTGTTGGTGGCACCAACACTATGCCCGCCGTGTTGGTGCCACCAACACTGTTACGGTGTCGGCCATGGAGCAGATGCCCGAGCGCATGGCGGCCAAGCCGAGTTGGCTGATCACACAACTGGCCGTGCACACCCGCCGGTTGGTGTTCGACACCCTCGCCGACGCGGGAGGCGGCGGCCACCCGTACCGGGTCCTGGCCGTGCTGCACGAGTTCGGGGCGATGAGCCAGGCCGAGCTGGGCCGCCGCGCCCGCATGGACCGCAGCGACGTCGCGGCGGCCGTCGACGCACTGGTGGAGCAGCGCTTCGCCGAGCGGGCACCGGACCCCGACCACGGGCGGCGCAACCGGATCACCGTCACCCGGCAGGGCGTACGGCACCTGCGGCGCCTGGACGACGTCGTCGACCAGGTCCAGGACGAGCTGCTTCAGCCGCTGTCCGCCGAGGACCGGCGAACCCTGACCCGACTCCTCCGCCGGGTCCTGGACCGGCACGAACCAGCCTGACCGCTCATCACCACGAGGCCCGGGCCCCGGTTCGGGGGTGGTGCCGGCACCACCCCCGAACCGGGGCCTGGGCCGACTGCCCTACGAACGATCGGGGAGGAGGCTGGTTCCCGTCGCCACCAGTGCGGCCGACGGAACCGGCATCGACCACGGGACGGGGATACATGATGGCCAGTCACACACGGCGGGGACTCCTCAAGGGAGCCGCGGTCGCCGCGGCGGGCGGCGCGGTCGGCAGCGGCCTCGGGACGGGCCTCTTCACGGCCGCGGCCGGGACGGGTGGCGCGGCCCGGACAGGTGGCGCGGCCGGGACGGGTGGCGCGGCGGGGAAGAACGGCCGAAGTGGTGCGAGGCCGTTCCTGGAAGGGGCCCTCGCCCCGGCCGGCGAGGAGGTGACCGCCTTCGATCTGGAGGTGACCGGGCGCATCCCCCGCGACCTCGACGGCCGCTACCTGCGCAACGGCCCGAACGCCCTGGGCCTGGAGGACGTCCGCGCCCATCACTGGATGCTCGGCGACGGGATGGTGCACGGGGTCCGGCTGCGCGGCGGACGCGCGGAGTGGTACCGCAACCGCTGGGTCCGTTCCTCCCAGGTGACCGCGAAGCTGGGCGAGCGGTACCCGGGGCAGGTGCCGCCGGACGACTTCGCGTGCAACACCCACGTGATCCCGTACAAGGGGCGCGTCCTGGCGCTGCAGGAAGGCGGCCCGCTCCCGTACGAGCTGGACGACGAGCTGGGCACGGTGCGTCCGTACGACTTCCGCTCCACGCTGGAGGGCGCGTTCACCGCGCACACCAAGTACGACGCGGCGGCGGACGAGTTGCACGCGATCGCGTACTACCCCACCTGGGACCATGTACGGCACATCATGATCGACCGGACCGGCCGGGTGGCGCGGGCCACGCGGGTGCCCGTCGCGGACGCGCCGATGATGCACGACTTCGCGCTCACGGAGAAGTACGTGGTGATCGTGGACGTGCCGATCACCTTCGACGCCGCGGCGGCGGAGGCGGGCGCGATCGTGCCGTACGTGTGGAACGACGAACACCCCATGCGGATCGGGCTGTTGCCGCGCACCGGCGGCAGCACGCGCTGGTTCGAGATCGACCCCGTCTACTACTCGCACACGCTCAACGCCTACGACCAGGGCGACACCGTCGTGCTGGAGTACATCGGGTTCCCCGCCCCGTTCTACGCCGCCGGGCGCGGCATGGGCGGTCCGTGCGCGACCGGTTCCCCGACCCTGGACCGCTGGACGATCGACACCCGCGCGGGCCGGGTCCGCAGCAGCCGCCTCGACGACCGTCCGCAGGAGTTCCCCCGCATCAACGAATCCCTGGTCTCGCGCCGCCACCGCTACGCCTACACCGCGAGCGCCGCCGAGATGTGGCGCGCGTACGAGACGGTCGACGGCGTGCCGCCGGACGAGAAGTTCACCAACCACCTGATCAAGCACGACATGCTGCGGGGCAGCCGGCAGCTGGTCCGTTTCCCCGCGGGCGCGGCGGTCAGCGAGCCGGTGTTCGTCCCGCGGCGCGGGGCGCGGGACGAGGACGACGGTTACGTCCTGTCGTACGTGAACGACCCCGACCGGGGCGCGACCGACCTCGTGATCCTCTCGGCCCAGGACTTCGGCGGCCGGCCCCTGGCCCGGATCCACCTGCCCGGCCGCGTCCCCCTGGGCTTCCACGGCAGCTGGGTCGCGGACGCGTAGGGCGTGTCCGGCGGCTCAGGCGCCGCGCCAGATGTTGTCGAACGCGGCGTTCTCGACGGACCTGCGCTGCCGCTCCGCCTCCAGTTCCAGTTCGGCGCCGCCGACCGCGGCCAGCACCGTCACCACGGGGTCCGGCAGGCCCGAGGCGTCGACCGCCGACTCGTCCGCGCGCCGGAGGGCGGCGGCCAGGGCCTGGAGCACCGGCTCGCCCTCCTCCCAGCGGGCGACCGCGGCCTGGCGCGCCGCCGACGGGAGGGCCTCGGGCCGGCCGGGCATCAAGTGGCCGGGCACCGCGCGGCGCGGCTTCCGGGCGACCAGACCCTCGGCCCGGAGGCCGGCCACGTACTCCGCGGCCAGCCCCCTCCCCCGGCGCCACAGCCAGTCGTCCACCACCTCGTACGGCTCCTCGCGCACCAGCGAGGAGACGGCCCGGCGCAGCAGGTCGTCGTCCTGCGAGGGCGCGAGTCCCGGCACGATGCGCTCGTCGGGCACGGCGACGGCCTCCACGCCGATGAGGTCGATCAGCTCCCCGCCGGCCAGCGCGAGCGACAGGGCGCCCTGGTCTGCGGGGGCTCCGTGCTCCGGATCCAGGGTGATGAGCAGCAGGTCACGTGCCGTGTTCATGAGCGCTCCCTCTGACGGTGTCGGCCAGCGTACGAGGCTTTGCCCCGAAGCGCCGCGCTCGGGGGTCGCGGGCGGCGGCCGGATACAGTGCGCGTCGGCAGCCCCTTCGCCCGGCTGCCCGAGGAGGGGAAGCGTGACCGACACCCACGAGCAGCGATCCGCCGACGGCACGACGCGCGAGGCACAGCAAAGACGCCTGCGTCGCCTGCTGCGCCTGCTCCCCCTGATCGCCCCCGTTCTGCTGTGGACCGTCCCCTGCTGGCTCCTGCTGTACGCCGGTCAGGACTGGCCGCTCCCCGCCACGCTGACCGGCACCGCCGTGTTCGCCCTCGGTCTCGTCGGTATGCCGTTCGCCATGGTGCGCGGCCACGGCAAGCGGCAGCAGGACCGGGCGGCGATCGTCGGGGACACCCTGCTGGGCACCAGTTGGGTGCTGTTCACCTGGTCCGTGCTGCTCGGCGTCCTGCTGCGCCTCGCCCTGACCCTGGCCGGTGTCGGTGACGGCCAGGACCGGGCCCGGATCGTCACCTGGGCGACCCTCGGCACCGCCGCGGTGCTGCTCGCCTGGGGGTACGCCGAGGCCCGCCGGGTGCCGCGGGTGCGCCGACTCGACGTCGAACTCCCGCGCCTGGGCGCCGGCTTGGACGGCATCCGCGTCGCGCTCATCACGGACACCCACTACGGGCCCCTCGACCGCGCCCGCTGGTCGGCCCGGGTCTGCGACACGGTGAACACCCTCGACGCCGACCTGGTCTGCCACACCGGCGACATCGCGGACGGCACGGCCGCACGCCGCCGCGCCCAGGCCGCTCCGTTGGGCACCGTGAAGGCGGCGCACGCCCGGGTCTACGTGACCGGCAACCACGAGTACTACAGCGAGGCGCAGGGCTGGGTCGACCTCATGGACGAGCTGGGCTGGGAGCCGCTGCGCAACCGCCATCTGCTGCTCGAACGCGGCGGCGACACCCTCGTGGTCGCCGGCGTGGACGACGTCACCGCCGAGTCCTCCGGCCTGGCGGGCCACCGCGCCCACCTCGCCGGAGCCCTGGACGGCGCCGACCCCGACCAGCCGGTCCTGCTCCTGGCCCACCAGCCCAAGTTCGTCGACGAGGCCGCGGCCGGCGGCGTGGACCTCCAGCTCTCCGGCCACACCCACGGCGGCCAGATCTGGCCTTTCCACCACCTGGTCCGCATCGACCAGCCCGCCCTCGCCGGCCTCAGCCGCCACGGCGCCCGCACCCTCCTCTACACCAGCCGCGGCACCGGCTTCTGGGGCCCGCCGTTCCGCGTCTTCGCCCCCAGCGAGATCACCCTCCTCGTCCTGCGCTCCCCGGCCTCGGACCGGCCCTAGCCCCGGTAGGCCTCCAGCAGCCGCAGCCACACCTCGCTGACCGTCGGGTACGCCGGGACCGCGTGCCACAGGCGGTCGATCGGGACCTCGCCCGCGATCGCGATCGTCGCGGAGTGGATCAGTTCGCCGACTCCGGGGCCGACGAAGGTGACGCCGAGGAGGATCTCGCGGTCGAGGTCGACGATCATGCGGGCCTTGCCCGTGTAGCCGTCGGCGTACAGGCCCGCGCCGGCGACGTTCTCGATGGCCTGGTCGACGGCGCGCACCCGGTGGCCGGCCGCCTCGGCCTCGGCGAGGGTGAGGCCCGCGCTCGCCGCCTCCGGGTCGGTGAAGACGACCTGCGGGACGGCGTCGTGGTCGGCGGTGGCGCTGTGGGCGCCCCAGCGGTCGGTCTCCAGGAGCGGGACGCCCTGGGCGCGGGCGGTGATCGCGGCGCCGGCGATGCGGGCCTGGTACTTGCCCTGGTGGGTGAGGAGCGCGCGGTGGTTGGAGTCGCCGACCGCGTACAGCCAGTCGTGCCCTTCGACGCGGAGCGAGTCGTCGACGGGCAGCCACGTGCCCGGTTCCAGGCCGACGGTCTCCAGGCCGATGTCGTCCGTGCGCGGCGCGCGGCCGGTCGCGAAGAGGATCTCGTCGGCCTCGACGGTCGAGCCGTCGTCGAGCGTCGCCGTGACGGTGCCGCCCGAGCGCGCGACGCCCTTCACGGAGACGCCCGTACGGATGTCCGCGCCCGCCTCGCGCAGCGCGTCGGCGACCAGCTCCCCGGCGAACGGCTCCATGCGGCCCAGCAGGCCGTCGCCGCGCACCAGCACCGTGACCCGCGAGCCCAGCGCCTGCCAGGCCGTGGCCATCTCGGTGGCCACGACGCCGCCGCCGACCACGATCAGGCGGTCCGGGACCGTACGGGAGCTGGTGGCGTCGCGGCTGGTCCACGGCTTGACCTCGGCGAGTCCCGGCAGGTCGGGAAGGGCGGCGCGGGTGCCCGTGCAGACCGTCACGGCGTGCCGTGCGGTGAGCGTCGTGACCGTGCCGTCGTCGGCGGTGACGGTGACCGTGCGGGGTCCCGCGAGACGGCCGTGGCCGCGGTACAGGTCGGCGCCGATGGACTCCACCCAGCGGACCTGGCCGTCGTCCTTCCAGTGGGAGGTGTAGGCGTCCCGGTGATCGAGGACCGCCTGGGCGTCGAGGGGTCCCTGCACGGCCTGGCGCAGGCCCGGCACGCGGCGGGCGTCGGCGCGGGCGATCACCGGGCGCAGCAGCGCCTTGCTGGGCATGCACGCCCAGTACGAGCACTCGCCGCCGACCAGTTCGCTCTCCACGACCGCCACGCTCAGGCCCCCGGCCCGCGCCCGGTCGGCCACGTTCTCCCCGACCGGTCCGGCTCCCAGTACTACAACGTCGTACGCGATGGCTTCCGTCATGGACCCCAGTCTGGTGGCAGGTGTGCGCGCGGGCCACATGGGTACGAGCGCGGAATACGTCCGCGACGCGGACCGTTGTGCACAGCGGCATTGCCCCCACGGCTTCGCCCCCCGACCCAGGAAGCAGGAAGAGGGAAACACCATGAGCAGCACCACCGTGGAGCTGACCAAGGAGAACTTCGATCAGACGGTCACGGAGAACGGATTCGTGCTGATCGACTTCTGGGCGTCCTGGTGCGGGCCCTGCAAGCAGTTCGCTCCCGTCTACGAGAAGGCCGCCGAGGCCAACCCGGACCTGATCTTCGGCAAGGTCGACACGGAGGCGCAGCCGGAGCTGGCCGCCGCGTTCGGCATCCAGTCGATCCCGACGCTGATGATCGTCCGCGACCAGGTGGCGGTGTTCGCCCAGCCGGGCGCGCTGCCGCAGGAGGCTCTGGACGACGTGATCGGCCAGGCGCGCAACCTGGACATGGACGAGGTCCGCAAGTCCATCGCCGCGCAGCAGGAGCAGCAGGGGCAGTCCCCCTCCGCCGAGGGCTGAGCCACCGCACGGCCGAAGGGCCGGACCCCACCACCCGGGGTCCGGCCCTTCGCGCTGTCTCAGGTGGACGCGCGGACGACGGCCGTCGCGCCGAGCACGTCCCGTACGAGGGGCTCGGCGGCCGGGTCGCGGACCAGCCGGTCGACGAGCTCGGCGATCTCGCGGCCCGAGGGCAGGTCGATGCGGACGGTGCTCAGGCGCGGGCGCAGCAGCCGCCCCAGCATGAGGTCGTCCGCCCCCATCACGGCGACGTCCCCGGGCACGTCGGCGCCCGTGTCCTGGAGGGCGCGCATCAGCAGCATCGCGTACTCGTCGTTGTACGCGAACACGGCGCCGGGGCCGCCGTCGCGGAGCTCGCGGGCGAGTCGGGCGGCGTCCTCCTCCTCGTAGGAGAGCGGGAGCGGGACCGCGTCGGCGCCGGTGGCGCGGACGCCTTCGAGGCGAGGTTCGGCGTAGGTGCCGAGGCCGTGCTCGCGCGGCATGACGACACCGATCCGGTCGTGGCCGCGCGAGCGCAGGTGCTCGGCGGCGGCGCGGCCGACCGCGCGGTGGTCCATGAGCAGGGCGTGGGCGCCCTCGACGGGTTCGGGACCGAGGGTGAGGACGGCCTTGGTGCCGGAGCGCCGGAGCACGGCGGTGCCGTCGGGGCCGATGCCGGTGGGCGCGAGGACGGCGACGGGGCGCAGCTCGGCCCAGGCGCGGGCGGCGTCCTCGCCGGTCAGGCCGACGCTGCCGTACTGGACGACGGTGTGGTCGAGGCGGCTGAGCGCCCACTGGAGTTCGTTGAGGAACGCGCTGTGGAGCGGTCCCGCGGGCATCTCCGGGGTGGGCAGCAGGACGATGCGGGTGTGCCCCGCGCGCAGGCTGCGGGCGGCGGCGTGCGGGACGTAGCCGAGTTCTCTGGCGGCCTCGCGGACGCGGGTCCGGGTGGGTTCGCTGATGCGGACGGCGCCGGTGTTGTTGAGGACGTAGCTGACGGTGGCGCGCGAGACGCCGGCCAGGCGCGCCACGTCGGCGCTGGTCGGTACGGAGGACGAGGGCGGGCGCGGGTCGGGCTGCTGGTTCGGTATCTGCACCATGACCCCCGGCATCCTTCCAGACCGCCCCGCGGCGACGGCCCCCGGGCGTGCCGTTGCGCGCGCGGACCGCTAACGTGCGGGCACCACAGGGGAATTGGAGGTGTCGTTGATGGCCACGGAGACGCTGCCGGGTCTGCGGGACGCCGCGCGGGCCCTCGCCGAGGGGACGACGTCCTCGCGCGCGCTGGTGGAACGGTCGCTGGAGCGGATCGCGGCCACGCAGCCGGTGCTGAACGCGTTTCGGCTGGTGCGGGCCGAGGCCGCGCTCGCCGAGGCGGACGCGGCGGACGCGCGGCTCGCCGCCGGGGAGCGGCTGCCGCTGCTCGGGGTGCCGGTGGCCGTCAAGGACGACATGGACGTGGCGGGGGTGCCGACCGCGTTCGGCTGCGCCGGCGCGTTCCCGCCGCAGGTGCGGGACGCGGAGGCGGTGCGGCGGCTGCGCGCGGCGGGCGCGGTGATCGTCGGCAAGACCAACACGTGCGAGCTGGGCCAGTGGCCGTTCACGGAGGGGGCCGCGTTCGGCGAGACCCGCAATCCGTGGGCGCCCGGGCACACGCCGGGCGGCTCGTCCGGCGGTTCGGCCGCGGCCGTCGCGGCGGGTCTGGTGCCGGCGGCGCTGGGCTCGGACGGTGCGGGCAGTGTGCGGATCCCGGCGGCGTGGACGCATCTGGTGGGCATCAAGCCGCAGCGGGGCCGGATATCGACGTGGCCGTGGGCGGAGGCGTTCCAGGGGATCACGGTGAACGGGACGCTGGCGCGCACGGTAGGGGACGCGGCGCTGCTGCTCGACGCGGCGAGCGGCGCGCACGACGGCGATCTGCATCGGCCGCCCGCCGTGGAGGCGGCCGAGGCGGCGCGCCGCGAGCCGGGGCGGCTGCGGATCGCGCTGTCGCTGCGGATGCCGTTCACGGCGACGCCGAAGCGGCTCGATCCGCAGGTCAGGTCGCGGGTCGTGGCGCTCGCGGAGCGGCTCGCGGCGCTCGGGCACGACGTGGAGGAGGCGGATCCGCGCTACGGGCAGATCGGCCTGGCGTTCGTGCCGCGGGCGACGGCCGGGATCGCCGAGTGGGTGGAGCGGGTGCCCGACCCCGCGCTTCTGGATCCGCGGACCCGGGAGGCGGCCCGCATGGGCCGCACGCTCGGCAGGGGGCCGCTGCGGCTCGCCCGGCGCGCCGAGGCGGCCCTGCACCGGCGGGTCGGGGCGGTGTTCGACACCTACGACGTGGTGCTCGCCCCGACGACGGCGACGCCCGCGCCCCGGATCGGCGCGATGGCGGGGCTCAGCGGCTGGCGCACGGACCGGGCGATGATCGCGGCGTGTCCGTACGCGTGGCCGTGGAACGTGCTGGGCTGGCCCGGGGTGAACGTGCCCGCGGGCCTGGCCGGCGGCGGCCTCCCGGTGGGCGCGCAACTGCTGGGGCCCGCCCACAGCGAGCCGCTGCTGATCTCGCTGGCGGCTCAACTGGAGGCGGACCAGCGCTGGTTCGAGCACCGGCCGCCCGGTTCCTGCTAGAGCGTCCCCAAGGTGGGCCACAGTTCGGGTTCCTCGAAGCCGAGGGCCCACAGGGCGGTGGCGCGGACCCCGTACTTGCGCAGCACGGGCAGGTGCTGCGCGACGCCGCGCGCGTCCTGATACCAGACGTCGTGCTCCTCGCCGTCCTTCGTGTACGTGAAGTGCGGGGTGCGGGAGTCGGGGTCCAGGGTGTAGGCGGCACCGACCTCGCGGCGCAGGGTTTCGGCCTGCCGCGCAGTGACGTGCCCGGCGCGGCCGAGCTTGCCGCGTGTCCAGTCCCAGCCGTAGGCGGGCAGCCCCATCTCCAGTTTGTCCAGCGGGACTTCGGCGGTGGCGCGGGTGAGGATCTCGTCGTACCACTGCGGGCTGGAGAGGGGGCCGGGCGTGCCGGCGGCGTCGTGCAGGTTGTAGGCCATGACGCGCAGCCGGTCGGCGGCGGCGCCGAGGCGCTTGTAGTTCCAGATGCGGCCGGTGGTACGGGTCTTGGGGCTGACAGTGACGACGCACTGCTTGTCCGCGGCGTGCAGGCGGGCGCAGAGGTCGGTGACGAAGTCGGCGAAGCCGTCGCGCACCGCCGGGTACGTGGCCTCGGGGGTCGGCGCGATGGACTCGTAGTCGATGTCGAGTCCGTCGTAGGCGCGGCTGCGGACGACGGCGAGCAGGGTGTCGATGTGGGCGGCGCGCTGTGCGGCGCTGGTCATGACGGCAGCGAGGGCGCCGGGCGGGAGTTGTTCCATGACGGTCGGGACGACCTGGACGCCCTGGGCGCGCAGCCCGTCGATGATCGTGCGGTCGCCGGCCCCGGGGAACCCGGCGACCTCGCCGGCGGAGCGGGTCTCGTACCAGAAGGGGCTGACCGTGCGCAGTTGCGCGGCGTGGGCGAGGGCCGACCGGTAGGCGTTGTCCTGGTCCCAGTACGGGAGCCAGGCGGAGACGGTGCGGGTCTTCTCGGGTGTCGGCGTCGACTGTGCCGGAGCCGACGGTGCCGGCGTCGACGGTGCCGGAGCCGACGGTGCCGGGTCCGCCGTGCGGGCGGCCGCGGGCGCGGGCAGGAGTGCCAGAACGGCCAGGGCGGCAAGCGCTTTTGGGACCCAGCGGGATATCCGGCCGGCCCGGACGGCGCGTCGCGGGCGTGGGGCCGGGGTGTGTCGTCGTGCCATGGTCCGAGCCTGTCGGCCCGGGGGTGGACCCGCCGCGCGGATTGCGCCGTCCAGCCTCTAACGTGACCCGCGTGACTGCCTTCAGGGATGACCCCGCGACCGACACCGACACCTTTGCGCACCCGGGACGCGGCGGTGCGACCGCCACCGTCGAGGCCGAACCGCGCGGGATCGGCCGGGTGCGCACCGAGTACGCGCCCGCGCACGACGGCGATCCGGACCCCGGGGAGATCGTGTGGACCTGGGTGCCGTACGAGGAGAACGACGGGCGGGGCAAGGACCGGCCCGTGCTCGTCGTGGCCCGTGAGGCGGGCGGCACGCTGCTCGCGGTGCAGTTGTCGAGCAAGCGGCACGACGCCGACCGCGAGTGGGTGGCGATCGGCTCGGGGCCCTGGGACCGCGAGGGACGGCCTTCGTGGGTGGACCTGGACCGCGTGCTGCGGGTGCACGAGCGCGGGATGCGGCGCGAGGCCTGCGCCCTGGACCGCGGCCGGTTCAACCTGGTGGTGCTGCGGCTGCGGGAGCGCTACGGCTGGCGCTGACCCGCGGCGCCCGCTTCTCCCACGGGCGTCAGGACCCGCTCGAACGCCGAGCGGGTCGTGGCGCCCCGGGTCCGGTCGAGGACGCCGAACACGATCTCGTCGAAGGCTCCGGCGAACCGGCCGGTGAGCAGGGCGCGGAACGCCTCGGCCACGTGCGCCGGATCGTTCTGGAACACGCCGCAGCCCCAGGCCCCGAGGACGAGCCGGCGGTACCCCTGCGCGGCGGCGACCTCCAGGACCCGCTCGGCGCGGGAGGCGAGCGCGGCCGGGATCCGCGCCACCCGTTCGGGCGTGCGGGCCGCGATCACGCCCGCGTTCGGCGCGGGTGAGGTGAGGAAGCCGACCTCGTACGGGCTCTCCAGGAGGCGTCCGGTGTCGTCGCGGAAGACGGGGACGCCCGGCGCGTGGATCACCCGGTCCGTGTAGAAGACGTCCCGGTCGGCGCGGTGGTGGGCGTAGAACTCGGGCACCTCGATCAGGCAGGTGTAGAGCGCGGAGGCGCGGCAGACGGCCTCTTCCTGGGCCTGCGCGCCGTTCAGGTAGCCGCCGCCCGGATTGCGGGCCGAGGCGAAGTTCAGGACCGCGACCGGCTCGGGGCGGGCGGCCGTCATGCGGCGGGCCGCGTCCAGGCTGCTCTCGCCGGTGACCGTGATCTCGCCGCGGCCGTCCCCGGTCGGTGCCGCGGGCACGGGGTCGGGTCCGTACAGGCGGGTGCCCGCTTTGGCCCGGGCCACCGCGTCCGCGATGCGGACGACGCGTCCGGTCCCGGTCGTGTACTCCCCCGCGGCGACGATCTTCTCCGTGTCCTGCGCGATCCCGCGCAGCCGGGCGCTCATGCCCGCTCCCCCGTCGTGCTCATGAAACGATCGTGAGCTTCCGGTGGCCGCCCGTGCAACAGATTTTCCCGTCCCGACGGACTCCCGAGGCGCACCCTTGTGCGATCCGCCGCGACCGTCTTGGGTAGTACGGGCGCCGCCGCACCGGCGGTGTCCGTACGGGCCCGAATCGACGGCGCGGTCCCCACCGGGGACCATGGAAGCGAACCGACCAGGAGGATCCCCGCATGACCGAGGGAGACTGTACGACGCTCGGTGACCTGGTCACCGAGACCGAGGCGGAGGCCCTGGTGCAGGGCATCTGCTTCAAGACCGGCCCGCCCCGCGCGGTGGGTGTCGAGCTGGAGTGGATCGTCCACGAGACGCACCGCCCCCGCCTGCCGTTACCGCCCGAACGGCTCGACGCGGCCTATGCCGCGCTGCGCGCCCTGCCGCTGAGCTCCGCGCTCACGGTGGAGCCCGGCGGCCAGCTGGAGCTCAGTTCGCTCCCCGCCGCCACCCTGACGGAATGCGTCTCGGCCGTCCAGGCCGATCTGACCGCCGTCCGCACCGCACTCCGCGCCCACGGCCTCGTCCTGGCCGGGCACGGCACGGACCCGTGGCGCCCGCCCCGCCGGCTGCTGCGACGCCCCCGCTACGACGCTCTGGAGGCCTGCCTCGACCGGGCGGGACCGGCCGGACGCTCCATGATGTGCTCCTCCGCCTCGGTGCAGGTGTGCCTGGACGCCGGGTACGAGGAACCGGGTCCGCTGGGCCACGCGCGGCGCTGGGTGCTCGGCCATCTGCTGGGCGCCGTGCTCGTCGCGGCCTTCGCCAACTCACCCATGCTGTCGGGCCGTCCCACGGGCTGGCGGTCGACCCGGCAACTGCTGTGGGCGCGGATCGACGCGGGCCGCTCGGCGGCGCCGTCCCCCGACGGGGAGCCGCGCGAGGCCTGGGCCCGGCGGGTGCTGGACGCGCCCGTGATGTGTGTGCGCAGCGCCGACGGCCCGTGGGAGGTGCCGGAGGGGCTGACGTTCCGGGAATGGGCGCGCACGGGGCAGCCGCGTCGGCCGACCCGGGACGATCTCGACTACCACCTGACGACGCTGTTCCCGCCGGTGCGTCCGCGCGGCCACCTCGAACTGCGCATGATCGACGCGCAGCCGGGCGAGGACGGCTGGCTGGTGCCGCTCGCGGTGACGACGGCGCTGTTCGACGATCCGCAGGCCGCGGAGACCGCGTACCGGGCGGTGAAGCCGCTGGCCGAGCGGGCCGGGGAGCGTCCCGCGCCGCACAATCCGCTGTGGCGCGACGCGGCCCGTCTCGCGCTGACCGATCCCGAGCTGCGGGAGGCAGCGACGGCCTGTTTCGCGGCGGCGCTTGAGGCGCTGCCCCGGCTCGGCGCGGGCGCGGACGTGCGGCGGGCAGTCGAGGACTTCCACCGCCGTTACGTGCTGCGGGGCCGCTGCCCCGCCGACGACGTGCTCGATCCACTGACGCAAACGCCTGTCCAGGGGAGGACCGTCCGCTCATGACCACCGAGGAGAACCGCACCGACTTCCTCACCGATCCTGAGGCGCTGCGCGTCCGCGCGGTGGACGCCCTGGAGGCAGCGCGCCGCCGCACCACCCTCCTGACGAGCTGTGTGGAAGATCCCGAACTGACCGCGCAGCACTCGCCGTTGATGTCACCGCTGGTCTGGGACCTGGCGCACATCGGCAACCAGGAGGAGCAGTGGCTGCTGCGGGCGGTGGCGGGCCAGGAGGCGATGCGGCCCGAGATCGACCCGCTGTACGACGCCTTCGAGCACCCGCGTTCCGAGCGGCCCAAGCTGCCGCTGCTGGCGCCGGAGGAGGCGCGCGGCTATGCGGCGGACGTGCGCGGGCGGGCGCTGGACGTGCTGGAGAAGGCGACGTTCGACGTGGACGGTCCGGCCCGGCTGACCCGGGCGGGCTTCGCGTTCGGCATGATCGCCCAGCACGAGCAGCAGCACGACGAGACGATGCTGATCACGCACCAGCTGAGGTCGGGGGCGGCGGCACTGTCGGCGCCGGACCCGGAGCCGCTCGCCGTGCCGTTCACCGGTCCGGCCGAAGTCCTGGTGCCCGGGGGCCCGTTCACGATGGGCACGTCGGCGGAGCCGTGGTCGCTGGACAACGAGCGGCCCGCGCACACGCGTGAGGTGGCCGCGTTCCACATCGACACGACGCCGGTCACGAACGCCGCGTACCTGGAGTTCCTCGCCGACGGCGGCTACGAGGATCCACGCTGGTGGGATCCTGCGGGCTGGGCCGCGGTCCGTGAACACGGCCTGCACGCACCGCTGTTCTGGCGGCGCGAGGCGGGTGACTGGGTGCGCCGTCGGTTCGGGGTGACGGAGCTGGTGCCGCCGGACGAGCCGGTGCTGCACGTGAGCTGGTACGAGGCCGACGCCTACGCCCGCTGGGCGGGGCGGCGACTGCCGACCGAGGAGGAGTGGGAGAAGGCCGCCCGGCACGATCCGGTGACGGGCCGCTCGCGGCGCTACCCGTGGGGCGACGCCGACCCGACGCCGGAGCGCGCCAATCTCGGTCAGCGGCATCTGCGCCCCGCCCCGGCCGGCAGCTACCCGGCGGGTGAATCGCCGCTCGGGGTACGGCAGTTGATCGGGGACGTGTGGGAGTGGACGTCCAGCGATTTCGCCCCGTACCCGGGGTTCGTCGCCTATCCGTACCGAGAGTACTCCGAGGTGTTCTTCGGGCCCGAGTACAAGGTGCTGCGGGGTGGCTCGTTCGCGGTGGCCGACGTGGCCTGCCGGGGCACGTTCCGCAACTGGGACTATCCGGTGCGGCGCCAGATCTTCTCCGGGTTCCGTACGGCCCGTGATGCCGGACCGGCTGCGCAGGAGGTCCGCTGATGTGCCGTCATCTGGCCTATCTGGGGCCGCCGGTGGCGCTGGGCGAGGTGCTCGACGCGCCGCCGCACAGTCTGTTCCGGCAGTCGTGGGAGCCGCGCCGGCAGCGGCACGGCACCGTCAACGCGGACGGGTTCGGCGTCGGCTGGTACGCGGAGGGCGACCCGGTGCCGGGCCGCTACCGGCGGGCCGCGCCGATCTGGGGCGACCAGTCCTACGCCGATCTGGCCCGGGTGGTCCGCTCGGGCGCGCTGCTCGCCGCGGTCCGGGACGCGACCCTGGGCGGCGCCGACGGAGAGGCCGCCGCCGCCCCGTACGCGGCCGGGCCCTGGCTGTTCAGCCACAACGGCGCGGTGCCCGGCTGGCCGCGCTCGCTGACCTCGCTCGTCCACACCCTGCCGGCCGCCGACCTGCTGTCCCTGGAGGCCCGCTGCGACGCCGCGTTCCTGTGGGCGCTCGTGCTGCTGCGGCTGCGCGCCGGTGATCCGGCGCCGCAGGCGCTCGCCGACACCGTCGTCGAGGTCGCCGAGGCGGCGCCCGGTGCCCGGCTCAACTTCCTGCTGACCGACGGCGAGACGATCGCCGCGACCGCCTGGGGCGACACCCTCTGGTACCTGGCCGAGCCCGGGAACCGCACCGTGGTCGCCTCCGAGCCCTACGACGACGATCCGCACTGGACCGAGGTGCCCGATCGCACCCTGCTCGCGGCGAGCCGCGCCGACGTCCTGCTGACCCCGCTCAAGGAGCCATCCGCGTGAGCCCGTTCCAGCTGACCCGCACCCTGCCCGAGCACGCCACGGAGGCCGCGCTGCGCTCCGACGTGCTGCACGGGCTGACCCGTACGCCCAAGACGCTGCCGCCGAAGTGGTTCTACGACGCGCGCGGCAGCGAACTGTTCGACCGGATCACCGAGCTGCCGGAGTACTACCCGACCCGGGCCGAGCGGGAGATCCTGCTCGCGCGGGCCGGTGAGATCGCCGCCGCGACCGGCGCCCGCACTCTCGTCGAGCTGGGGTCCGGCTCGTCGGACAAGACGCGGCACCTCCTGGAGGAGTTCAGCGGCCTGGAGGCGTACGTCCCGGTGGACGTGAGCGAGAGCGCGCTCCGGGGCGCGGGGAAGACGCTGCTCGCCGGGCATCCGGGGCTGACCATCCACGCGCTGCTCGCCGACTTCACGGCGGGCCTCACGCTGCCGGACACGCCGGGGCCGCGCCTGGTGGCGTTCCTCGGCGGCACGATCGGGAACCTGCTGCCCGACGAGCGGGCCGCGTTCCTGGGCTCCGTACGGGACATGCTCGCGCCCGGCGACTTCTTCCTGCTGGGCACGGACCTCGTGAAGGAGCCGTCGGTGCTGGTGGCGGCGTACGACGACGCGGAGGGGGTGACGGCCGCGTTCGACAAGAACGTGCTGTCGGTCGTGAACCGGGAGCTCGGCGCCGACTTCGACCTGGAGGCGTTCGCGCACGTCGCGGTGTGGGACGCGGAGCGGGAGTGGATCGAGATGCGGCTGCGGGCCGCCACCGCGCAGACCGTGAAGATCCCCGCTCTGGATCTGGCGGTGGACTTCGCGGCCGGTGAGGAGATGCGCACGGAGGTGTCGGCGAAGTTCCGGCGTGCCGGGGTCGAGCGGGAGCTCGGGGCCGCCGGTCTGGAGACGGTGCGCTGGTGGACGGACGCGCAGGACCGCTTCGCGCTGTCCCTGAGCACGCCGACCCGCTAGCGCACGACGGGGCGGGTCACGGATTGCGTTCGTCGAGGCGTCGGGTGATCTCGCGGGACGCCTGCCGCGCGGCGGGGCCGGGGGCGGCGCCCCGCAGGACGTCGGACATGTACGTCTTGATGGGGTTGTCCGCCTCGACGGTCGCCCAGCGCGGGGACGCCGGGGTCGCCCGGCCGTGGGCGGCGCCGACGGCCATGGCGGCGACGCCCGGTTCGCCGGCCACGGCCGGGGCCAGGGTCGTCTTGTTCGGCACGTAGTCCATGGTCCTGGCCAGGTCGGTGTTCCACTTCTCCCCGGCCAGGGCCTTGATGACGTCGAGGGCGCCGGAGCGGTCGTCGGTGTTCGCGGGGACGACGAGGTCCGAGCCACCGGTGAAGACGGTGCCCGCCCGGGCGGCGGTCTTGCCGGGGATCGGGAAGTAGCCCAACTTTCCCTTGAGCTCCGGGTTCTTCGCGAGGATCGCCTGGGTGGCACCGGGCACGGAGATGATCTGTGCGACGTCGCCGCCCGCGAACTCCTCGGCCTGCGGCGGGTGTTCCTCGTCGGCGTCCTTCGGACCCTCGCCGAGCGCCTGGAGTTGCTGGTAGAAAGCCATGCCGCGCAGGGCGGCGGGGCTGTCGAGGGCGCCGGTCCAGGTGCCGGCGGATTCGCGGGCGAGCTCGCCGCCCTCGTCCCAGATGAATCCGGAGAGCGTGTACCAGTCCTGTCCGGCGAGGTAGATGCCCTGCTGTCCCGGGGTGTCGAGGCGCCGGGTCAGGGCGAGCCAGTCGTCGCGGGTCTTCGGCGGCTGCTTGATTCCGGCGCGGGCGAAGAGGTCCTTGTTGTAGATCACGACGCGGTTGGCGGCGTACCAGGGGACGCCGTACTGGCGGGCGCGGTCGACGCCGGGTTCGGCGAGGCCGGGGAGCCAGTCGTCCATGCCGAGGTCGCGGGCCGCCTCCAGGGACAGGTCGAGCAGGCCGTCGGTGTCGATGTACGTGGGCAGTTGGGTGTTGCCGACCTCGACGACGTCGGGTCCGTCACCGCCCTCGGCCTTCAGCGCGGTCGTGACCTTCTGGCCGATGTTCGTCCACTCCTGGACGCGGATGTCGAGGCGCAGGTCTTCGTGCTCGGCCTCGAACCGCCGGGTGAAGCGGTCCAGGAACGCGTCGGACGCGCTGCCCTTCATCAGCCACACGGTGACCGTGCGCCGTTCGGCCGTGCCGCCCGGGAGGGCTCCGCACGCCGTGAGGAGCGTGCCGGTCACGACGGCGAGGGAACTCAGGGACAACAGGGCTCGACGGGATCTCACGCGGGGTCGCTTTCTGCCTGAGGACAGGGGTGGTTCGCCCGACGTGGGGGACGAGCGCGCGGCTCGAACGGGTGTGACCGGGATTTTGGTATGGACCAATGGCCCGGTCAAGGGTTACGGAGAAGTAGCCGGAGCGGCCGGCGCGCACCCACCGTGACCGTCACCGCCTCCCCGTGGCGGACCCGGCCGCCCTGGGGCACGGTGGAAGCATGTCGAACCACACGTACCGCGTCACCGAGATCGTCGGCACCTCGCACGAAGGCGTCGACCAGGCGATCCGCAACGGCATCGCACGGGCCTCCCAGACCCTGCGCAACCTCGACTGGTTCGAGGTCACGCAGGTGCGGGGCCAGATCGTGGACGGACAACCGGAGCACTACCAGGTCGGCCTCAAGGTCGGGTTCCGTCTCGACGGGGAGGAGTGACCCCGGGGCCGCGTCTCAGGTGCGGCCCTCACGCTCCTGCGCGTCCTTCAGCGCCGCCGACGGGCTCGCCCAGCGGGCCCGTACGACGGTGAACCCGGCGCGCTCCGCCTCCAGGCACACCAGCTCGTCGTCGTCCACGAGCATGCGCACCGTCCGGCCGCGCGCCAGGCGGCGCAGCGTCGCGAGCTTGGTGACGCGGGCGGGCCTGCGGTCGTCGTTGCGCCGCATGTGCAGCGCGCCCTCGGGCAGTCCGTGCTCGGCGAGCCAGGCCAGCGTGTCCGCGCGGCACCGCTCGGGGCGCCCGGTGAGATACACGACCTCGCACTCCCCCGCGCTCCTGCGGGCCAGCGCCACGCCTTCGGGGAGCGGCGGATCCAGCGGGGCGGCACCGAAGAACCCGTCCCAGTCCCGCGGCTTGCGCTCCAGGAACCTCTGCCGGTGCTCGGTGTCGGCGAGCGTCCCGTCGAGGTCGAACACGGCCAGGTCACGGCGTACGTCGGAAGTCACCGGGCCACTGTAGAGCGCGCGCCGGACTCCGGGGACGTACGGGAATCATCTCCGCGCCCGCGCGTTGAACCAGGACGTGACCACCGTGCCCGACACCGTTCGCTTCTCCGTCCTCGACCGCTCCCGCACCCGCGAGGGCTCGACCGCCGCGCAGGCGCTGCGGGACACCGTCGCGCTCGCGCAGGACCTGGAGCGGCTCGGGTACCACCGCGTCTGGGTGTCGGAGCATCACGGGGTGCCGGGCGTCGCCGGCTCCGCGCCGACCGTGCTCGCCGCCGCCGTGGCCGCCGCCACCCGCACGATCCGGGTCGGCACGGGCGGTGTGATGCTGCCCAACCATCAGCCGCTGGTCGTCGCCGAGCAGTTCGGGGTGCTGGAGTCGCTGTTCCCGGGGCGGATCGACATGGGGCTCGGCCGGTCGGTGGGGTTCACCGACGGGGTGCGCCGGGCGCTCGGGCGGGACAAGGACGACGCGGACGACTTCGCGGCGCAGCTCGACGAGCTCCTCGCGTTCTTCACCGGCACGTCGTCCACCCGGGTGCACGCCCGGCCCTCGGAAGGGCTCACCGTGCCGCCGTTCGTGCTCGCGATGGGCGAGGGCGCGACGATCGCCGCCCGGGCGGGCCTGCCGATGGTCATCGGCGACTTCCGCAACCGGTCGAAGATGCTGCGCGGCATCGACCGCTACCGCGCGGAGTTCCGTCCCTCCCCCTGGGCGGCCGAGCCGTACGTGGTGATCTCCGGGACGGTCGCCATGGCGGGCAGCGAGCCGGAGGCGCGCCGGCTGCTGATTCCCGAGGCCTGGTCGGCGGCGCACTCCCGCACGCACGGCACGTTCCCGCCGCTGCCGCCCGCGGAGCGGATCACCGGCCTCGACATGACGCCCAAGGAGCGCGAGCTGTACGAGTCGGGCCTGCACGGCCACATCGTCGGCACGGAGCAGCAGGTCGCCGACGAGCTCACGACCGTGATCAAGGAGAGCGGGGCGCAGGAGGTGCTGGTCACGACCAGCACGTACGACCGTGAGGGGCTGCTGGAGTCCTACCGCAGGCTCGCCCGGGTCGCCCGCCTCGCCGCGGCCTAGGATGGTGGGGTTTGTCCCGGCCCCTCCTCGGGACGCACCCGTCCCGCCCGCACCAGCACGCACGACCGGAGCCCCGCCCATGCCGCACGCCGCCCCGCCCGATCCCCGCCACGACGGCTTCGTCCGGGTGCGGGGCGCCCGCGAGCACAATCTGCGGGGCGTCGACGTGGACATCCCGCGCGACGTCCTCGCCGTGTTCACCGGGGTCTCCGGCTCGGGCAAGTCGTCGCTGGCGTTCGGCACGGTGTACGCGGAGGCGCAGCGGCGCTACTTCGAGTCCGTCGCCCCGTACGCGCGGCGCCTGATCCATCAGGTGGGGGCGCCGCGGGTCGGTTCGATCACGGGGCTGCCGCCCGCGGTGTCGCTCCAGCAGAGCCGCTCCGCGCCGACCTCCCGGTCCTCGGTCGGCACGGTCACGACGCTGTCGAACTCGCTGCGGATGCTGTTCTCCCGGGCCGGCGACTATCCGGAGGGCGCCGAGCGGCTGGACTCCGACGCCTTCTCGTCGAACACGGCGGCGGGCGCCTGCCCGGAGTGCCACGGCCTGGGCCTGATCCACCGCACGACCGAGGAACTCCTCGTCCCCGATCCGTCCCTGTCGATCCGCGAGGGCGCGGTCGCGGCCTGGCCGGGCGCCTGGCAGGGCAAGAACCTGCGGGACATCCTGGACACGCTCGGCCACGACGTGGACCGGCCCTGGCGGGAGCTGCCGCAGGCCGACCGGGACTGGATCCTGTTCACGGACGAGCAGCCGGTGGTGACGGTGCATCCGGTGCGGGACGCGGACCGGATCCAGCGCCCGTACCAGGGCACGTACATGAGCGCCGACCGGTACGTGATGAAGACGTTCGCGGACTCCAAGAGCGCGACCCTGCGGGCGAAGGCGGAGAAGTTCCTGAAGAGCGAGCCGTGCCCGTTGTGCGGCGGGGCCCGGCTGCGCAAGGAGGCACTGGCGGTCACGTTCGCGGGCCGCACCATCGCGGAGCTGGCCCGGATGCCGCTGTCGGAGCTGTCCACGCTGCTCGACCTGCCGGACGGGATGTCGGAGACGGCGCGGGTGCTGACGGAGGACCTGCGGGCCCGGATCGCCACGGTGACGGAGCTGGGGCTCGGCTATCTGGGCCTGGACCGGCCGACGCCCACCCTGTCGGCCGGTGAACTGCAACGCCTGCGCCTGGCCACTCAGTTGAGATCGGGGCTCTTCGGGGTCGTGTACGTACTCGACGAGCCGTCGGCCGGGCTGCACCCCGCCGACACCGAGTCCCTGCTGACGGTGCTCGACCGGCTGAAGGACGCGGGGAACTCGGTGTTCGTGGTCGAGCACCATCTGGACGTGATGCGCCGCGCGGACTGGCTGGTCGACGTCGGCCCGCTGGCGGGCGAGCACGGCGGGCAGGTGCTGCACAGCGGCCCGGTGGAGGCGCTGCGGCAGGTCGAGGGGTCGGCGACGGCCCGCTTCCTCTTCGACGAGTCGCCTGTGACGCCGCGTCAGACCCGCACGCCCACGGGCTGGTTGAAGATCGGTCCGGTGACGCGGCACAACCTCCGCGACGTCACGGCCGAGCTGCCGCTCGGGGCCTTCACGGCGGTCACGGGCGTCTCCGGCTCCGGGAAGTCGACGCTCATCGGTGAGATCACCGAGGAGCTGGACGGTGTGGGGCGGCTCGTGGTCGTCGACCAGAAGCCGATCGGACGCACCCCGCGCTCCAACCTGGCCACGTACACCGGTCTGTTCGACGTCGTGCGCAAGGTGTTCGCCGCCACGGACGAGGCGAAGGCCCGCCGGTACGGCGTCGGCCGGTTCTCCTTCAACGTGGCGGGCGGGCGCTGCGAGACCTGTCAGGGCGAGGGCTTCGTCAGCGTCGAGCTGCTGTTCCTGCCGAGCACGTACGCGCCGTGCCCGGACTGCGCGGGGGCCCGCTACAACCCGCCGACCCTCGAAGTCACCTACCGGGGGCGGAACATCGCGGAGGTGCTCGACCTGACGGTGGACGCGGCGGCGGAGTTCTTCGCCGACGACGCGGCGGCGACGGCCGTGCTGCGCAGTCTGCGGACCCTGCGGGAGGTCGGCCTCGGCTATCTGCGGCTCGGCCAGCCCGCGACGGAGCTGTCCGGCGGCGAGGCCCAGCGCATCAAACTGGCCGGTGAGCTGCAGCGGGTACGGCGCGGGCACACCCTGTACCTCCTGGACGAGCCGACAACGGGACTGCATCCGGCGGACGTCGAGGTGCTGCTGCGCCAGTTGCACGGGCTCGTCGACGCGGGGAACTCGGTGGTGGTCGTCGAGCACGACATGAGCGTGGTCGCGGGCTCCGACTGGGTCGTGGACCTGGGCCCCGGCGGCGGGGACGCGGGCGGGCGGATCGTCGTGGCGGGCCCGCCCGCGACGGTGGCGGCGGCGCCGGACAGCCGCACCGCGCCCTATCTGGCGCGGGCGCTCGGCGCCTGACCGGCCGCGTCGACGACCGCGCGCCGCAGCACCCCCTTGGCGAGTTTGCCGGTCGGGGTGCGCGGCAGCTCGGACACGAACACGACCTGGCGCGGCACCTTGTAGTGGGCGATCCGGTCGCGCAGGTACGCGATGAGCTCGCGCCCCGACTCCGGTCCGGCATCGGCGCCTTCGGCGGCCTGGACGAAGGCGTGGACCGCCTCCCCCATCTCCTCGTCCGGCACACCGATGACCGCGACGTCGCTGACGGCCGGATGCAGCACCAGGCAGTCTTCGATCTCCTGCGGGTAGATGTTGACCCCGCCGGAGATGATCGTGAAGGCCCTGCGGTCGGTGAGGTAGAGGTAGCCGTCCTCGTCGACGTGGCCGATGTCGCCGGTCGTGGTCCAGTTCGGGTGCTCGGGGTGCTGGGCCTCGCGGGTGCGGCCGTCGTCGCGGTGGTAGCGGAAGGGCAGCTCCTCGCGCTCGAAGTAGACGGTGCCGGTCTCCCCCGGCGGCAGCACCTTTCCCGCCTCGTCGCAGATCCGCAGCTCGCCGAGGAGCCCGCCGCGCCCGACCGAGCCGGGCCGCGCCAGCCACTCCTGCGGGCCGATGAACGTGATGCCGTTGGCCTCGGTCGACGCGTAGTACTCGTGCAGCACGGGCCCCCACCAGTCCATCATCCGCCGCTTGACCTCGACGGGGCAGGGCGCGGCGGCGTGGATGGCGACCTTCATCGACGACACGTCGTACGCGGTGCGCTCCGCGTCAGGCAGTTTGAGCATGCGGACGAACATGGTCGGCACCCACTGGCTGTGGGTGACGCGGTGCCGTTCGATCGCGGCGAGCGCCTCCCGCGCGTCGAAGGCCTTCATCAGGACGACCGTGCCGCCGGTCGCGGTGACGGTGTAGCAGAAGCGCAGCGGCGCCGCGTGGTAGAGCGGGGCCGGGCACAGGTAGACGGTGTCCTCGTCGAAGCCGTACATGGGCTGGAAGAGCAGCTGGTACGTGGACGGGTCGGTGCGGATGTCGCCTTCGGGCAGGTCGGGTTCGATGCCTTTGGGGCGTCCCGTCGTGCCGGACGAGTAGAGCATGTCGGCGCCGCGCGGCTGCACGGCGGGCGGTTCGGGGGACGCGGCGGCCAGGGCGCGGTCGTAGCTGCCGTCGTCGAAGCCGAGCCGGTGCCGCAGCTCGGGCACGAGCTCCTCGACGCGGTCGCCCGTCGCGTCGAGCGCCCCGGAGACGATGAGGGCGCTCGCCCCGCAGTCGCGCACGATGTACGCGGCTTCCTCGGCGGTGAGGTGGTGGTTGACGGCGGTCAGGTAGAGGCCGGACCGCAGCGCGGCCCAGTAGACCTCCAGGACGCGCGGGTCGTTGTCGGACAGCAGAGCCACATGGTCGCCTCTGCGCAGGCCCGCGGTGCGCAGGTGGTCGGCGAGGCGCAGCGAGTTCTCCTCGAGGCGCCCATAGGTGAGGGTGACGGTGCCGTCGGCCGTGACGACGGCCGGCCTGGCTCGGTCGTACGCTCCCGGATACATGCGGCGACGGTACCCGCAAGAGGTGACGGTACGTCAGGGGTGCGCCGGAGGTTGTCGGTTCGCTCCGGCGCACCCGGGTGTCACGCGAGCCCCTCCAGGGCCTGTGGCCACAGGTGGGAGCGATCGCGCCAACCACTCCAGCGCTCGTCGCCGTACAGGACGAGGGCCAGCGCCTCGTCCAGCGTGACGGCGTCACGGCCGAGGATCTCGCGCACGACCACGACGGCCCCGCGCACCCCGGCGGTCCCGGCCCCGGCCAGCCGGCCCAGCGCGCGGGCGGGTTCGGTCGGGTCCGTGGCGCGGACCCGGTCCACGAGCGGGGTCAGCCAGCGCGCCCAGCGCTCGTACGGGGGCAGGTCCGCGTCCCGTTCGGCGCGGGCGATCACCGGTTCGAGGGCCGCGGCGAGCCGGGCGTAGTACGCGTCGACGGTGCCGGTGACGTGCGGGTACTCGCCCTGGAAGTGCTCCCAGCCGATGTCCGTGCCGAAGTAGATCTCGTTCAGCCACCAGCGTCCGCCCGGCACCAGGGCTTCGTTGCCGGACAGCACGAAGGCGGCACGCAGCACGTCGAAATCGACAGGCCCCAGGTCCGCGAGGAGCACGGCGTCGTACAGGTCCTTGCCCTGCGGGTGCATGTCGCTGATCAGCCACATGATCTTCCAGGCGAGGGAGAGACCCGGTGTGACGGTCAGGAGGGTGCTGGGCGGGCCGTCGCCGAGGGGGTTCAGGGCGGTGCGGACGGCGGGCTCGGCGAGCGGCTCGTCGTACACGACGTCGATCTGCACGGTGCCGCCGGCGGTGCCGGGTGCGGTCCACGGCAGCAGGAGCCGGTGTCCGGGCACCCGGTCGTACGTCCAGATGTCCTCGGTGACCGCTCCGGCCGCGTCGATCCACACCAGGGAGTCCGGCCAGGCGGCCGACGCCTCTTGCGCCGCGGCGGCGATCTGCGGGAACAGTTCGGCGGCCTCGGGGCCCTCGAACGCCCATCCCTCGGGCGCGACGAAGTCCAGGTCGCCGGGCTCGCGGGCGTCCTCCCCGCACCAGGTCGCCATGAGGACGCTGCCGCGCAGGACGAGGCGGGCGCCGAGGGGAGTCTCGGCGACAGCGGACAGCACGAGGTCGAGGGCGGTGCGTCTGGCTCGGAACCAGGCGGTTGCGTCGCGGGCGTCGGTGAAGCGGGGGTCGCCCGCGCGGAAGGCGTTCGGGTACTGGGTCAGTGCCGGGTCGAAGACCGCGGGTTGGGTCAGGCCCTCGGGGGCGGGGAGGAGTGTGCGGGGCACTGCGTGGCCTGGGCGGGTGTTCTGCTCGGTCGGAGGCGTGTGGGGGATCGGGGCGCCCGGGGTGAGGGCGCGGGTCCAGGGGTCGGGATTCATGCGGGGCTCCTCTCCGGAGCGGGGGTGTCGTTGAGAGCTCGGGTTCGGCCGTTTCGTGGCGGGCGGGCGGCCGGTGGGGGCTGGTCGCGCCCCGCGGCGGAGCCGCATATCGATAGGGTCCCGCGCCCCTGGAGTGCGCACTTCGTGCGCCGCTCCAGGGGCCCGGTCCAGCCAGCCCGCGTCGAGGTCCAGGTGGGTGTCGTGGAGCACGTACTCGCGTTCCGTCTCCAGCACTTGGGGGTCTGGCAGCTCGGCCAGCAGGGCTTCCAGGCGGCGGTGAGCCGTTCTCGCGCCCACGCCGTGGCAGCGCTGGGTCACGAAGCGTTCCTGCATGCCATCGGGTCTGATGCGGCGGGCGTTGCGGGAGAGGTGGGCGCCGTGGGCGACGACCCGGGCCGTGAGGGCGTCCAGGTCGGCCTCGGGCGGGAGCAGGAGCTTGACGTGGTGCTCGAAGTGGAGGTGGGGCGGGGCGAGTTGGGCCTCGGTGTCGGTCTGCGGGACGCCCGTGGCCCACGGGGTCGTCTCGGCTTTCACGCGCAGGACCGGGAAACCGGACCGGGCCAGGTCGGTCGCCACCCGGGCCACCGTCGTACGCAGCCACGTGTCGGCGTGTCCGTGGCCGCGGAGGGTCACCATGGGCTGGGAGGGGTGGTGGCCGCGGGCGAGGACGATGTGGGCGAAGCCGAGTCCGCGCGCGGCGGCCCAGTCGGCGAGGCGTCCTACGGCGGACTCGTCGCCGGCGTCGACGGTGAGATGGGCCTCCAGGTCCCCCTCGTGGTGGGCCGGGCCGTGCTGCGTGATCATCCGCGCAGCGTACCGACGGGGCGGCGGCGCCGTCGCCGGGATTTCCGGGGGACGGACGCGATGACGGGACCGGGGGTTGAGCACCACTCCCGGTCCCGCCCACCCCGCGCTGTTCGCGGGACGTTCTGTGCGTTTCTGCGAAGGTCAGCGGCCGACCTTGCGGTTGGCGCGCAGCCACTCCTTGTTCATGCTGGTGATGGAGAAGAGCGGGATGCCCTTCGGGCAGGCGGTGGCGCACTCGCCGGTGAGGGTGCAGCCGCCGAATCCCTCGTCGTCCATCTGCGCCACCATGTCCAGGACGCGGGTCTCGCGCTCGGGGGCGCCCTGCGGCAGGACGTTGAGGTGGTTGATCTTCGCCGAGGTGAAGAGCATCGCCGCGCCGTTCGGACAGGCGGCGACGCAGGCGCCGCAGCCGATGCACTCGGCGTGCTCGAAGGCGAAGTCGGCGTCGGGCTTGGGCACCGGGGTGGCGTGCGCCTCGGGGGCGGCGCCGGTCGGGGCCGTGACGTAGCCGCCGGCCTGGATGATCCGGTCGAAGGCCGAGCGGTCGACGACCAGGTCCTTGACGACCGGGAACGCGGAGGCGCGCCACGGCTCGATGTCGATCGTGTCGCCGTCCTGGAAGGACCGCATGTGCAGCTGGCAGGTGGTGGTGCGCTCGGGGCCGTGCGCGTCGCCGTTGATGACGAGCGAGCAGGCGCCGCAGATGCCCTCGCGGCAGTCGTGGTCGAAGGCGACGGGGTCGTCGCCTTTGACGATGAGTTCCTCGTTGAGGGTGTCGAGCATCTCCAGGAAGGACATGTCCTGGGAGATGCCGTCCACCTCGTACGTGGACATGGCGCCTTCGGCGTCGGCGTTCTTCTGGCGCCAGACGCGCAGGGTGAGCTTCATGCGTAGCTCCGCTGGGTGGGGTGGACGTACTCGAAGACGAGGTCTTCCTTGTGGAGCACCGGCGCGGTGCCGGTGCCGGTGAACTCCCAGGCGGCGGCGTAGGAGAACTCCTCGTCGCGGCGGGCGGCCTCGCCGTCGGGCGTCTGGGACTCCTCGCGGAAGTGGCCGCCGCAGGACTCGGCGCGGTGCAGGGCGTCGAGGCACATGAGCTCGGCGAGCTCGAGGTAGTCGACGATGCGGTTGGCCTTCTCCAGCGACTGGTTGAACTCCTCGCCGGTGCCGGGCACCTTGATGCGGCGCCAGAACTCGTCGCGGATCTGCGGGATCCGGTCGAGGGCCTTGCGCAGGCCCTCCTCGGTGCGGGCCATGCCGCAGAACTCCCACATGAGTTCGCCGAGTTCGCGGTGGAAGGAGTCCGGGGTGCGGTCGCCGTCGACGGCGAGCAGCAGGTTGATGCGGTCCTCGGTCTCGGCGAGGACCTCCTGCGCCGCCGGGTGGTCGGCGTCGATCTCGTCCTCGTGCGGGTGCCGGGCGAGGTAGTCGTTGATGGTGGCCGGCAGGACGAAGTAGCCGTCGGCGAGGCCCTGCATCAGCGCGGAGGCGCCGAGGCGGTTCGCGCCGTGGTCGGAGAAGTTGGCCTCGCCGATCGCGAAGAGGCCCGGGACGGAGGTCTGGAGGTCGTAGTCGACCCAGAGGCCGCCCATCGTGTAGTGCACGGCCGGGTAGATGCGCATGGGCACCCGGTACGGATCCTCGTCGGTGATCCGCTGGTACATGTCGAAGAGGTTGCCGTACTTGGCCTCGACGGCCTTCCTGCCCATGCGGGCGATGGCGTCGGCGAAGTCGAGGTAGACGCCCTGGCCGCCGGGGCCCACTCCCCTGCCCTCGTCGCACACGTTCTTCGCGGCGCGGGAGGCGATGTCGCGCGGGACGAGGTTGCCGAAGGACGGGTAGATGCGCTCCAGGTAGTAGTCGCGCTCGTCCTCGGGGATCTGGTGCGCGGGGCGGGTGTCGCCCTTGGCCTTCGGGACCCAGATGCGGCCGTCGTTGCGCAGCGACTCGCTCATCAGCGTCAGCTTGGACTGGTGGTCGCCGGTGCGCGGGATGCAGGTGGGGTGGATCTGGGTGAAGCAGGGATTGGCGAAGTGGGCACCGCGCCGGTGGGCCCGCCAGATCGCGGTGGCGTTGCTGTTCATGGCGTTCGTCGACAGGTAGAAGACGTTGCCGTAGCCGCCGGAGGCGAGGACGACGGCGTCCGCGAAGTACGTGTCGATCTTCCCGGTGACGAGGTCGCGGGCGACGATGCCGCGGGCCTTGCCGTCGACGACGATCAGGTCGAGCATCTCGGTGCGCGGGTGCAGTTCGATGTTCCCCGCGGCGACCTGCCGGCTGAGCGCCTGGTACGCGCCGAGCAGGAGCTGCTGGCCCGTCTGCCCGCGGGCGTAGAACGTACGCGACACCTGGACGCCGCCGAAGGAGCGGGTGTCGAGGAGACCGCCGTACTCGCGGGCGAAGGGCACGCCCTGGGCGACGCACTGGTCGATGATCTCGACGGAGATCTGGGCGAGGCGCCGCACGTTCGACTCGCGGGCGCGGAAGTCGCCGCCCTTGACCGTGTCGTAGAAGAGGCGGTGGATGGAGTCGCCGTCGTTGCGGTAGTTCTTCGCGGCGTTGATGCCGCCCTGCGCGGCGATGGAGTGGGCGCGGCGCGGGGAGTCCTGGAAGCAGAACTGGACGACGTGGTAGCCCTGTTCGGCGAGCGTGGCGCCGGCGCTGCCGCCGGCGAGGCCGGTGCCGACGACGATCACGGTGTGCTTGCGGCGGTTGGCCGGGTTGACCAGCTTGGCCTCGAAGCGGCGCTTGTCCCAGCGCTCCTCGACGGGCCCGGCGGGCGCCTTGGTGTCGACGACCGGCTCGCCGGTCGCGTAGTCCGCGTAGGTGCTCATGTGTTCAGCTCACCAATCCGGTCATGACGCCCACGGGCACGGCGACGAAGCCGGCGGTGAGCAGTACGGCGAGGACGTTGCCCGTGGTCTTCAGGACGCGGTCGCGGGTGCGGCTGCCGACGCCGAGGGTCTGCGCGGCGCTCCAGAACCCGTGCTGGACGTGGAAGCCGAGGGCGACCACGGCGACGATGTAGACGACGTTGCTCCACCAGGTCGAGAACGTGTCGATGATGTTCTGGTACGGGTGGAGGTGCTCGTAGCCGCCCGGGTGCACGGTGCCGGTCGTCAGGTCGAGGATGTGCCACACGATGAACAGGCCGAGGATGATGCCGCCCCAGCGCATGGTGCGGGTGGCGTAGCTCGCGCGGGCCTTCTTGTGGGCGTACTTGCTCGGGCGCGCCTTGATGCCGCGGCGGCTGAGCTGGTACGCCGAGGTGGCGTGGGCGACGACGGCGGCGACGAGGACGACGCGCACGAGCCACAGGCCCCACTCGTGGTGGAGGACCGGGGCGCCCATGGTGCGCAGCCACACCGCGTAGTGGTTGATCTCCTCGGGGCCGAAGAAGATCTTGAGGTTTCCGATCATGTGGGCGACCAGGTACAGCAGCATGACGATGCCGCTGACCGCCATCACGGTCTTCTTGCCGACGGTGCTGTCCCAGAGCGTGCGCGTCATCGACGGCCGTCGGTCCGTCCGTGTTGCCAGAGCCATGCCACTGACGGTAGGGGCCGGGGGCCCGATCGGTCCAAGACATGGTCTGCCTCATTTCCATAGGCACTGCCTATCCAGGGAACTATCCTGGGTTCATGCAGTTCCAGCAGCTCCAGTACTTCGTCGCGGTCGCCGAGACCCGGCACTTCACGCGCGCCGCCGAGCTCGTGCACGTGGCGCAGCCCTCGCTGTCCCAGCAGATCCGTGCCCTGGAGCGGGAGCTCGGCGCCGACCTGTTCCTGCGAGCGCGGGGGAACATCACGCTGACCGACGCCGGTGAGGCCCTGCTGCCGCTGGCCCGGCGCATCCTCGCGGACGCGGACACGGCACGGCACGAGGTGCAGGAGCTGGCGCAGCTGAAGCGCGGCCGGGTGCGGCTGGGGGCGACGCCCTCACTGTGCACGGGCCTGCTGCCGGACGTGCTGCGCGCCTTCCACGACCGCTACCCCGGCATCCAGCTCCTCATCGAGGAGTCGGGCTCGCACGACCTCGTACGGGAACTGGCGCGCGGGGCGCTGGATCTGGCCCTGGTCGTCCTGCCGCTGCCGGCGCCGGCGCCCGCGCTGACGACCGTGGAGCTGCTGCGGGAGGAGCTCGTCGTGGTGTCCTCGCCGGACGCGGCGGCGCCGGGGCGGGGGCGGGCCTCGGTGCGGATCTCCGACCTGGAGGGGGAGCGGCTCGTCATGTTCCGGCACGGGTACGACCTGCGGGAGCTGACCGTCGCGGCCTGCCGGGCGGAGGGATTCGAGCCGGATTTCGCGGTGGAGGGGGGCGAGATGGATGCCGTGCTGGGGTTTGTCCGGGCGGGGCTCGGGGTGGCGGTCGTGCCGCGGATGGTTGCGGCACGGGCCGGGGCGGATCTTCGGGTCACGCCCTTGGCTCGGCCCGGACTGCACCGGACCATCGCGCTCGCGCACCGGTCCGATGTGGCGCCGCCGCGGGCTGCGCGCGAACTTCAGCGCCTGCTTTTTGCGCGGGACCAGTGAGAGCTCGGGGCGCCTGGTTTCGTCTCCGGGTGCGGGTCGGTGGGGGCTGATCGCGCAGTTCCCCGCGCCCCTGAAATGCATGCCCTTCGGGCGCATTTCCCCGATAGAGGCTGAGCGGCGAAGCCGCTCGCCTCTAGGGGCGCGGGGAACTGCGCGATCAGCCCCCACCACCCGCAGTCGCGCGACCGAACCGACGGAGTCAGCCCGTGGCGTCCGCCAGGGCCAGGTCGTGGAGGCGGTCCGGCGGGCCGGGGCGGGCGTAGTACCAGCCCTGAGCCGTGTCGCAGCCGAGCTCCCGCAACTGCTCGGCCTGCGCCCCCGTCTCGACGCCCTCCACCGTGACCGCGAGGTCCAGGCTGTGGGCCAGCGAGACGATGCCCTCCACGATCTTCAGGTCGACCGGATCGGCCGGGAACTGCTGCATGCCCTGCGTGAAGGAGCGGTCCAGCTTGAGCACGTTGACCGGAAGCCGCCGCAGGTTCGCCAGGTTCGAGTACCCCGTGCCGAAGTCGTCCAGGGCTATGTCGACCCCCATCTCGGAGAGTCTGCGCAGGGGCTTGAGGAGGTCGTCGTCCGCGCCGATGAGCGCCGACTCGGTGACCTCCAGGCACAGCGCGCCCGGCGGCAGCCCGGCCCGCTCCAGGATGTCGACGGTGTCGGAGACGAGGCCGGGGTGCGTGAGCTGCATCGGCGACAGGTTCACGTTGATGCGCAGCGGCCCCGCCTCCGCGTGCCGCTCCTGCCAGACCCGGGCCTGTCGTACGGACTCCTCCAGGACCCAGCGGCCGAGCGGCACGATGAGCCCGGTGTGCTCGGCGAGCGGGATGAACCGGTCCGGCCCGAGCACCCCGTGCTGCGGGTGCAGCCACCGTACGAGCGCCTCGGCGCCGCGCACACTGCCGTCGCCGAGGTGCACGAGCGGCTGGTACTCGATGAAGAACTCGCCGCGGTCCAGCGCGGCCGGCAGCGCGGTGGTGAGCCCGTGCCGGGTGATGGCCCGCGCGTCGGCCTCGGGGTCGGCGAGCTCGAACCGGTTGCCGCCCGCGGACTTGGCCCGGTACATGGTGATGTCGGCGCTGCGCAGCACCTCGGCGGGGCTGCGCTCGGCGGCCGGGCCCTCGACGATGCCGATGGAGCCGCGCACGGACAGTTCGCGGCCGTCGATGCGGATCGGGGTGGCGAGCGCGTGCATGATGCGGCCCGCGAGCTCGTCGACCTCGGTCCGGGTGTCCGGGCCGGTGGTGAGGGCGACGAACTCGTCGCCGCCGAGCCGGGCGACCATCTCGCCGGGCGCGGTGGCGCAGGCCTGGAGCCGGTCGGCGACCTCGACGAGGAGACGGTCGCCGACGGCGTGGCCGAGGCTGTCGTTGACGGTCTTGAAGCCGTCGAGGTCGAGGTAGCACAGGCCGAAGCGGGCACCCTCGCCGGCGCCGAGCACCTTCTCCAGGCGTTCGAAGAAGAGGGTGCGGTTGGGCAGTCCGGTGAGCGCGTCGTGGGTGGCCTCGTAGCGCAGGCGCAGGTTGAGCAGCCGGCGCTCGGTGGTGTCCTCCATCAGCGCGAGCTGGTACTGGGGGACGCCGTCGGCGTCGCGCAGCAGCGACACCGTCAGATTGGTCCACAGGGCGGTGCCGTCGGGCCGCTGGAAGGCCTTCTCGACGCGGTAGTGCTCGCGCTCGCCGCGCACCAGCTCGTGGTAGAGGTGCCACACCTGCGGGGCGTCCTCGGGGTGCGTCCACTCGGTGGTGTTGCGTCCGCGCAGCACGCTCTCGCTGCCGCCGAACATGCGCACCAGGGCGTCGTTGACCTCGAGGACGGTGCCGTCGAGGGAGGCGATGCCGATGCCGATGGCGGCGCCGTGGAACACCGCGCGGAAGCGGGCCTCGCTCGCGTGCAGCGCTTCGGCGACGGCGCTGCGGGCGTCGAGCGCGGCCCGCGAGATGGCCTCCTGCTCGACGCGGGTGCGCTCGCGCAGCGCGGCGGCGAAGCCCGCGGCCATCTCGTGCTGGATCCGGGAGCAGCGGGCGCGCAGGTCGTCCTCGCGGCCCGGGGTGTCCGCCTCCTCGCCGCAGTACAGGACCAGGTAGGCCTCGACCACGTCCAGGGTGCGGCTGAGCGCGTCCGGGTCCGTGCAGTGGGCCTCGACGAGGCCCGCGCCGACGGCCCTGGCGCGCGAGGCGTCCAGGGTGCGTGCGGCGAGCGCCTCGCGCAGGGTGTGCGCGAGCGGCGCGAGTTCGTCCTCGAACTCGGGCCGCGTCAGCGAGGTCGCCGTCACCGGGTAGATGGCCCGGCTCCAGATGGTGGCGAACCTGCGCAGTCGGTCCTCCGGTCCGCCCGGCTCTTCCCTCACGGCTTGCGCCCCACTCCCACATAGCCCGCGAAGGTGTACGGGTCCTCGTCCTCCGGCGCCGTCTCGGGCCGCCAGACGGGCATCGGCACGATGCCGGGCTCGACGACCTCGAACCCGTCGAAGAAGCGGCCGATCTCCGCGGGGGTGCGCATGATCAGCGGATTGCGCACGGTGTCCCGGTAGACGCCGACGGTGCCGCCCGCCTGCTCCTGCGAGATGGGCATCCCGTCGTAGGAGGCGTGGGTCACCACGAGCATGCTGCCGGGGGCCAGCGCCTCGGCGAGCTCGGTGACCGCTGCGTACGGGTCGTCGGCGTCCTCGATGAAGTGCAGGACGGCGACGAGCAGCAGGGCGACGGGCCGGTCGAGGTCGAGCAGCCCGCGCACCTCGGCGCTCGCCATGATGTCGCGCGGCTTGCGCAGGTCCGCGGAGAGGACGGCGGTGTCCGCGTTGCCCTCCAGGACCGCGCGGCTGTGCGCGACGGCGACCGGGTCGTGGTCGACGTAGACCACGCGGGCGCCGGGGCTCGCCTTCTGCGCCACCTCGTGGACGTTGCCGAACGTGGGGATGCCGGAGCCGATGTCGAGGAACTGGGTGATGCCCTCGTCGACGGCGTGGCGCACGGCCCGCCGCATGAACGCCCGGTTCGCCTGCATGATCTTCGGCAGGCCCGGCATGAACTCCATGGCCCGGCGCGCGGCTTCCCGGTCCACCTCGAAGTTGTGCGAACCGCCCAGGTAGTAGTCGTATATCCGGGACACACTGGGCACCGAGATGTCGATGCCCTGCGGGGCCCAGGCAGGACGCTCCATCAATCTCTCCAAGGCGTAGGCGAGCCGGTGTTCGAGCTGAGGCTACTGATCAGGTGCCAAAGGAGCGAGTCAAAACGGAAATTGACCGTCCGTTCTCGGTCACTGCCTGCGGCACGTGCCAATTGCACAGAGCCCGAAATCACCCCGAAACCATCGCTTTCCCAACCCAAAAGGAACCGGTCCGTTCCCCGCACATGACCTTCACTGGTCATGGAGGAACGGACCGGCGTTTCGTCAAATCCCCGCCGACTCTACTGTGCGTCGCTCGCGGAGCGCACGGGCCCCGCCTCGTAGGTCACTTCGGAGCGCCCACGGGCTTTCCGTCCGGGCCCGCCGCGTACCAAGTCCCGCCCACGCCCTGCCCGTTGGTGTCACCCGGCTTCTTGTCGCCGGAAAACGTGTAGACCGGCCAGCAGTTCAGGGTCTGCTGCTTCGTGCCGTCGGGTCGGGTGAAGGTCATGTATCCCTTGAGCGGAATGCCCTTGGTGTCGTTCTTGGCGACCGGAGCGACGGCGGGCCACTTCTCGGCGCAGGCACCCACGCAGTTCGACTTGATGGGCCAGGCGGAGTCCTTGAGGAAGCGGTAGACGGTCCTGCCCTCGCGGTCGACGACGATCTCTCCGAGCTTCGGGTCCTTGCGGGTGGAAAGGCCCTTGAGGTCCGCCGGGCGGGCGGCCGCCGCGGGGCTCGCCTTCTTGCCGTCGGGCGCCGCCGCGTACCAGACACCGCCCACGCCCTGCCCCTTGGCGTCGCCGGGCTTGGTGTCCTTGGCGTAGCGGTACACGGGCCAGCCGTCGAGGGTGAGCTGCTTGGTGCCGTCGGCGGCGGTGACCTCGCCGAGCAGGGAGGGGTCGACGCCGGGCGCGGGCTTCGCGCCGTCCGCGGGGACGGCCGGCCAGGCCTTGAGGCAGGCCTCGTCGCAGTTCGACTGCGGTGGCTGGGCGGTGTCCTTGTCGAAGCGGTACAGGGTGAATCCCGCGCTGTCGGTGACGACGCGGCCGAGCTTCTTGCTGTCCCAGACGGCCAGCTGACCCGCCGGTTCGGCCTGGGCGGCCGTGTCTCCCGACGATCCGTAGCCGTCGGAGCCGTAGCCGTCCGAGCCCGATCCGTAACCGCCCTGCGCGGGCGCCGCGTCGCCCACGTTCTGGGTGGTGCCGCTCGCGCCGCCCTGGTCCTGACCGCACGCCGTCGTCAGGGCCAGCAGGGCCGCGGCCGTCGCCACGAACGAGGCGCCGCGCCAGGAGGTCTTCATCGTCAACTCCCGCTGATCTTCTGGGTGTTGCCCGGTCCCGGTCGGGTCCGCGCATGACCGTGGGTACGGGCGGCACCGGGGGCGTGTTCAACGCGGCGCGAGATTCCTGACTCCTTCGGGGGACGGCACGGCCGGTAAACCTCGTGCGCCCCCACGCCCCACGATCGGAGTATTCGCGCCGTGCCCGGGCGTGTCCGTGCCGGGCGCTGCCGAGGATCACCGTCGTGCATCGAACGAAGCGGGCCGGATCGGCCCTGGTCACCCGCGTCCTGGCGGTGGTCGTGACGGCCTGGCTGTGCGGCGCCTCCGCGAGCGCGGCGGCGTTGGCCCCGGCCGACGCCTGCGCGTGGGCCTCCGTGGACGGGGGCGCCGAGGGCGGCGCCGTCGTGGTCGCGGGCGACGGCGCGCAGTGCAGCCCGTCACCGACCCCGCCTCCACCGAAACCACCGCCGAAGCCCACGCCCAAACCCCCGCCGCCCCCACCTCCCCCGCCGCCCCCTCCGCCACCGCCACCACCTCCGCCGCCCCCTCCGACGACCCATGCTCCCGAGCCCGCTCCCCCACCGCCGCCACCGCCGCCACCGCCGCCACCGCCGGCGCCGAAGCCCGTACCGAAGCCGAGCCCGACCCCGACCCGGTCGGCGCCGCCGAAGCCGAGCCCGACGCCCGTCCACTACCCGGCCTACCGCCCGAAGGCGCACCGCGCGCCACCGAGCGGCGGTCCCTCGCTCGTGACGCTCACCCTGCTCATCACCGCGCCCGCCGTGCTCGCGGTCGCCGCGCTCCGCCCCCGCTGACCTCTGTGGAGACAAGAGATGTCGGAATGGCTTGTACTCGCCCTCGCGATGATCGCGGTGTGCGCCGTGGTCCTCGTCGTCCAGGTGCTGCAGCAGCGCCGGATCGGCGACGACGACGACCCGTCGGAGACCCCCGACGTCATCGAGTACATGACGATGATGATCGGCGTGGTGTACGCGATCGTCCTGGGTCTGGCCATCGCGGGAGTCTGGGAGGCGCGCAGCGCGGCCCAGGACCACGTGCGCAACGAGGCCCAGGCGCTGCACGAGGTCCACGAACGGGTCCGGGTGTACCCGGCGGACGTACGCGCCCGGATCCGGGCGGATGTCGACACGTATGTCAGCCATGTCGTGACGACCGAGTGGCACGCGATGCGCACCAAGGGTGAGCTCACCGACCGGGGCACCGAGCTGCTCGACCGGGTGCGGCACGACGTCACCGACTACAAGCCGCGCAACGACTTCGAGGCGCAGGCCTATCAGCCGCTGCTCGACCAGGTGACGGCCGCCGACGACGCCCGCAACGCCCGGGCGGACTCGACGGGGGCGACGATGCCGGGGGTCGTCTGGTTCGGCCTGATCGTCGGCGGGCTCGTCACCATCGGCATGATCTTCGTGCTGCAGATCCGGCGCACCCCGCGCGAGCTGATCCTCGCCGGGCTGTTCTCCGCCCTGTTCGCGTTCCTGCTGTTCCTCATCTGGGACTTCGACGCCCCCTACAGCCGGGGGGTCGCGGCGACGGCCGATCCGTTCCTGATGCTGTTCCCCGGCGCGCGGTGAGGTGGCTCCGGGCTGCGGCCCCGCGCCGCCCGGAGCACTCTGGGGGCATGACCGCATGGCAGACCCCCATCGTCGTCCACCCGCCCGCGCCGGAGGGTGGGCGGCACGTCACCGTGCGCGGGCGTCCGGTGGGGCTGGCCCACAGCGACCGGGATCTGACGGAGTTGCTGCGCCGGGCCGGGCTCGGCGAGGCGGACACGACGCTGGACGACCCACATCTCGTGGAGTGGCGCGGCGCGGGTCCGCACGTGTGGCACGCGCCGGGGACCGACGGGCCGTCAGTCCGCGCCGACCTCCCCTGACCGGCCCACACGCGTTGCCCCGTTCGTACGACACCGATCGCGCGCCGCACGGCGTGTCCCTAGCGTTTCGGGCATCGAGGTGCTTGTCCCCAGTAGTACGCGGAACCGGTCCGCGGCTGCCCCTCGTGGACCCGGAGGATCTCCCATGCGCGCGATACGTACCGCTTCGGCCGCCGCTCTCTGTCTGACCGCCCTGTCGCTGACGGCCGTACCGGCGGCGGCGGGCGACTCCGACACGTTCCGGGTCGGTGTCACGCCCACGACGGTCGCCGCCGGCGGGCAGATCACGCTCACCGCGCACGGCTGCGAGCGGCGCACCGAGGTCACCGCGGGGATCTTCGACACGGTCTCCATCGGCAAGGGCGGCGGCTCGGCGAGCGCGACCGTCGACTGGGACGCCAAGCCGGGCGCCGTCTATCCCGTCACGTTCTCGTGCAAGCGCGGCCCGACGCGCACCCTTCACCTGACCGTCGCGGGCGGCAGACCGATCGAGCCCACGCCCGAGCCGATCCATCAGGGGCACGGCGTGCGGGCCGGTGTCGGCGGCAGCCTCGGCGGTCTCGACATGAAGGCGATCGGCCTCGGCTCGGTCCTGATCCTGGGGTCGCTGGCCACCGCGTACCACCTCGCCCGGCGCCGCACGGGCGACGACGGGGCCTGAGGCACCCGCGCGAGAAGGCCGGTGCCCCGCGGACCATGACGGTCCGCGGGGCACCGGCCTTTTCGCGGTCTCACGCGGCAGGCCCCGTGAAGGGGGCCGGGGCCCGCCGCGCCGGATCAGACGCGGTTCTCGGCGCGGCGGCGCATCCAGAAGACGCCGCCGCCGACCAGCGCGACGGCCACGAGGCCGCCGCCGATCGCCATGTCGGTGCGGGTGGCGCCGGTCTCGGTGGAGCCACCGAGTCCACCGCGGACGCCGCCGTTGATGACGGTGAACGCGGCCGGCTTGGTCACGTTGGAACCGCCGCAGGAGACGGTGATGTCGTGCGCGCCGGGCGTGGCGTCGTGCTTGATGCGCGCGGTGGCGGTCGCGGTGCTGCCCGAGGACCGGGTGAAGCTGGTGGTGTCGAACGCGTTCGACGAAGCGGTGCCGCCCTCCTGGCACTTGGTCGAGTCGACCGTGATGGTCAGCTCCCCGCCGCGCGGGATGACGCTCGGCGTGGCCGTGATGTTGGACGGCGTCGGGTCGGACCAGGCGGACGCGGCGGGGGCGGCGAGACCGACGGCGGCGACGGCGACGGCGGACACCGCCAGAGCACGGGTGGTACGCATGGAAATCCTCCGCGGAAGACGTCCCCGGGGAACGGTCCCCGGGAATTTCGGCGAGAACGCCTCCCAGACGAACCCTCAGATGCCGTGCACGGCACCGCATTTCGGGAATCGGCCGTCCTGGTGAGGCGACACGCCGACGGACTTCCGTACAAGCGGACAATCCCGCAGGTCACACACCGTCAGAAAAATCCTGTGCGGGAGAACTCGGATGGCGCACAGGGGCCGCTCCGCCCGGCGGGCCGCCACCCGTTCGCCCTCGCCCCGTCGCCCGTCGTGCGCGCTCGACTTAGCGTTCTGGTACGCGCAACGGACACGGTCTCGCCGCCGGGTCCAGAGGGGACGAGCGAATGTTCAAGCCAGCCTTCGTGGAAGAGGAGCGACCCAGGAAGCGAGCCCCGTGGGGCGTGATAGCGCTGGTGCTGCTCACCGGTCTGGCGCTGATCCGCAACGGTTCGGGAGAGTTCGAGGTCGGCCCGCCGCAGCCCGCGCCGGCCGCCGCGGCGGACACCCGGATCCCCGCGGCGCTCAAGTCGGCGGGCGCCCCGCAGCCGCTGCCGTTCTCGATGGCGGACCGGGTGCGCATCCCGGCGATCCGGGTGGACGCGCCGGTCACCGCGGTCGGTCTGGACGCGGAGGGCTGGGTCGACGCGCCACCGCCGCAGGACCCGAACCTCGCGGGCCAGTTCACGGGATCGGTCTCGCCCGGTGAGCAGGGCACGGCCATCGTGGTCGGCCATGTCGACAACATGCAGGGCCCGGCCGTGTTCTACGGGCTCGGCTCCGTGAAGAAGGGCAATCACGTCGAGGTGCTGCGCCGGGACGGCAAGACCGCCGTCTTCGAGGTGTACGGGATCGAGGTGTTCGAGAAGGCGAACTTCCCGGGCGAGAAGGTCTACGGCCCGACGGGCACCCCGGAGCTGCGGGTCATCACCTGCGGCGGCGGTTTCTCGAAGCAGAACGGATACGACGGGAACGTCGTGGTCTTCGCCCGCCTGGTGTCCGTGCGCTGAGCGCACGGACACCAGGTCGGCTCACAGGCCCCGGCGGCGCGGCACGGTCAGGCGGTAGCCGTCGTCGAGCAGCCGGGGCAGATACTTGTGCAGGGCGGCGACGCTCTGCGCGCGGTCGCCGCCCGCGTCGTGGTTGAGGACCACGACGCCGGGCGCGGCGCCGCCCAGCACCCGGGAGACGATCGTGCGGGTGCCCGGCGTGGTCCAGTCGAGGCTGTCGACGGTCCAGGCGAGGGGCTCCATGCCGAGCTCGGCGCCGAGGCGGAACGCGGAGCGGTTCCAGGCGCCGTAGGGGGCGCGGAACCAGGCGGGTGCCTCGCCGGTCGCGTCCTCGACGACTTCGCAGGTGCGCTCGATCTCGGGGCGCATGCGCGCGCGGGTCAGCTTCGTCAGCAGCGGATGCGTCCAGGTGTGGTTGCCGATGACGTGGCCGTCGTCGGCCATCTCGCGCAGCAGGTCCTTGTTCTCGACGGCCATCTCGCCGCACACGAAGAACATGGCCCGCACGTCGTGGCGGCGCAGGGTGCGCAGGATCTCGGGGGTGAAGCGCGGGTCGGGGCCGTCGTCGAAGGTGAGGACCATGGCCCGCTCGTTTGGCCCGAAGTCCATGCTGAGCAGCGGCGCGCGGCGGACCGCGAGGCGTTGCGGGGCGGTGCGCTGGGGCCCGTACCCGCCGATCGGGCGCAGCCGGTAGGCGGAGGGGGCCAGGGGCCGGGCCGCGGGGGCGCCGGCGGCGGGGGCCGCGCTCGGGCTCGCGCCCGCCGGGCCGCCCGCGCGGTCGGTCGCGGAGCACCCGGTGAGGGCGGCCACGGCGACGGCGGTGAACCCGCGCAGGAAGGTGCGCCGGCCCGAGGACGCGGGCGGGGCCGGCGCTGCGGTGTCGTGATCGGTTTTCATGCTTAATGCCTCGCACGCGCCCCGCCGGGCGAGCCCCGCGACACCTGCGGGCCCGGACGAATGCACCCGTTCAGCCGGGGCCGTCCGACCGGTGCCCCCACCAGGGACTTTCGGCTAGCCTCTCGGCGTGAACGAACAGCAGCCCCCACAGTTCGAACGCGGCACGGACGGCCCGAAGGTGATCGTCGTCGGCATGGACGGCTCGGACTCCTCCTTCCGTGCCGCCGCCTACGCCGCCGGTCTGGCCCGGCGCCAGAACGCCCTGCTCGCCGTCGTGTACGTGCAGCCCGTGATGGCGGCCGGGACCGCCCTCGGGGTGCCGGTCGCCGAGGTGACCGACGAAGTCGCGGAGGGACTCATCGCCGAGATCCGCGCGGGCGTGGAGCGGGCGAAGGGCATATACGACCTGCGCTGGGAGTTCCACACCTTCCGCGGCGATCCCTACAACGGCCTGGTCACCGCGGCCGACAAGCTGACGGCGGACGCGGTGGTCGTCGGGGCGTCCGAGCAGGCGGGGCACCGGATCATCGGCTCGGTGGCGGTGCGCCTGGTGAAGGCGGGGCGCTGGCCGGTGACGGTGGTCCCGTAGATCCGGGGGCGCGGGCCGGGGCGTGCCTTCTTCCGAACACGCCCCCGCAGGTGCATCATGAGCGGCCGTCAGCCGTCGCACCTGCGAAGAGGTGAACCCCATGGCCAAACTACGGATGGGACAGGGCGTACTGCGCCGCAAGCCCATCGAACAGATCGAGGACACGGAGTCCGGGGCGGGTGGCGAGTCGGCACAGCTGACTCGCACGCTCGGTCTGACACAGCTCACCGCGATCGGCGTGGGCGGCATCATCGGCGCGGGCATCTTCACGCTCGCGGGCACGGTCGCGAACGAGAAGGCCGGCCCCGCCGTGCTCATCTCGTTCCTCATCGCCGGTGTGGCGAGCGCGGCGGCGGCCCTGTCGTACGCCGAGTTCGCCGGTCTGATCCCGAAGGCCGGGTCCGCCTACACGTACGGGTACGCGGTGCTCGGCGAGCTGGTGGGCTGGTTCATCGGCTGGGACCTGCTCCTGGAGTACACGGCGATCGTCGCGGTGGTGGCCATCGGCATCTCCGGCTATTTCAGCTTCCTGCTCGGGGAGATGGGCCTGGAACTGCCGAAGTGGATGCTGGGCGCGCCGGGTACGGGTGACGGGCACAAGGTCGACCTGTTCGCGGCGCTGCTGTGTCTGCTGATCGCGTACCTGCTCACGCTCGGCATCAAGAACGCGGCCCGTTTCGAGACGGTCGTCGTGGTGCTGAAGGTGCTCGTGGTCGTCGTGGTGATCGCGGTGGGCTTCTTCCACATCGACACGGGGAACTACACGCCGTTCTTCCCGTTCGGGGTGAGCGGGGCGTTCACGGGAGCGGCGACGGTGTTCTTCGCCGTGTTCGGATACGACGCGATGTCGACGGCGGCCGAGGAGTCGAAGGACGCGCAGCGGCACATGCCGAAGGCGATCCTCTACTCGCTGGCCATCTCGATGGTGCTGTACGTGCTGGCCTGCCTGGTGCTGACGGGCATGCAGAACTACAAGGACATCGACCCGGAGAGCGGCTTCTCGACGGCGTTCAAGTCGGTCGGTCTGAGCGGTCTCGCGGACGTGATCGCGGTCGGCGCGATCATCGGCATCCTCACCGTGATGTTCACGTTCATGCTCGGTGTGACGCGTGTGTGGTTCTCGATGTCGCGTGACGGACTGCTGCCGAAGTGGTTCGCGAAGACGCACCCGACGCGGCACGTGCCGACCCGGGTGACGTGGATCGTCGGCTTTGCGTCGGCCGCCATCGCCGGGTTCCTGCCGATCGGCGAGGCGGCCGAGCTGACCAACATCGGCATCCTGCTGGCGTTCGTCGTGGTGTGCGTCGCGGTGATCGTGCTGCGCTACCGGCAGCCGGAGCTGCCGCGCACCTTCCGCACGCCGGGCATGCCGGTCGTGCCCGCGATCGGGGTCGTCTTCTCGATCTGGCTGATCACGTTCCTGGAATGGCAGACGTGGGTGCGGTTCGCCGTCTGGTTCGTGATCGGGCTCGTCATCTACTTCGGGTACTCGTACAAGAGGTCCGAGCTGAACCGCACCGAGTCCTAGTCAGCTCACGCGTCACCGGCCTCGAGGGACTTCTGGAACTCCTGCTTCATCTTGTCGAGTCCCTTGGGGCCCCACTCCGTCCAGAACGGCTTCCACTCGCTGATCTTGCGGCGTCCGGCGACGATGTCGTTGACCAGGTCGTTGGCCTCGGTCGACAGGCGCCCGTAGTGCTCGGTGTACGCGTCCGAGTAATGGCCGACCGTGGCGTTCTGGACGGCCGTGCGCAGGAGCTCCTGCTCGACCCCGTACATGTCCTTGACGTCCTGGACGCCGTGGCTGCCGGGGAAGACGGACGGAGCGAGGACGAAGGGGGCGGTGGTGGCGGTGGCCAGGCCGCTCCACAGGCCCTCGACCTCCTGCTTTCCCTTCTTGGTGCGCTGCGGGAAGCCCTTGTCGTCGTAGGTGAAGTCGCTGCCCTCGGCGCCGAACTCCAGGAACTCGCGTTCCTTGGTGCCGTAGGGCGCGGCGAGGTAGTTGAGGATCTCCAGCATCATCCGGACGCGCTTCTCGCTGCCCTTCTTGATCGCCGTGTATCCGATGGTGCCGAACGCGTGGTAGTGCGCGTTGGCCTTGGCGCCGTCGGCGTCGAAGGGGATGAGGATCTCGGCGGCGAGGGCCGGGTCGTTGGTGCGGGTGTCCTTGCGGGCGCCGGTCGGGTTGGCGTAGACGCAGGCGCCGATGCGGCCCTGGGCGAGCTTGAGGTAGGCGTCGGCCATCTTGGGGTCGCCCGGGTAGAAGACGCCCGCCTTCTTGAGCTTGACGACGAAGTTGAGGGCTTCGAGGTACTGCTCGGACTCCATCCAGAAGGTGACCTTGCCGCTCTTGTCGCGGCCCCACTTGTTGGGTGCGCCGTAGCACTGGCTGAGGACGCTCACCGCGTTGCCGTAGATCGGTTCGAGGGCCCAGGTGTTGCCGCCGGTGACCTCCTTGCACTTGTCCATGAACTCCTCGGTGCTCTTCGCCGAGAAGCCGTCGGCCTTCGCCCAGATCTTCGGGTTGCCGCCGTAGACCTGGCCGAGGGCGGGGTAGGGGCTGGGGGCGCCCCAGATCTTGCCGTTGACGACGGCGGTCTTCCAGTGCGCCGGGGTCATGTTGGCGAGGTTCGGGTAGTCCTTGACCGCGTCGCCGGACACGTACGGCGTGATGTCGGCCATCTTGGACTCCAGGAGCTGCGCGATGTGCTGCAGGCCCTGGTTGGGCGGGATCCACATGAGGTCGGGCAGATCGCCGCCGGCGACGATGGCGGGGAACTTCTCCTCGTAGCCGGGGTCGGTGCCGAGGATCGCGGAGAGGTCGACGCCGAGCTTCGAACTGACCTGCTTCCAGTGGGCGTTGGAGCCCTTGGGCAGCGGGGGCTGGACCCAGATCTCGGTGAGCATCGAGACCTTGGAGCCGTCGCCGGGGACCTTCGCGACGCTCTGCGCGAGCTCCTTCGGGTAGGAGAGGAAGCCGGCGGACAGGCCCTTGGCGTTGGGCGGCAGGTCGGGCTTGACGCCGGTGAAGGGGACGTAGGCGGGCAGTTTGACCTTGGCGGAGGCGGCCTCGCCCTTGCCGGCGGTGGAGCTTCCGCAGCCGGTGAGGAAGGAGGAGGCGGCGCCCGCCGCGACGGCGGTGCTCAGGCCGAGGAATCGGCGTCGGGACACACCGGTGCTCATGATCGTCTCCACACGGGTTCGGGAACGGGAGGTACGGGCAGGGGGCGGGGCCGGCCCTGGATCGTGGGCCGGGTCAGCCCTTGATCGCGCCGGTGAGCACGCCCTTGCTGAAGTACTTCTGCAGGAACGGGAAGAGCAGCAGGATCGGCAGCAGCGCGAGCATGACGACGGCCATGGAGATGGACTGGGGCGGCGCCATGTGGGTCACGCCCAGCTGGTCGGAGGTGATGGCCTTGCCCTGGACGACGTAGCTGCGGAGCACGACCTGGATGGGCCATTTGCCGGAGTCGTCGAGGTAGAGCATCGCGTTGAAGAAGGCGTTCCAGTACGTGACGGCGTAGAAGAGGCCGACGACGGCGATGACGCCCTTGGACAGCGGCATGACGATACGGGTGAGGACGCGCCAGTCTCCGGCGCCGTCGATGCGGGCGGCCTGGTAGATCTCCTCGGGGATGTTCATGAAGAAGGCCCGCATGACGACGAGGTTGAAGGCGTTGATCAGGCCGGGCAGGATCAGCGACCAGTACGAGTCGCGCAGCCCGAGCTCCTTGACCAGGACGTACATGGGGATCATGCCGGGCGCGAACAGCAGCGTGAACAGGACCATGAGCAGGACCGGCTTGCTGCCGGGGACGCCGCGCTTGGACAGGGCGTAGGCGAGGCCGACGGTCGTCAGGAGCGAGAGGGTCGTGCCGACGACGGTGATGCCGATGCTGACGAGGACGGCCCGGGTGACGAGGCCTCCGGACAGGATCGTGGAGTACGCCTCGAAGGTGGGGTCCGTCGGGAAGAGCACGAACCCGCCGGACGCGGTGATCTCCTCGCGGGAGGCGAGGCTCGTGGACAAAACCGTGAGGAACGGCAGGATCATCACGGCGCAGATGACGGTGAGGACGACGGCCTTGGCGCTCTTGCCGAGCGGGCTCGGGGGCTCCTCCCAGGCAGGGCGGACGTCCTCGGGCCGGGGCTTCAACAGCGGCAGGGAGAAGGTCACTTGCTGTACACCCCTTGCTCTCCGAAGGCGTGGGCGAGCTTGTTGGCGCCCCAGATCATGAGGGCGCCGACGACGCCCTTGACAAGGCCCGCGGCGGCGCCGACGCCCCAGTCGCCGTAGACGACACCGTGGTAGTAGACGTACGTGTCGAGGACCTCGGCGGCGCGGGCGCCGACCGCGTCGCGCTGGAGCAGGAACTGCTCGAAGCCGACGGACAGGACGTCGCCGAGCCGCAGCACGAGCAGCATGATCGTGACGCTGCGGACGGCGGGCAGCGTCACGTGCCACATGCGGCGCCAGCGGTTCGCGCCGTCGACGGCGGCGGACTCGTAGAGGCTCTGGTCGACGTTGGCGAGCGCGGCGAGGTAGATGATCATCCCCCAGCCGATGTCCTTCCAGATGACCTGGGAGGTGATCAGCAGCGGGAAGGCGTGCGGGTCGGTCATCACGTCGAGGGCCGAGAAGCCGTGGTCGCGCAGGAAGTTGGAGACGAGACCCGCGCCGCCGAGGACCTGTTGGAACAGGGCGACGACCAGCACCCAGGAGATGAAGTGCGGGAGGTAGACGACGCTCTGCACGAACTTCTTCACGCGGCTGGAGACCAGGCTGTTGAGCAGCAGGGCGAGCGCCAGCGGGGCGGGGAAGAAGAAGACCAGCTGGAGGGCGGCGAAGGCGAGGGTGTTGCGGACCGACTCCCAGAAGGCCGGGTCGGCGAAGAGTTCCTGGAAGTTGGCGAGGCCGACGAGGGCGCTGTCCTTGAAGCCGATGAAGGGCTGGTAGTCCTCGAAGGCGACGATGTTGCCGAGCATCGGGACGTAGAAGAAGACGACGAAGAACAGCAGGCCGGGCGCCATCAGGGCGAGCATCACCCAGTTGTCGCGGAGCCGGCGCGCGAGCGGCGGTCGGCGCCTGAGGGTGCGGCCCTCGGGCCGGGCCGGGGCAGCCGCGGGCGGCGAGGCGGCACGGACGCGCCGTTCAGTTGCTGGGGAAGACACGCGTACTCCCACCGACGGGACGGGTGCGGCCGCCCGGCACGTCGAGACGCCGGGACGAGCGGCCGCCAATAAAGAAGGCAACTTTCCGAATTGGAGAGTCATCATGGAAGCGGCCGGAGGGCACGTCAACCGCCTTCCGGCCCCGGGAAGTTGGACTCTTCTTCGGTGAGGCTTGGACTTTTCTGCGGGAAGGACCGCTACACGGCCCGTTCGACGTGGTCCAGGGCGAGGCGGGCCGCCCCGATCGCGGTGGACTCCTCACCGAGCGTGGAGGTCCGCACCTCGGGCGGGCACGGGGTGAGGCCGGCGAGCCGCTCGGCGAACGGCTCGCTGAGCAGGGCCCCGGCCCGCGAGATCCCGCCACCGAGCACGACGGCGCGCGGGTCGAGCACCGCGACGTGCCGGGCGAGGCTGTCGGCGAGGGCGTGCGCGAAGGCCCGCAGGGTGTAGGCGGCGCCGCCGTCACCGGCCGCGGCGGCGCGCACGACGGCGCGGGCCGCGGTCTCCCGGGTGGGCCGTGCCTCTCCCCCGTGCCCGGCGAACCAGTCGAGAAGCCGCTGGTAGGGCACGGTCCAGCCGTCGCCCGCGACCATCTCGCCGGCGGCGCCGTGATGACCCCGGTGCAGTTCGCCGCGCAGCCACAGGCCGATGCCGAGCCGGTTGCCGACGTACAGGTACAGGAAGTCGTCGGTGCCCGCGGCGACGCCCGCGGTGCCCTCGGCGAGGGTGGCGAGCTGGATGTCGTTGCCGACGACGACCGGGCCCGGGGCGTGGCCCGCGAGCGCGGCCGTCAGATCGACGCCGCTCCAGCCGGGCAGCGAGTCGCTGACGGTGACGACGCGACCGGCGGGGTCGACCATGCCGCTGGTGCCGATGCCCGTGGCGAGCGGGCGCAGTCCGGCCGCGGCGGGCCCGGCGAGGCAGCGGGCGACGGCGGTGCGGACGGCGTCGAGCCGTTGCTCCGCGCCGAGTTCGGGCGTGACCGGCAGCCGGTGGGAGGCGACGGTGCGGCCGAGCAGGTCGGTGGCGAGGACGAGGACCTTGTGGGCGCCGACGTCGACGCCGAGCACATGTCCCGCCTCGGCGCGGAAACGGAAGCGGCGGGCCGGGCGGCCGACCCCGCCGGCGCCGGGCTCCAGCTCGACCAGGCGCCCCTCGCGGAGCAGCTGGGCGGTCAGGTCCTGGGCGGTGGGCCGGGACACGCCGATCAGCGCGGCGAGTTCGGGCACGGTGATCTCGGCGCGCTCGCGCAGCACCCGCAGGGCCGCGGCCGTGTTGAGCCGGCGCAGCAGCGACGGATCGCCACTCTTGTCCTGCTTGTCGCGCTTCTCGCTCTTGTCGTCGTGGCTGGTTCTCATGGGCGCGGCTCCCCCCGATCCAAGGTGTCCCCCTTGACAGCATGATCGGTGACTCCCCAGGGTGACCCGGAGTGATTGAGCAACTTACCTAATAAACGCGCCCCTGGGGGACCACGCATGGGTGAGCAACGCACGGGTGAGCACGGCACGCTCCGACACCTCGAACTCCCGGCCGGCGACGGTCATCCCGAGCTGGCCTGCGGCGTCGGCGACTGGGACACCGAGGCCTACGGCAACCACCGCATCCTGGTCCGCGCCGTCCAGGCAGGACCGGTCCTCGCGGCGGAACTGCCGTGGCGGCGCCGGGACCCGGACCCGCAGCTGGTCGACGTGGTGGTGCTCGCCCCGTCCGGGCGCCGGGTGCGCAACACGCTGGTGGTGGAGGTGACGGCGGAGCGCGGCCGCATCGTCTTCGAGCCCGTCGAGGGCCCGGGCACGTACGCCGTGCACTACCTGCCGTACGCGCACACCGGCCGCGCCTACTACCCGCAGGCCGTGTACCGGCAGCCGGTGCGCACCGCCGATCCGGCGTGGGTGCACGCGCACGGGCTCGACGGGCCGGACTCCGGCTGGGGGCGGCTACCGAGGGCCGAGGTGTTCCGCTACGAGGCGGCGAGCGCCGTCGACTCCTTCGCTCCCCTGGGCTTCGCCGCGACCGACGACGAACGGCGCAAGCTCGAACTCGCTGATCCGGACGCCGACTTGATGCTCTTCGGAGAAGATCGCGCGCACCCCCTGGGCCGGTACGGACAGTTGCCCGCCCGCTGGGCGCGCGGGGTGCCCGGCGCTGCGTACGAGGGCACGGCGGACCGCGGGGAGTTCTTCGCGTTCCAGGTCGGCGTGTACGCGCGCACGGATCTGGCCGGTCTGACGGCGCGGGTGCGCGGGCTGCCGTTCCCGGTGCGCTGCCCGAGCCTGGGCGGCACGGACGCGCGGGGCCGTCCTCTCACCCGGCGGGTGGACGTGCCGGCGGGTGGGGTCGACGCGCTGTGGTTCCTCGCGGAGGTCCCGGCGGACGCGGCGCCGGGCCGGTACGAGGGCGAGGTCGAGGTGAGCGCCCCGGGCGCGGTCCCGCAGGTGCTGCCGGTCCGGCTCACGGTCACCGAGCACGCGGCGGCCGACGGCGGGACCGGGGAGCCGGAGCGCCTCGCCCGGCTGGCCTGGCTGGACAGCACGGAGGGGCACGACGACACGGTGGTGCCGCCGTTCACCCCGGTGACCTGCGTGGACGCGCCCGACGGCGGGCGCGAGCTCGGGCTGCTCGGCCGGCGGGTCCAGCTCGGCGCGGACGGGCTGCCGCACCGGCTGGTGTCGACGTTCACCCCGGCCGTCACCGCGGCCGACGGCCCGCCGCACGACCTGCTGGCGGGGCCGGTCCGTTTCGACCTCGGCCGCGAACTGACCCTCGGCCCACTGACCTCGGAGCAGCCCGGCCCGGGGCGCGTCACCTGGAAGGCCATATCCTCCTCGGACGAGCTTCTGGTCGACACCGAGGGCGAGGTGGAGGCGGACGGCTTCCTCGTCCTGCGGATCGACGTGGAGGCGCGCGCCGCCCTCGAACTCCCCGACGTGACCCTCGACGTGCCCGTGCGCGAGCCGCTCGCCCGGTACGTGATGGGCCTCGGCCTGACCGGGCGCGACTGCCCGGAGACGTACGACTGGACCTGGGACACCGCGACCCGCAACCAGGACGCCCTGTGGCTGGGCTCCGCGCACGCCGGACTCCAGCTGTCCCTGCGCGACGCGCACTACGCCCGGCCGCTCAACACCAACTACTACCGGGAGAAGCCGCTGGTCACGCCCCGCTCCTGGGCGGGCGACGACGGGCGGGGCGGGGTGCGGCTGCGCACCGCGGACGGGGTGCGCACCGTCACCGCGCACAGCGGCCCGGTCCGGCTGGAGGCGGGCGAGCGGCGCTGCTTCGAACTGCGGTTGCTGCTCACGCCGTTCAAGCCGATCACTCCGGGCACCCAGCTGACCGAACGCTACTTCCACGCGTACGCCACGCCCGAGGAGGTCGCGGCGTACGGGGCGAACGTCGTCAACCTGCACCACGCCACTCCCCCGAACCCGTACATCAACGACCCGCTGCTCGCCGCCGACGTGCTGCGCGCCTACACCGACCGGGCGCACACGCTCGGAGTGCGGGTGAAGGTGTACGACACGGTGCGCGAACTGACGCGGCACTCCCCCGAGTTGAGGGTGCTCGCCTCGTTCGGGGACGAGGTCCTCGCGGCGGGTCCGGGCGGCGGGCACGCCTGGCTGCGGGAGCACCTGGGCGAGGCGCACGTGCCCGGCTGGGTGGCCTCCGACGTCCGGGACGTCGCGGCCGTCACCACGGGCGAGTCCCGCTGGCACAACTTCTACGTGGCGGGGGTGCGGCGGCTGCGCGAGCGGCTCGGCGTCGATGGGCTGTACCTGGACGACGTGGCGTACGACCGGACCACGATGAAACGGGTCCGCAAGGCGCTGACCTCGGCGGGCGGGCCGCCGCCGGTCGTGGACCTGCACTCCTGCAACCAGTTCCGGGCGCCGGACGGCTTCGCCTCCAGCGCCAATCTGTACGCCGAACTGATGCCGTACGTCGACCGGTTGTGGCTCGGCGAGCTCTTCGACTACGCGACGACGGACCCGGCGTACTGGCTCGTGGAGATCTCCGGGATCCCGTTCGGATTGATGGGCGAGATGCTGGAGGGCGGCGGCAATCCGTGGCGCGGGCTGGTGTTCGGGATGACGGCGCGGGCCCCGATGACCGATGTGCGGCCCCTGTGGCGGGCGTTCGACGAACTCGGGCTGCCCGAGGCCGAGATGACCGGCTGGTGGGCCGGTGACACCACGGCGGGAACCAACCACGACGCGGTGCTCGCGACCGTGTGGCGCGGCCCCGGCGGGGCGACCACGGTGGCGCTCGCGTCCTGGGCGGAGGACCCGGTGGACTGCCGGCTGACGCTCGCGGGCGCGGAGGTGGCGGCGCACGCGCCGGGGATCGAGGGCTTCCAGGAGGAGCGGGACTACGCCGCGGGCGGCCCGGTCCGGGTCGAGCCCGGACGGGGCCTGCTGCTGCGGCTGCGCCCCGCGGACGCCGGCCCTCAGGTCACTGCGCCATGACGAGCCCGTCACGGTCCGCACCGCGGCTGAGGACGACCTGACGGATCGCGTCGCGGACGCCGCCCAGATCGGCGCCCTCGTCGATCGCGCGGCCCAGGTTCACGACGCGGCCCGTGGACACGTCGAACCACTGCGGCACGAACTCGGCCTTGGTCACCTGCCAGCGCTGTCCGTCCCGGACGGGCGGAGCGAAGGTGAAGCGGCCGACCGAGCTCATGTTGCCGCGGGCGTCCCGCGCGCCGTCGTAGTTGAACATCTCGCCCGCGATCTGGTCGCCCATGCCGTACACGATCCAGGTCCCGTTGACCTTCTCGTAGGCCTGCGGGACATGGGCGTGGGTGCCGAGGATCAGGTCGATGTCGGGGCGGCCGTTCGTGGTCGACGCGGTCAGTTCGCGGCCGAGGCTCAGCTGGCGCTCGTCGGGTTCGTCCTGCCACTCGGTGCCCCAGTGCAGCGAGACGACGACCACGTCGGCGCCGGCGCGGCGGGCGGCGCGGGCGTCCTCGACGATCCGCTGCCGCTCCATCAGGTTCACGGACCAGGGCTTGCCCTCGGGCATCGGGTGGTCGTTGGTGTCGTAGGTGTAGGCGAGCTGGGCGATGCGGGCGCCGCCCGCCTTCAGCCAGGCGGGGGCCCGGCCCTCGGCGGCGGTGCGGCCGGAGCCCGCGTGCTTCACCCCGGCCTTGTCGAAGGCGCCCAGGGTGCGCGCGATGCCGTCGGCTCCGTCGTCGAGGGTGTGGTTCGAGGCGGCGGAGCAGGAGTCGTAGCCGGTCTCCTTCAGGCCCGCGACGACCTCGGGCGGGGACTTGAAGTCGGGGTAACCGCTGTACTCGCCCTGGGCGCCGTAGACCGTCTCCATGTGACAGATCGCCACGTCCGCGCGGGAGACCACGGGTTTCATGCCGGCCAGCATGGGGCGGAAGTCGTAGCCGGTGCCGCCCGCGTCCTCCCTCGCCTTCTCGATGATCGAGGAGTGCGGCAGGACGTCGCCGGACGCGGCGAGTGTGAACGGGCGGACGGCCGGTGCGGGGGCGGGGGCGGCCTTGTGGGGCGGTGCGCCGCCCGGCCCGGCGCCGGGGGCCGCGCAGCCGGCGCCCAGGCCGATCACGGCGGCCGTGAGGGCCAGCGCCGTGCGCCGGGTGCTGCCGCGACTGCTGCTCCGTGTCTTCGACGTCATCGATCAGGCTCCCTGAACAGGTGAGATGCGGGGGACGGGGGTGGATCGCGATGGGCGGATCGCTATGGGTGGATCGCTATGGGTGGATTGCCTTAAATATCCACATATGACCAATGGAGGGAGTCAAGGCGCCGGACCGGGGCGCGGCTCCGCTCGACCCGTTCGCCGCACCGCTCGTCGAGCGCATCGACCGTCCGGCGCACACCGCCGCCGGGGCTCTGGGCGCGGACGGCCCCCTGCGCTGCCATACGCGCATGACGACGGCGCTCAGGACACTCAGGACGACGGAGGAGGACCTCGCACAGGTCCAGCAGCAGCACGGCAGGCCGCTCTACGCGTTCCTGCTGCGGCTGTGCGACGGCGACCGGCAGCGGGCGGAGGACCTCGTCCAGGAGACGTACGTGCGGGCCTGGCAGCATCCGGAGGCGCTCCGCTCGGAGCACGAGTCGGTGCGGCCCTGGCTGTTCACCGTCGGGCGACGTCTCGCCATCGACGCCCGGCGGGCCCGGCTCGCCCGGCCCGCCGAGGTCGGGGACGCGGTGCTGGAGAACGCGCGGGTCTGCGCGGACCACGCCGAGCGGTCGGCGGCGGCGCTCGACGTGCGGGAGGCGGTGGCGACGCTCAGCCCCGAGCACCGGGCGGTGCTCCTGGAGGTCTACTTCAAGGGCGCCAGTGTGGCGGAGGCCGCCCGCACGCTCGGCATCCCCCCGGGTACCGTGAAGTCCCGTGCGTACTATGCGTTGCGGGCGTTGCGCAGGGTCCTTCCGGGCTACGCGCCCGACCTGCGATGAAACCGACGCCCAGGTCAAGCATCGGTAAAGCGCCTGCCCGGTGGGGGACTTCCTCGGTTGAGTAATCCGCTGTCCTGCCCGGTGAGTCGACGGGGCGGGCCGGGACCGGCGCACGCACGGACCGGAGGAAGGCGGACAGGGACATGCGGTACGGGAGCCACGACGGCGCGGCGGGCGCCGAGGGCGGCGGCGCACAGGGGCCGGGCGGTGAACTCGCCGTTCCCATGGCCTGGTTGTACGCGGAGTACATCGCGGACGAGCTGTTGCGCACCGGGGATCTGATGCCTCCCACGTCCTTCGAGTTCCGTGCGGGCAGAGACGCGCTCGCCCTCACCATCTACCTCTCGGACGTGAGCGACGAGCTGTCCGGGATCCGGGTCGTGTCCCAGCTGGAGACCTGGTCCTCGCTGACCGCCTACGACCGGCCCTGGCAGTCGTGGGTGCGGGCCTCGCTCGCGGAACGGGAGGCGAAGGTGCGGCGGTCCGGGCAGTCCTCGCCGGACCTGCCGCTCGCCGCGGCGGCGTGGCGCTGGCTGGAGGAGACGGAGCTGCTGGCTCCGGACCTGGACGCGGTGCCGGTGCCGGACGAGGAGGACGGGCCGCAGGTGTGGACGCCCGCGTGGCGGCTCGGCTTACCTCTGGGACATCTGGCGATCCATCTGTTCTGAGTTTCCAGTGGGGTTCAGGGTGCGTGCACGCCCGCGCGGTACTTCGGGATGCGGACCGTGATCCTCATTCCCGCGCCGGTGGCCGTCTCGATGACCAGTCCGTGATCGTCGCCGAAGACCTGGCGCAGCCGCTCGTCCACGTTCGACAGGCCGACCCCGTGGGAGGCGCCGCCCTCGCCGCGCAGGATCGCGCGGAGCGCGCCGGGGTCCATGCCGACGCCGTCGTCCTCGATGACGACCTCGGCCTCGGCGCCCGCGTCCGTCGCCACGATCGTGATGCGGCTGCGGGTGACCGCGCCCTCCAGGCCGTGCTTGACCGCGTTCTCGACCAGCGGTTGCAGACACAGGAACGGGAGCGTGACGGGGAGCACCTCGGGGGCGATCTGCAGCGTCACGGAGAGGCGGTCGCCGAACCGGGCGCGGACCAGGGCCAGGTACTGGTCGATGGAATGCAGTTCGTCGGCGAGCGTGGTGAAGTCGCCGTGCCGGCGGAACGAGTAGCGGGTGAAGTCGGCGAACTCCAGGAGCAGTTCGCGGGCGCGCTCCGGATCCGTCCGGACGAACGAGGCGATCGCGGCGAGCGAGTTGAAGATGAAGTGCGGGGAGATCTGGGCGCGCAGGGCCTTGATCTCCGCCTCGATCAGACGGGTGCGGGAGCGGTCCAGTTCGGCGAGTTCCAGCTGGACGGAGACCCAGCGGGCGACCTCGTCGGTGGCGCGGGCCAGGACGGCGGACTCGCGTGGGGCGTAGGCGACCACGGCGCCCCGGACGCGGCCGTCGGCGACGACGGGGGCGGCGACCGCCCAGCGCAGCGGACAGTCCGCGGAGCCGCAGCCGCAGCCGAACGCGACGGAACGGCCGCCTCCGGCGAGGGCCGGGGTCAGTTCGGGCATGACGTGGGCGGCGTGGGCCTGTTCGGAGATGCCGTCCCAGGCGAGGACGGTGGAGCGGTTGGTGAGGGCGAGGGCGTCCGTGCCGAGGAGGGTTCTGAGGCGGCGGGCCGATTTGCGGGCCGTCTCCTCGGTGAGGCCCGCGCGGAGGGGTGGGGCGGCGAGGGAGGCGGTGTGGAGGGTGTCGAAGGTGGCGCGCTCCACGGGTGTGCCGATGTCGCTGTGGCGGGTCTTGTTCGTCGCCCGGCGCCCCAGGGCGTAGCCCAGGGTGAGGAGGACGGGGGTCAGCGCCACGAGTGCGGCTACGGCTCCGCCGGTCAACGGGGGTCCTCCTGCCGGGGGGTGGCTTCCTTCGCCGTAGGACCGGCGGTCGGTGGGTGCGTTTCCCTTGTAGGTGGTTGCTCGCGCCGTTCCCCGCGCCCCTGAAGGCGCACTTCGTGCGCCCCAGGGGTCGACCCATCGCGCCCCGCGGCGGAGCCGCCAGTGGACACAGCCCCGCGCCCCTTTCGGGGCACCCCTGCACCCGTCCCCCTCAGGTACTCCGGGAGGTGCAGGCGGGTCATCGTGGCTGTCGTGTGTGGGGGGACGGAGTCGGGGGTGGTCAGGCTGACCAGGATCATCGTCAGGAAGCCGACGGGGACCGACCAGACCGCGGGCCAGGCCAGCAGGGTGTGGAGCCAGCCCGTCGTCGCCGCGCCCGACACCGTCAGGGTCACCGCGAGGAGCGCCGAGCCGCCGCCCGCGAACAGGCCCGCCACCGCGCCGGGCGGTGTCAGGCGGCGCCACCAGATGCCGAGCAGGAGCAGCGGGCAGAAGGAGGACGCGGAGACGGCGAAGGCCATGCCCACCGCGTCGGCCACGGGGACGCCGTCGACCAGGAGCGCGCCGCCGAGCGGGAACACGACGGCCAGGACGACCGCGAGGCGGAAGTGGCGGACGCCGCGCGTGGGCAGCACGTCCTGGTTGATCACGCCGGCCACGGCCATCGTCAGACCCGAGGCCGTCGACAGGAACGCGGCGAACGCCCCGCCCGCCACCAGCGCCCCGAGCAGGTCCCCCAGGACCCCGCCGATCATCCGTCCGGGCAGCAGGAGCACCGTGGCGTCGGCGTCCTGGGCGGCGGCCAGTTCGGGGGCGTACAGACGGCCGAGCCAGCCGTAGAGCGGCGGGAGCAGGTAGAAGAGGCCGATGAGGGCGAGGACGACGACGGTGGTGCGGCGGGCCGCGCGGCCGTTCGGGCTGGTGTAGAAGCGGACGACGACGTGCGGCAGCCCCATCGTGCCGAGGAACGTGGCGATGATCAGCCCGTACGTGGCGTAGAGGGGATGGTCGGCGCGGCTGGTGGCGAGGGGGCGGCCCGCGCCGGCTCCGGTGGGCGGGAGGTCCGTCGCCGGGAGGTCCGGTGCGGGGGCCGCGCCGTGCCAGGCGAGAACGAGGAAGAACGCCGGGACGAGGAGCGCCGTCAGTTTCAGCCAGTACTGGAAGGCCTGGACGAAGGTGATGGAACGCATGCCGCCCGCGGCGACGGCGAGCACGACGACAGCGGTGACGAGCGAGCCGCCGACCCAGCGGGGCGCTCCCGTGAGGACCTGGAGGGTGAGTCCGGCCCCCTGGAGCTGCGGCACGAGGTACATCCAGCCGGCGCCGACGACGAACACGCTGACCACGCGCCGCACCCGGCGCGACTCCAGCCGTCCCTCGGCGAAGTCCGGCAGCGTGTAGGCGCCGGAGCGGCGCAGGGGCGCGGCGACGAAGACGAGCAGGACGAGATAGCCCGCGGTGTAGCCGACGGGGTACCAGAGCATGTCGGGGCCGTGCACGAGGACGAGCCCGGCGACGCCGAGGAACGAGGCCGCCGACAGGTACTCGCCGCTGATCGCCGCCGCGTTGAGCCGGGGTCCGACGGTGCGCGAGGCGACGTAGAAGTCGGACGTGGTACGGGAGATGCGCAGGCCGAAGCCGCCGATGAGGACCGTGGCGAGGACGACGGCGGCCACCGCGGGTATCGCGTACGCCTCGTTCACGGTGCTCCGGTGTCGCGGCCTCGGACGAGGTCCGCGAAGTCGCGTTCGTTGCGTTCGGCGCGGCGCACGTACCACCAGGCGACGAGGACGAGGAACGGGTAGCAGCCGGCGCCGAGGACGAGCCATTCGACGGCGGGGTCGCCGAGCGCGCCGAAGAAGAGGGGCAGCACGGCGACGGGGACGGCGAGGGCCGTGAACGCGACGGTGCCGGTGCGGAGTTGGCCGCGCATGAGGGAACGGACGTAGGCGGCGCCGAGCGTCGTCTGTTCGTCGATCTCGCCCTGGGTGCGCAGGGCGGACGGACCGGTCGCGCCGTGCGCGGTGCGCGGCTCGCCGGTCACCACTTCGCGGCGTGGTTCGGACACGGGCGGAGTGTAGGCAGGTGCGGGCGGGCGGCGGAAGGGGCTGGTCAGCCTCCTGCGCGGCGCATCAGCAGCTCCCGTACGCGGCCGGCGTGGCGTCGGCTGACGGCGATCTCGGCGCTGCCGACCCGTACGGTCATGCCGCCGCCGTCGAGGCGGAGTTCGTCGATGCGGTGCAGGGCGACGAGGTGGCTGCGGTGGACGCGGACGAAGCCGAGCGGCTGCCAGCGTTCTTCGAGGGTGGTGAGCGGTATGCGGACGAGGTGGCCGGCGCCGTCGGCGGTGTGCAGTCGGGCGTAGTCGCCCTGGGCCTCGGCGTACGTGATGTCGGCGACGGCGACGAGGCGGGTGACGCCGCCGAGTTCGACGGGGATGCGGTCGGGGACGGTGGCCGGGGGTGCGGCGACGGCGGCGCGTTCGGCGACCCGGCCGACGGCCTCGGCGAGGCGTTCGCGGCGGACCGGTTTGAGGACGTAGTCGACGGCCTTGAGGTCGAAGGCCTGGACGGCGAAGTCCTCGTGGGCGGTGACGAAGACGACGAGCGGCGGGCGGGCGAACCCGGCGAGCAGGCGGGCCACGTCGAGCCCGGTGAGTCCCGCCATGTGGATGTCGAGGAAGAGCACGTCGACGGCGTCCTCGCCGCCGGGGCCCGCCTCCAGGGCGTGGCCGATGCGCCGCAGCGCCTCGGTGGCGTCGGTGGCGCCCTCGGCGCTGCGGATGCGGGGGTCGGAGCGCAGGAGGTAGAGGAGTTCGGCGAGGGCGGGTTCCTCGTCGTCGACGGCGAGTGCGCGCAGCATGCGGCGGAGTGTAATCGGCCGGTGTGTTGAGCGGGCCGGGCGGCTCCTGCGTATGCATCGGCGTGGAGGAGAACGACTGGACGGGATCGCGGGGTCGGCATCGTGACGCCGGTGCGTACGCGCTGGGGGTCCTCGGCGCCGCGGACCGGTTCCGCTACGAGGATCATCTGGGGCGGTGCGCGGTGTGTGCGGGGTACGTGGCGGAACTCGGGTCCACGACACGGCTGTTGGAGCTGTACGCGCGGGCGACGCCGCCGTGTGTGGAGCTGTTCCCCCGGCCCGCGCGGCTCGGCGGCGTCTTGGAGGGGCTGGCCGCGGCCCGGGCGGGCGCGCGGCGCCGGGTGCGGTGGGCGGGGGCGGTCGCGGGCCTTGTGGTGCTCGCGGGCGGGTTCGGCGCGGTGCTCGCCGGGGGCGGGTCCGGGGATCGGGGCGCGGTGACGCTGCGCGGGCGGAACGCGCGGACGGGGGTCGCGGCGACGGTGACGGCGGACGCGCGGGCGTGGGGCACGGCCGTGGACCTGGAGGTGCGGGACGGGGGCGGGCCGCGGGTGTGCGCGCTGGTGGCGGTGGGGCGGGACGGCAGCGAGGAGACGGTGGCGAGCTGGGCGGTGCGTGGGGAGCGGGTGCGGGTGAGCGGTGGGGCGGCGCTGTCCCCGGGGCGGATCGCGCGGTTCGAGGTGCGGGCGGCGGGCGGGGCCCGGCTGCTGACGGTGCCGGCCGGGGGCCGGTGAGCGGGGCTACTTGAGCAGGCGGGACATGCGGCGGTCGGCGAGCGGCTTGCCGCCGGTCTGGCAGGTGGGGCAGTACTGGAGCGAGGAGTCGCTGAAGCTGACCTCGCGGATCGTGTCGCCGCAGACGGGGCACGTCTCACCGGTGCGGCCGTGGACGTGCAGGCCGCTCTTCTTCTCGGCCTTGAGCCGTCCGGCGGCGACGCCGCGCGAGCGTTCGACGGCGTCGGTGAGGGTGTCGCGCAGCGCCGTGTAGAGGGTGTGGATGTCCTCCGGGGTGAGCGTCGCGGCGAGCTTGAACGGGGACATCTTGGCGGCCCAGAGGATCTCGTCGCTGTACGCGTTGCCGATCCCCGCGATGAGGGACTGGTCGCGCAGGGCGCCCTTGATCTGGCGCCGCTCCCCCGCGAGGAGTCCCGCGAACGCGGCCTCGTCGAAGGCGTCCGCGAGCGGGTCGGGGCCGAGGCGGGCGACGCCCGGTACGTCGCCGGGGTCCTGGACGACGTACACGGCGAGCTTCTTGGTGGTGCCGGCCTCGGTGAGGTCGAATCCGGCGCCGGTCTCCAGGGCCACGCGCAGGGCGAGCGGGCCGCGGCCCGGCTTGGGCGGGCCGTCGGGGAGGCGGTCCTTCCACTGGAGCCAGCCCGCGCGGGCGAGATGGGTGACGAGGTGCGGGCCGCCGTCCGTGGCGAGGTCGAGGAACTTGCCGTGCCGGGTGACTTCGGTGACGGTGCGGCCTTCGAGGGCGGTCGGCGGCGGGTCGTACGTCTTGAGGACGCTCACCGCGACGGGCAGGACCCGCATGATGTCGTGCCCCACCAGGTGCTCGGTGAGGAAGTCCTTGAGCGCTTCGACCTCGGGCAGTTCCGGCATGGAACCAGAGTGCCACCGTTCGCCGCGCGGGGCCCGGGAGGCGCCTCGGGCGTGGGCGGGGTCGGACGTGGGCGGGGGTCAGACGTGGGCAGGGGTCAGACGTGGGCAGGGGTCAGACGTGGGCGGGGGTCAGGAACTCGCACCAGACGCACTTGCCGCCGCCGCGCGCCTCCACGCCCCACACGTCGGCGAGCCGGTCGACGAGGAGGAGGCCGCGTCCCGAGACGCCGTCGTCGCCCGCCTCGCGGCGGCGCGGCAGGGCGCTGGAGGTGTCCTCCACGTCGACGCGGAGTCTGCGGTCGGGGCCGGTCAGGACGCGCAGGGTGACGACGGCCGGGCCGTCGGTGTGCATCAGGGCGTTGGTGATGAGTTCGTCGGCGACCAGCTCGATCTCGTCGGCACGGTCGCGCCCGCCCCAGGCGCGGACGGCGGCTCGGATCATGTGCCGGGCGGCGCTGAGCGCGGCGGGGTCGCCGGGCGGGACGTGTTCGGTGAGCCGGCCGCGGCTCTGCGGGGCGCCGGCGCCTCTGCGGCGCAGCAGGAGGAGGGCGACGTCGTCCTCGCCGCCGCGTTCGTCGACGGAGGTGCACAGCCGGTCGGCGAGCTGGTCGATGTCGGCGGGGCCGGAGCGGACGAGGTCGGTGAGGGTGCGCATGCCGTCGTCGAGGTCGATGCCCGGTTCCTCGACGAGGCCGTCGGTGCACAGCAGGAGGGTCTGGCCGGGGTCGAGGTCGACGGTGGTGACGGGGTACTCGAGCCGCCCGAACATGGCGGACAGGCCGAGCGGGAGGCCGCCCTCGACGGGCAGCCGGCGGCAGGTGCCGTCGGTGAGCCGCAGCAGCGGGTCGAGGTGCCCGGCGCGGACGAACTGCACGACGCCCGTGGATAGATCGGCCTCCGCGTACAGGCAGGTCGCGAAGCGTTCGGTGTCGAGTTCGTGGAGGAAGACGGAGGCGCGGGCCATGACGGTCGCGGGGGTGTGTCCCTCGGCGGCGTAGGCGCGCAGCACGATGCGGAGCTGGCCCATGACGGCGGCGGCGTGCGTGTCGTGGCCCTGGACGTCGCCGATGACGGCGCCGACGCGTCCGCCGGGCAGCGGGATGACGTCGTACCAGTCGCCGCCGATGTCGCGGCCGAGGGAGGCGGAGCGGTAGCGGACGGCGAGGTCGGCACCGGGCACGTTCGGGATGGAGCGCGGCAGCATGGCCTGCTGGAGGCCCTGGGCGAGGTCCTTCTCCTGCTCGTAGAGCATGGCGCGCTGGAGGCTCTGGGCGATGCTGCTGCCCAGGGCGATGAGGACGTTGCGCTCGGTCTCGTCGAAGCCCTTGCGGTCGTGGTAGAGCAGGCCGACGACGCCGATCGGGCGGGCCTGGGCGATGAGCGGCAGATAGGCCGCGGACTGGATGCCGAGGTGGGAGACGTGCGGCCACAACTGCGGGTAGGAGCGCGCGAAGTCCTCGGGTGAGTCGACGAAGCGGGGCTTGAGGCTGCGCACGACCTCGCTCATCGGGTACGGGTCGTCCAGTCGGGTGACCTGGGTGCCGGGCACGAAGCTGCCGGAGGGCCCTTCGGCGACGAGGTGGATGCGGCCGGCGCGGACGAGGCCCATGAGGAAGTTGGAGGCGCCGAGCCGTTCGATGCCGTGGGACTCGCGGAGCACCTCGATGACGTCGCGGACGGTGCGGGCGTGGGCGAGGGCGGCGGTGGTGCTCTGCACGACACTGGTCTCGCGGCGCCGGGCCGCGGAGTAGGCCTCGCGCTCGTGCTGCACGGTGGCGTCGTTGAGTTCCTCGGTGGCGTCGCGCACGATGCCGACGATGCGCCGCGGCCGGCCGTCGGCGTCGCGGCGGATGTACCCGCGGGTGTGGGTCCAGCGCAGGAGCCCGTCGCGCGTGCGGATCCGGAAGTAGGCCCCGTAGTTCTCGGATCCGTTCTTGAGGGCCTGGGAGACGACGGCGTCGAGCCGCTGGGCGTCGTGGGGCGGCACACGCGACGCGAGGGTCTCGGGGTGGTCGTCGTACTCGTCGGGGTGGAGGTCGAACACGTCGCGGGCCTGGGCGTCCATCTGCATGAGCCCCGACTCCAGGTCCCATTCGAAACTGCCCATCCGCAGGCCGCGCCCGTACGCCTCCAGGAATCCGCGCGCGTGATCGTCCTGGCTGTCCCCGGCCGGGGACGCCTCAGGTCCGTGTCCGACCCCGGCTCCCGCGTCCATACAGGACACGCTAGGCGCAGGATCAGGCCCCCGCACCCGGGACGAGAGCGGCCCGGAGCCGGTCGAGCAGGGCCGCCGCGGCCGGGCTCGGCGGGCCCGCGCTGCGCCAGGCGAGGGCGACGCGGGCGCGGAGCGCGGGGTCCGCGAACGGCAGCACGCGTACGCCGATCGCGGCGGCCTGCGCGGCGGAGATCTCGGGCAGCACGGCCACGCCGAGGCCACGCGCGGCGAACCGGGCGAGGACCAGCGGGGTACCGGCCTCGAACGCGACCTGCGGGCGGAACCCGGCGCCCGCGCAGGCCCGTTCCAGCACGGCCCGCACGCCGGTGCCGCGCGGCAGGCCGATCAGGCGGCGCCCGTCGAGCGCGGCGAGCGGCAGCCGGGTCCGGGCGGCGAGCGGGTCGTCGGGGTGCACGGCGGCGACGAGCGGTTCGTCGACGAGGATCTCGTACGTGAGTCCGGGCGGCGGGTCGTGCTCGGCGACGCCGACCGCGGCGAGGTCGAGGTCGCCCTGGTGCAGGGCGGTGAGCATGCGTTCGCTGGAGTCCTCGGTGAGGGTGATCTCGACGTGCGGGTGGGCGGCGTGGAAGTCGGCGAGCAGACCGGGGATGTCGAAGGCCCGCTCGGCGGCCCCGGTGACGAGTCCCAGGGTGACGTGCCCGCGTAGCAGGCCGGTGTGGGCGTCGGCGGTCTCCCGGACGGCGGCGGCCGCGGCCAGGGCGGCGCGGGCGTGGGGCAGGACGGCCGCGCCGACCGGGGTGAGGCGGACGGCGCGACCGGTCCGGTCGAGGAGGGGCTGGCCGATTTCGCGTTCGAGTCGGCGGATCTGCGCGCTGATGCCGGGCTGGGCGAGGTGGAGGCGGGCGGCGGCCCGCGTGAACCCGCCCTCCTCGACGACCGCGACGAAGTACTGGAGCTGCCTGAATTCCATAACTGTTGATTCTAGGTCGCAGACAGAACCGCTCTTGGACTTATGGGCGCGCGGCCCGCACGCTGGGGATCATGGCGACGAGAACACGGAGCGACGGGCCGGAAACAGGGCAAGCAGGGGCGGCGAAGGCGCGGCTGCGGGCCGTGATCGCGGCGGAGCGGCGCGAACTGGCGGACGTGCTGGACGGGTTGAGCGCCGAACAGTGGGACGCGCCGAGTCTGTGCGCGGGGTGGCGGGTGCGGGAGGTGGCGGCCCACCTGTCCATGGGCTTCCGGCTCTCGCTGCCGCGCACGCTCGGCGAGCTGGCTCGCTCGGGCGGACGGCTGCACCGCATGACCGACCGGGTCGCCCGGCGTGACGCGGCGGCCATGGCGCCTCGCGCGCTAGCGGCGGCGCTGCGGGAGAACGCGACGCATCCGTGGACCCCGCCGGTGGGCGGGCTCGCCGCGGGCTCCCTGCGGTTCTTCCGGTCGGGGCTGGAGCACCACGCGTTGCGGGCGACGGATCTGGACTGGTCGCTCGGCGGGTCCGGCGCCACGCAGACCCTGGAGGCGCCGGCTCAGGAACTGGTGCTGCGCGCCTTCGGCCGGAGCCCGTCCCGCTGAGACGGGCCCCGGCCGGGCGCCCGGGTCAGCTGTCCGTCGCGTCGTCCTGGGACGAGGCGTCCGGGATCAGTCCGCCGCTGTCGGGCTGGTCCGGGGCGTCGGAGACCGTGTCGGGGCCCGGGGAGTCGGCGGAGGTGTCCGGGGACGGGGAGTCCGAGGCGAGGGTCGGGGTGGGGCAGCCGGAGGGCCAGGGGGACGGGCTGACGGGGGTGCTCGTCGCCGTGGGGGTCGGGCAGGTACTGCTCGACGGGCTGTCGCTCGGGGACGCGGAGTCGGAGTCCGAGTCGGAGGGGCTCGGCGAGGTCTCGGAGTCGCTGGGGCTGGGTGACGGTGAGGTCGGGGTGGGGCTGGGCGGCGGGACCGGCTTGTCGTGGTGGCCGTCGTCGCCGATCGGGCGCTGGATCCAGGTGTTGTTGACGATGTTGATGATGGTGATGTTCTGGATGATCTTCGGGGCGGCGACGATGACGACGACCTCGGTGGGCCGGTAGCCCTCCCAGGCCTTGCCCTTCTGGCGCGGGGTGCCCTTGAGGGCGACGGGGGCGGCGATCGGGTTGCCGCAGGCGCAGCGGACCCGGGGCAGGCCGTGCCGGTCGACGAGGACGGCGGTGCCGGCCTGGAGGACGGACTGGAAGCTGGTGGCGCTGCCGTCGCGGTAGCCGTGGTTGGTGACGCGGGTGTCCACGCGCAGCACGACGGGCGTGAGTCCGCGCAGGAAGCTCGCGATGTCCGCCCGGTCGATGCCGCTCGCCTTGGCGAAGGCGCCCGCCTTGCCCTGGTCGGAGGTGAGGAAGCGGACCTGCTTCTCGACGTCGCAGCTGCCTACGGAGCGGGTGCCGCCGTACAGGCCCGGGGTGGACCCGGAGTAGGACGTCAGGCCTTCGGGGTTGCCGGTGGCGCTGCCGCTCGGGGCCGGTTGCGGCGTTCGGGTGACGGGTGGCGGTGTCGCGTCCGATGTGGCGGTGGAGTCCGTGAAGGGGTCGGGGCCGTCGTCGGCGATCGGTTGCAGGTGCAGCGTGCCCTTGGCACCGGCGGCGACCCCCACGGTCTGCTCACCGGCCCCTTCGCCGGACGAGCACCCGGCGAGCAGCAGCGCGGCGGATATACCGAGCGCGGTGACGTATGTCTTGGTCCTGATCCGTGCGCGCACGTGTTCTCCCAGCTGGACAGCGGCGTTCTGTGATCTCTCCGCTCCAGTCGGGCGCAGGCCGTACGGCCCCGCAAGTCGTGCCGGGGCTGCCGGGCGGGGCTCACACTGGAGGGGTGGACTGGTTCGTCGCCTCGGACTACTGGCTCGCCCGGCTGGTGTTCCAGCGGGGTCTCGCGGCGGTGTACCTCGTCGCGTTCGCCGGGGCCGCGCTGCAGTTCCGGGCGCTGATCGGCGAGCACGGGATGACGCCCGTACCGAGGTATCTGGAGCGGGTGCCGTGGCGGGCGGCGCCGACGCTGTTCCGGCTGCGCTACTCGGACCGGTTCTTCGCGGGGTGCGCCTGGGCCGGGGCCGCGCTGTCGGTGGCGCTGCTCGCGGGCGTGGACCGGCTCGTGCCGTTGTGGGCGACGCTGCCCTTGTGGCTGGTTCCCTGGGCGCTGTATCTGTCGATCGTGAACGTGGGGCAGACCTGGTACGGCTTCGGCTGGGAGACGCTGCTCCTGGAGACCGGGTTCCTCGCGGTGTTCCTGGGCAACGACGAGGTGGCGCCGCCGGTCCTCGTGCTGTTCCTGCTGCGCTGGCTGCTGTTCCGCCTCGAGTTCGGCGCGGGTCTCATCAAGCTGCGCGGGGACGCGTGCTGGCGGAAGCTGACCTGTCTGTACTTCCATCACGAGACGCAGCCGATGCCGGGCCCGCTGAGCTGGTTCTTCCATCATCTGCCGCGCCCGCTGCACCGTGTGGAGGTCGCGGCGAACCATGTGACGCAGCTGGCCGTCCCGTTCCTCCTCTTCACCCCGCAGCCGGTCGCGACGGTGGCCGCGTCCGTGATGATCGTGACGCAGCTGTGGCTGGTGCTGTCCGGGAACTTCGCGTGGCTGAACTGGCTGGCGATCGTGCTCGCCGCGTCCGCCCTCGACCTCTCCCCGCTGCACACCCCGCCCGCGCTGCCCGCCGCGCCGCTCTGGTACGAGATCCTCGTCCTCGCGCTCACGGCGCTGGTCGCCGTCCTGAGCGTGCGCCCGGTCCGCAATCTGCTGTCCCGCCACCAGAGCATGAACCGGTCCTACGACGTGCTGCACCTGGTCAACACGTACGGCGCGTTCGGCAGCGTGGGCCGGGTCCGGGAGGAGATCGTCATCGAGGGGACGGCCGACGCCGGGCCGGGCCCGGACGCCGAGTGGCGGGCCTACGAGTTCCGCGGCAAGCCCGGCGATCCGCGCCGGCTCCCCCGCCAGTTCGCCCCGTACCATCTGCGGCTCGACTGGCTGATGTGGTTCGCCGCGCTGTCCCCCGCGTACGCCCGGCCGTGGTTCGGTCCGCTCGTGGAGCGGCTCCTGGACAACGACCGGGACACGCTGCGGCTGCTGCGCCACAACCCGTTCCCCGAGACCCCGCCCGCCTTCGTCCGGGCCCGGGTGTTCCGCTACCGGTACACGACGTGGCGGGAGCTGCGGGAGACGGGCGCGTGGTGGGAGCGGACCTACGTGCGCGAGTTCCTGCCCCCGACCCGGCTGAGGTAGACCCGGCGCGCCGTCCCCGCGAAGACTTCCGCGTCCGCGCCGCCCACCAACTCCCGTGCTGCTTCCACTACTTGGCCGTACGACGCGGCGAGCGTGCACACCGGCCAGTCGGAGCCGAACATCACGCGCTCGGGGCCGAAGGAGTCCAGCACGGTGTCCGCGTACGGGCGCAGGTCGGCGACCGTCCAGCGCTTCCAGTCGGCTTCGGTGACGAGGCCGGAGAGTTTGCAGACGGTGTTGGGCAGGGCGGCGAGTGCGCGCAGGTCGATGGCCCAGGACTCCAACTCGCCTGTGGATACCGGTGGTTTGCCCGCGTGGTCGAGGACGAAGGTGAGCTCGGGGTGCCGGGCGGCGGCCCGGACGCAGGCGGGCAGTTGGTGCGGGAGCACGACGAGGTCGTACACGAGGCCGGCCGCGGTGAGCGCCTTCAGCCCCCCGGCCACATCGTCCCGGAGCAGCCATTCCGGATCCGGTTCACCCTGGACCTGGTGGCGAATGCCGGCGAGGTGGCGTCCGCCGGGGAGCTCGCGCAGGCGGTCCAGCGTGTCGGCCACGTCCGGGCGGGTCAGGTCCGTCCAGCCGACGACGGCGGCGACGAGCGGATCGCTCTCGGCGAGCGCGAGGAACTCGGGGGTCTCCTCGGCGACGGTCACGGTCTGCACGAGGACCGTGGCCCCGACACCGGCCGCGCGCGCCTCCGGCACCAGGTCCGCCATGGTGAAGTCCCGGCGGATCGGGGCGAGTTCGGGACCGGTGATCCAGTCCTGGTCGCGGACGCCGAGATCCCAGACGTGGTGGTGGGCGTCGATGATCCCGAGGTCCTCCCCCGCGCTCACGGCAGCTCCCAGACGACGGGGAGTCCGGCGTCGGCTCCGTCGGCGGAGTAGTCGTGGACGACGTCGAGGAGTTCGGCCATGCGGGCCTGCCAGGTGATGTTCACGGGGAGCCGGTCCAGCTCGGCGAGCAGCCGCGTGTAGTCCTCGCACTCCAGGACGTGGAACAGGTCGGTGCCGCTGCGCCAGATCGTCCACCGGGTGGCACCGGCCGCGCGGATGGCGGTGGTGAGTTCGGCGGGGACCTCGCGGTGGGCCTGCTCGTACTCCTCCACGCGGTCGGCGCGGACCTTGGTGTGCAGGGCGACTCTCACGCGGGCTGCTCCTGTTCTGGGCTCGCTGCGGGGACGGGGATGTCCGCGCCGATCAGTCTCGCCTCCCGGGCGTCCTGCCAGAAGGCGTCCGGCACCGGAGTCGCGAACTTCCGCGCAGTGTCCGTGACTTCAGCTGCTGAACGCGTGCCGACGAGGACGCCGGCGACGGCCGGGTGGCCGAACGGGAAGGCGAGGGCGGCGGCGCGCAGGGTGGTGCCGTGCCGCTCGGCGAGCTCCTTGAGGCGCAGGGCGCGGTCCAGGGTGTCGGGCGGGGCGAGCGCGTAGTCGAAGGTGGCGCCGGGCTTCGGGTCGGCGAGCAGGCCCGAGTTGAAGACGCCGCCGACGACGACGGAGACGCCGCGTTCGGCGGCGGCGGGCAGGAGGCCGGTGAGGGCGCGCTGGTCGAGGAGGCTGTAGCGGCCGGCGCACAGGACGACGTCGAGGTCGGTGTCGCGGACGAAGCGGGCGAGCATCTCCGCCTGGTTCATTCCGGCGCCGATGGCCCCGACGACCCCTTCGGCGCGCAGCCGCTCCAGCTCCGGGTACGCCTCGGTGAAGGCCTGTTCGGCGTGGTCGTCGGGATCGTGCAGGTACACGACGTCGACGCGGTCGAGGCCGAGCCGTTCGAGGCTGTCCTCCAGGGAGCGGCGGACCCCGGCGGCGCTGAAGTCCCAGACGCGGCGGTGGGTGGCGGGGACGGCGAAGCCGTGGTCGAGGTCGTCACCGCCGCCTTCGTACGGGGTGAGGAGGCGGCCGACCTTGGTGGACAGGGTGTACGAGGCGCGGGGCCGGGTCCGCAGGGCGGCGCCGAGGCGGCGTTCGGACAGGCCGATGCCGTAGTGCGGGGCGGTGTCGTAGGCGCGGACGCCCGCGTCCCAGGCGGCGTCGACGGCGGCGCGGGCGGTGTCGTCGCCGACCGGGGTGTAGAGGTTGCCGATGCCGGCGGCGCCGAAGCCGAGGGCGGTGACGGGGACGCGGGAGCGGCCGAGGGTGCGGGTGCGCATCGCGGTCTCCGTCACTGCCCGGCGGGGCGCAGCCGCAGGCCCTGCATGCCGCCGTCGACGGCGAGGGAGGTGCCGGTGGTGGCGCCGGAGAGCGGGCTGGCGAGGTAGGCGACGGCGCCGGCGACCTCGTCGGCGGAGACGAGCCGGCCGGTGGGCTGGCGGGCTTCGAGGGCGGCGCGTTCGGCGGCCGGGTCGTCGGCCTTGTCGAGGAGCCGGCCGATCCAGGGGGTGTCGGCGGTGCCGGGGTTGACGCAGTTGACGCGGATGCCCTCGCGGACGTGGTCGGCGGCCATGGCGAGGGTGAGGGACTGGACGGCGCCCTTGGACGCGGAGTAGAGGGCGCGCTGCGGGAGTCCGGCGGTGGCGGCGATCGAGCAGGTGTTGACGATCGCGGCGTGGCGGGAGGCGCGCAGGGCGGGGAGGACGGCGCGGGTGACGCGGACCATGCCGACGACGTTGACGTCGAGGACGCGGTGCCATTCGGCGTCGTCGTTGTCGGCGACGGTGCCCTGGGCGCCGATGCCCGCGTTGTTGACGAGGACGTCGAGTCCGCCGAGGGCGTCGACGGCGGCGGTCACGGCGGCCCGTACGGAGGCGTCGTCGGTGACGTCGGCGGTGTGGGCGCGCAACGGCTTGTCGACGGTGGAGGTGTCGAGGTCGAGTACGGCGACGTCGGCGCCGCGCGCGGCGAGGAGTTCGGCGGTGGCGCGGCCGAGTCCGGAGGCGCCACCGGTGACGAGGGCCTTGAGTCCGGCGAAGTCCTGGACGCTGTTGTCGCTCATGCTGCGGCTCCGTTCGGCTGGTGGGTGGCGGGCTGTCCGGCGCGGTCCTTCACCCAGAACTCCCCGTCGGGGTAGGTGAATGCGGCGATGGACGCGGGGCGCATGGCGGCGGAGAAACCGGGTGCGGTGGGGGCGGCGTAGTGGCCGTGGCGCATGACGACCGGGTCGAGGAAGTGGTCGTGGAGGTGGTCGACGTACTCGATGACGCGGTCCTCGGTCGTTCCCGACAGGGCGACGTAGTCGAACATCGAGAGGTGCTGGACGAGTTCGCACAGGCCTACGCCGCCGGCGTGCGGGCAGACGGGGACGCCGAACTTGGCGGCGAGCAGCAGGATCGCGAGGTTCTCGTTGACCCCGCCGACGCGGGCGGCGTCGATCTGGAGAATGTCGATCGCGCCGGCCTGGAGGAGCTGCTTGAACACGATGCGGTTCTGCACGTGTTCGCCGGTGGCGACCTTGACGGGGCCGACGGCGCGGCGGATCGCGGCGTGCCCGAGGACGTCGTCGGGGCTGGTGGGCTCCTCGACCCAGTACGGGTCGAACTCGGCGAGGGCTCGGGTCCATTCGACGGCCTCGTCGACGTTCCAGCGCTGGTTGGCGTCGACGGCCATGCGGATGTCGGGGCCGATGACGGCACGGGCGGTGCGGCAGCGGCGGATGTCGTCGGCGAGGTCGGCGCCGACCTTCAGTTTGATCTGGGTGAAGCCGTCGGCGACGGCCTGCCGGGCGAGCCGGGTGAGCTTCTCGTCGGAGTAGCCGAGCCAGCCGGGCGAGGTGGTGTAGCCGGGGTAGCCGCGTTCGAGGAGCGTCGCGGTGCGCGCGGCGGAGCCTTCCCGTCCGGCCCGCAGCAGGTCGAGGGCCTCCTGCGGGGTGAGGGCGTCGGCGATGTAGCGGAAGTCGACCTGGGAGACGAGCCATTCGGGTTCGGCGTCGGCGAGCAGCCGCCACAGGGGTTTGGCGGCGCGCTTGGCGGCGAGGTCCCAGACGGCGTTGACGACGGCGCCGACCGCCATGTGCATCACGCCCTTCTCGGGGCCGAGCCAGCGCAGTTGGCTGTCACCGATCAGGTCGCGGTTGAGGGTGCCGGGGTCGGCGCACAGCTCGTCGAGCGGGCGGCCGATCACGTGGTGGCGCAGGGCGCGGATCGCGGCGACCTGGACGTCGTTGCCGCGGCCGATGGTGAAGGTGAAGCCGTGTCCCTCGTGGCCGTCGGCGGCGTCGGTGCGGAGCACGACGTAGGCGGCGGAGTAGTCGGGGTCGGGGTTCATCGCGTCGGATCCGTCCAGTTCCCGTGAGGTGGGGAACCGGATGTCGTACGTGTCGACCGCGGTGACGCGCGGGGTGGTCGGGGTCACGGGCTGCCTTTCGGGCGGGGGCGGTGATCAGTCCTGGGCGCGGCCGGTGGTGACCCGGGCGATCATGAGGGCGAGCAGGATGATTCCGCCGTAGATGGCCTGGATCCAGAAGGACGGGACCTGGGCGAGGGTGAGCAGGTTCTGGACGACGCCGAGCAGGAGGACGCCGGTGAGCGCGCCGAACATGGTGCCCTTGCCGCCGTCGAGGCTGATGCCGCCGATGACGGCCGCGGCGAACACCGTGAAGATCATGTTGTTGCCCTGGTTGGCGCTGATGGCGCCGACGTAGCCGGTCTGCATGATGCCGCCGACGGAGGCGAGGACGCCGGCCACGACGAACACGCCGAGCATGACGCGTTCGACGCGGATGCCGGCGGCGCGGGCGGCGTCGGCGTTGCCGCCGATGGCGTACAGGGCGCGGCCCACGCGGTGGTACTTGAGGATCAGGCCGGCCACGCCGAAGGCGATCGCGGCGAGCCACACGGACATGGGGATGCGCAGGAACGTGGTCGTGGCGAGGGAGAAGAACGCGTCCGGCATGCCGAACAGCGTCTTGCCCTTGGTGGCGCCGACCAGCAGGCCGCGCAGGATGATCAGCATCGCGAGCGTCACGATGAACGCGTTGAGCTTCAGCTTGACGACGAGGATGCCGTTGAACGCGCCGATGACCGCGCCCACGACGAGGATCGAGAGCAGGGCGAGCGCGGCGGGGAACTCCGTTCCGAAGCCGGACTGGGCCACGGGGAGCACGAGGAGTGCGCCCACCGCCGGGGCGATGCCGACGACCGATTCGAGGGAGAGGTCGAACTTGCCGGTGATCAGGACGAGGGACTCGGCGAGGACAACCATCGCGAGGGCGGCGGAGGCGCCCAGGATCGAGATCAGGTTGCGTTCGGTGAGGAAGGAGTCGTTGAGGATCGCGCCCAGGACGAGGAGGAGGAGCAGGGCGGGTACGAGGGCGAGTTCGCGTGCGCGGCGGAGCGCGATGTTCTTGGGGCTGGTTCGAGGGTGGGCCTGGGACTTGGTGGGGGTTTGCTGGGTCGAGGCCGACGGGGCCTGTGTGTCAGCCATGGTGGGCTCCTGGGCGCGGATTCGCCGTAGGGGTGTGGGTTTGGTTGGCGGGTGCGGGTGCGTTGGGGCTGGTCGCGCAGTTCCCCGCGCCCCTGAGAGGCGCACTTCGTGCGCCGTCAGGGGCGTTGGTCGCGCGCCGCGACGGAGTCGCTGATCGATACAGCCCCGCGCCCCTGAAGGGCACACTTCGTGCGCCCTCAGGGATCGGGCTACTCATCGTCGACGCCCTCGATCGAGGCGATCAGGGACTGGTCGGTCCAGCCGGCTCGGTGTTCTGCTGTGACCTTGCCGTGGAAGAGGACCAGGACGCGGTCGCAGCGGCGGAGGTCGTCGAGCTCGTCGGAGACGACCAGGACGGCGGTGCCGTCGTCGCGGGCGTGGTCGACGCGGCGCAGCAGTGACTCCTTGGACTTCACGTCGACGCCGGCCGTGGGGTTGATGAGGACGAGCAGGTGCGGGTCGGAGGCGAGGGCGCGGGCCATGACGACCTTCTGGGCGTTGCCGCCGGAGAGGTCGGAGACGGGCTGTTCGGGGCCCTCGGCGTGGATGTCGAGGCGTTCGATGAGGTCACGGGCGACGGAGCGCTTTCGGTCCGTGCCCACGAACCCGTACCGGCCGAGCCGCCCGAGGACGGACATCGTGGCGTTGTCGCCGATGGACATCCCGGTGACGAGGCCCTGGTCGTGGCGGTCGCGGGGTACGCAGCCGACGCCGGCGGCGAGGGCCGCGGAGACGTCGCCGAAGGGCAGCGGCGCGCCGTCGATCCGGGCGGTGCCGGAGGCCGGGGTGTGCAGGCCGGCCAGCGACTCGGCGAGGGCGATCTTGCCGCTGCCGCTGGATCCGGCGAGTCCGACGACCTCGCCGCGCCGCACGGTGAGGTCGACGTCCCGGTACGTGTCCGAGGTCAGGCCGCGCACGTCGAGGACGACCGTCGCGTCCACGCCGTCCTGCTCGACGACCGCCTCCGCCGCGGCGGCCGCCTGCTCGGCGATCGCCTCCCCCGCCATCGCCTCGACCAGTGCGGGGCGCGGCAGTTCGGCGACGGGCGCGGTGGTGATCCAGCGGGCGTCGCGCAGCACGGTGACGGTCTGGCAGACCTCGTAGACCTCCTGGAGGTGGTGCGAGATGAAGAGGAAGGTGACGCCGGAGTCCTGCAGGGCCCGCATGCGGGCGAAGAGACGCTCGATCTCGCGGTTGTCGAGCTGGGCGGTCGGCTCGTCGAGGACGATGAAGCGGGCGCCGCCGCTGAGGGCCCGGGCGATCTCGACCATCTGGCGGTCCTCGACCTTGAGGTCGGCGGTGCGGGCGCCGGGGTCGACATGGATGTCCCAGGTGTCGAGCAGCCGGGCGGCCTCGGTGTGCAGCTTCTTCCAGCTGAAGAAGCCGCGGCGGGCCTCGGGCTGCCGGTTGATGAACAGGTTCTCGGCGACGGTGAGTTCGGGGACGACGGTGGGCTTCTGGTAGACGCAGGCCACCTTGGCGCGCCAGGCCTCGCGGTCGCCGAGGGGCGGCGCGGGTTCCCCGTCGAACAACAGGGTTCCCGCGTCCGGCTCCTGAAGGCCCGTCAGGACGGTGACGAGGGTGGACTTGCCCGCGCCGTTGCGGCCGACGAGCGCGTGGGACTCGCCCGCGCGCACGGTGAGGCGGCCGTCGGCGAGGGCGACCGTGGGCCCGTACCGCTTGGCGATGCCCCGCGCCTCGACCAGCGGGGTGCTCACGTCGGCGCTCACTTGACCGTGTTTCCCCACAGCTTCGGGTCGTCGACGTTGTCCTTCGTGACGAGCGGCGCGGGCAGCTGGTCCTCGAGGATGCCGCTCGGCAGCTTGACGATCTCCGAGTCGTGGTCGGTCGGGCCGGGCTTGAACGTCTTCCCCTGCATCGCCGCCTTGATGTAGTACATGCCGTACTTGGCGTAGGCGTCGGCGGGCTGGGAGACGGTCGCGTCGATCTGGCCCTTGCGGATCGCGTCGAACTCCTGCGGGATGCCGTCGTTCGAGACGATCGCGATGTGGCCCTTCTCGCCGGCCTTCTTGAGCATGCCCTTGGACTTGAGGGTCTGGAGGGTGGGGGCGAGGTAGACGCCGCCCGCCTGCATGTAGATGCCCTTGATGTCGGGGTTGGCGTTGAGGAGGGTGTCGAGCTTCGAGGCCGCCGCGTCCGACTCCCACTTGGCGGGGATCTCCAGGACCTTCAGCTTCGGGAATTTCTGCTTCACGCACGTGCGGAACGCCTCGGAGCGCTCGCGTCCGTTGACCGAGGCCAGGTCGCCCATGATCTGCACGACCTTGCCCGACTTGACCTGGCCGCCGAGGTACTCGCAGGCCTTCTCGCCGTACGCGACGTTGTTGGCGCGCACGACCATGGCGACCTTGCCCTTCTCGGGCGCGACGTCCACGGCGACGACGGGGACGCCCTTGCGTTCGGCCTGGTCGAGGCCGGCGGCGATGGCGGCGCTGTCGAGCGGGGCGACGACGAGGCCCTTGACGCCCTGGTTGAGTTGGTTGTTGATGTCGGTGATCTGCTGCGAGGGGTCGCTGTTGGAGTTGACGGTCTTGAGCGCGTCGACGCCTTCGGACTTCGCCATTTTCGGCACGTAGTCGTTGTACGACTGCCAGAACGGCGAGGTCAGCAGGGGCAGGATGACGCCGACCTTGCCCTTGCCGTCGCCCCCGCCGCCACCCCCGGCGCCGGCCGCGTCGTCCTTGGTGCTGCCGCAGGCGCTCAGAGCGAGGGCGGCGGCACCGAGGAGGGCCGCCGCGCGCAGGGTCCGCCGCCGTGCGGCCGCCCCGCCCTTCGAACCGTACGTGCGCTTCGTGGTGCCAGTCATCGGACCGCTCCTCGGCTCCGGAAGTCATGGGGTGCGACCTCGCCCTGCCCGTCCCGACGGTGGCCGCGCCGGAATATTTATCAGACCACTTGGTCCGACCAACACCCTGCGGAGCCAAGTTTTCTCGGGTTTTACGCCTCCGAGACCTCGGATAGGTCCGACCATCCCCGTAGTGGTCGGACCACCTTGCTGGTTAGACTGCGCCGCATCCAGCAGCGGGAGGACGTCATCGTGGAGCAGACCGCGCCCCGGAGGGGCACCGTCACGGAGCGCGCGATCGAGCAGCTCAAGGCGATGATCGGCAGCGGCAGCCTGGAGCCGGGGCAACGGCTGCCCACGGAACGGGATCTGGCCGCCCAGCTCGGCATCTCCCGCTCCTCGATGCGGGAGGCGATCCGGGCGCTGACCGTGCTCGGGGTCCTGGAGGCCCGGCACGGATCCGGCATCTACGTCACGCAGTTGGAGGCCGGCGACCTGCTGGAGACCTTCGGGGTCGTGGCCGATCTGTCGCGCGGGCCGCAGCTCGTGGAGCTCCTCGAAGTGCGCCGCATCCTGGAGTCGACGGCTACGGCGCTCGCGGCCGCGCGGATCAGCCGGGCCCAACTCGCCGAGGTGGAGGAGCACTTGGCGGCGATGGACGCCACGGACGACCCGGAGGAGATCCTCTCCCACGACCTCGCCTTCCACCGGGCGATCGTGGCCGCCGCGGGGAACGAGACGATGGCGGCGATCCTGGAGGGGTTGTCGTCGCGGACGTTCCGGGCGCGGGTGTGGCGGGGGTATCAGGAGGAGGGCGCGTTCGAGCGGACCCGGCGCGAGCACGCCCGTATCCACGCGGCGCTGGCCGCGCACGATCCGGAATCGGCGCGGGCCGCGGCGGCGGCGCATGTGGGCGAGGTCGAGGCGTGGCTGCGCGCGCAGCTGCCGCGGGACTGATCGCCGTAGGCCCACCGGCCGCGTGTCGACCACCGGCCGGTGGGGGCTGGTCGCGCAGTTCCCCGCGCCCCTGGAAGGCATGCGGCTTCGCCGCGCCTTCCCCCGACGACAGGCGCCCCGCACCTTGATCGGGGAAATGCGCCCGAAGGGCATGCATTTCAGGGGCGCGGGGAACTGCGCGACCAGCCCCCACCGGGCGGCACCCGGCGACGAGACCCGACCGCCCGCTACGGCGCGGCAGCGCCCAGCGCGCCGATCAGCAGATCCAGCGCCCCCTCGAACGAGCTCCCCGCCATCTGCGACAGATGCGGCCGAACCGCCGCGATGTGCGGATGCTCCCCCTCGGGCAGCTCCGCGTAGACCGCCCCCCAGGCAAGATCGTCCGCCCCCCGCCGCTCGTCCGGCAGCGCCACGTACGCCGCGTCGAGCGCCGCGTGCCCCAGCACGGTGTCGACGAACACGGAGTACCACCGCACGGCGTCCGCGGGCGCGAACCCCGCCCGCAGCAGCAGCCCGATCCCCGTGTCGACGGCCCGGAACTCGTGCGCCCGCCGGGTCACGCGGAACGCGGCGAGCGCCGCGACCCGCGGGTGCGCCCGGTATCCGCGATGGATCCGCATCCCCATCTCGTACAGCCCCGCGCGCCAGTCCATCGCGTCCGGTTCGAAGCCCTCCATCGCGCCGCCGATGATCCGGTCGGCGACGGCGAGCAGCAGATCGTCCGTGTTGTGGAAGTAGCGGTACAGGGCGCTGGGGTCGCAGCCGAGGGCCGCGCCGAGCCGGCGGACGCTGAGCGCGTCGGGGCCGTGCTGCCCGACCAGGCGCAGCGCGCAGTCCACGATCACGTCCTCCGACAGCAGCAGGCCCGTCTTCGTGGGCCTGCGCCGCTTCCGCTCCTCCGGAACCCGTCCGTCCGCCATCCGTCACGCCCTCTCCGTCACCGCCCGGTCACCTCGCGCTCCCCTTATGTCAACACCATTGACGCAATGCTGACAAGGCCTGTTTGATCGCAGCCTCCCCCACAGCTCACACCCCCCTGGCCTCTTCAGGAGTGCGTCCATGAGAAGTGAACCACCAGGTCTGCGCCGTTCCCTCGGTGTGGTCGACGGCATCGCCGTCGCCGCCTCCAGCACCGCCGCGACCACCAGTATCGGCATCGGCATGGGCTCGCTCGCGATGACGGTGGGGCTCCAGGCCCCGGCGATCCTGCTCGTCGCGTTCGTCCCGATCCTCGGCATCGCGATGGCGTACGCCCGGCTGAACCGGCACGAGCAGAACATGGGCAGCGGCTACGTCTGGGTCGGCCGCTCGCTCGGCCCCTGGCTGGGCTTCCTGACCGGCTGGGTGACCCTGCTGGGCACGCTGATCTTCATGGCGTACACGACCGCGGTGACCGGCTCGGTGTTCCTCCAGTTCGCGAACAAGGCCGGTCTGCACTCGCTGCTCGGCCTCGGTCTAGACCCGAACTCGACCGCTCTGGCGACCGTCGTCGGCCTGTTGATCCTGGTCGCCGTCACGGTCACCGCGATCACCGGCGTCCGCAAGGCGACCCGCCTGCAGACCTGGCTGCTCGTCTTCGAGTACGCGGTCCTCCTCGGCTTCTGCGGCTGGTCCCTGGTGACCGGCTCGCACGACTTCTCCTGGTCGTGGCTGAACCCGTTCGCGATCCACAGCGGCACCGGGTTCGCGCAGGGCCTGGTGCTCGCCGTGTTCTTCTTCTGGGGCTGGGACGCCGCGTTCAGCGTCACCGAGGAGACCAAGGACGTGCGCGACGCGGGCCGCGGCGGCTTCATCGCGCTGTTCACGATGCTCGCCCTGTTCCTGTACGGGTCCGTGGCCTTCCAGCGCGAGATGTCTCTCCAGGAGCTGGTCGAGCAGGGCCCGCAGGCGCTCACGTATCTCGGGGCGAAGCTGGCCGACGAGCCGCTGGCGAGCCTGCCGCTCATGGCGCTGCTGTTCTCCGCGGTGGCCTCGCTCCAGTCCAGCGTGATCCCGACGGCGCGCGGCATGCTCGCGATGGGCCGGGACCGCACGATGGGACAGGTCTGGACGAAGATCAGCCCGAAGTACGGCTCCCCCGCGCTCGGCACCGTCCTCGTCACGTCGATCGCGGCGGCCATCGCGCTGCTCGCCCTCGCGATCCCCAAGCTCAACGAGATGATCCTCGCGGCCGTGAACTCGATCGGCCTCGTGGTCGCCCTCTACTACGGCCTCACCGCGCTGGCCTGCGCCGTCCGCTTCCGCGGCCTGCTGCGCACCGACCGGGGCGAGGCGCTGCGTGCCGTGGTCGCGCCCGGTCTGAGCGGCATCGCGCTGCTGGTCATCGGGATCTACCTGGGCCGGGACTACGCGACGATGAGCGACCACTTCGAACTCTCCCCGGACAACGGCTGGTTCATGCTGTCGGTCCCCGGAGCGATCATCGTCTCGGGCCTCGTGATGGCGGCCTTCGCCAAGTACCGGCGCCGCTCGCCCTACTTCGTCACCGGGCGCGGCACCGACGCCGACGCGGTCGAACTGACCACACCTGAGGACACGCCCGAGAACACCTCCGAGAACGTCGTCCGCTGAACATCCCACCCCGTACAAGGAGTTGCCCCATGACCGGCACCGCACCCGCCGACCTCGTCTTCACCGGCGGTCCCGTCCACACCGGTTCCCCCGCCCGCTCGCGGGCCCGCAGTGTGGCCGTGCGCGGCGAGCGGATCGTCGCCGTAGGACATGACGAGGTGCGGGAGCTGATCGGCCCGCGCACCGAGGTCGTCGACCTGGGCGGGAAGCTGCTGATCCCCGGGTTCCAGGACGCGCACATCCATCCGGTCGGCGGCGGCATCGAGATGGGCCAGTGCGATCTGAGCCACGCGGAGACCCTGCCGCAGTACCAGGAGCTGATCGCGGCGTACGCCGCCGCGCACCCGGACGAGAAGTGGATCACCGGCGGCGGCTGGTCCATGGAGGCCTTCCCCGGTGGACTGCCGACGGCCGCCGAGCTGGACGCCCTGGTGCCCGACCGGCCCGCGTACCTCGTCAACCGCGACCACCACGGCGCCTGGGTCAACTCGGCCGCGCTGCGCCTGGCCGGCATCGACCGGCACACGCCCGACCCGGCCGACGGGCGGATCGAGCGGGACGCGGACGGCGAGCCGACCGGCATGCTCCAGGAGGGCGCGGCGAACCTGGTCGGCCGGCTGCTTCCGGAGGTCACCCGCGAGGAGCGGATCGCCGGGCTGCTGCGCGCGCAGGAGCTGCTGCACTCGCTCGGCGTCACGGCCTGGCAGGACGCGCTGCTCGGCTCGCACGCCAATCTGAACGACCCGACGGACGCGTATCTGGCCTGCGCGGACGACGGCCGCCTCACCGCCCGCGTGGTCGGCGCCCTGTGGTGGGACCGAGCGCGGGGCACCGAGCAGATCGAGGAGCTGATCGCCCGCCGCGCGGCGGGCACCCGGGGCCGGCTGCGCTCCACGAGCGTGAAGATCATGCAGGACGGGGTCGCGGAGAACGGCACGGCCGCACTGCTCGGCCCGTACCTGGACAGCTGCGGCTGCCAGAGCGACAACAGCGGCATCAGCTTCGTGCCGCCGGAGGACCTCAAGAAGTACGTGACCGCACTGGACGCGCACGGGTTCCAGGTCCACTTCCACGCGCTCGGCGACCGGGCCGTCCGCGAGGCGCTCGACGCGGTGGAGGCCGCCCGCGAGGCCAACGGCTGGACGGACCACCGGCCGCACCTGGCCCATCTCCAGGTGGTGCACCCGGACGACATCGGCCGTTTCCGCGCGCTCGGCGCGACCGCGAACATGCAGCCGCTGTGGGCGGCGCACGAGCCGCAGATGGACGAGCTGACCATCCCGTTCCTGGGCGCGGAGCGGGCCGGGTGGCAGTACCCGTTCGGCGAACTGCTGCGGGCGGGCGCGACGCTCGCCGCGGGCAGCGACTGGCCGGTGAGCAGCCCGGACCCGCTGGAGGGCATCCACGTGGCGGTGAACCGGCTCGTGCCGGAGGCGCCCGAGGGCACCCCGGTGTTCCTTCCGGAACAGCGCCTGTCGCTGCAGGACGCGCTCACCGCGTACACGGCGGGCAGCGCGTACGTGAACGGGCTCGATGCCGAGACCGGCACGATCACGCCCGGGTACCTGGCCGATCTGGTGGTCCTGGACCGGGACCCGTTCGCGGGCCCGGCCGAGGAGATCGCGGCGACACGGGTCGAGCAGACGTACGTCGGGGGCCGGCGCGTGTTCGGCTAGGTCCTGCCGAAGCCGGAAGCCGGGGCGCGGGCCGGCCCCCGTACGGTCACACCTGCGACTTGTGCAGTTCGAACCGTGCGATGTGCACGTCGGCCCGCGCCTGGGTGATCCGCAGTCGGAAGCGGCGGGCCGTGACCGGTGCGGTGAGCGCGAGGATGCGGGCGGCGCCGACGGTGCCCGCGCCGGTGACGGCGGTCCAGCCGCCGTCACCCTCGGCCTCGACGACGAAGCTCTCGACCTGCTGGCCGTGCCGGATGTCCTCCGCGAGCCGGATCCGGTCCACGGCCACCGGGCGGCCGAGATCGACGGTGCGGGTGCCCGCGTCGTCGACGGTGACTTTCGCGTCCCGCGCGAGATCGCCCGGCAGCTCGCGGTCGGTGCGCTCGCGGAACTCCTTCAGCCGGGTGACGTCGGCGGCCGGGAGCAGGCCGTTCGTGTCCGGCGGCACGTTGAGCAGGAGCACGGCGCCGCGGCCCACCGAGCGGAACCAGATGTCGGTGAGCTGCGCGACCGACTTGGGCTGCTGGTCCGCGTGGTAGAACCAGCCGGGCCGGATCGACACGTCGCACTCGGCCGGCCACCACTGGAGGTACGCGGCCTTGGTGCGGGCCTCCAGGAGCGCGTCGCGGCTGCCGTCGTCGGGCGCGTCGTAGCGCAGCGCGTAGTCGTACTTGCCGTTGCCGGTGTCCTTGACCGGGATGACGCTCCACTCGTTCTCGCGGGCCAGTCCGCCCTCGTTGCCGACCCAGCGGACGTCGGGCCCGGACACGGCGATCGAGGCGTCCGGGGCGAGTGCGCGGATCAGCGCGTACCAGCTGTCCCAGTCGTACTTCTCGACCTTGTCCGGCGGGATCCGGCCCTGGGAGCCGTCGAACCAGACCTCGTCGACGGGCCCGTACTCGGTGAGCACCTCGTAGAGCTGGTTGAGCATGTGCGCGCCGTAGTCGGTGGCGTCGAGCTCGTACGTGGGCAGGTCGCGTCCGGCGCGGTCGTCGCCGTCGACCAGGGCGGGGATCGTGCGGGGGGAGCGGGCGCTGCCGTTGGCGTAGACGCCGTCGAGGTACTGGTTCTCGTCGGCGGGCGAGACGTAGACGCCGACCTTGATGCCGTGGCGGCGCATGGACGCGGCGAAGTCGCGCAGGACGTCGCCCTTGCCGCCGCGCCAGCTGCTGGAGCGGACGCTGTGGCCGGTGTACCGGGACGGGTAGAGGACGAAGCCGTCGTGGTGCTTGACGGTGAGGATGGCGAGCTTGAAGCCGCCGTCGGCGAGGGCGCGGGCCCACTGGTCGGTGTCGAGTCCGGTGGGCTGGAAGATCTCCGGGTCCTCGTCGCCGATGCCCCATTCGAGACCGGTGAACGTGTTGACGCCGAAGTGCAGGAACGCGGTCTTCTCCAGGCCCTGCCAGGCGATCTGGCGGGGTGTGGGCCGGACCTGGGACGCCTTGGCGACGAGTTCGTCGAGGGTGTCGTCGGGGCTCACGGGGATCCGGTAGTGGGGTTCGGCGGCGCCGCGCGGGGTCGCCGCGGAGGCGACGGACGCGGGCACGCCGGTCGTGGCGACGGCGGCGGTGGCCGTCGCGGCGAGCAGGAGGTGCCGTCTGCTGAGTGCCATGCGGGGTGGGTCCCTTTCGTTTCGGCCTGGATCCGCTCAGCGCTGGGTGAGGGTCCAGGTCGTGGGGGTCTCCTGGTCCGGCGGGTACTGCACGAGCCCGCCGTCGGGGCCGGCGTCGAGCGTCATGCGGGTGATGGCGTTGGTGAGCGTGAGGCCGCCCGGTGCGCGGGAGAGCTGCCACCGCTGGAGGGTGTTCTTCGGGTCGCAGGTCTCCCAGGTGGCGGCGGAGCCCGGCTGCAGCGGCACGTTGAGCGTGAGCTTGCCGCTGCGGGTCTCCAGGCAGGTGCCGGACGCGGTGTCGGTGAGCGTGGCGTAGCCGTCGGCGGTGCGGCTGACGCGGACCGTGCGGGCGGGGGTGTGTCCGGCGCGGTCGGCGAGGGTGTACGTGCCGTCGGCGACGGGGACGCGGGTCAGGTCCCGGACGCCGGGCGCGGTGCCGACCGCCGCGGCGCGGGCGGTGAAGGCGGCGTAGTCGGGGTCGGGGTGGGCGGCGCCCCAGGTGACCTGGCCGATGTGGGCAAGGGCGGGGGCGGTGGCCTGCGCGACCTCGTTCTCGGTCTCGCCGCGGCCGTTGTCGGGCCAGAGGCTGATCTTGGCGCCGGTGATCCCCTTGCCGGAGGTCAGCTTCTCGCCCTCGAAGCTGCGCGGGTCCCACTGCTCGTCATAGAGCCGGCGGGTGTTGGTGTGGAAGCCGCCGCGCACGAGGTAGAGCGAGTAGGCGGCGTTCATCACCGGGTGGCCCTGGGCGATGAGCGTGCTGGGCTTGACCTTGACGTTCAGCCAGTGCTCGACGGTGGTACCGGGCGCGACGGGCACGGTGTTGGCGCCGGTCAGGCCGTCGTTCCAGATGCGCAGCGCCTTGCCCTTGCTGCGCGCGTAGGCCTCGACGCGGTTGACGAAGTCGATGAACGCGTCCTGGGGTGTGGCGCCCGGGCCGTACTTCTCGCGCGCGTACTCCAGGACGTGCGGGTACTTGGCGAAGTCGGAGCCGAGCATGTACTCGTCGGCGCCCATGTGCCACCAGCGGGCGGGGAAGACGTCCGCGTACTCGTCGACGAGGCTCTTGTAGTAGGCGAACGCCTCGGGCTTGGTGACGTCCAGGCGAGAGGGCTGGGCCTTGCCGTCGGTGTCGACGAGCTGGAGGTCGGGGCGGTTCTCGATCCACGGGTCCATGTGCCCGGGTGAGTTGATCTCGGGGACGATCGTGACGTGGTATTTCTCGCCGAGCGCGACGAGCCGGCGGATCTCGCCCTTGGTGTAGTAGCCCCAGGTGTTGGCCTCGGGGTGTTTGTCGCTCTTGACCTTGATCTCGAGGAGCAGCTGGTTGAGCTTGCGGTAGGCCATGTCGCGGACGAGGTTCTCCAGCCAGTCGGTGGAGATGTGCACGTAGCAGGCGCAGACGCCGACGCCGCGCTCAGCGTAGGCCGGCCGGTCGACGGTCCGCCCGGCCGGGATCGTGTCGCCCCGGGCCAGGAGCTGGAGGAGGGTGCGGGTGCCGTAGAAGGCGCCGGTCTCGGCGGCGCCGGTGATCTCCAGGCGCTGCCCGGCCCGCAGCTCGTAGCCCTCGGCGCCGAGCCGTTCTTGGCCGGGGGCGAGGTCGACGACGATGTCGCCGGCCCTCGCGGGGCCGTCCGTGACGGGCACGGTGCCGTGGCCGGCCGCGCGCAGGTCGCCGGCGAGGGTGCGGGCGACGCGTCGGGACGCGGCGTCGTCGGCGACGAGTCTCGTCCGGTCGCCGAAGGTGTAGGTGCCCGGCTCGGCGGTCCAGTCGGAGAGGGCCGGGAGGGTCTGCGGGGCGGCGGCCTCGGCCCGCGGTGCGGCGTGAGCGGCGGTGGCGGGCAGCGCCGCGACGAGGAGGGCCAGGGCGACGCCGACGATGCGCGGTCTGCGACGCCGGGTGGGCGGTTTCGTACGCGACTCGGTCAACATGAGATCCGAGGATTCCCGCACCCCGGATCATCGGTCCATGGACATCCCCGGTGAATACTTGGACATCCGGTCGGGGCCGCCGGGGACACATCGGATGTTCCGCGCGTCTCGGAGCGCCTGTCGCGAAGCCCCGGACACACGTCGGCCCGCGCCTCCGGTCAGGGGGGCGCGGGCGGGCGATCCACTTCTGTCGAGCCGTGGCGTCGCGTCGGACTCAGTCGACGCTCGGCAGGATGTGCGGCTCGGCGAGATCCTCCTCGTAGCCCGCGAGTCGGATCGGGGCCGAACGGGCCCAGACCTCGAGGCTGCCGAGGCGCTCCGGCCGTCGGCCGGCCCGGTCCGCTCGATCCTTCGGGCGTTGCTCTCGCGTCGTCTTCTCTGGTGTCACCGCGCACTCCTTGTGTGTCGGGGTAACCCTTACCGGCATGACCGGCCCAGCTTCACGCGGGGCACTGGACACCCGATCGGGCTTGAGTGGAAGGCCAGTTCGGGCGCGGTGGCGCCGGTGTCGCTGGTGGAATCGGCCTGTGGTGATCGGCCTTTCCCTGAACGGTCCCCTGGGTCGGGTGGGACCCACGTGCGGTGACCGTTCGGCTACAGCCTAACCATATGAGCGCGGGTCCGCTCACCGGGGCTGAAGATTTTACGTACCTGAGAGGTTTACGTGAGTTCATTCAGCCATGACCGACCGTTCGGGCGCGACTGCTTTTTCCTGTTCTTTCCGCCACAGCCCGACTTGGGCGTTTCAGGAGGTCGGGGCGGGGCGGTCGGTGTCGATGACACGCCCCGGCTCGTCCGTGGGCTGGGTCGAGGGCCGCGAGGTCGCCTCCGGGGAACCGGTGGGTCCGGCGGCCGGAGCCGGGCCTTCCGGGGCCCTGCCGTCCGGCGGGGGCGGGCCCGTCGGGCTGGCCGTCGCGGTGCCCGCCGCCTCGTTCGCGAGGGCGTCGAAGTCCACGTCACCGGTGTTCTCCAGCATGGTGATGTGGTCGAGCACGGTCTGGTTGGCGTCCGTGGCGAGCTCGCGTACGAGCGTGTTGCGGGTCGTGTGGCGGACCTGGGCGATCAGGGCGAACACCTTGCCGTGGGAGTCGCGCAGCAGATTGGCGAACTTCCGCTCATAGTCCTTGCCGCTCGCCGCGCTCAGCTGAGCCAGCCAGCCCTGTTGCTGCGCGTTCGGCTGGCTCGGCAGCTCCACGCCGAGCCGTGCCGCGACCGACCGCACCCGCTGGTCGAGATCGGTGTGCCCGACGACGAGGTGGTCCCCCGCCTCGCGCACGGCCCGCGTCGGCGCCCGCTCCATGGCCTGCTGTCCCGCGGGGATCTCCCAGAGCCCGGCGAGCCGGACCTTCACGATGAAGTCCCGGTCCGTCGCGGACAGCGGGCCCCACCGGGTGGCCACGGTGCCGGCGTCCAGGTTCGCCTGGCCCGTCCCCGACCGGTCGGCGTACGACCAGATCGGGAACGCCAGGGCGCCGACGGTGGCGAGCAGGGCGGCGATGATCAGAGCGGTGCCGTTGACGCGACGCAAGCGGGCCTCCCGGTGACCGGCGTCGGCTCGCCCGTGCGGCGAGCTACGTGGTGGTACGGGAAGATACGGCCGCCGGGTCCGCCGTGTTCACGTCCTCGCGAGGTTCGTCCCCCTCGCTCACGGTGGGTGTACGGCCGCGCCAGGCCCGGACCACGAGCACCACGCCCACCACGGCGACGGCCGCGACGAGCAGTGCCGCGTCCGGGACGTGCCCGCCGACCGCCCGGGCCCATTGCTCGACGGCGAACGAGTCGTCCACGTCCAGCAGTCCGGGCAGCGCCGTCGTCCCGTCGAAGACCAGGAACAGGGTGCCGAGGGCGAGGAAGAAGAGGCCCGAGACGAGGGAGGTCGAGTGGGTCTCGAAGCGACCGATCCGTACGGCCCGGCCGCGCAGGAACCGGCGCTTGCCGAGATCGAACCGCTCCCACAGCAGCGCGAGCAGGAACAGCGGCACGGCCATGCCGAGGGCGTAGACCGCGAGCAGGATCCCGCCGTACACCGGGTGCCCGCCGAGCGCGGCGACCGTCAGGACGCTGCCGAGGATCGGTCCCGCGCAGAAACCGGCGAGCCCGTAGACCGCGCCGAGCGCGTACACGGACAGGGCGGTGGTGGGGCGGATGCGGCCGGTGAGCTCGGTGAGCCGCCGGGAGGTGAAGCCGCGCCCCGCGATCTGGAGCACCCCGAGCGCGATGACGGTCCAGCCCCCGATCGTGACGAGCAGGTCCCGGTGGCCGTAGAAGAACCGTCCGGCGTACGAGCCGGCGGCGCCGAGCGGGACCAGGGTCGTGGCGAGGCCGAGGTAGAAGACGCCGGTGCGGGCGACGAGCCGGGTGGGGCTGTCGATCGAGTAGGCGAAGAACGCGGGGAGCAGCAGTGCGCTGCACGGGCTGAGCAGGGCGAGCAGGCCGCCGAGGAAGGCCGCGAGATAGCCGATGTCGCTCACTTGGCGTCCCGCGCCTTCTTCTCTTCCCGCGCCTTCCGGCTCTCCTGCGCCTTCGCGGTCTCGATGGCCTGCTCGAAGACCGCGTCGGACTGGGCGCCCGCGATGGGCTGACCGTTGATCAGGAAGGAGGGCGTCGAGGTGGCGCCCAGGCTGTAGGCCTCGTCCTGGTCCTTCTTGACGGCGGCGTGGGCCTGTTCGCCGGCGAGGTCGCGGCGGAACCGGTCGAGGTCCTTCACCCCGGCCTCCCGGGCGAGGGCGTCGAGGCGGCCCGCGCCGAAGCCCTTCTCCTTCGCGCCCTCGGCGTAGGCGGCGGCGTGGAACGGCCAGAAGCGGCCCTGCTGCCCGGCGGCCCAGGCGGCGCGCGCCGCGGTCTCGGACTCGGCGCCGAAGATCGGGAAGTTGCGCCACTCGATGCGCAGGGTGCCGTCCTCGACGTACTTCTTGACGAGGCCGGGCTCGGTGTCGCGGGCGAACTTGCCGCAGTAGCCGCACCGGAAGTCGGCGTACTCGATGAGGACTACCGGCGCGTCGGCGCGGCCCTGCGCCAGCGGGTCCTTCGTCTCGCGGCGGGCGAGCTTCACGAGCGCCTGCGTGGTCTCGTCGGCGGGCCCCTGCTCGACGGTCGCGGCGCTGCCGGTGCTCCCGGCGTCGCGCGACTCGGGCTTGGTGGCGGTGTACGAGACGAGGCCGAGCAGGGCGGCGGCCACGGCGACGCCGGCGCCGATCGCGAGGGGACGGGCGGTCTTCTTCTTCTCGGGCATGCCGAAAGGTCCTTGCGTGATGAGGAGGTGACGGTGCGACGGGTTCCGGGCACGCGGAGGCGGCCCGGGGCGTCGGCTACACGCGCAGGACGGACAGTTCGACGGGTGACGGCGCGTCGGCCGGGGGCGGGGCGCGGCCGGACGGGGTGCGGGGCGCGAGCGCGTCGAGCGGCGCGGCGGCGCCCCGGCCGTGCTCGTGCGCGAGCGGCGCGAGGAGTTCGTGCGCGGCGGTGCCGCGGTGCGGCAGGCCCTGCCGGTCGTCCGGGGCGTTCTGCCGCTGCGGGTCGCAGCCCGGGACCGCGGGCGTCACCTGGTGGCTCGCGCGGACCTCGGTGGCGCCGGGCGCGGCCGAGGCGAAGGACCGGGCGCAGTGCTGAGCACCGAGGACGGACAGGAGCAGCCCGATGAGCACGACGCCCCACAGCACGCGGGTGCGGGGGACGGTGCGGGGCATGCGGGCCATTGTGCCCCACGCGGAGGACGGACCGTTAACGTCCCGTTGACCGGTCCGTCAGGTGTCCATGGTCGGCTGGGGGACGACCACCGGAAGACCTTCGGGAGGAGTCACCCATGCCGTCCCCGCACCGCTTCGAACCGCGCACCGTCGAGGAGTTGATGGCGGCGCTGCGCGACCGCGGCCCCGAGCACGCGCTGCGGACGGCGGCGCTGCTGCGCCGCGCGCACCCCAGCGACAAGGAGCTCCAGCTCGCGGGGCTCGTGCAGGGCCTGGTCGGCGACCCGGGCCGGGCCGCCCCTGCCGAGGCGGTGCGCGGGCTGCTCGGTGAACGGGTGGCCCGTCTGGTGCGGCTGTGCGGAGCGGCCCGGCGCTATCTGGCGGCGGTCGAGCCCGGCGCCGCCCCGGCCGGGTCCGGGACGCGGGGCGGGCCGATGAGTCCGGGCGAGGCGGCCGCGTTCGAGGCCGATCCGCTGGCGCGGGACGCGGTGGCGCTGTGCCGGGCGACGGACGACGCGCACCGCGCGGCGGGTCCGGACGCGGGGGTCGTGGAGGACTGGCGCGAGCTGCTGGAGCGGGCCGCGCAGGGCGCCCTCCGGACGCCCGTCCACAGCCGCTGACCCGCCCCGCTCCCCCGGGGCCCGCACCGTCGCGTCACCGATTTCCCACGTATCCGGCACGGCTGACGCATCGTCAGAACGGGTGCGGTCGTGAGACCGTACGCGCATGACTTCAGGCCCTGTCGAGTCGCCCGGCTCCCTGGCGGGCCGGGCGGCGGTCGTGACCGGGGGCACGCGGGGCATCGGCCTCGCGGTCGCCCGGGAACTGGCCCGCTGCGGCGCCCGGTTGTGCGTGACGGCGCGGGACGCGGCCGGGGTCCGCGAGGCGGTCGCACAACTGCGCGCGGAGGGCGCGGAGTTGATCGGCGTGGCCGGTTCGGTCGCCGATCCGGCGCATCTGTGGGAGGTCACCGAGGCGACCATGGCCGCGTACGGGCGGCTCGACGTCGTGGTGAACAACGCGGCGACGAACCAGCCGTACGGTCCGCTGATGGACGCCGATCCGGACGCCTGGCGCACGGCGTTCACGGTGAACGTGGAGGCGCCGCTGCGGCTCGTGCAGTGTGCGTGGCGGGCCTGGATGAGCGAGCACGGCGGCGCCGTCGTCAACGTGTGCACGGAGGGCGCCGCCCATGTGGGCCCGAACGTCGGCGCGTACGGGACGAGCAAGGCGGCGCTGCTGCATCTGACGGCCCAGCTGGCGGGCGAGCTGGGGCCGGGAGTGCGGGTGAACTCGGTGTCGCCGGGGCTGGTGCGCACCGAGATGGCGCGGTTCGTGTGGGAGCGCGCGGAGGAGAGCGTCGCGGCCGGGCTGCCGAGCGGGCGGATCGGCGAGCCCGGCGACGTGGCGCGGGCGGTGCGCTGGCTGGTGTCCGACGAGGCTGCGTGGATCACCGGGGCGGATCTGCTGGTGGACGGCGGCACGCGGGTGCGTGCCGCCTGACCGGGCGGTGATCCGGGTGCGGTGCAGCGGGAGCTGCGTCACCACTTGCCGGGCTCGTAGTCCTTCAGGAAGACGCCGTACAGGTCCTCGCCGGCCTCGCCGCGCACGACCGGGTCGTAGACGCGGGCCGCGCCGTCGACCAGGTCGAGCGGGGCGTGGAAGCCTTCCTCGGCGAGCCGCAGCTTGTCGTAGTGCGGGCGCTCGTCGGTGATCCAGCCGGTGTCGACGGACGTCATGAGGATGCCGTCGGACTGGAACATCTCCTGGGCGCTGGTGCGCGTCACCATGTTCATCGCGGCCTTGGCCGCGTTCGTGTTCGGGTGGCCCGCGCCCTTGTAGCCGCGGCCGAACACGCCCTCCATCGCCGACACGTTGACGACGTACGCGCGTCCGCTGGCGGCCTTCTTGGCGGCCTCGGCCATGGCCGGGCGGAGCTTGCTGATGAGGATGAACGGCGCCGTGTAGTTGCACAGCTGGGTCTCGAGGAGCTCCACCGGGGAGATCTGCTCGATGGTCTGCACCCAGGTGTTGGAGTCGACGACGTCCGGCACGAGGCCGCCCGCGTCGATGGCGGTGCCGGCGAGGTGCCGCTCCACGCTCGCGTTGCCCGCGACGAGCGCGAGGTCGGCGACCTGCTGGGCGTCGATGCCGCTGGTGCCGAGCGGCAGCGCGGCGATGCCGTCGACGGCTCCCGAGTTGAACGCGCCGATGACGTGGTGCGGGGGCAGGACGCCCGCGGGCAGCGGGGCGCTCTCGCCGTCGACGAGGGCCGCGTAGGCGGAGGGCAGGCGGCGCACGGTCTGCGTCGCGTTGTTGATCAGGATGTCGAGCGGGCCCGCGTCGGCGACCTGGTCGGCGAGGGCCACGGCCTGCGCGGGGTCGCGCAGGTCGATGCCGACGACCTCCAGGCGGTCGATCCAGTCCGCGGAGTCCTCCATCGCCTTGAAGCGGCGGATGGCGTCCTTGGGGAAGCGGGTCGTGATCGTGGTGTGGGCGCCGTCGCGCAGCAGTCGCAGGGCGATGTACATGCCGATCTTGGCCCGGCCGCCGGTGAGCAGGGCGCGCTTGCCGGTCAGGTCGGCGCGGACGTCACGCTTGGCGCGGTTCACGCGCGCGCAGTCCGGACAGAGCTGGTGGTAGAAGTAGTCGACCTCGACGTACCGGGTCTTGCAGGTGTAGCAGGAGCGCGGGCGCTGCAGTATCCCCGCGATCCGGCCCTCCTCGGTCTGCGAGCTCGGCAGCAGGCCCTCGGTCTCGTCGTCGATGCGCTCGGCGGAGCCGGTCGCGGTCGCCTCGGTGACGGCCTTGTCGTGGGCGGTCTTGGCGGCACGCCGCTCCTGGCGGCGGCGCTGCTTCACGGTGCGGTAGATGCCCGCGGTGGCGCGCCGGACGGCGATCGCGTCGGGGTGGTCGACGTCGAGCTCGTCCAGCTCGTCCAGCACGCTCAGGCAGACGGCGAGCCGCTCGGGGTCGATGCCCGGGCCGTACGCGGTGTCCGTGGCCTCGGCCGCCGTCGGGGCCTGGTTGTCCTCTGTCACGGTCATCGCCGCTGCTGTTCCTCGTGTCGCTCGTGCCGCTGCGATGCCCAGGGGTCGCGCGGCTGCCAAAAGGCGGCACCTTACAGGTCGCTCAGCTGATCCCGCCAGCTCCGGAGGATACTGGGGCGACCGGGGTGGGCCAAATGACGGACGTCACGCCCGGGAGGCGCCACCGGGGCTCGCGGCGCGCTCGCACTCCTCGGTCAGCACCCTCAGCTCGGTGCGCAGCGCCGCCGCGAGCACGTCGAGGTCGGGCACGGCGACGCCGTCGGCCACGAGTCCGTAGTGCACCCGCCCCCGGTACGTGGAGACGGCGACGGCGAGCGACTGGCCCTGGGCGAGCGGGGCCAGCGGGAACACCTCGGTGAGCGGGCAGCCGCCGAGCTTCAGGCCGAGGCTGGGCAGCGGGACGCTGGTGACGAGCAGGTCGAACAGGAGCCGGGCGTTCTGCCCGACGAAGGAGCCGCCGAGGCGGTGGCCGAGCGGCGGGACGTGGTCGGCGAGCAGGGCGACCGCGCCGGCGCCGCGGCTCGGGCCGTGGTCCTTGCGGCGGTCCATGGTGGCCCGTACGACGCGCAGCCGCTCCAGGGGGTCGCGCTCGCCGACGGGGAGCCGGACCAGGTAGCCGGACAAGCGGTTGCCCTGGGGGGTCGCGGTGCGGGGGCGGCGGCGGGAGACGGGGACCAGGGCGCGGGGCTCGACGCCCTCGCTGCCGTCGCCGCGCTCGTCGAGCCAGCGCCGGACGGCTCCGGCGACCAGGGCGATGAGCACGTCGTTGACGGTGCCGCCGACGGTCTTGCGGATGCGGTGCACGTCGTCGAGGTCGAGCACGACGCCGGCGGTGCGCCGGGTGCCGCTGCCGGGCGAGGTGAGGGCGGGCGAGGTGCGCACGCCCAGGGTGGCGCGGGCGACGGAGGCGCCGATGGACAGGGCCTGCGCGGTGCTGCCGACGACGGAGCGGACGTGGTCGGGGTAGCGGCGCGGGTCGAGGTCGGCGAGGGTGAGCTCGCGCATTCCGGAGAAGGGCAGGCGCAGGCCGCGCCCGCGCTGCGGCTCGGGTTTCGGGGCGCGGGAGAGTGGCAGGTCCGTCGGGTCCATGACGGCGGCGGCGAGGGTGAGGGCGCGCAGGCCGTCGGCGAGGGCGTGGTGGAACTTGAACAGGACGGCGAAGCCGGAGCCGTCCGCCGCGGGCAGCACATGGGCCTCCCACGGGGGCCTGCGGCGGTCGAGGGGCCGCTCCATGAGGGCGCCGGCGGCGGCGTGGAAGTTCTCGACGGGGACGCCGAGCCGGACGTGCTCGCGCGGGTCGAAGTCGCGGACGGGCACCCGGGCGGCGCCGCCGACGGGGAACAGGACCCCGGCCAGGCGCATGCGCAGCCCGGGGACGGCGGCGGCGCGGGAGGCGAGCAGCTCGTACGCGTGCCGGGCGGCGCTCTTCCCGTCCCCGGCTCCGTCGAAGACGCCGAGGGCGCCCAGGTGCATGGGGTGCTCGGCGGTCTCGATGTTCCAGAACGCCAGGTCGAGGGGGGCGAGCAGGTCCGAACTCTGCACAGTCATGGAGTGCTCTCGCGTCGAGGACAGGGGAGTCGCAGTCAACCCCGATCGATCGATTACGGTCAAGTACGATCCGCGCACACACAGTTAACAGTTGATTAAGACGCGTCCGAATGGTGCGCGGGGTGACGCGTGGGGCAGAAGTGCTCTGCCGGATCAGGCGGCGAGCACCGCAGGCCGCCTCGCCACGAGCAGCTGGACCCCGACGGCGAGGGCGCAGGCCGCCCCTCCCCCGGCCCAGATCGCGAGATAGGCGGCCCGCGACGGAGTGTCCGTCGGGCCGATCACCAGGCCCGCGAGGACGGTGCCGAACGCGGCCCCGCCGATGCTGCCGCCGAGGGTCTTGAGGTTGTTGTAGACGGCGGTGACGCTCGCCGTGCGGTCGGCCGGACCGGCCTCGACGACGACGGTGGGCAGTCCGCCGAGCGCGAGACCGCAGCCGATCCCGGTGAGCGCGTTGGCGGCGCTGAACGGCGCGAGCGCGGTGTTCGCCCCGATCAGGCCCAGGTATCCGGCCGCCAGGAGGGTGAACGCCAGAAGGAGGAGGCGCCGGTAGCCCAAGCGGGCGGCGAGCGGGGCGCAGAGCACGGAACCGGCGAACGCGGTGAGGTGCGGGACGACGCCGTAGACGCTGATCTGCCAGGCAGCGAGTCCGAAGCCGTATCCCTCGTCGCCGGGTGAGGCGGCCATGAAGCTGACCCCGACGGCCTGCCCGCCGAGCATCACGGCGCCGAGCACGAACGCGGACGCGAAGTAGGGCGCGCTGCGCCGGCCGACCAGGGCGCGGACGTCCACGAGCGGGTGCGGGTGGGCCAGTTCGAGCCGCGTCCACACCGCCAGGAGCACGACGGCCAGGAGCAGTCCGCCGAGGGTGAGCGGGGAGCCCCAGCCCCAGGCCGCCGCGCGGGAGACCGCGCCGAGCAGGACGACGAGGGCGAGCGCGAGCAGGACGGCGCCCGCGCGGTCCATGCGCCCCTCGGCCCGGGTGCCGGACTCGGGGATCGCGGTGAAGGACACGGCGACGCAGGCCGCGGCGAGCGCGGTGAGGACGAACAGGGTGAGGCGCAGATCGCCGGTCAGCGAGAGCAGGGGCCCGGCGAGCGCGTGCCCGAGGACCGAGCCGAGGGTCAGCGCGCCGACGAGGAGGCCGACGGCCCGACGCCCGCCGCCGACGCTGAGCCGGTCCCGGACGAGGCCGATCTCCAGCGGAAGCAGCGCCGCGAGGGGACCCATCAGGGCGCGGCCCACGAGGAGCACCGCAAGGTTGGGGGCGCAGGCGACGAGCAGGGTGCCGACCGCGATCGTGGCGAGTGCGACCCGGATCAGCCGGCGGTGTCCGTACAGGTCGCCGAGCCGCCCGAAGGCCGGGACGCTGATCGCGGCGGCCAGGAACTGGACGGTGGTGAACCACTGGGCCTGGCCCGTGGTGATGCCCTGCCAGTCCTGGACGGAGGGGACGAGGGGGACGGCAGCGCCCTGGAGGAAGCCGCTGACCAGCTCGAAGGCGACGAGTAGTCCGACGACCGTACGGACTCTGCCGTCGGCCGGGGCCGTCATGCCGCGCCGCCGCGGGCGAGGCGCCGCTCGGCGAGCTCGGTGAGCAGGGCGGCCTGCCGGCCGAGCACCCGGTCGTCGAAGACGGCGTGCGGCGAGTGGTTCATGGGGGCGGTCGACGCGTCGACGCCCTCGGGGGCGGCGCCCACGAGAAGCATCGTGCCGGGGGTGCGTCGCAGGACGAACGCGAAGTCCTCGGAGCCGTTGGCCGGGTGCGGGGCTTCCAGGACCTGGGTCGGGCCGAGCAGTTCGCGGGCGGCCTCCAGGGCGAAGGCGGTCTCGCCCGGGTCGTTGACGGTGACCGGGTACTGGACCCGGTAGTCGGTCTCGGCGTCGACGCCGTGGGCCTCGGCGATGCCGCGCACCAGCCGCGGCAGGCCCTCGATGAGCTGCGCGTGGGCGGCCTCCGAGTAGCTGCGCACGGTGGCCTCGAAGGTAGCGGTCTCCGGGATGACGTTCGCCTGGGTGCCGGCGTGGAAGCTGCCGACGGTGACGACGACGGGGTCGAAGATGTCGAAGCGGCGGGTGACCCAGTTCTGCAGGGCGGTGACGATCTCGCAGGCGACCGGGACGGGGTCCTTCGCGCTGTGCGGGGTGGAGCCGTGGCCGCCCGCGCCGCGCACGGTGACCGTCAGGACGTCGGAGGCGGAGGTGACGGTGCCGGGGCGGGTGGCGACGAGGCCGCCGGGCAGCCGGTTCGCCGCGACGTGCAGGGCGAACGCGGCGTCGAGCGGCTTGCCCGCGGCGTCGAGGACGCCCTCCTCGATCATCCGCCCGGCGCCGTTGTGCCCCTCCTCGCCGGGCTGGAACATGAACACGACGTCGCCGCGGAGGTGTTCGCGGCGCTCGGCGAGCAGCGTCGCGGCGCCGACGAGCCCGGCGGTGTGCAGGTCGTGGCCGCAGGCGTGCATCGCACCGGGCACCTCGGAGGCGTAGTCGAGGCCGGTCTTCTCGCTGACGGGCAGAGCGTCCATGTCGCCGCGCAGCAGGACGGCACCGCCGGGCCGGCCGCCGCGCAGGACGGCGGTCACGGATCCGATGGCCCGGCCGGGGGTGATCTCCAGGGGCAGTCCGTCGAGCGCGGCGAGGACCTTCTCCTGGGTGCGGGGCAGCGCCAGGCCGAGCTCGGGCTCGCGGTGCAGGGCGCGGCGCAGCCGGACCAGGTCGGGCTGGAGTTCACGGGCTCGTTCGGTGATCGACATCGGGGAGGAACCTCCTGGTACGGTCCGGCAGGGTGGAGCGGGTGCGCTCAGGGTGCTGTGCCACCGCAGGAACGCCGCCCGGATCGCAGGGAAAACGCAGAGAGGTGGCAGCGCGTGCAGGAATTCGGCGGGGCGCTGGACGATCTCGACCAGGCGCTCGTGCACGCCCTCCAGATCGCGCCGCGGGCCGGGTGGGCGCGGATCGGCGCGGCGCTCGGCGTGGACCCGGTGACGGTGGCGCGCCGCTGGGGCCGGCTGACCGAGGCGGGCGCCGCGTGGGTGAGCTGTCATCCCGGGCCCGTCCTGGCGGAGAGCGGCCAGGGCTGTCTCGCGTTCGTCGAGGTGGACTGCGCGAACGGCCGGGTGCCGGAGGTGGCCCGGGCGCTCGCCGCCGAGCCGCACGTCATCGCCGTCGAGCACGTCAGCGGTGAGCGCGACCTGCTGATCACCCTGATCGCGCCCCGGCTGGCGGCGGTCACGCGCTGGGTGACGCACCGGCTCGGCGCCCTGCCCGGCGTCGTCACGGCCCGCACCCATCTGGCGAGCACCGTCTACACCGAGGGCAGCCGGTGGCGACTGCGGGCGCTCGACGCGGGGCAGATCGCCCGGCTCACCGAGTCGGCGCCGCCGCGCGGGGACACGTCGGTGTTCGAGCTGACCGACCTCGACCACGCCCTGTTCGCGGAGCTGTCGGTGGACGGCAGGATCGGCCATCGCGCGCTCGCCGAACGCTGCGGTGCGGGCCCGGACACGGTGCGCCGCCGGGTCAACCGGCTGCTGGCCTCGGGCATGGCCCAGCCGCGCTGCGAGGTGGCGCGCCCGCTGTCGGAGTGGCCGGTGTCCCTGGTCCTGTGGGGGCGCAGCGCGCCCGACGGGCTGCGGGCGGTGGCGCAGCAGGTCACGGGCGCGCGCGAGGTGCGGCTGTGCGCGGGGGTGATCGGCCGGCACAACCTGAAGGTGATCGCCTGGGTGCGCTCCCTGGACGACGCGCAGCGTTTCGAGGTGCGGCTCGCGGAGCGGGTGCCCGCCCTGACGGTCGTCGACCGGGCGGTGGCCCTGTGGCCGGTGAAGCTGAACGGGCACCTGCTCGACGAGAACGGCTACCGCACGGGCGCGGTCCCGATCGACGCCCGGGACGCGGGCCGGGTCCGAGCACCCGGCCCGGCCCGGCTCAGCGCACCGCCTGTCCCTTCCCGAGCGCGATCACTCCGGTCTTCGACACCGTGTAGAGCTCGGCGTCGCGCCCCGGATTGACGCCGATCGTGGCACCGGCCGGGACCTCGACGTTCTTGTCCAGGACGGCGCCGCGCACCACCGCTCCCCTGCCGACCCGCACGTTGTCGTGCAGGACCGAGCCCTGGACGACGGCGCCGTCGCCGATCTCCACGCCCGGTGACAGCACGGAGCGGGTGACCTGGCCGCGGATGACGCAGCCGGGGCTGACGATCGACCCGCTCGCGATGCCGCCCGCGCAGAACCGGGCGGGCGGCAGCTGCCCGGGGTGGGTGTAGATGGGCCAGCGCCGGTTGTCGAGGTTGAAGACGGGCTGGTCCGAGATGAGGTCCATGTGGGCCTCGTAGTAGGCGTCGAGGGTGCCGACGTCGCGCCAGTAGCCGTGGTCGCGCTCGGTCTCGCCGGGCACGTGGTTGCCGTCGAAGTCGTAGACCTGGGCGACGCCGCGCTCGGTGAGCAGGGGCAGGATCGAACCGCCCATGTCGTGCGCCGAGGTGCCGTCCTCGGCGTCCTGCTGGAGGGCGTCGACGAGGGTCTTGGTGGTGAACAGGTAGTTGCCCATCGAGGCGAACACCTGGCCCGTGCTGCCGGGCAGCGGCGGCGGGTCGGCCGGCTTCTCCAGGAAGGACTCGACGCGGGTGCCGTCGCGCGCGGGCGTGATCACGCCGAACTGGGAGGCCTCGGTGCGCGGCACCCGGATGCCGGCGACGGTGACGCCCGCCCCGTTCTCGATGTGCTGGGCGAGCATCTGGCGCGGGTCCATGCGGTACACGTGGTCGGCGCCGAACACGGCGATGTAGTCGGGCTGTTCGTCGTGGACGAGGTTGAGGGACTGCAGGATCGCGTCGGCGCTGCCGGAGAACCAGCGCGGGCCGAGCCGCTGCTGGGCGGGCACCGGGGTGACGTAGTTGCCGAGCAGGCTCGACATGCGCCAGGTGGTCGTCACGTGCCGGTCGAGGGAGTGGGACTTGTACTGGGTGAGCACGCAGATCCGCAGAATGTCGCCGTTCACCAGGTTCGACAGGACGAAGTCGACGAGCCGGTAGGTGCCGCCGAAGGTGACCGCGGGTTTCGCCCGGTCCGCGGTGAGCGGTAACAGCCGCTTGCCCTCTCCTCCCGCCAGTACGATCCCGAGCACCGAAGGTCCACCGCGCATGCCAACCTCCCGCCGTTCAGGCGCCGTTGAGGATCTCCTCGTACACCTCGGCCGTGCGCCGGGCGATCGCGTCCCAGCCGAACTCGGCCGCGGCCCGCTCCCGTCCGGCCTCGCCCATGCGGCGGGCCGCGTCCGGATCGCCGACCGTCTCGTCGATCGCCCGCGCGAGACCCGCCTCGAAGGCCTCCGGGTCCTGCTCCGCGTACGGGACGAGCAGGCCGCTCTCCCCGTGCGCGACGACCTCCGGGATACCGCCGACCCGGGAGGCGACGACGGGCGTGCCGCAGGCCATCGCCTCCAGGTTGACGATGCCGAGCGGTTCGTAGACGGACGGGCACACGAACACCGAGGCGTGCGTGAGGAGTTGGACGACCTCGGTGCGCGGCAGCATGGACGGGATCCAGCACACACCGTCCCGGGTCCGCTTCAGCTCCTCGACCAGCTCGCGGAACTCACGGCCGATCTCCGGCGTGTCCGGCGCGCCCGCGCACAGCACGACCTGGACGCCCTCGGCGATCCGCCGGGCGGCGCGCAGCAGGTGCGGGACGCCCTTCTGCCGGGTGATGCGGCCGACGAACAGGACGTACGGGCGCGCCGGGTCGACGCCGAAGCGGCGCAGGACGTCGGTGCCGGGGTCGGCGCGGTAGAGGGAGACGTCGATGCCGTTGTGCACGACCCGGACCTTCTTGGGCTCCAGGGCGGGATAGCAGGAGAGGATGTCGTCGCGCATGGCGCGGGAGACGGCGATGACCCCGTCCGCGGCCTCGATCGCGGTGCGCTCGGCCCAGGCGGACAGGGCGTAGCCGCCGCCGAGCTGCTCCGCCTTCCAGGGGCGCAGCGGCTCCAGGGAGTGCGCGGTCATGACGTGCGGGACACCGAGGTGCAGGGCGGCGAGATGGCCCGCGAGCGCCGTGTACCAGGTGTGGGAGTGGACGAGCTCGCGGCCTTCGAGGGCGGCGGCCATCGCGAGGTCGACGGAGAGGGTGCGCAGCGCGTCGTTGGCGCCGTCGAGGGCGGGCCAGGCGCGGTGCCGGCGGACCCCGGCCGAGGAGCCCTCGCCCCAGGTGTGCACCTCCAGATCGACGAGCGGGCGCAGCTCGCGCGCCAGGAACTCGACGTGGACGCCGGCGCCGCCGTAGACGTCCGGCGGGTACTCCCTGGTGAGCAGTCCCACTCGCACGCGCGCCCCCGTGTCGGTCGTCCACCACTCGCTCGGATCGTCGTGCCCGGATCGCCCCCTCATGGTCACCCATGGGGGGCGCGGGCGGAAGACCGCCGACAGGACGAGGCCACGCCTACACCGTGCGACACCCGTCCTGGGGATGACCCGGAGTGCGGCGTACTCCATCGGCAGTACGACCCGATGCCGTCTGTGGTCGGACGACAGATCGGCTCGGAGGAGAGATCGTGGAGGGTATGAGAACCGATCGCGCTCCACGCCGCACCACCAGGGACGCCATATGAGTGCCCTGGCGCTGTCCGTGCTGCTGTCGCTCGTCTCCGCCGTCGCGTACGCGGGCGGGGCGATCGTGCAGGAGCGCGTCGCGGAGACCTCTCCGGAAGCGGTGTACGCGCCGCTGCGCAGGCCGGCCTGGTGGGGCGCGGGCTGTCTGAACGGAATGGGAGCGCTCCTGCACGTCATCGCGCTCGCGTACGGGCCGCTGAGCGTCGTGCAGCCGCTCGGCGCGCTCACCATCGTGCTCGCCCTGCCGATGTCGGCCCTGCTCGTGGGGCGCCGGGCCGGGGCGACCGCCTGGCGCGGGGCGATCATGGCGACGGCGGGCCTCGCGGGGCTCCTCGCGCTGACCGGCACCCCGTCCGAGCAGTCCCTGGACGGTACGGAGCGTCTCGTGGTCGGTCTGATCACGGCCGGGGCCGTCCTGGTCCTGATGACGTCGGCGCGGGCCGCGCACCGGCACCCGGTGGTGCGGTCGGTGCTGCTGGCCATAGGGGCGGGCGGCGCGTTCGGCATGGCGTCGGTGTTCACGAAGTCGGTCGCCGAGAACTGGACGGGCAGCGTCCCGGAGCAGCTCACGACGCTGCTGGCGATCGCGGCGCTCGCGACGACGGGCATGCTGCTCTCGCAGGCGTCCTACCGGGGCGCGGGGCTGGCCGCACCGCTGGCGACGGCGACGGTCGTGAACCCGGTGGTGGCGTCCGCCGTCGGCCTCACCCTGTTCGGCGAGTCCTTCCGGCACGGCACGGCGGGCACCGTCCTGGCGCTGGGCTGCGGTGTCGTGGCGGCGGGCGGCCTGATCCTCCTCACGACGGAGCGGATCGGCCGGGACCGGCGCGCCGCCGAGGCGCGGGACGGCGTGTCAGCGAGCGCGTCGGCCGCCGCTGCGGCGCCGGACGCCTCCGCGACGGACGGCCCGGCCGCACCGGACAGCCCGGTCGTGCCGGACAGCCCCGCCGCGCTGGACGACATCCCGAAGCATCCGCACCGCCCCGGCCGCCCGAGCCGCCCGCGGCGGCCCCGGGACGACCGGAGGATCCAGGACGTCAGATCCTGACGCCGTGGGCCCGCAGATAGCCGAGCGGGTCGATGTCGCTGCCGAAGCCGGGCCCGGTCCGCACCTCGAAGTGCAGATGCGGGCCCGTGCTGTTGCCCGTGGACCCTGACCGGGCGATGCGCTGTCCGGCGACGACCCGCTGCCCGCTCTTCACGCTGAGCGCGGACAGGTGCCCGTACTGGCTGTAGCGGCCGTCGGCGTGCTTGATCACGACCTCGTAGCCGTACGAGCCGCCCCAGCCCGCGGACACGACCTGACCTGCGGCGACGGCCTTGACGGAGGTGCCGGTGGGCACCGCGAAGTCGACGCCCGTGTGGTAGCCCTTCGACCAGGAGGAGCCGGCCGCGTGGTACGGGGTGCCGATGGAGGCGCTGACCGGGGCGACGACACCGCTCGTGCGGTGCGTCGCGGGCTTCTCGGCCTGGGGCTTCTTCTTCGGCGCGGTTCTGTGCGGCGCAGCCTTCTCGTGCTCGGCCTTCTTCGGCTCGGTCCGCTTCGGGACGGCCTGCTTGTGCTCGGGCCGCTTCGGCGCCGCCTTGTGCGACGGGCGCTGCGTCGACTCCGCCGGGCGCGCCGCCGGCTTCTTCGCACGGTCCGGGCCGACGGGCGCCGCTTTCCCGCCGGGCAGCGCGAGGCGCTGGCCGGGCAGGATGAGGTTGGGGTCGGCGCCGATGGTCGAGCGGTTCGCCTCGTAGAGCCGGGACCAGCCGCCGGGCACCTCGCGGGTCTGCGCGATGCCGGAGAGGGTGTCGCCGCCGAGCACCGTGTACATCTCGGTGCGGCCGGCTCGGGACTGCGGCGTGACCTCGGGTTTCACGTCCTTGACGGTGCGGACCGGGGGCCGCTCGGGGGCGCGGGGCGGGGCGGCTTCGGGGGTGCGGGACAGGCCCGCCCGCTGCGAGCAGACCGGCCAGGCGCCGGGCCCCTGCCCGTCGAGGACCTTCTCGGCCACGGCGATCTGCTGGTCGCGGGTGGCGAGGTCGGCGCGCGGCGCGTAGGCGGTGCCGCCGTACGCGGCCCAGGTGGAGCCGGTGAACTGGAGGCCGCCGTAGTAGCCGTTCCCCGTGTTGATGCTCCAGTTGCCCGAGGACTCGCAGGCGGCGACCTTGTTCCAGGTCGCGGCGTCGGCGGCCTCGGCGGTGCCCGCGCCTATCAGGGGGATCGCGATGCCCGCGCCGCCCACCGTCACGGTGAGCGACGCCCGGTTGACCCGGCTCGGCTGATACCGGCGGTGCCGGCCGCGTAACGCCATGAAAGCCCCCTCTGGTACCACTCGCGGGCACACGTAGGAGCGGCAAATTAGCCGCTCCCGCACAGTCGTGACAAGAGACTCCCAAGCCACTATGGCGACTTTTGACCCCTGAGCAGACCCTGGGCAGACCCTGAGCACCGGGCCTGAGTCCGCCGGGACAGCGGGAACCTCCGCCTCCGCACGGGATGCCCGCGCCGGTCCGCGTACGTACCGTCGAAGGGGTCGGCCGCGGCGTCCGGCGAGCCGGCCACCTTCCGATCCGGCCACCTTCCCGATCCGGCCACCTTCCCGATCCAGGAGCGACAGGCATGAGCAGCAGCACAGCGCAGATCGGTGTCACGGGGCTCGCCGTCATGGGCCGCAACCTCGCGCGGAACTTCGCCCGCAACGGCTACACCGTGGCCCTGCACAACCGCACCGCCGCGCGCACCCACGATCTCGTCGCGGAGTTCGGCGAGGAGGGGATCTTCGTGCCGACCGAGACGGCCGAGGAGTTCGTGGCGGCGCTGGAGCGGCCCCGGCGCCTGGTGATCATGGTGAAGGCGGGTGCGGCGACGGACGCGGTGATCGGCGAGTTCGCCCCGCTGCTGGAACCCGGCGACATGATCGTCGACGGCGGCAACGCGCACTTCGCGGACACCCGGCGGCGTGAGAAGGAGCTGCGCGAGCAGGGCATCCACTTCGTCGGCACGGGCGTCTCCGGCGGCGAGGAGGGCGCCCTGCACGGGCCGAGCATCATGCCGGGCGGCAGCGTCGAGTCGTACGCCGCGCTCGGGCCGATGCTGGAGAGGATCTCCGCGAAGGCGAAGGACGGCGCCCCGTGCGTGACGCACGTCGGCCCGGACGGCGCGGGCCACTTCGTGAAGATGGTGCACAACGGCATCGAGTACGCGGACATGCAGCTGATCGGCGAGGCGTACCAGCTGCTGCGCGACGTGGGCGGCTACACCCCGGCGCAGATCGCGGACGTCTTCCGCACGTGGAACACGGGCCGGCTGGACTCGTATCTGATCGAGATCACGGCCGAGGTGCTGTCCCATGTGGACGCGGCGACCGGCCGGCCGTTCGTCGACATCGTGCAGGACCGGGCCGAGCAGAAGGGCACCGGCCGCTGGACCGTGCAGATCGCGCTGGACCTCGGGGTGCCGGTGTCGGGCATCGCGGAGGCGGTGTTCGCCCGCTCCCTGTCGGGCCACGCCGATCTGCGGGCCGCGTCCGGCGAACTGGCGGGCCCGCGCCCCGAGCCGATCGCGGACACGGAGCGCGCCGACTTCGCCGACCATGTCGAGCAGGCGCTGTACGCCTCGAAGATCGTGTCGTACACGCAGGGCTTCCACGAGATCGCGGCGGGCAGCGGGGAGTACGACTGGGGCATCGACCTGGGGGCGGTGGCCCGGATCTGGCGCGGCGGCTGCATCATCCGGGCGGCGTTCCTGGACCGCATCACGGCGGCCTACGAGGCCGATCCCGGCCTGGTGTCGCTGCTGTCCGACAAGGGTTTCGCCGAGGAGATCGCGGCGGCGCAGCACGACTGGCGGTCCGTCGTGAGCACCGCGGCCACCCAGGGCGTGCCGACCCCGGGCTTCGCCGCGGCGCTCGCCTACTACGACGCGCTGCGCGCGGAGCGGCTGCCGGCCGCGCTGACCCAGGGCCAGCGCGACTTCTTCGGCGCGCACACCTACCGGCGGGTCGACCGCGAGGGCTCGTTCCACACCCTCTGGGGCGGCGACCGCACCGAGGTCGAGGCCTGACCCCGCCTACGCGGGCGAGGGCTCGGGCTCCGGCGGTTTCGGGTCGGGGTCCGGGTCCGGGGGCACCGGGGACGGCGACGGCTCGGGGACCGGACGCGGCACCGGTGTCGGGAACGGGTCCGGCAGCGGGCCCGGATCCGGCCGGTCGGGGCCGGGGCCCGGACGGGGTCCCGGACCGGGACCCGGGGTGGGTCCGGGCGGGACGGGTTCGGGGAACGGGTGGGTCATGGTCGTTCCTCCAGAGATCTACGGGGGTCCTTCCACTGTCACCCCCGTCGCGTGCCCACGCCCGCCGGATCCACGCGTCGGGGTGACACCCTGTGGTGGTCCTGAAGCCGTTCGTGCCGGTCGGAGGCCGGATCGGACGACGCGTCCCTCTACTGCGCGGGTGCCGCCGCTCGTGCGGCGGCGGCGAGTCCGGGGAGCGGGCTGGACAGCACGGGCACGGTCGTACGGGTCCCGTCGGCGGCGTCGGCGGTGGACGCCTGGGCGAGCACGACGACGTCGGAGTCCGCGGGCCCGATCGCGTCGAGGGCGTCCGTGACCAGGCCGAGGTACCCCTCCCGATCGCCCGCGAGGAACAGCTCCCACGCCCCGTCCACCAGTACGGTCCGTACGTCGACGGGGCGGCCGGCGCGGGCCGCCTCCTCCTCGACGAGGGCGACGGTGGGGCCCAGGGTGCTGTGGGTGGTGGCGACGACGGTCACGCGGGGGCCGAGGGCTACGGCGCGGGCCGCCATGGGCCGGTCGAGCCGCAGCACGGGCACCCCGGCGTCCGCGGCGAGCCCCTCGGCGACGCCGCCGATCGAGGAGCAGGTGCACAGCACGGCGCCGGCCCCGTCGGCCGCGGCGGAGGCCAGGAGTTCCCCGAGGTCCTCGGTGACGGACGCGGGCCCGGCGGCGCGGGCCCGCTCCAGGAGTTCCTCGCGCACGACGTGCCGCAGGGCGAGCCCTGGATGGTGCGCGTCGCGCAGTGCCTCGAAGACGGGCACGTGCACGGGCGAGGTGTGCAGAAGGACGAGCACGGTCACCACTTTCCCGGGTCGGCGGCGAGCGCCTGCTCGGCGGCCCGGCGCAGCCGGTCGGACACGGTGGGCGCCTCACCGGGGTGCCGCGCGGCCCACCGCGCGGCGAACGAGCACAGCGGCACGACGTGCACGGCCTCGCGGGCGGCGATCGCGTACAGCTCGCGGGTGAGCGACCCGGCGATGCCCCGGCCCTCGTACTCCCGATCCACGATCGTGTGCACCGCGACCAGGGCCCGCTCCGGCTCCTCCAGCACGAAGTACTGGATATGTCCGACGACTTGCCCGCCGGGACCTCCGGACCGGGCGCTCAGCAGGCCCCGCTCCCGGTCGTCCCGGATGTCGATCTCGCCCGATGTGCTCGTGGGGCTCATGCGGCTCTCCTCGGGTTGAGGCTCTCCCGCGCCGAGCCGTCACTCAGCCCGCGGGCACCGCCTGAGGGCTGCGCCGGTCGGCGCCGCCGGGGACGGGCTCGGAGGGGTCCGCACCCAGCGCGACGATCTTGTTCTCCCGGTCCACGTGCACGACCTGGGGCCGCAGCGCACGCGCCTCGGCGTCGTCGACCTGAGCGTAACTGATGATGATCACGAGGTCGCCCGGGTGCACGAGGTGGGCGGCCGCCCCGTTGATCCCGATGACACCGGACCCGCGCTCCCCCTCGATGACGTACGTCTCGAGCCGGGCCCCGTTGTCGATGTCGACGATGTGCACGAGCTCGCCGGGCAGCAGATCGGCGGCGTCGAGCAGATCGGCATCGATGGTCACGGAGCCGACGTAGTGCAGGTCGGCCTGGGTGACGGTGGCGCGGTGGATCTTGGACTTGAACATGGTACGCAGCATCGAGCTACTCCTGGACCTAGGCTCCCTGCCTGCGTTTTTGCAGGTCAAGGGCTGTTTCCATAGCTTACAACGCGTCGCGGGTCCGGGTGGGCCCGCGATGACGTCTGCAGCGTACTCAGCTTCGCCCGGGCAGGGGCCGTGATCGCCGTCACGCCGTCGGGCGCACTACAGCGGCACCGCACACCCCTCCGATGTCTGCACCTTTCGTCCCCCCGGAAGTCGCCCGCGAGGGCTTCCGGTGCGGGCGAGGAGCGGGCACGATGCTGGGTGCACGGGTTCATGGATCGGAACAACTGTCACGTATCTGACCGGAGTTCGTATGCCCCGACTTACCCGCAGACACTTCATCGCCGCTACCACGACCACGGCCGCCGTCACCGTCGCGACCTGGAACGTGGCGGCCACCACCGCCTGGGCGTCCACCCCTGACCAGCCGGGCTCGGATCCGTACGAGCGGGTCGCGCGCGCCGCTGCCATGAACTGGCGGCGTCCGCCCGCCGGTTGGCAGGACGCCCCGTTCCTCGCCAACGGCCGCCTCGGCGCCCAGCTCTACCAGGGCAGTACGGCCAACACCCTCAAATTGATGCTCAGCCACTCCGAGGTCCAGGACCAGCGCGGCCAATGGCGCGGCGGGATCGGCTTCTCGCGCCTCCCCATCGGCTACTTCACCCTCACCCTCGCCGGCGACGTCACGGCCGTCGACTGGACCCTCGACCCGTACGACGCCGAACTGCGCGGCACCGTCACCACCACCCGCGGCAGCCTCGCCCTCACGGCGCTGGTGCACAACGACACGTCGACGCTGCTCGTCTCGACGCGGCCCAGCCCGGGCGAGGAGGCCGCGGCCTGGACGTTCCAGTGGCTCCGCGCGGCGACGACCCGCACCTCCGGCAAGCCCGCGGACTACACGCCGAACCCGGACCCCGCGATCACCGACTCCCATGTCCAGCAACCGCTGATCGCGGGCGGAGGCTGGACCACGGCCTGGCGCGAGCGCCGCACCGGGACGGGCCGGCTGCTCGCCGCCCATGTGGCGTACCAGGCGTCGGGCGACGTGTCGGACACCACCCGGGCCGCACAGGACGAGGTCGACCGCGCCCTGACCCGCGACCCGGACGAGCAGGTCGGGCGCCACCGCCGGTGGTGGCACCACTACTACCACCGCAGCCTCCTGTCGGTCCCCGACAAGCGCCTCCAGGCCTTCTACGTTCTGCAGCTCTACAAACTCGCCGCCGCCACCCGCGCGGGCGGCCCGACGATCTCCGAGTGGGGCCCGTGGTTCCCCGAGGTCGGCAACAACTGGACGGCCGTGTGGTGGAACCTGAACGTCCAGATCGGCATGGCGCCGATCCACGGCTCCAACCACCTCGAACTCGACTCGGTCACCAGCACGTTCGCCGCGTACGAGAAGAACCTGCCCACGTCGGTCCCGGCCGCGTACCGGGACGGCGAGAGCTACGCGCTCGGCCACCCCTCGGACTGCCAGCTGAGGGCGGGCGACACCTATGACGTCGGCGCCCCGGGCAGCGACCACGTCTCCGACAACTTCGGCAATCTCACCTGGGCGATGCACAACGTCTGGCAGACCTACGCCCACACGCAGGACACGTCGGTCCTGCGGGACACGCTCTTCCCGATCCTGACGAACGCCGTCAACTTCTACGCCCATTTCCTCCACGACGGGCCGGACGGAAAGCTCCACCTCCTGGAGACCCGCTCCCCCGAGTACGCCAACGCCGAGGACTGCACCTACGACCTGTCCCTGATCCGCTGGGGCGCCCGCACGCTCCTGGAGACGGCCCGCATCCTGCGCACGGACCACCCCAAGGCGCCGCTCTGGCGGGACATCGCCGGCCGGCTGACCCCGTACGCGGAGGACCCGGCGGCCGGCGTGATGATCGGCAAGGACGTCCCCCTGGCCGACTCCCACCGCCACCACTCGCACCTGCTGTGGCTCTACCCGCTCCGCGAACGCAGCTGGGACAGCCCGGCCGACCGCGACGTGATGGCCCGCAGCATGGCCCACTGGGTCTCGATGCAGCAGCTCTGGCACGGCTACAGCTATGCGACGGCGTCCTCGATGTACTCGGTGATGGGCGAGCCCGAGAAGGCCCTCGACTTCCTGACCTTCTTCACCGACCTCGGCGTCGTCGCGGACTGCGCGATGACCCCGAACACCATGTACCGCGAGGGCAAGAACTTCGCCCTGGAGAGCCCGCTGTCGGCCGCCCAGTCGATGCTCGACATGGCCGTGCAGAGCCACCGGGGCGTCCTGAAGGTGTTCCCGTCGGTCTCGGACCGGTGGCCGGACGCGTCGTTCGCGTCCCTGCGCACTCAGGGGGCGTTCCTGGTGGACGCCGACCGGCAGGCGGGCCGCACCCGCTCCGTCCGGGTCCACAGCGAGGCGGGCGCCCCGCTGACGCTGGAGCACGGCATCCCCGGGGACATCCGCGTACGCGACGAGGACGGCGGCGAGCTGCGCTGGCGGGAAGCGGCACCCGGCCGCATCACGATCCAACTCCCCCGTGGATCAACAGCGTTGATCACCCCCAAGGGCGGCACCGTCACGCCACCCCGCGACGTCCCGCCGTCGGGAGACCGGACCGGGTGGGGCCTGCCCTAGGGGCCATCCGCACACCTGCGCCAACACCACGGAGGGGAAAGGACATATGGACATGAGAGGCACACCATTGACCTCGCGCGCACGCGTCGGCGCGCTCGTTGCCGCGATCGCCGCCCTGGTCGGTGCGGCCACGGCGCCGGTGGCCGCACAGGACGCACCGCCGTCGGCCCCACGCACCGCCGTCCTGGACGGACCCCGGCTGCAGCAGACGAGGATCCGGATCGATCGCGGCGATCAGGAACTCCTGCGCAGTTTCGAGGCGTTGCGAAGCCGCGCCGACCACTGGCTGGACCAGGGCCCGTGGACCGTCGTGGACAAACCGAAGCCCGCGCCGGGCGGCGACGTGCACGACTATCTGAGCCAGGCCCCGTACTGGTGGCCCTCCACGACACCCACCGCCGCCAATCCATGGGGCTGCCCGTACGTTCAGAGGGACGGGCAGCGCAACCCCGAGGTCGACACCGGCACCGACCGGCAGGACGTCGAGAAGGTCTTCGATTCGACGTACGACCTCGCCCTTGCCTGGTACTACACGGGCAAGCGGGAGTACGCGGTCAAGGCCGGGCAGATCCTTCGCACCTGGTTCCTCGACCCGGACACGAAGATGAACCCGAACCTGAACCACGCCCAGTTCATCCCGTGCAAGTACGACGGCCGCGCCATCGGCATCATCGACTTCTCGCAGTCGTACACCAGCGTCGTCGACGCTGTGGCCCTGCTCGCCGTCGGCGCCCCCGGCTGGTCGCAGTCCGATCGCGCGGGCATGGACACATGGAACAAGGACTTCCTCCACTGGCTGGTCACCAGCGACTTCGGAAAGCAGGAGGGTGCCGCCGGCAACAATCACGGCACCTTCTACGACCTGCAGGTCGCCGCGCTCGCCTATGCCACCGGCGACCGGGATCTCGCCCGCCGCACCGTCCTCGACGCGCGCACCAGGCGCATCGCCCCGCAGATCGCCGCCGACGGCAGCCAGCCCCAGGAGCTGGGCCGGACGCGGAGCTGGCACTACTCGACGTTCGACCTGGTCGCCTACACGCGCCTGGCCGACATCGGCCGGCACGTCGGCGTCGATCTGTGGGACTACCAGGGCCCTCAGGGCCAGAGCCTGTTCAAGGCCGTGGACTATCTGCTGCCCGCGGCGACCGGTGCGGTGCCTTGGCCGCACCCTGAGCTGGAGTTCAAGCGGTTCGCGGCGAGCGACGTCGTGCACGCGGCGGCCGACGCGGGCGACGAGGCGGCGCGGGCGGCCGTACCGAAACTGGAGACACCGCCGGGCGGTGACCTGTGGGCCCTGCGCCCGGCAGCCGAACAGCTGGACTCCATCGCGGGATGAGCGGTGCGGCCGTGGCGGTCCTGGCCGACGGCAACGGCTCGGGTACAGGTCGCTGACGCGTCCCGTACCCGAGCCGTGCTTCCGGTGCCCACGCGCGACGGTCCGCTACGTGATACTCACGCGGAAGATCTTGTCGCTGCCGGCGGCCGCACCTCCGTTGTTGTCGCAGTTGGTCGTCGACAGCCACAGCTGGTCGGAGCCGGGCACCTTGGTGACGGTGCGCAGACGCCCGTACGTGCCGACGTAGTACGAGGTCGCCGTGCCGACGCTCTCGGTGTCGCCGCTGATCGGGATGCGCCACAGCCGCTCGCCACGCAGCGCCGCCATGTAGATGACGTTGCGGACGATGGCGATGCCGCTCGGCGAGGCCTGGTCGACGGTCCAGGTCTTCTTCGGGTTGGTCATTCCGGACACGGAGCAGGTGCCCTCACACGTGGGCCAGCCGTAGTTGCCGCCGGCCTTGATCAGGTTGAGTTCGTCGTAGGAGCTGTTGCCGAACTCGGCTTCCCACAGGCGGCCGTTGCGGTCGAAGGCGAGACCCTGCGGGTTGCGGTGGCCGAGGGAGTAGACGTAGTTGCCGAAGGGGTTGCCGGGGGCCGGCTGCCCCGACGTGGTCAGGCGCAGGATCTTGCCGTTGAGGGAGTTCTTGTCCTGCGCGAGGGACGACGTCTGGGCGTCTCCGGTGGAGGCGTACAGATAGCCGTCGGGTCCGAAGACGAGCCGTCCACCGTTGTGGTAGCGGTTCTTGGCGATGCCCTGGAGGAGGATCGTGTAGCCGCCGAGGCTGGTGCCGTTGTACGTCATGCGCACGATGCGGTTGCCCTCGGAGGCGGTGTGCATGAAGTACACGTAGTGGATCGTGGCCCAGTTCGGGTCGACGGCGACCCCGAGCAGCCCGCCTTCGCCGTCGGTGGTGACGGCGTTCGGGACGGTGCCGACCTGCGTCTTGACGGCACCGTCCTTGCTGAGCCTGAACACCTTGAAGCTGTCGCGTTCGGTGATGAGCGCGCTGGTGCCGTCGGGCATCCAGTACGTGCCCCAGGGGATCGTCCACCCGGTGGAGAGCGTGGTGACGGAGGACGGGACACCGCCGTCGGTGGCGCAGGTCTGTGTGGTGAAGGTGACCGTGTTGCTCTGCCCGGACACATGGCCCGCGGCGTCACGTGCCACGACGTTCAGGGTGTACGGACTGTTGCAGGCGAGTCCGGTGAGTGTGGTCGAGGTGGCGGGAGGGGCACCGGTGACGCTCTTGTAGACGGTGGTGCCACTGCGGATGTCGTACGCCACGACACCCTTGTCGTCGGTCGAGGCGCCCCAGTCGAGCGCGACGCTGTTGGCCGTCACGGTGGAGGAGGTGAGGGTGCCGGGCGTGGTCGGTGCGGTCGTGTCGGAGCTGGGCGGCGTGGTGCAGTCCACGGCGGGACTGGCGAGGGAGGCGTTGCCGGCCGCGTCGCGGGCGATGACGGTGAGGTTGTAGGTGGTGTCGGCGCTGAGCCCGGTGAGGTCCTTGGACGTGGCGGTGCCGGGCGCCTCCCCGATCTTGTTGCCGTGTTCGTAGACGTCGTACGCGACGACGCCGACATTGTCCGTGGACGCGGCCCACGACAGGGTCAGGCTGATTTCCGTGACGGCGGAGCAGGAGCCCTGGCCCGGCCGGCTCGGGGCCTCGGTGTCGAGGGCGGCGGCCACGGTCAGCTTGTCCAGGTTGGGCCCGCCGTTGTCGGTCGTGGCGGTGGCCCGGACGGTGTTGTCGCCCGCCTTGAGGTCCGCGTCGAGCGTCTTGGTGACCCAGCTGTCCCAGTCGGCGGTCGCCGGGAAGGACACGTTCGAGGCGACCGCCGTGCCGTTGACGGAGATGTCCATGGGACGGTCGGTGGTGGTGCCGTTGGCGTACCGGAAGGCGAGCGAGGCGGTCCCGGCGGCGGCCGAGTTCACCGTGAACTCCACGGAGGACCCGGTGATGTTGGTGTAGTCGACGAATCCGGTGCCCGTGTAGCCCAGGTGGTTCGTCGCGGCCGTGCCCTGCGAGATCGTGGCGTCCTCGGCCTGGTACGCGGTGGTGGCCGAGGTCAGTTCGAAGTCGAGGTAGTCGGTGTTGGCGAGGCCGCCCGCGCTGGTCGCGGTGAGCCGGATCTTGTTGCTGCCCGCACTCACGGGGACCGTGAGCGTCGTGGTCGTCCAGGCGTCCCAGGTCGCCGTGGGCGGGAAGGACACCCCCGACGTGACGACACTGCCGTTCACGGAGACGTCCGCCGGTCGGTCCGCGGCGCCTGCGTTGGCGTACCGGACGCCGAGGGTGGCGGTGCCCGCGCCGGACGCGTTCACCGTGAACTCGACGTAACTGCCCATTGCGTTCGGCGTGTTGAGGAATCCGGTGCCGGAGTATCCGGCGTAGTTGGAGTCGACGGTCGAGCCGGTGGTGTAGGCGGCGTTCTCCGCCTCGTAACGGGTGGCCGCCGCGGACGCGGACTGCGGCACGGCCTGTACGAGGGCCGCGCAGAGCAGCATGATCGCGCCGGCGGCGCATCTTCTCAGCCGGATGAACCGGTTCGTGCCACGTATCTGAACCTCCGTCAGCACTGGGGGTGCGGGTCAGGTTGCGGGGACTTCCCCTGTCAACTCACCGTGATGCGGTCGATGTTGGGCCCGCCGTTCGCGGAGGTGGCGGTCACACGCACGGCGTTGGCGCCGGCCCCGAGCGGGATGCCGAGGGTCCTGGTGGCCCACGTGTCCCAGTCCGCGGTGGGCGGGAAGGAGACGTTCGAGGCGACCACGGTCCCGTTGACCGCGATGTCCATGGGGCGGTCGACGGTGGTGCCGTTCGCGTACCGGACGGCGACGCTCGCGCTCGCCGCCGCCGAGGACTGCACGGTCCACTCGACGTAACTTCCCGTCACGTTGTCGTAGTTCACGAACCCCGTGCCGGTGTAGCCGAGATGGTCGGACTCCACGACGCCCTGCGAGATGAACGCCTCCTCCGCCTGGTACGTGGCCGAGGCCCCCGACACCAGCTGGTAGCCGCGCATGGCCGTGGTGAGGAGGTAGCAGTCCTCCAGGGAGCCCGACGTGTCGCCCAGTGAGCGGTAGATGCCCCACTTGGGGCGGACCCGGTCGCCGATGAAGGTGTCGACGCCCGTCTTGGTGACGTCGATGAGGGTGGCTCCGGCCGCGTCGCGCAGGATCCACCGCACCGAACCCGACGTACCGTCCCCGATCTTGATCTGGAAGTCGACGTCGGTCCACGCGTCGTGCAGCGGGGCGAGGTCGGTGCGGCCGACGATGACGCCCGCGATGGCGAGGTTCAGCTCGATCATCTGCACGCCGTTCACCCGGCGCAGCGACTGCACGACGATCGGCGAGGAGTCGGTGCCTGGCATCTTCATCTGCATGATGTGCGTGAAGGTCGTGGTCGCCTTCAGGGAGCTGGGGATGTACATCTTGTACGTGGTCCGCCAGGTCTGTCCGGGCAGCCACTGCAGGTAGGAGCCGCCTGCGGGGCTGCGCATCCCGGTGACCTCCTGCCGCTGCCGGTCGGTGGAGGTGTCCCGGTCCACCATGTGCATGTTCCAGCGGTAGTTGTCGCCCTCCGGGTAGATGTGCGGCTGGCCGGCGGTGTGCGAGTCGGCGCGGTCGTCCTCGATGGTCTCGAACGCGGGCAGTCCGTCGACGGACGCCTCGGGAGACCAGCGCAGCTGCCAGCTGTCGACGGTGAGCGACGTCGACCGCGTCGCGGCGCCCGCGGACGAGAGGGGCAGTGCGACGGCCGCGGCGGCACCGAGTGCCGTGCCCAGAACCGCTCTTCGGGTGGGTTCGATGTGCGTCATGGGGCGATCTGTCCTCTCAGTTGCTCGTTCATGATCAGGAAGGCTCCGAGGCCGTGGAGGTCGTTGGTGGCGCGCGTGCGGGCGACGTAGTAGGCGTAGTCACCGACGTTCGTGCCCACGGAGATGTCGGTGAGGTCGGTGCGCCCGTCCGGGCCGAGCGAGATCTTCTGCAGGACGCCCTGGTAGCCGCGCTGCGCGACGGTCGCGTAGTGCGCGTCGAGGTAGCCCTGCTGGGCACCGCGGGAGAGGGCGAAGGTGAACATGCTGGAGCAGGACGTCTCGGTCCAGTTGTCGCCGCGGTCACCCTTGTCGATCACCTGGAACCAGCGTCCGGTGGCCGGATCCTGGTAGCGCTCCAGGCCGGCGGCGAGCTTCTGCAGGATGTCGAGGAGCGGCTCCTTCGCGGTACGCGTAGTGGGCGGGGGGGGACGGAGTCGGTGACGCGCAGCGGGTCGAGATCGGGAAGTTCCTCAGCACCGGGGCCGTGTCGGCGCACGACAGCGCTGTTCACATGGGCGCTGTTCACATGGGTGAACGACGTTCACCCATGTGTTTCAGCGTTGCGGCATTACGGTGGGCTGTCAATGGTTCAGACCAGAAACCCGACGCGGATCCGGCCCGTGCCGATCCGGGTCACTCCCCCGGGCTGTGGCCCACCGGCTGGTGCCGGCCGACGGAGATCTCGTCGATCTTCAGCTGGTTGTGGAACTTGGTGACGGTCGGGGCCGCCCAGATGCTGTCCACCTCGATGCGGATGTACCGCGTGGTGGTGTCCAGGTCGATGTAGCGGGTACCGCGGGCGCTCTCCATGACGTCCGTCCGCACCGGCTCGCCCCAGTGTTCGCCGTCGTCGCTGACGTAGACCTTGTAGTCCTTGATGCGGGCCGAGTCCTCCTTGCGGCCGAACGATTCACGGTTGTAGATGGGTGACCATTCGGTCTGGTCGATGCCCACGTAGCTCGCCTTCTTGACGGCGCCGAGGTCGAGCGTGATCGACACCGGCACCTGGGCGGCGGAGTCCCAGACCGTCGTCCGGTCGCCGTCGGTCAGTTGCGACGCCGGGTAGCCGTCCCGCGAGGACGTGGCGGTGGCCTTCACCGAACCGGGCGCGTACAGGCCTTGCTTGTGGCTCAGGGTCTCCACCCGGAAGACCGTGTCGTACGGATCCCAGTCCTCGATGCCTCGCAGGGTGACGCTGCCGCCCCGCTGGTCGAAGGCGATGCGCCGGCCGGTACGCAGGTCGGTGATCCGCTCGACCTTGTGCCCGTTGTCGCGGAGCCGGACGTCGTTGCTGCCGGTGGGCCGGGTCGTGACGTGGATGTACTGGCGCGTCGGGTCGGTCTTGCTCACGGTGGTGTAGCCGTACGCACCGTCGTTCCACGCTCCCGGTCGCAGGCCGCCGTAGAGGTAGCCGCCGCCCTCGACGCCCTTCACCGACTCCTGGATCGGGTCGAGGTACTGGTCGAACATGTCGACGAAGGCTTCCTGCTTCGGCGGGAATCTGCCGTTCACCTGTGCCTGGAAGTCCATCAGGGACTTGTAGGAGGTGCCGGCGTTGGCGACGTAGCGGCGGATGTTGAGCGCGGTGTCGACCGGACGGTCCTGGCCGTCGTACCACCAGGCGCCGCTGGAGGGCACCTTGTAGCAGGACTCCGTCAGGCGCGGCATCGGCGTCCAGTACGCGGCCGGCATGTCGTAGTCCGGGGTCATGCCGGTCTTCTGCTCGTTGGACACGGTGTCCATGATCGCCGTGTCCTCGTTGTTGTTGCTCAGCAGCAGGTCGGGGCGCTGCTCGCGGATCTGCTCGTAGAGGTGGTGGCTCTCCCAGTACTCGTTGTCGTTGTCGATCCAGAAGCCGGCGAGGTCCTTGTAGCGGTGCATGACCTCGAAGAAGTTGTCGTAGCTGAACTCGCCGAACCCGGGGCGGGTCGTCAGGTCCACGTCCTTGCCCTTGTACGCGGAGTACGCGGCGGAGTCGAGGGACTCCGGGCCCAGGACGTCGTGCCACTGCGGGTCGTCCGTCATGTAGAGGATGACCTTGATGCCCTGCGCCTTCGCCGCGTCGATGAGCTCTCCGAGGATGTCGCGGCGCGTGGAGCAGCTGCCGGGGATCGTCGAGGGCCAAGGACGGGCGTAGCCGAGCCGGCTGTGGAAGGTGGCGAGGACGATGTAGGAGCCGTGCAGCTTCTTGGTCTCGTCGACCCAGTAGTCGGGGTTCCAGCCGCTGTCGTCGACGGCCTGCTGCCAGGACGCGCAATCGTAGTGCTCGGGCTTGGTGTACATGCCCCAGTGCAGGAACAGGCCGCCGGACGCGGCCCGCAGCCAGTCCTGACGCGGGTGGTACATCCCCGGTACGGACGCGTCGCCGACGGTGCCGGGCGCCGTGGCGGCCGGGGCCGATGACGGGGTGAACAGAAGTGGGCCGAGCAGCGCCAGCAGGGCTGCCCACAACACGACGGCCAGACGTGGGCGGTGGAGGGTTCTGCGTCTCATGGCGAGCGGTTCCTTCCGTGACGATGGACGGATGGACGGTCGGTTCGCTGAGCTCGTGCTCGTGCTCGGCCTCAGCGCACAGCGGAGGGGTGCTCAGTGGTGCGCGGCAAGCAGGGACAGCAGGCCTGAGCGGGGCACCTTCAGTGCCACCGGCCCGTCGAGGCTGCGGACCCATGAACCGGTGACCCTGCCGCGTGCGTCGTAGGCGGTGATCCCGGCCTCCACCGGGCCGTCCCGCACGACGCAGACGAGCCCGTCGGTGCCGGTGGCGTTGACGAGGTCGGCCTGAGGGTGGCGCCGCAGATCCAGGGTGACGGGGCGGTCCGCGTGGACGACGGCCACCTGGTGGCGGCCCGCGTGCGCGCGCACGACGGGGTACAGCTCGTCCGGGCGTCCCGGCTCCCACTCCCCGTCGAGCAGCACCGGTGCGAGTCGCTTCCACTGACGCAGCCAGAAGGCGACCGTTTCTCGTTGACCGGCCGTCAGGCTCTCCAGAAGACAAGAGAGTTGGGGCACGGCGTGCAGGACCGAGAGGATCTGCCGGGCGGCCCACTCCGGTTCCCCTTCGGGGTCCCACATCAGCATGTCGGAGTGGACCGCACCGCCGGTCGCGGTGAGGGCCGCGTCGATGGTGCGGACCCGGTTCGCCGTCGCGTCGGCGGGGCAGTCGGTGGCGCGCAGCAGGTTCCCGTACGCGCTCATCGCGGGGCCCAGGTACGGCTGGCGCAGCTCGATGAGGGGGCCGGTGGGGCACAACTCGACGAGGGCGTCGCGGATGTCGCCGAGCAGGGTGGCCATGGCCGTCGTCACGCCGGGGCCGCCGTCGCCCGCGTACACGCCGGCGTCGTCGAGGAAGTCCAGTTTGAGTCCGTCCAGCCCGTGATCGGCCACGAGGCGGGTGCACACGTCGACCACGTGCGCCCGCACCTCGGGGTGGCGCGGGTCGAGGACATGGGCTCCGGGGGCGGTGGGGCTCGGGACGGGGGCGTACCGGGACAGCCGGTCCCACTCGGGCGACGCGGGTCCGAGCAGCAGCGGCCCGAGCCAGGCGATGTACGCCATGCCGAGATCGCGCACGGTCCGCACGTGTCCCGCGAGGTCGGGGAACTTCTCCGTGTCGACCGTCCAGTCCCCCGCCCAGGCGTATCCGCGTTCCTTGCCGCCGCGCTGCCAGCCGTCGTCGAGGATCACCAGGCCGCAGCCCAGGTCCTTGGCGAGCCGGGCTTCCCGTTCGACGCCCTGCGCCGTCACCTGCTGGCCGAACGAGTACCAGGTGGAGTAGGCCGGGGTGCGGCCCGCCGCGGGCAGCGGGAGCGGGGCCGTCGGCGCTGTCGCCACCAAGTGGCGCCGCACCGCGCGCAGCGCCGCCGCGGGTGAGGCGCTGCGTGGAGCGAGGACCAGGGTGAACGGCTCGCCGCTCGCTGTCAGTTCGAGGTGGGCGACGAACCGCTTGTGCTGCTCGGAGACGCCGAACACCGTGCGGATCTCGGCGCTCTGGTCCTCGGCGGCGAAGGTCAGGAGCGTCGCGCCCGATGTCTCGTAGAGGCAGCCGATGGCCGCGCCCCGCACCAGGGAGGTGTGCAGCGCGCCGGCCCAGTCGGGTGGCAATGCGCGCTGCCACCCGCAGTCCGGGTACCAGTAGCCGACGGCGTCGCGCAGCGGTGTGGAGAGCCGGATCTCCACGGCGGCGCCCTCGGGCGCGGTCACGTCCAGGGCGCGCAGGCCGCCGGGCAGTGCGCGCACGGCGGGCGCGCGGGACACGCCGTCGATCAGGACGGCGGCCCTGACCTGGTCGAGGAGTCGGTAGGAGCGGGCCGGCGGTCGCTCCGCCGTGGTGACCGCGGTGGACGTCACGTCACAACCTTTCGAGAACAGCGCGAGGAACAGAAGCGGGGTCAGCCCTTGGTGGCGCCACCGGTGAGGCCCTTCACGAACTGCTTCTGCAGCGCGAGGTACAGGACGAGGATCGGCAGCGTGGCCAGCAGCATCAGCCCGAAGACGGTGCCGAAGTCGGCCTGGTACTGGCCGATGGCGCGGTAGATGCCGGTCGTCACGGTGGTGCCGGAGCTGGGGCCGAGGATGATCAGGGGGTTGAGGAAGTCGTTCCAGATCCATACGCCGAAGAAGATGACGGAGCTGGCGGTGGCCGGCCGCAGCAGCGGGAAGACGATCTGCCAGAACGTGCGGAACCAGCCCGCCCCGTCGATCGCCGCGGCCTGTTCCAGTTCCAAGGGGACGCCCTTGACGAATCCGGCGAAGACGAAGACCCCGAAGGGCACGTAGTAGCCGACGTTGAACAGGACGAGCCCCTGCACGGTCGCCATCAGGTCGAAGGTGCGCAGCACCTGGGTGAGGGGCAGCAGGATGACCTGCGGCGGGATCATCAGGCCACACAGCAGGACCAGCGTGGCGACCGTTCCCCAGCGCGACGAGGTGCGGGCCAGGTAGTGGCCGAGCATGGCGGACAGGACCGTCAGGACGATCACCGAGAAGGTGGTGACGACCAGGCTGTTGGTGAGGCTGACCCAGAAGAGATGGTCGGGCCGCGAGGTGACCTTGACGAGGTTGTCGAGGGTCGGTGGCAGCGGCAGGTTCGCGGGGTGGGGGGCGATGTCGGGGCCGTGCTTGAAGGCGTTGGCGAGGACCACGTACAGCGGCACCGCGAAGACGCAGCCGAGCACGGTGACGGTCAGGGGGCGCAGCCAGGGCGTTCTGGTCACAGTTCCACCTCCCGGCGTCGCAGGACCCGCAGCACGAGCGTGGACGCCGTCGCGACGATCACGAGCATGACGACGGCCATCGCGCAGGCGTAGCCCTGCCGGTTCGCGGTGAATCCGGTCTGCAGGATCACCAGGGAGAGCGTCGCGGTGGTGCCCGATCCCGGGCCGCCTCCGGTGATCACCTGGATGTGGTCGTACGCCTTGAAGGCGGTGATGAGCAGGACGACCGTGTTCACGGTCAGGGCAGGCGCGAGCAGCGGCCAGGTGACGTGCCGGAACCGGGCGACGGGCCCCGCCCCGTCGATGGCCGCCGCCTCCAGGAGTTCACCCGGTACGGACTGCAGGCCGGCCAGGTACACCACGACGCAGAAGCCGAGCATCTGCCAGGCCATGATCACGCCGAGCGAGTAGAGCGCGAGGGACGGGTCGGAGAGCCAGCCGACGGGGTCGATGCCCAACCAGCCGAGGGCCTGGTTGACGACGCCGTCGTCGGCGAGGAGCCGGGTCCACACGACGGACACGACGACCGAGCTGAGGACGACGGGGACGAAGAACACGGCGCGCCAGGCGTTGTAGAACCAGCCTTTGCGGTCGAGCAGTACGGCGATGCCGAGGCCCGCGACGTTCGGCAGGACGACGAGCATCACCGTCAGCTGCACGGTGACCTTGAGTGCCTGGAGAAACTCCTCGTCCTGGAACAGGAGGCGGTAGTTGCGCAGGCCGGTGAACTCGCTCGGCGGGCTGAACGGGTTGTAGTTCGTGAGGCTGTAGCCCACGCTCAGCAGGACGGGGGCCAGGACGAAGCACGCGTAGACCAGCATCCCGGGGGCGCCGAAGACGGCGAACCGGCCGAGCGCGGAGCGGAGCCTTCGGCGGCGCCCCGGGCGAGCGGCGCCGGCGGGTGCCGACACCTTCGCCCGTGGGCGCAGTTGTGTGTGGGTCGCCATGGATCAGGAGGCCTTTTCCCATTCGGCGTCCAGGAACCGGGCGGCTTCCTGTGGGCTCTTGCGGCCGAGGATCACGTCCTGGACGGCCGCGTGCACCTTGGCGTCGAGGCCGGGCAGCAGCGCGTCGCCGCCGGTCTCCCAGGCGAACGCCTTCACCGTCGCCTTCCGGCGCACCGATTCCTGCCACAGGTCGTAGGACTCCTTGAAGACCGGGCCGGTGTCGGTGGGCGGCGTGTAGCCCTTGACGGCGGGGAACAGGGAGTCGGACTTAACCGAGTTGTCGAGGTTCGACTTGTCGAGCTGGAAGGCGAGCGCGAACTTCTTCGCCGCGTCGAGGTGTTTGGAGTGCGCGTTCACCGACAGGCCGCCGCCGGTGTAGCCGGAGGAGAGCACGGAGCCGTCGTCCGTGGGCCAGTTGAAGACGCCGATGTCGTCCTTGAGGTCGCTCTTGTCGGCGGCCGCGGCGAACCAGCAGCCCATGGGGTACATCGCGCCCTTGCCCTTGAGGAAGGCCTGCTCGGTCGCGGCGTAGTCGAGGGACACCATCTTCTTGTCGATGTAGCCGCTGCGGGCGAGATTCTGGATCTTCGTCAGGGCGCCGACGAACGCCGGATCGGTGAACTTCACCTTGCCCTCGCGGCGGTGGACCATCCAGTCGGGGTCCTTCTTGTAGACGTCGGTGGCGACGGCTCCGGTCAGCGGCAGCACGGTGGGGAAGGCGTCCTTGCCGCCGCCGACGACGAACGGCTGCTGCCCCTTCGCCTTCAACTTGCCGGAGTCCGCGACGAGTTCGTCGTACGTCTTCGGCGGTGCGGAGATGCCGGCCTTCTCGAACATGGACTTGCGGTAGTAGACGACCGGTATCGACTGGGTGTTGGCGGGCAGTTGGTACACCTTGCCGCCGATGGCGCCGCCGTCGGGGACCGCGAAGTCCTTGAGCTCCGTGTCCTGCCAGGCGTACAGGTTGCCCGCGTCGCCGAGGCCGGTCGGCGCGACGGCGATCATGACGTCGGGGAACTGCCCAGAGGCGAGCAGCTGTTTGGCGTAGGCGGTGCGGTCGGCGGTCGGCGCGACCAGCTTCTTCACCGTGATGTCCGGGTACGTGCGGGTGACCCGCTTGATCGCCGCGTCCCAGTAGGCGGGCGTCAGGTTCGGGGTCTCGAAGGTCAGGAACGTGATCTGCTGCTTCCCCTTGCCCTCCTGGCCCGACGTGCTGGCGCCCTCGTCGACGGTGCAGCCGGCCAGCGCGGCGGTGAGGAGGGCCACGGTCAGTGCGGCCGAGGCGGTTCGGGTGGGTGACGTGATACGCAACGCGGTCCTCCGTCGGATCGGGACACCAGGGGCGCCGGACGCACGGGAACCCGGGCCGTGAACGGTCCCGTGAGCGTTCCCGGGAGCGCTCACGGAGTACCTTGGAGGCAGCCGGACCTCACGTCAATACAGGTGCGCGCAAAAGCTCGGATCCACCGACCGGCAGCGCAACACCACTGATCGGCAAGGACGTTGACACTCCGAAAACGCCTGCCCATGATGGCCGTGAGCGCTCACGTGAACCATCCGGCCCCGAGGCGGCGGGCCACACTTGGGCAGCCAGAAAGGAGGGCTCTGGATGCCCACCCCCCGCACCGACCGAGACGGCGCCCGCCGCAGCATCACCATCGACGACGTGGCACGCTCCGCCGGAGTCAGCAGGCAGACCGTCTCGCGCGCGATCAACGACAAGCCGGAGATCGACCCGGCCACCCGCGAGCGCGTCCTGCAGATCGCCCAGGCACTCGGCTACCGGCCCAATCGGCACGCCCGCGGCATGGCGGGCCCCGGCCTGACGACACTGGGCCTGGTCGTCGCCGACGTGCTCAACCCGTTCTTCCCCGAGGTCGCCGCCGGCGTGCTGGACGCCGCCGACGAGCGCGGCTGGCAGATCGCGGTCTACAGCACCGGGTCCGCTCTGGAGCGCGAGCAGACCGTGGCGGCCACCATCGCCGACCATGTCGACGCCTGTATCGCGTACTTCGACGACGACACGGCCGCCCAGCGCGTCCGCGACAGCGGCATCCCCCTGGTGCTGCTCGATCACAACACCCGCCTGCCGGGCGTCGGCGGAGTCCGCATCGACTTCGAGGCAGGCATGCGCCAGGCGCTGGAGCATCTCACCGACGCCGGGCACCGCCGTATCGTCATGCTCGACGACCAGGGGCGCGACGACGCGGCGGCACCGCGCACCCGCCACCACCTCTTCCGCTCCCTGGTCACCGAGTACGGCCTGGACCCGGCCGAGACCTGGGTCGTGCCCGTCGCCAACTCGGCGGAGGGCGGCGCCCGCGGCATGGACCGGATCCTGGCCGAACACCCCGACGCCACGGCCGTGCTCGGCTACAACGACCTCATCACCGTCGGAGCGCAGCGCCGCGCACTGCGGCGCGGACTCGCGGTGCCGGACGACTGCGCGTTCGTCGGGTGCGACGGTCTGATGCTCGGCGAGCTGGTGGACCCCCCGCTCACCACACTGCACGTGGACAAGCGACAGGTCGGCCGTGCCGCGGTGGAGCAGGTCGCGGCGCTGATCCAGGGCGGAGACCCGCAGCCGGAGACCGTCATCACGCCGCGTCTCGTGGTCCGCCGGTCGACCTGACCGTACGGGCGCGATTTCGCACACTCGCTCCATCACACCTCCGATCTGTATCTCGCTGACCCCGTCGACCCGCTCCCGCACATTCGAGATTCCGAACAGATGCCGACCAGCCGATCCCCCAACTCGCCTAAATTCCCTGGAAACAGGGATATCGGTGGTCGGCTTCACCCGGGTACAGTTCCGGCGTTCGCTCGCGAGACCTCGGATGTCTCTGGCTGAGAACTGCTCAGCCGCGCGAGCCACGAACCGTCGACGGCCGGGCGCAGCGCGCAGAGCCGACCAGTGAGACCGCGCCCGTCCGGTGCTCCCCTCCTCGCCTGTTTCCGTCCACGCGAGGCACTCACGAGAGGGCGACCCAGACCCATGACACCTGAGTCCCACCGAAAACCACATCACTGGCGCACGCTGTGCGCCGCACTGATCCTGGCCCTTGCCGCCACCTTCCTCGGCGGCGCCCCCGCCGCCCGGGCCGAGGTGCAGCATCCGCGCCAGGAGTGGCTGCGCGACTCCACCGCCGGCCTGTTCCTGCACTGGGGCATGTACACCACTCCGATGCACACCGACTGCCGGGAGTGGGAGCGCGCCGTCACCGACGGCGGCTGGAACGCCGACTACTGGGTCGACCAGGCCCGCGACCTCGGCGCCTCGTACATCGTCCTGGCCACCTTCCACAGCGCGCTCGGCTACGCCCGCCCCTGGCCGTCGAAGATTCCCGGCAGCTGCGCCACCGAACGCGACCTGCTCGGCGAACTGACAGCGGCGGGCAAGGCCAAGGGCGTCCACGTCATCCTCTACATGACCGACGACCCGCAGTGGCACAACCGCTTCGACCACGAGGCCCTCGACTCCGCCGCGTACTCCGCCTACAAGGGCAAGGACGTCGACCTGACCACCCGTCAGGGATTCGGTGAGTACAGCTACGACCTCTTCCACGAGGTCATGGACCGCTACGACGACCTGTCGGGATTCTGGATCGACAACGACAACGAGTACTGGGAGGAGCACCACCTCTACGAGCAGGTCCACCAGCGGCACCCGTCCTGGCTGCTGAGCAACAACAACGAGGACACGCCGGAGATGGACACCGTCAGCAACGAGCAGAAGACCGGCATGGTCCCGTCCTACGACTATCCGGCGGCCGTCACCGTCCCGATGCCGCGTCTGACCGAGGCCGACTACAAGCTGCCCTCGACGGGCGACTGGTGGTACTCCGGCCAGGACTCCCCCGTCGACGTACGCCTGAGCACCGGCCGCTACATCACCAATGCCGGCTCCTCCATCAAGTCCCTGATGGGCGAGACCCCGATGGTGAACGGCAAATTCCCCGCGCAGCAGGAGGCGTACAACGCGTTCATGGGCAAGTGGGTCGACCCGATCCGCGAGTCCGTGCACGGCGTCGACGGCGGCGGCTACATGTACGGCGGCATGCAGCCCGGCCTGTGGAACGACGGCGCGCACGGCGTCGTCACCGTCTCCCGCGCCGACGGACCGAAGACCCAGTACGTGCACGTGGTCACGCGCCCGCGCGGCGACATGGTCCGGCTGCGCGACAACGGCTACACGGCGCAGAAGGTGACCGACCTGCGCACCGGGAAGCCGCTGGCGTTCAGCCAGTCCGGCGGCCACCTGTCGATCCTCGGCGTCACGGACTGGGACCGGTACGACACCGTCTTCAAGGTGACCACCGACGGCACGCAGGACTACTACCCCGCCGGCACCGTCAAGGCCACCGCTTCCTCCTCCGCCGACGGGCACGGCGCCAACGCGCTGACCGACGGCGACTTCACGACGTACTGGGACAACGACGGTAAGGGAGCGGCCACCGTCACCCTCGATCTGGGCAAGCGGCGCAAGGCCGTGTCGCTGGCGGTGCATCAGCGGGAGTGGTCGCCCACCGGGGCCCGCGCCACGTTCGGTCGCCTGGAGGACTCGGCGCGCATCAAGGACTACCGCGTCCTCGCGAGCAACGACGGCGACGACTGGAAGGTCGTGCGCTCCGGGGCGCTGCGCAGTGCGCGCGGCGTCCAGTTCATCGACATCGGGGACCGGCAGGCGCGCTACCTCAAGCTCGACGTACGCAGCCTGTGGGGCGGAGCGCAGGCCCAGGCGTTCGCCGACCAGCTGAAGATCGACGAGATCAAGGTGGCGTACGACCGTCCCGCCGCCACCGCGACTCCTGTGCCCCTGGAGGCGGAGGACGCCGATCTGGGCCGTGGCGCCCTCACCTCCGCGTGTGCGGCCTGCTCCGCAGGTGCGCGCGTCACCGGTCTCGGGCACGGAACCGGCGTGACCTTCACCGGTGTGCGGGCCGACACGGCGGGCGACTTCCGGCTGCAGCTCGACCACACCTCGGGCCGGAGCGGCAGCCTCAAGGTCAGCGTCAACGGTGCCGACCCGGTGCGGGTGCCGACCTTCGCCGGAGCCCCGGACGTCCCCGAGTCCTCGGCGATCCCCGTGACGCTGCGGGCGGGAGACAACACCGTCCGGGTCTTCGGCGGCAGTGACGACACTCCGGGACTCGACCGCATCGCGGTGGCTCCGATGCCCCCGTCCTCGTACACCCCCTCGACCAAGCTCACCGTGCGGCCCCACGGTCTGCAGTGGGTCGGCCGGGGCCGGCAGAGCGTCGAAGTCGACGCCACGCTGCGCATGGAGGACGACGAGCAGGTGGACGGGGTCACCCTCGCTCCTCAGGTCCCTGAGGGCTGGACCGTCGAAGGCGGTGCGGTGACGGCCGAGGCGCTGCGCCTGGGCCGGCAGCTGCACGGCACCTGGACGGTGACCTCTCCCCCGGGCCAGGACGTCGGCTCGACAGACGTGCCGGTCCGTGCGAGCTTCCGCTACCTGGGCCAGGACGAGCAGGTGTCCAGCCCCGTACGCATCCGGCCGCTGCCCGCGGACCGGGTGTGGGCCAGGGAGGCCGAGGACTCCGCGAACGTGCTGGGGCCGAACGTCGGCCCCGCCTCCTGCGCCCCCTGCTCCGGGGCGGAGAAGGTCCGCAACATCGGCGGCACACCGGAGGACTCGCTCACCTTCCCCGACGTCGAGGTGGCTCAGGGCGGCACCTACTCCCTGCACCTCGACTACACGGTGAACGGAACGCGCTCGTACGACATCAGCGTCAATGGTGGTGCTCCCGTCCGTGTCACGGTCACCGACACCGGCAACACGACACCGCGGACCACATCGGTCCCGGTGACGCTCGACGCCGGAGCCAACTCCATCAAGGTCTTCAATCCGGAGAGCGGAGGTCCCGACCTGGATCGGCTGTCCCTGTCGCCCGTCCCGTCCCCGTAGCCCGTGAGGCGGACGGCGCGGCGGCCACTGAACGAGGTGGCCGCCGCGCCGACCGCAGGGGGATCCGGGTCAGGGGACCCAGTAGTTGCCGGACGCGACAATCATCGACTGGAGCTGCACGCTGCCTCCGTAGTAGAGCGCCGGGTCGATCGCGGTACCGGCGAGCTTGGTCCACAGGGCGTCGAGCCAGACCTGCGAGCCCGGGTCGGTGAGCGCGGTGACGGCGAACGGCGCGGTGAACGCCATGTCGTGACCGCTGTCGTACGCCGATCCGTTGAGGTGATAGCCGGTGACGACGGCCGCCGGGCTGCCGCCCGTCGTCGTCTTGATCCACGCGTTCAGCTTCCTCGCCGAGGCGAGCGAGGCCGGGTCGCCGCTGGTGACGGCGTCGGTCCCGATGCGCCACGGGTCACGACAGGCGTTCCAGCTGTAGTCGCCGTCGTTGGGGCTCTCCAGGACCTGTCCGGCCGCCGGCTTCGGCGTCCCGTTCGTGCCGACGACGAAGTCCGCGAGCAGGCCGGTGCCGGACGCGTACGTGGCCTGCTGGGAAGTGATCAGGTTCTGGTGGGCGGCCCGGATCGTGTCCCAGGCGGCATCGCCCGTGGCCCGCCGGAACGCCCTGAAGTGGTCGATCATCCAGTCCGAGGACCGCGTGACGTAGTAGTACTGATCGCCGGAGGACGACCAGTCTCCGAGCTTCGTCAGGTGGGTGCTCGGGTTCACCTCGTCGGCCTTGATCGCGTTGATGTGCTTCACCGCGAGGCTCTTGTAGTCGTACGTGCCCGCGCTGCCCCACTGCTTGTCGGCGAGCAGCAGCCCGTAGGCCACGTCCAGGTCCCCGTCGGTCGCCGAGTCCGAGCCGTCGACACTCTTGCAGGAGGAGTCCTGCTCGGCGGCGAGCAGCGAGGAGTTGTGCACGGAGGGGTGCGCCAGCATGTACTTCACCAGGCCGTCGAAGATCTTCTTCGCGTCGGGGTCGGCGCCCGCCATCAGGGCCGTGACGACCATGCCGTAGCCCTGCGCCTCGGCGACGTAGGGGTGGTCGGCGTCCGGCGAGATGATCTCGTACCAGCCGTTGCCGCAGTTCTGTCGTACGAACGCGGACTTCCAGGCGGTGTACTTGGACAGGACGGCCTGGTCGAGGCCGGCCTGAGTCCCTGTCGGCTTCAGGGTCCCTGCCACGTACGGGAACTGATGGCTGCCGAAGGGCACCGCGGGCCCGGTGGACGCCGGCGCCCCGACGGTGACCTTGTCGAGGTTGGGTCCCCCGTTCGCGGTGGTCGCCGTCGCACGGATCGTGCCGGCGCCGGCCTGGAGGGGCAGGTTCACGGTCTTCGTCGCCCAGGTGTCCCAGTCGGCGGTGACGGGGAAGGACACGTTCGTGGCGACGACGGTCCCGTTCACGGAGATGTCCATCGGGCGGTCGGCACTCGTGCCGTTGGCGTAGCGGAAGGCGACCGGGACGGTCGCCGCCGACGCCTCGCTCACGCCGAACTCCACGTACGAGCCGGTGATGTTGGTGTAGTCGACGAACCCGGTACCGGTGTATCCGGTGTGGTTCGTGGCGACCGTGCCCTGCGAGATCGTCGCGTCCTCGGCCTGGAAGTCGGTGGCCGCGTCGGCGCTTCCCGCGCCGAGTGCGAGCATCGGGAGCGCGAGTGCGAACGGCACGACCGCGGCAAGGGCGCGTCTGCGTCTGTTCAGCTTCATGGCGGTGGTTCCCCCTTCTCAACCGGTGTACTGGACGAGGACCTTGAGGTAGTCGTACGGCTGCTGTGTCACGCCGCTGCACGAGTCGCCGTCGGAGCCGGAGCCGCACGACCGGTCGCGGTTGACGGACCAGTAGGTGAGGCGGCCGATGTGGTGCTGCTGCGCGTAGGTGAGCATCGTCTGGAAGTCGCTGATCCGGACGAGCTCACCGGCGTCGTCGGTCGTGCCGTTCATCGACGAGAGGCCGATGTGCGCGTAGGTGACCGAGTCGCTGTACCCGTAGGCGGACTTGACCTGCGCCTTGAGGCCTTCCATGGCCTGGACGGTCAGGGTGCCCATGTTGCCCGTGCCGCCGCCGAAGTCGAACGGCATGACGCACCAGACGTCGTTCGCCAGGCCGGAGGCGGCGCCCCGCTTGATCATGTCGATGCCGGTCGCGTCGGGCCCGCTGCTCGTCGTGCCGAACGTGATGACGGTCTTGATGCCCGCGTTGTTCGCCTTCACGATCTTCAGGGCGTCGATGACGCGCTGGCGCACGGTGGCACTCGCCCACTCCGTGTTCTCGATGTCGATGTCGAGGGCCTTGAGGCCGTAGGCGTTGATGACCTTCTGGTAGGCGCCCGCGAGCGCCGAGGCGCTGGTGCACTTCTCGCCGAGTTTGGCGCCGCTCCAGCCACCGACGGAGACGATCACGTCACCTCCGGCCGCGCGGATCGCGTTGATCTTCGACTGGTCGCTGCCGCCGGTCAGCGGGCGTGAGCCGTCCCAGGCCGGGTTGCAGGTGCCGTCGGAGAGGATGAAGGCGAGGGTGAACCACTTGACGCCGGTCGCGGCCATCACCTGGGTCGGGTCCTGCGGGCTGCCCCAGCCGAGGTACTCGTACGGGGCGACGGCCATGCCCGGTGTGGCGGCCGGTACCGAACCCGCGGTCAGCTTGTCGAGGTTGGGGCCTCCGTTCGCGGTGACGGCGGTGGCGCGGACGGTGTTGCTGCCCGCGTTCAGGGAGACGTTCACGGTCTTGGTGGCCCAGGTGTCCCAGTCGGCCGTGGCGGGGAACGAGACGTTCGAGGCGACGACGGTGCCGTTGACGGAGATGTTCATCGGGCGGTCGGTCGTCGTGCCGTTGGCGAAGCGGAAGGCGAGCGAGGTGCTGCCCGCGCTTGCCGCGTCGACGGTGAACTGCACGTACGAGCCGGTGACGTTGGTGTAGTCGACGAACCCGGTGCCGGTGTATCCGGTGTGGTTCGTGGCGACCGTGCCCTGCGAGATCGTCGCGTCCTCGGCCTGGTAGTCGGTCGCGGTCGCCGCGGCGCGGGAGGCCGGCGAGGCGGCGAACTGCAGGGAGAAGAGACACAGAAGCAGGGCACAGAGCGCAGCGAGCGCGGTGCCGCCGCGGGAGCGGTCCTGAAGGAAGGAGACGTGCACGGTATCGACCTCCGGAGAAGGGGAGTTGGGGGGTTCGAGGTGCGTGCGCGGACGAGCGGGGCGACGGCGCCGATGACTGACAGGAAAGGTTCCTGACAGTCGCGGGACACACGTCGCCCCGGGTTCGCCCGACCCGGGAGGGGTCCGGTTCAGACGAGCTGGTAGCCGAGGAAGTCCTTGAAGCGGATGTATGTGTCCTGGAGCGAGCCAGAAGTGTCGCCGAGCGACCGGTAGATGCCCCACTTGGGCCGGACCCGGTCGGCGATGAGGGTGTCGACGCCGCTCAGCGACTTGTCGATGATGGTGTTCGTGCCGTCGCTGAGGATCCAGCGGACCGTGCCGGACGTGCCGTCACCGACCTTGATCCGGAAGTCCACCTTGGTCCAGGTGTCGTGGAGCGGGTCGAGCGACGTACGGCCCACGAGGGTCCCGGAGAGGGGCAGCGCCAGCTCGATCGTCTGGGCGCCGCTCACCCGGCGCAGCGACTGCACCACGATCGGGGAGGTGCCGGTGCCCGGCTCCTTCATCTGCATGATGTGCGTGAAGGACGTCGTGGCCTTGAGCGAGCTCGGGATGTACATCCAGTACGTGACCCGCCAGGTCTGCCCGGGCAGCCACTGGAGATAGCTGCTGGAGGACGTGCGGTTGCCGGTGACCTCCTGGCGCTGGCGGTCGGTGGACGTGTCCCGGTCCACCATGTGCATGTTGAAGCGGTAGGTGTTGTCCTCGACGTAGATGTGCGGCTGCCCCTCGGGGTGCGAGTCGGCGCGGTCGTCCTCGACCGTCTCGAACGCGCCGAGCCCGTCGTCGTAGGGAGACGGGTTCCACTTCAGCGCCCAGGAGGAGGCCGAGGCGGGAGCGGCCGGCAGGCCGACGGCGGCTGCGGCGGCTCCGCCGAGTGCGGCGCCTAGCAGTGTTCTGCGGGACGTGCCCATCGGTCAGTCCTTTCACAGTGGCGACGGTGACGTCGTTCATATACATGACCGACGTTCATCAACATGCAACAGAGTCCCGGCGTGACGTGCCCCGGTCAATGGTCTGGACCGAAAAGATCGGACCATGATGCGCCAAGGGCACGGTCCGTGCGCGCGGGACGGCGCGCCTCGGCGCCCAAGAGGGGCTCGGGCTCCGGCTCATAGACTGTCCGCGTGCCCAACAACCAGCGACGTATCACCTTGCGCGACATCGCGAAGGACACCGGCCTCTCCCCCGCTGCCGTGTCCTACGCCCTGCGCGGCCTGCAGGTGCCGCCGGAGACCCAGCGGCGGGTGCGCGAGGCGGCGGACCGGCTCGGCTATCAGGTCGACCCGATCGCGAGGGCGTTGGCCTCCGGTCGCACCGACACCGTCGGGGTGCTGTGCCAGTCGCTGACCGACGTGTGGCAGCAGGGGCTCGCGGCGGCCCTCGGCCGCAGGCTGCTGGCGACCGGTCGGCACGCCCTGCTCGTCGACGCCTGCAACGACCCGCAGCTGGAGGCCCGGTTGGCCTCGCACCTCGCGGCCCAGCGGGTGGACGCGCTGATCGTGCTGCCCGTCGATCCCGCCGCCGCGCACTGGAAGCAGGTCGCCGGGCAGACCGCCCTGATCTCGATCGGCGACGGCCTCCCCGGGGTGACCACGGCGGCCGAGGTGGTCTTCGACAACGAGCTGGGCGTCACCGACGCGCTCGGCCGGCTCGCCTCCGCGGGCCACCGCGCCATCGGGGTCGTGACGCCGGGCCTGGCGAGCACCCCCGACCGGCCGGCCGAGAGCATGGTCCACCGGGTGGCGGACGAACTGGGCCTGGCGGTGACCGTGTTCACCTCGCCGTACGACCTGGAGGGCGCAACCGAGGTGGCGCGCACGGCACTTGACCGGCCGGACCGCCCCACCGCGTTCCTGTGCCTGGGCGATTCGATGGCGTACGGGGTCTACGCCGCCGCCCGGGACCTCGGCCTGGCCGTGCCGCACGACGTGTCCGTGCTGGGCTACGACGACCAGCCCCTGTCCCGGCTCCTGACCCCGCCGCTGTCCAGCTACCGCTGGCCCGTCGAGGAGTTGCTCGATCTCATCGTCGAGCGCACGGTGAAGGCCGTCGAGGAGGGCAGGCGCAGTCGACGCAAGGTACTGGCGCCGAGCGTGCAGTGGCGCGGCTCGGTCGCGGGTCCACCGCGCGACGGGTCCCGCCCCGTCTGAAGCGTGGCCCGGCCCCGGCTTCGGCCCGGTGACGCCCGAGCCGGGGCCGAGGCCGGTTCAGCGAGTCCGGACGGGCACGGAGCCGGCCCCGATCGGCAGGTCCAGGTCCGCCGAGCGCAGCAGCGCCGCCGCGGCGTGGACGTCCGCGGTCGGTTTGTGGTCGGCGAGATCGGGGTCGAGGACGGCCGCGGCCGCCTCGTGGAAGCGGGACAGCTCGCCGTCTCCGGGCGGGGTGCGGCCCAGCATGCGCAGGGCGCGCACCGCCCCGACGAGTTCGCAGGCCAGGACGAGGCCGAAGTGGTCCACCGCTTCGGTCAGGCGGCGCGCGGCGGTGGCGGCGAAACTGGCGTGTTCCTCGACCCCCCGGGAGACCACGGCATGACCGAGTGTCACCGGCTGTGCCACGCCGCGCAGTTCGGCGAGCGCGCTGTGCGCGGCGATCTCGGTGATCATCAGGCCGCTGCTCCCGTTCTCCGCCTGGGCCAGGAACGGGGGCAGGCCGGTGAAGGCGGGTTCGTTGAGCGCGCCCTGCCGGGCGGTGGTGAGCTGTGCGGTGCCCAGGAGGGCGAGGCGCATGTGGTCCAGGGCCAGGGCGAGCGGCGCCTGGTGGAAACCTCCGTGGTGGTAGTAGTCCTCGCCGTCGAGGAGCGGGTTCTCGGCGCTGGCGTTGAGCTCCACCGTGAGGACGCTGTCGAGCGCGGTCCAGGCGTCCATGGCGGCGCCGTGGACCTGGGGCAGGCAGCGGAATCCGAACGGGTCCTGGACCAGCGACGGGCTCCAGTCGGCGCGGTCGAGCAGTGCGGTCATGCGGGCGGCGACCTGCTGGGCGCCGGGGTGCGGCCGACGGGCGTGGACGGCGGGGGCGTACGGCTCCAGGGAGCCGTGCACGGCGGTGAGCGACAGGGCCGCGACCAGCGGCAGGCGGTCCAGCAGGGTACGCAGATCGGTGGCGGCGAGCGCCGCCTGGCCGATGGTCAGCGCACTGCTGGAGAGCAGCGGCAGCGCGTCCCAGGAGCTCAGGGTGAGCGGTCGGGGCGGGGCGCCGAGGCCGGTGCCCGGCTTCCAGGGCTGCTCGCCGACGAGCGTGAGGCCGAGTTCGGCCAGCGCGGTCAGGTCGGCGGTGCCGAGCGAGCCGAGCGCGTGGATCTCGGGGACGTGGCCATGGGTGAGGGCCTGTGCGAGCGCGTCGACGACGGCTACGTCGATGGCGGATCCGGCGCCCAGGAGTTGGTTGAGGCGCACCGCGAGCATGGCCCGGGCCTGCTCGACGGGGACGAGGGGGCCGATGCCGCCGGCGTGGCTGCGCAGCAGGCGCAGGCCGAAAGCGCGGGTGGCGTCCTCGTCGAGCGCGGTGGTGCGGTTGGCGCCGACGCCGGTGGAATGGCCGTAGACCGGGCGCCTGGCGGAGGCTTTGACGGCCGCGGGGCGCGCCGCGCTCACGCGTGCTCTGGCCCGCGGGTCCAGGTGGACGGGGCGCTGGGTGCGGGCCAGGGCGGTCACCTGGCCCGCGGTCAGGGAGGCGCCGTCGAAGCGCACGGCGTCGGGGTGTGCGGCGGTCATCAGTGGTGCAGGCCTTCCGTGGTCACCAGGTTCCGGGTCTCGGGCGCCCAGGCGATGCTGGCCAGGGTGCCGAGGAGCAGGACGCCCGCCAGCCAGGCCATCGACCAGCCGACGCCGAGCCGGTCGAGGCTGATCGGCAGGATGAACGTGCCGACGGCGGAGGCGACCCGGCTCGCGCCGTTGAGGAAGCCGACACCGGCGCCGCGCAGCGCGGTCGGGAACAGCTCGGGCGGGTAGACCTGCGTGACGTTGGAGGCGGCCGCCATCACGAACGTGTAGATCACGAACGGCACCATCAGGACGAGGCCGGAGTGGTCGTTCAGCGCGGCCATCGCCGCGAGACACACGGTCAGGACGACGAAGGTCCAGATGGTGAAGGGCCGGCGGCCCATGCGCTGCACCGGCCACAGTCCCACCACGCCACCGAGCAGAAGGAACAGGTTGAGGACCGTGTTCTGCGTGTCCGCGTCCGCGACGTGGAGCGAGGCGAGGATCGTCGACATGAAGGTGTAGATCGCGAAGTACGGCAGGACCTGCGCGCTGTAGAAGATGGCGCCGAACCAGGTGTTGCGACGCTGTCCGGGGGCGAACAGTTCGCTGTAGCTCGGGGTGACCTCGGGCGGGGGCGCCTGGTCCTGGGCGGTGCGGGGTTCGGGTTCCTCCCCGAGGTAGCGGCGGCGGATCTCGTCGGCTTCGGCGAACCGGCCCCGGCTCGCGAGCCAGCTCGGCGACTCGGGGGTGCCGATCCGCAGGAACAGGACGAGCGCGGCCGGGAGGGCGCCCGCGGCCAGCAGCAGATGGGCGGAGCTGTCGCTGAGGGAGATGTAGGTGCCGAGGATGTTGGCGAGCACGTAGCCGACGGTCCACAGGACGGTGAGCGAGCCGAGCAGCAGACCGCGCAGGCGCCGGGGGGAGAACTCGGAGAGGAGGGTCGGGCCCACGGCGTAGTCGGCGCCGAGCCCGAAGCCGATCAGCAGGCGCAGGGCGAACAGGCTCCACGGATCGTGCGCCCACAGCTGTGCGGCGGAGGCGACCGTGATCAGGACGAAGTTGTACAGGTAGAGCTTCTGGCGTCCGATGGCGTCGGCCACACGGCCGAGGATCACGCTGCCGAAGAAGAGACCGATCAGCGCGGAGGAGCCGAGCAGGCCCTGCCAGACGCCGTTCAGGTGCATCGACGTGGACAGGGTCGGCAGGACGGCGCCGATGACTCCCAGCGCGAAGCCGTCGGAGAAGTTCGCACCGAACGTGGTGGCGGTCACGCGCAGGTGGAACCTGGTCAGCCGTTCCTTGGGACCACCGGCTGCCGCTCTCCTCTGGACGGTTGCTTCGGTCGTCATGAAGGCGCCTCCCGGCACAGGATGGGTGGGCGCACGGCTGCCACACGGATCGGGCCGGTGGGGGGCCGGCCGCGCTGAACGAGTGGCACCACGATGCGCGATGGTTCGGGTCAGAAAGTGCGGGGACGAAGAGCGTGGTCCACGCCGCGCACGACCACCGCCCGGGGGGCTGTCCGCGCGGTGGGGCACTTACTGATGCGGTTCAGTGAAGCGCTTAAACGGAAGGTGGTCAAGAGTGGGAGCGCGCGTGAACCGGTCCGCCCCGAGATGCCCGCCCCTGACGGCTTCACCCGCCACCGACCCGCCGCAGCCCAGGTCGAGGAGCTCGCAGCCGGCATGCGGCCGGTGACACTCGGCGTCACGAGGGTGGAACCGTGAACGCAGGCCGCCGGGCGGGGGCCGGCCGCGGCGGGTGCTGACCCGTCGCGCGGCGCGGCCCCCGCCCGGCGGCGAGCGGACGCGGATCTCCCTTCTGCGGGTTTGCTTGTGCGGGGATGGGAAGGGAGGGGTGGAACAGGCCCGACGCGCGCTGCTCAGCGCTCGACGGGAACGCGGCGGCCCGTGCGGGCCGCGGCGACAGCGGCCTCGACCATGGCCAGGCTGCGGAGGTTGTCATGGCATTCGCCGGCCGGGGCCGCACCGGTGCGCAGAGCGGTGACGAAACCGTCCAGGACCTCGGCCAGACCGGGGAACGGCGAGTCCTGCACCGCGACCGGCACGGCGGTCGCGGCGGGCTCGGGCTCGCCCTCGGCCCGCGCAGGCGTCACCAGGGGCGCGTGCGTGCCGTCCCAGCGCGCGGAGCCGTTCGCGCCCTCGATGTACCAGGTGCCGTTCCAGGACGTGAAGGAGGAGCGGGCCGTCCAGCAGCCGGTGAACGCGAAGGTCACTCCGCCCTCCATGGCGAACAGCGCGTCCGCGGAGCAGTGGCCCGGGTACCACGACCACGCGGTCCGGGAGGTCTCGCAGAAGACGGAGAGCGCGTCGGCGCCGGTGACCGAGCGTGCGGCGTCGAAGAAGTGGATGGCCATCTCGCGCAGCAGCGGCTCGTCCCGGTCCGCGAGGGGCCCCGCCCGGTGGGGCAGCCGGAAGTCGATCTCCAGCCGGTTCAGCGGGGCAAGGCGTTGGGCGGCCTCCCGCAGTGCCACGACTCCGGCGAGCCGGCGCCGGTCCTGGGTGACCGCGAGCAGCCTGCCGGTGCGCTCCGACGCGGCCACCAGGGTCCGGGCCTGCGCGAGGTCCGGCGCCATGGGCTTCTCGGTGAGCACGGCGCAGCCGAACTCCAGGGCGGCGATGGTGGTTTCGGCATGCGCGGCCGGGGTCGTGCAGTTGAGGACGAGGTCCGGCCGCACCGCCTCCAGCGTCTCCGCGAGCCCGGCCCCCGTACGGATGGCTTCCTGTTCCGGGCCGGGATCCGGTAGCTGCCCGAGGGCATCGGCGAGCCGGCCGGCGTCCTGGTCCACCCAGCCGACCAGACGGGTGTCCGCGTGGGCGCCGAGCTCGCGGGCCCAGTGCCGGCCCATGAACCCGGCGCCGACGAGCACGGCCCGCAGCGGTCCGCTCGTGTCGACGGTGGCGAACGCAGGGCGGAGCGCGGCATCGGTCCGTGGGGTCACCCGGCCCACCACCCCTCGGGGGCGGAGGTGCCCCGGAAGGGGCTGACGACCGGTCCCGCGGGCGCGGCCCAGCGGACGGCGTTGGCGATCACCTGCTGCACACCGGACTGGTGATAGACGGGGCACTCCTGGTCCCCGGGGCTGAAGTAGAAAACGCGGCCGGCCCCGCGGGTGTAGCAGGCGCCGCTGCGCAGTACCTCGCCGCCGCTGAACCAGCTGATGAAGACCAGTTCGTCCGGCTCGGGCAGGTCGAAGGGTTCGCCGTACATCTCGTCGTGCTCGATGACCAGGGGCTGCGGAACCCCTGCCGCGATCGGGTGGCCGGGTTTCACTGTCCACACCAGTTGCCGGTCGTCACCGTGCCGCCAGCGGCGGTCGCAGCTGCTTCCCATCAGCGAGGTGAAGAGTTTCGATCCGGCCCCCGAGTGCAGCACCACAAGGCCCATGCCGGCCAGCACGCGCTGCCGAACCCGTCGCACCGTGCCGTCGTCCATCTCGGCATGCAGCAGGTGGCTCCACCAGACCAGGACGTCGGTGCGCTCCAACCGGTCCGGCCCCAGGCCGTGTTCGGGCTGGTCCTGGGTGGCCACATCGATGTCGCCCTCCGGGCCGAGCCGCTCGCCCAGGGCCGCGGCGAGGGTGCCGTGGATGCCGAGGGGGTAGCGCTCCCTGATCTCCGGCCTTGTCCGTTCGTGGTGATGCTCGTTGAACACCAGTATCCGCAAGGGGTCCCCATTCGTCGGCTCTGGTCGTGAGCGCTCCCGGGAACCTTCACGGGAGCGCTCACGGCGGCAATCTAGACGTGCCCCGACGGGTCGTCAATGATGGTGCAGGCGGCTCGAGTCGGCGGCACATGAGCGCACACGTGTCCCTCGACAGAGCCGCTCGCGTGAGTTCGTTCCGGGCTCTTGACGCGTCCCCGCACCCGTATTTCTATGGTCCCCGCCCGGTTAGGAAACTTTCCTGACCATCAGGCAGCTTCCCGCTGTCCGGAGTCCAGGTCGGCGGCGCCGCCCCTCCCCCACGCCCACGGAAGCGGCGCACACTCCCCTGACCGATCCCCACGCCCACCGCCGGGGAAGACCGCTCAGGGCCCGCATCCGCACTGCACCCGCACCCGCACCCGCACTGCACGAAAGGCATCCCCATGGGCTTGACCAGACGGACCCTCCTCGGCAGCACCCTCGGCGCCGTAGCCGGCACCACCGTCGCACTCGGCGCCGCACCCGCCGCTTCGGCTGCCTCGGCCGCCTCGGCGGCGGCTCGAACTCCCGGACTCTGGGAGGAATTTCTCGACACGCCGTACACCCATCCGCAGATCCCCTACGTGGCGCGCGCGGGCTTCCGCTCCGGCCGTACGGACTTCCCCAGCCCGCCCGTCCGCGCCAACGTGCTGCACTACGGCGCCCGGCCCGACGACTCCGAGGACGCCGCCCCGGCCATCAACCGCGCCATCCGCGAGGTCGGTGAGCGGGGCGGCGGCACCGTGCTGCTGCCCGCCGGGACCTACCGCTGCGACGACATCATCCAGATCGGCTGGGACAACGTCGTACTGCGAGGCGAGGGCAGCGATGCCACCACGCTCCACTTCACCCGCCCCCTGCAGGAGATCATCGGCTGGAACGGCAGCCGTTACGGGGGCACGAAGTCGGCCTGGTCGTGGTCCGGCGGTCTGGTGTGGATCGCCCCACGTGCCCGCTGGGAATCCCTGGTGGGCGCGATCAAGGCGGGCGCCTGGCCGTTCGAGGGGTGGACCGGCAACAGGCGGGACGAATGGCGGGAGTTGACGCCCCTCGGCGCACCGGGCCGGCAGGGCGACCGGACCGTCCGCGTCGCCGACCCGTCAGCCGTGAGCGCCGGGGACCGCGTGCTGCTCCAGCTGTCCGACCCGGCCGACCACAGCCTGCTGAACCACATGTGCGGCGACGTCCCCGGCACGGGCTCCTACGACTGGTCGGACAAGGTCAAGGTCACCTCGTACGTTCCCTACGAGTATCCGGTCCGGATCGTGTCCGTGGAGGGCGACCTCGTACGCCTGGACCGGCCGTTGCCGCTGGACGCGCGGCCCGAGTTTCGGCCGCGCCTCACCACCTCGGTCGCTCCGGTCGTGTCCTGCGGCGTCGCGGGAGTCACCCTGCGGATGACCGAGACCCCGCAGCAGCCACACCTCCTGGACAAGGGGTACAACGGCGTCGCGCTGCAGTGCGCCTGGGACTGCTTCGTGGACGACGTGACCACGGTGCACGCCGACAACGCCTTCGTCCTGGTCGCGGCCAAGGCGTGCACACTGCACCGCACGACCGCCGCCGGGCGCGGCCATCACCACCCGTACGCCACGCGCGAGGGAAGCCACGACAACCTGTTCACGGACTTCCTCATCGACGCGCCGTGCACGCACGGCATCAACGTCGAGGGCCTGTCCAGCTACAACGTCTGGTCGCACGGCCGGTTGAACCACGGCACCTTCGACACCCATCGCGGCCTGCCCTTCGCCAACGTCCGCACCGAGATCGTCGTGAACAACGACGGCGCGCACGGCGGCGACGCCTCGGCCGGCCCGCTGTACGGCGCCCGCTTCGCGCACTGGAACGTCACCGTCACCAACCAGCGAGCCGGTTGCGTCCGGATCGACGACGTCGCCCCCCGCAGTGCGACGGTGGCGATATCGGAGGTCAGCCCCTTCGGACAGATCGACGTTCCGGACTTCGCGGGCGACCTCCAGTCCCGCATCGAGCTCTACGGCACCACCCGTGTCACCCCGCGCAATCTCTACGAGGCGCAGCGGTCCCTCAGAATCTGATCCGCGCCCCGGGGGGATTGCCCCGGCCTCAGGCGGGCGCGTCCGGCAGCCGCTCCGGCCGGGGCGCGAACTCGGCCGCACGGTCCGCGGCCCAGGTCGCGAAGGTGCGGGCCGGGTGGCCGGTCAGGCGCTGGACGTGATCGGTGACGATGCGAGATGCGGGCCGTCGCAGGGAGGCGGTGATCAGAGCCTCCACGAGGGGCTCGGGGCGGCCGTCGGCGAGCATCCGTGACCGCGCGAGGTCGGCGGGAAGGGCCTGGAAGCGCAGATCGCGTCGGAGGGCGGCGCCGAGGTGGGCGATCTGGTCGGCGCGGCTGAGGACTTCGGGTCCCGTCAGCACGTGCGGCCCGTGGTCGGTTCGGCCGCGCGGCGCGAGCAGCACGGCTGTGGCCGCGTCGGCGACGTCGCGTTCGTCGACGACGGCTGTGCGCGCCGCAGCGGGGCCCGCGACGACGTCGCCCGCCCTCAACTGCCTTGCCCAGCCACGGGCGTTGGAGGCCAGCGTGTCACTGCGGAGCACCACGGGGCGGAGCCCGGCGGCATGGAGCAGGGTTTCCATGTCCGCGTGCACCTGAACGATCGGGTCACTCTGCCGGGCGGCCGCGTCGTCCACGGCGCTGGAGGACAGGTGGACGACGCGCGGCGCCGCCGCGGTGAGTTCGGACAGCAGGCCGTGCGCGGCGGAGGTGTCGAGCAGGGGCCAGATGAGGAAGACCGCGTCGACGCCCGCCAGCGCCTCACGCACGGCGACGGGATCCGTGAGGTCGCCGACCACCCGGTCGACTCCGCGCCCCGGGACGGCCGGACCGCGCGCCAGGCCTCGTACGCGGGCGCCGCGGGCCGAGAGGCGGTCGACGATCTCTCGGCCGAGGTTTCCGGTCGCGCCGGTGACAAGGATCGACGGGCGGTCCGGGGAACTCGTGGGGGTGCTGGTGTCAGGCATGATCGTGACGCTAGGGGTTCAGGTCGACATGAAGGCAAGGCACTGGTGGGGATGACGATCGGGCAGGCGGCCGCGGAGATCGGCGTCGAGGCTCACGTGCTGCGGCACTGGGAGGACGTCGGTGCCCTCGCGGTGCACCGGGACGGCAACGGCTATCGCGTCTACGACGACCAGGCGCTGGAACGGGCCCGTACGGTGCTGAGACTGCGGCGCGTCGGGCTCTCCTTGTCCGAGGTCACCGCTGCCATGGCGCCGTCGAAGTCGGCGGCGCAGGAGGTGGTGCGGGCGAAGATCGCGGCGCTCGAGGCCGAGGTCGTCCACCGGCAGCGGGCCATCACCTTCCTGCGGCACACCGTCGAGTGCCGCCACCGGTACCTCGACGACTGTCCCGACTGTGTGACCTTCGTCCGCGGGACGTGAGCGGGGCCGCGTGAGGGCGCCCGCGCCGCGCGGGTCACCCCAGGACCAGCAGCACCGCCAGCGCGACGAGGAGGGAGTCGATCCGGTCGAGGATGCCGCCGGAGCCGGGCAGCCACCGGCCGGCGTCCTTCGCACGGGCGCCCCGCTTGACCATCGACTCCAGCAGGTCCCCGAGCGGACCGCCGACCGCCACGGCCACCGCCGTCTGCCACGTCAGGGAGGACAGGACGGCCAGGGTGAGGAGACCTGCCGCGGCCCCGGCCAGCGTGCCGCTCCACCGCTTGGCGGGCGACAGCGGGGACAGGTGCGGGCCACCGAGACGGCGGCCCGCCGCGTACGCGACGATGTCGGCGATCGACACGGCCACGAACAGGACGAGGCCGAGGGCGCCGGACGAGACGAGACCGGCCAGGACGCCCAGCCACACGAGCCCGAGCAGGCCGGCCCCCAGGCGTCGCAGGCCGTGCTCGGCGTCGCCCGAGAGCAGGGGCACCCCGGCGATCGCCAGTGCCCCGGCCGCCGCCACCCGGAGCATCTCCCCGGGGGCCAGCCAGGCGGTGACGACGAGGGCGACGACCGCCGCACCCAGCACCGCCCGGTCCGTCGCACCGAGCCGGAGCAGCCCGCCGTACTCCGCCACCGCGACCACGCCCACCAGGGACACGAGCACCGCGATCCCCGGCGGGCCGAGCCAGAACGCGGCGGTGACGAGGGGCACTCCGAGCGCCCACACGCACCAGCGGACCATCAGTTCACGGCGCCGGGTCGCCGCGACCGCGACGCCTCCGGCCGCCAGTGCCCCGCCGAGGTACGGCACGAGGCCGGCGACTGTCGTCACAGGGAGACCCGTCCAGGTGCGCCCGACATCACCGCGGCCGGTGTGCGCAGCGCGTCCAGTGCGCTCCGGCACGCCGCCACGATCCGGGCGTTCTCCGCCGTGTCGCGGACGGCGATCCGGACGGTCCGTCCCTCGTAGGCCGGGGACATGGGTGACAGGTCGCGCAGGAACACGTCGTGCTCTCGGCACGCGCGCACCAGGCGTGCCGCGCTCGGTCCGTCCGGCGGCAGCGTCACCGTGAGGAAGTTCGCCACCCCCTCGTCGACCGAGGAGAACCCGTCCAACTCCGTGAGTGCGCCGGCCAGTTCTCGGCGCAGTACGTGGGTGCGGGCCCACTGTTCCGCGTAGTACGCGGGGTCGCGCAGCGCCGTCACGGCAGCCAGCTGGGCGGGCAGGCTCACGGGCCACGGGGGCGTCCAGCGCCGCAGTTCCCCGGCCGTCCGCGGATCGGCCACCAGGTAGGCGGCCCGCATGCCCGACAGCGCGTACATCTTCGACAGCGAGGTGCAGACCACGACCCGGGGGTCGACCGAGGCGAGCCCGGCGAGCGAGTCCGCCGGATCGACGTAGCCCAGGTACGCCTCGTCGATCCACCACCGGGTCCGGTCGGGCGAGGCCTCGATCACGGCGCGCAGCGCGTCGGCCGGGGCGTGGCGGCCGGTCGGGTTGTTCGGGTTGACCACGACCACGAGGTCGTACCGTCCGTCGCCGGTCGCGGCGGCGAGCCGGGCCGGATCCACGAACCAGCCGTCCTCCCGGGAGAGTTGGAGCCGGTCGACCTGGCAGCCGATCACCCGCTCGGTGACATGGGCGTACTCGCCGTAGCCCGGATCGAGCAGGAGCACCCGGCTTCCCGGCGTCAGCCACCGGCCGAACGCGCGGAAGATCAGGTCGGACGAGCCCGCCCCGACGGCCAGCGACTCCACCGGCAGCCCGCGGACCCGGGCGATCTCCGCGAGCAGTCCGTCCGCGCCGGTGGGCGGCGAGGTCCGGGCCGCCCACCCCGGGTCCTCCGACAAGGCCGCGCGGACCGCGGGGGACGGCGGGAACCAGGCGTCCAACACATCGGCCGCGACGACCTCGTGACGGCGGGTCAGGGTCCGGAAGTCCGTGCCGATCGCGGAGAAGAACGCCCCGCCGTGCTCGCAGCCGTCCGCACGCGGCGCGAAGGGCACGTCGAGCCGCCAGTCGAGGTCCGCCCGCAGCCGCTCCAGGACCCGGCCGTGATGGTGTGCGACCGTTCTCGTCAGCTCGGCCACGGACCCGCTGAGGACCTCGAACGAGACCGCGCCCGAGTGGACGGTGCGCCCCATCGGCCGCAACCCGGCGGCGAGATACATGTCGAGCAGCTCCGTGCGCCCCATCGCCACCACCCGGCGGCCTCCCCGGGCCGCGACCCAGCGCAGCGCCGCGTACATGAGCAGGGGCGCCGCCGCGGTGGACCGCCACTGCTGCTCGACGGTCAGGACGCGGATCTCGAACGGTGCGTCCTCGGACAGGACGGGCAGTTCCTCGCGCGTCAGGTACTTGTCGAGGGAGTAGCGGCCGACCCACGGCGGGGTGAGGCTGACGAAGCCGATCCGCGTGTCGCCGCGGGCTGCCACGAGATACACGTTGTCGCCGTCGAGCCCGTCGCTCAGTCTTCCTGACGGATCCACCGGATGCTGGCCGAGCTCCTCCGCGTACACGCGGTGGCGCAGTTCGTGGATCCAGTCCTGATCCCGAGGCGTGGCCGCGCGCAACTGCAGGGCGTGCTCCATATGTTGTCCCCCCTGAGACGTTCTTGCTTTCGCGCCTCAGCATGGAGGAGTCCCGCGGACGGCACCTGAGTACGCGTACTCAGGTGACCGGCACGGGAGCGGGGAGCGCTCCAGGTCAGGGCAGCACTTCCCGGGCCGGCGGACCTGTGTGCCGGACGGGAAGGGCGTCCCCCGCCGACCAGGCGGTCCCCCATGGACGCCCGCTCACGGCGAGTGGCATGATCGCGTCGCGCTCGGCACCGTCCGGGCGCGCGGGGAGGGGTTCCATGCATCTGTTCATCGCCGCCGTCGGCATGCTCGTGGCCGTGCTCATGGCGGCATCCGGTGTGGCCGGCGTCGCACGCGGGTGGGTCCTGCCCATGAACCGGGGACGGGTGCTGCGCACGCGCCTCCACGGTTGCGGTCAGCTGGTCATCGCCGTCGCCCTGTCCTGGCAGATGGCCGTCCTGACGGGCCTCGTCCCTCGGCCTGACAGCGCGGTGACACTGGCGGGAAGTGCGCTGCTCCTGGTCGGCCTGATCGTCCTCATGCTCAGTCAGCGCGGTGGAGCAAGGCGCTGACCGGGAATCCGGATCCGACTCTCGACCTCGGCTGACATGCGCCCGGCCGCGCCACCGATACGGCGGGAAGGGCCTGATCCTCCTAGGGGGATCAGGCCCTCCCTGTCAGCCCTTGCCGGGAGCCGGGCGGCGCCATGAGGCCGACGGCCCCCCGGGTCACAGGCCGCAGGAGCCGCGGTCCAGGTGGAAGTAGCGGGCGTTGGCCCAGCGGCACAGGCGGATGCCGACGACGACGCCGACGATCGTGACCAGTGCGGGCAGGTAGCCGCCGGCGACCTGGATGATCGGGATCGCCGGGCACCCTCCCGAGATGGCCCAGCCGGTGCCGAACAGCACGGCGCCGGGGACCACGCCCGCGTGGATCCGGCCCGGAGTGCGACGGATCCGCAGCAGCGCGAACGCGCACACGATGATGCCGACGGCGCCCGCGAAGGTGAAGAACATCCGCAGGTCCTGGAAGGTGAACATGCGGTTCAGCTCGGCGTAGTCGCCGAAGCCGATGCGGGAGACCGTGTAGCCGAGCGCCAGCCCCGTGATGATGTTCGCGAGCAGGATCGCCCCGCGGGTACGCATCAGATCACCTTCCACAGGAGGAACGAGACCGCGACGGCGGTGCCGAAGAACACGGCGGTCGCGACCAGGCTGACCGGGCGCAGTCGGCCGCAGCCGTTGAGCCCGTGACCGGAACTGCAGCCGCCGGCGAGCCGGGTTCCGAAGCCGACCAGCACGCCTCCGACGAACAGCAGGACGGTCATGGTGACCGGATTCGCGGTGACCACGTCCCGGAACCCCGGACCCATGTCGAAGCGGAGACGGAACTGCCCGGAGGTGACCGCCGCGACCACGCCGCCGAGGAAGATCGACACCAACAGGGCGGCCTGGGTGACCAGCGGGGCCGGCGTCGGGGCCGCCGCGCCCTCACGCACCGTCGGCTCGGTTTCCGCTCGGTCCGGCTGCGAAGTCCCGTACGGGGCCGAGGACATGGACGGATCCGTCCCGAAGTGCTCGGCCGTCGCCGCCGCGAGAGCCTCGGCGAGCGCCCGCTGGTCGGTGAACTCCTCGTCCATGCGCTCGAGGCGGCGCTCTCTGCGCCAGTGCAGCACGCGGCCCCACGCCGACGAGACCCCGAACGAACGGTCCGTGGTCAGGGCGTAGTTGACGGTGATCAGAGCGAGCCCGGCAGCGCCGGCCCACCAGGGCCAGTAGCCGCTCATGCGGGGCCTCCCATCCATGCGGCGAGTCGAGCCCACAGGCCGCGCTTCGGGCTGGAGCCCTGACCGGCACGGTCGACGGACGACGACGGCCTGTGGGCCGACGCCGAGATCGTCGGGGACGCCGGCCCGAACCGAGGCGACATCTCCGGTTCCGCGGTCACGGGTTCGGCCGGCCACACCGGCGCCGGCCGGGACCAGGGCCGGGTCTCCGTGGATCCGGGACGGTGCGGGGGCGGACCGCCCTGCCGGGGCACCCGTACCGGACCGGTCGCGGCCTCCCCGTCCGCTCCCTCGACCATGTCCTCCAGGTGCCGTGCGCGGGCCCCGTTGGGCAGGAGGCTGATCGGCACGCGCTCACCGGTGAGTGACACCCGGTAGCGCGCACAGCCCTGCCATTGATCCTCGCTGTCGCAGTAGTAGTCGCGCCATCCCTGCAGACTCGCCCTGAGTAAGGGGAAAAGTGGGCATCCTGCGGCGTGCGAGCAACTCACGCTGCTCCCTTCTGACCGGCGCACACCACCCGCTCGATGGGGGCGGTTGCCGTTCTCGGTCTCTTGCCCTGCCACACCCAAGTCGGCGTGGCCGAGAGGGTGTTGGTGGCCTGTCACGGTGCGGTGCAGTGCGTTCCTGCCTCGACCGGGCGTGATGGAACCACTGTTTCGGTATCGCAAGCAACTTCGGGACACGCCCGTAAATGCTTGACTTCACCGAGCGCGAGATGTCACGCAATATCGGGTGCGACTCCCGCATATCGTCGCCCTTTCCGGATGCGGAAGTGATTCCGTCGCGGAGGCAGTGCGCAAAGTGGGTGTGATTGCGGGGGAACGGTGAATTGGTCTGTGACCAAACTGTTGATATTACTGGTCGTTAACGAGAGTGCGATGCGAGGAGAGGCCCGTGTGCCGACGAGCTGTCTGCCCGTCCTGCCGGAAGGTGACCTACGAGGGCTGCGGAGGGCACGTGGAACAGGTACTGGCCGGTGTGCCGCGAGCGCAGCGGTGCACGTGCGAGCGGGCGAAGCCGCCGACCGCTCCGGGGCCGCGGCCGGACGGAGCGCAGCGGGGCCGGTGGGCCCGGCTCGTGGCGTGGATGAAGAGCGCCGCCTAGGGCGTGCCGGGCGCACTCCGGCGCGTGGCCGCTCGCGGCCCCTGTCAGACGCGGCGTTCCGTGTCACCGCCGGGAGCTGCCCAGGAGGGGCGGGACGCAGAAGCCGCCTGCCGTGACGGCCGCGAGGTGCCGGGCCCGCGGACCGGGCGGAAGGCGGCGGCGATGGCGGCCCGCGGCCGGCCGGAGGCGGGCACGCGCCCGAGGTGGCCGGAGCCGTCGGGGGACGACGGTCGGGACGGCGCGAAGTCGGCCACGTCGTCCGGAGGGATCCCGAGCAGTCGACCGGCATCCCCCCGACTCACCTGGAGTCGGTCCAGGAGTTCGTGGACGGCCGTGGCCACCGCCCGGCTCTCGGCTTCGGCCGCTGCCGCCCTGCGGCGTCGCGCTTCGGCCACCGAGCCCAGCAGCGAGGCGAGTTCGGGCACCAGGACGTCCAGCTCGATCACGTCCGGAGGAACTCCGACGGCTTCGGCGACGAGGCCGCACGCCAGTTCCTCCACCCGTTCCAGGGTGCGGCACTGGGTGTGCAGGCCGAGGCGGGGGATGTCGACGGCCCACAGTCGGCCCCTCCGGTGCAGCAGGACTTCGTATGCGTGGTGCGGACTCATGACTCCGGTGTCCTCTTCCGGCTCTCGGGTGACGTCAGCCGACGCACAGCCCGAGCAGGCAGATTCCCGCGGGCGAGGTCGACGTCCGCGACGGGCTGGTGGGCTGGGCGGTGTCGGACGGGGCGCCGTCGTCCGTCGCGGGCGCCTGCCGCTCTTCCTGCTGTTGCCCGGTCGTGCCGGAGCTGTCGGGTGCGGTGTCACCGGCGGCCGGCGCGGTGCTCGGCGCCTGAGAGGTCGCCGTCCCCGCCGGGGAGCGGGCGGGCTCCGTGGCCTCGGACGGGGCGGCCGGGGACGTCGTACCGGACCGCGTCGGAAGGGACCGCTCGCCGGGCCCGTCGGGTATCGGCGGACGGGCCGAGGAAACGGCGGGTGCCGGCTGGTGGGGACGGCGAGAGGCCGGCGGTGCGGACTCCGGGTTCTCCTCGTGCTCCGTATGCTCCTGCTTCTGCTCGGCACCCCCCTGCGGATTCACCGGCCCCGTGGCCGCTTGGACCCGGTCGGTGGAGTGCCCGTCCATCGCGGCGATGGTCAGCCCGCCCCCGACGAGCGCGACGGCGCCGGCGACCGCCGCCCTCCGCTTGCTCTTCCGCCACCGGGCGAGTTGGCGACGGCGCGCCGCACGCCCCTGCCGCGCGGGCGGCACGTACTCGACGTCACAGGCGGCGTCCGACGCGGCTTCCGAGGGGGCGCCCGGGGTGGCATCCGGGGCGGTGCCCACGGCGGCGCCGTACTCCGGCTTGCCGTGCAGCAGGTCCCGGGCCGCCAGGTCCGGGCCGATGCGGCTGCCGACGGCGGGCGGGGCGATGTCAGGGGCGTAGGCGCCACATCCGGGGCACACCAGGGCACCGTTGAGGTGACGCCGGCATGAGGAGCAGTAATCCATCTCTGCTTTGCGACCTTCCTGGTTCGAGGCGTTGCTGGTCCGCCTGGTCGACGCGAATGCGAAAGAACAGGATCAGTGTTTTCACAGCGCCCGCTTCTCCCTCCTTCTGCGTTCGATATGCGCTGCGGCGTTACACCGAAACACGAAAAGCCGTGCATCACGCCGCCCCGGCCACGGAATGCGAATAGGTCGTGTTCAGGTAATGGAGAAAGCGAGGTGATGTCTTCACGGAGTGGGGGTTGCCTGCTCCGGGGTGTGACGGGGTGTGACATCCAGGAGCCGAACAACGCAGTACAAGGGGGCCGAAGGGGCCAGGGGGCGTGACGACCACGAGTGAGCAGCGCGATGATCGGGATGGGTGTGCAGGGCCTGTTGGCGGACCGCTATGAGCTGCGGGAGTTGCTGGGGCGGGGCACGATGGGCGAGGTGTGGCGGGCCCACGACCACCTCCTCCAACGCCCGGTGGCCGTCAAGCTGTTGCAGGCCCAGGACGCGGAGGCCGCCGCACGGTTCCGCCTGGAGGCCCGGATCACGGCCCGCCTCAGTCACCCCAACGTCGTGGCCATGTACGACTTCGGCTCGCACCAAGGCCGGCCCCATCTCGTCATGGAGCTCGTCAACGGCTGGAACCTGGCCCAGGAACGGTCCCTGCGCCGCGTCCTGCCGCCGGCCGAGGCCGCTGCCCTCTCGGCTCAGGTGGCCGCGGGCCTCTCCGCCGCGCACGAGCAGGGCGTGGTGCACCGGGACATCAAGCCCGCCAACGTGATGCTGACCGACGAACGCACGGCGAAGATCACCGATTTCGGCATCGCGCGCTTCGCCGAGGAGGCCGCCGGCGACCTGACCGCCACCGGAAAGATCATCGGCACGGCCGACTACCTGGCTCCGGAGCGGGCGATGGGCCGTCCCGCAGTGCCCGCGTCCGACGTGTACTCCCTCGGCTGCGTCCTGTATCAACTGCTCACCGGGCGGGCGCCGTTCAGGGGTGCGACGTCTCTGGAGGTGGTCCAGCAGCACGTCAGCGCCACCCCGGCACCGCCCGCGCTCCTGCGCCCGGACATCCCGCAGTCGCTCTCCGACGGCGTGCTGCACCTGCTCGCGAAGGACCCGGCCGACCGGCCCACCGCCGAACAGGCGGCCACCTGGCTCGCGGCACAGAGCGGAGCGCCGCGACCGTCCGAGGCCGACCGCACCGCCCCGCGGCACACTCCGGCGCCCTCCGCTCCTCCGGCGCCTTCCGCGCCCCCGGTACCCCGGTCCGGCGCCCACTCCCGCCCGGGCGTCCGCCGCAGACTGACGTCCAGAGCCGTACTCGCGGGCGCCGGCCTCGCCCTGTTCGCCGGGGCGACGGCGGTCGGCGCCTCGATGAACTCCGGCACCGGCACCCCACCTCCGCCGAGCTCCCCCTCACCCACCCACACCGCCACCACGCCCGACGACGCGGCTCCGGAGACGACACCCTCGCCCACGCCTCCCGCCACCAACACGTCGCCCGCACCGGGCCACGGCGGCGACAGGGTCGGCGACGAGTCGGGGAAGCACAAGGAGAAGAAGGCAGGGAAGGAGAAGCAGCGGCACCACGGCGGCTGAGCCGCTGACGGACGCCACGCACACGGCCGCCGGGCAACGCCTCCGGAAACCGGCCCGGGTCGCGGTCAAAGGGGACCGCGCACATGAGCCTGCGGGCTCCAGGGTTGGGGGCGATACGGCTGGGGCTCCGCTTCACCCCCGTTTCACCTTCACCGAGCCGCCGTCTTCGTCTACGCGATCGCCGCCGTCGCCGTCCCCGTCGCCGATTCCGTCACCGCGTCGAGCCGCTTGATCAGCCGGCGTACGTGGAGCAGCGGCAGGATGCCGAAGAGGCCGAAGGACATGTCGATGACCGACCACCAGAAGGGGATGCCCCGGACCGGCCCGCAGATGAGGGCGAGGGGGACGATGCCGACGCAGGCGATCATGCCGAACTCGACGACCCAGATGTTGCGGACGGGGTCGCGGTAGACGCCGTAGAAGGCGACGGCGATGACGAGGTGGGCGAAGGCCAACCAGTCGGTGCCGTAGAGCAGGTACGGGGCCTGCGCGTCTGCGGTCTCGAGGCCGCCCCGCACGCGGTCGATCCACTCGGCGAGCCCGGGCAGAGCCTGGGCCAAGGGGGACGCCCATCCGTCGAGCGAGGAGTCGAGCAGCCTGAGTTCGGTGACGAGCGGGAAGGCGGTGAGCCCGCTGAGCACGAGACAGACGACGAAGACGATCAGCCAGACACGGATGCGTGCGAGGAGGGCTCTCGGCCCGTTCGAGTCGCTCATGGGGGCAGCGTACGCCCTTCTTGAACGCGTTCAAAAGCGCGATGGCGGCGCACTAGACTGACGCCGTGACGGACGAGCGGGAGCCGGTGCGGCCGGCGGGAGTGTGGGCCACCGCGGTGGGCGTGGCCCGAGTACGGGCGCTGGAGACCGGGCGGGAGGACCCGCTGTTCCGCGATCCGCTGGCCCGGGCCTTCGCCGCGGCCGGGGGCCTGTGGCCCTCCTCGTCGCCACTGCCCGACGACGAGGTCGCGCGACGGCGCCGGCAGGCCGTCTCGCTCTCGATCGTCGTCAGGACGAAGTTCCTTGACGACCTATTGCGGGAGGCGTCCAGTGCCGGTGTCCGGCAGGTCGTGCTGCTGGGCGCGGGCATGGACAGCCGGGCCTTCCGGATGGACTGGCCCGAGGGCACCCGGCTGTTCGAGGTCGACACCGCCGCCCCGCTGGAGTTCAAGGCCGCGGTGCTGCGCCAGGAGGGGGCCCTCGCACGCTGCGAGCGGATCACGGTCGCGGCGGATCTGCGGGAGGACTGGCCGGGCGCGCTGGCCGCCGCTGGACACGATCCGTCCGTGCCGACCGTGTGGATCGCCGAGGGGCTGCTGATCTATCTGCCCGAGGACGCGGTGGAGTTGCTGCTGGCCCGGATCGGCGCGCGGTCGGCGCCCGGCAGTCGGATGGGGCTGACGTTGGGCTCGCGCGGGGCGATCGCGCGCTTCGGCGCGGACGCCGCGCCGGGATCGGCGGCGTCGATGTGGGTCTCGGAGATGCCCGACGACCCGGTGACCTGGCTGGCCGGCCACGGCTGGGAGGCGGCCTGCCACACCCTGCGCGAACGCGCCGCCGCCTACGGCCGCCCGGTCGGCACCCCGCCGCAGTCCGCCGAGGGCCCCGGAGGACTGATCTCGGCGGTCCGTCTGCCCGGTGATCCGCATGCCGGGGAACACCGGTGGGACCGCCCCTGATCCGCCCTGCACACGTCGCTCTATAGTCGCCCCGGGGATCACACGCACCGGGGGGTTCGGAACAGATGCGACGTGCAAGATCACTCGTCACGGCGGCCGTGCTGAGCGCGGTCGGCATGCTGCTGCTCGGCGCCTGCGGGACCGTGCGGGCCGGTTCCGGCGGCACGGCGACCGCGACGGAACCGGCGCACCTTCAGACGTTCGCGCCGATCCGGGTGACCGCGGCCCGGCTCGCCGACGACCGGCGCACGCTCGGCGTCGACGCGGAGGTGCCCGGCCCCGGGAAGTCATGCGCCCACGACCTGAAGGCGGTCGTCACCGACACCTCGGACCGCACCGTGTGGGTGCAGGTGACGTTCTCCGCCCTGACCGGCGGCGCCCCGCGCGACGACTGCCGCGCGACCGCGACGGCCACGGCGACGGTGCGCCTGCCGTCGCCGCTCGGGCACCGCGAACTCGCCATGGACACCCACACCGTGTTCACCGCGGACGGCGCCCACCTGCCCGACCTGCGCCTGTGCGGCGAGCGTGGCTGCCACCCCGCGCCCACCGGCTGCACCCCCGCCTCGTACGACCAGGCGGTGGCGGCCCTCGACGTGCCGAACCACACCTCACGCGGCGACGAGCACTGCGACGGGACATGGCTGGTGTTCGACGTCTCCTCACGCATGGGCCCGGCCTGCGCCGAGGGCGAGGGACCCGGCTGCGGGGCGAGCCTCGGCGACCGCTGGTTCTTCCGGGCCGAGAAGTCGGGCTGGCAGCCGATCGCCCGGAGCACGAAGGGCGGATGCGCCGACGTCCACCGCGTCGAACCAGAGTTCCCCTCCACCCTGTGCGCCGATCTCCCACCGCTCGAACGGTCGAACTAGCGGCCACCCAAGGGCGCCGCGGCACCTGGCCAGCCGCACCGCATCCGTGACCACTCGCCCTCGCGAGCTCTACTTGCGCACGGGTCGGCGGGCGGATCGCGGCCGGTACTCGACGACCGTGAGGGCCAGCGCGACGTACCGCTCCACCAGCTCGTCCGGCGAGACCTCGCCGTCGACGCGGTACCACTGCGCGATCGCGTTGCACATGGCGATGACGGTGCGGCGGGCGTCGTCCGGATACGGCGTCAGGAACAGCCCGTCGGCCACCCCCCGCTCGATCACCTCACGGAACTGCTGGGTGCCGCGCTCCTCGTTCTTCCGGTAGCGGGCCAGGTGCTCGGGCTCCAGACTGCGCCCCTCGGTGAGGACGATGCTGCTCTTGACGGGGTGCTCGATGCGGAAGCGCACGGTCGCCGTGACCAGCGCCTCCAACTGTTCGGCGGGATCGTCGCCCGCCTCCGTGAGCGCGGCCTCGCAGGCGCCGAAGTAGGCGTCCAGCCCGTCGTCGAGGATCGCGACGAGCAGTTCCTGCTTGCCCTTGTAGTAGTAGTACAGCGCGGACAGGCTGACGCCGGCGCGCTTGGCGATGTCCCGGATCGACGTCGCCCCGTAGCCCTGCTCGGAGAACTCCTCGCGGGCAGCCTCGATGATGGCCTTGTGACCTGCGGGTCGAGTGGACACGACGCTCCGATCCGGATTCCTGCGAGCTCCCTGCGAGACGCCCTCACGCGACTGAACATTCGTACAGCCGCCGAGGCTCAGGCCATGCTACCGCCGGATCGGCCACCCCACGCCCCTACGCGAGGGCACATACACCCTGACCAGGGACGATACACAGAACGATCGATCAGATCACCGCCAGACTGCAGGGCAACTTGCGCCTCCCCCTCCCCCGACGGGTACCACTTTCCGCCCCCGACGGAACACGGTGGACGGGGCCCGCATCTGCTAATTTAACGAACGTTAAACATATCTGTTCACCGCTTGCCGAGGGCGCGCCGCGCCCCCTCAGGCCAGGAGGGCGACCCCCGTGAGCACACAGGACAGCACCGCCACGACGGCGTACGAGCAGATCTCGTACGCCGTCGCCGACGACGTCGCCACCCTCACCCTCGACCGCCCCGAGGCCCGCAACGGCTACACCCGGCAGATGGCCGGCGAGCTGGCCCACGCGCTGCGCTGCGCCGACGCCGACCACGTCGTACGGGTCGTCGTCCTGACGGGCGCGGGCCGGGACTTCTGCGTCGGCGCCGACCTCTCCGCGGGCCGCGACCAGGGCGAGGGTTTCTCCCAGGATGTCGACAAGGAGACGCTGCGCGAGATCGAGGAGGGCACGTATCAGGAGCCCGCCGGTCTCGTGACCCGGGAGCTGTACACCCTGAACAAGCCGGTGATCGCCGCCATACGGGGCGCCGCCGTGGGCGTCGGTTCGACGATGCTGCTGCCGGCGGACTACCGACTGGCCGCGCACGGCACGAAGTTCGGCTTCCCGTTCACGCGTCGGGGCATCGTGCCCGAGGGCGCCTCGGCCTGGTTCCTGCCCCGCCTCGTGGGCCTGGCGCGGGCCATGGACTGGCTGGTGTCGGGCCGGATCGTGCCCGCCGAGGAGGCCCTCACCGCCGGTCTGGTGCACAGCCTGCACGCTCCGGACGAGGTCCTCGACGCGGCGTACGCGCTGGCCCGCGAACTGGCCACGCACACCGCGCCGGTGTCCGTCGCGATCACCCGGCAGCTGGTGTACCGCATGGCCTGGGCCGAGAGCCCGGAGGAGGTCCACCGGCTCGACTCCCGCCTCGTGTTCGACACGGTGCGCGGAGCGGACGCGCGGGAGGGGGTGCGGTCGTTCTTCGAGCACCGGGCACCGCGGTTCCCGGGTCAGGTGCCGGAGGATCTGCCGCCGTATCTGCCGTGGTCGGACGCTCGGCGCAGCGACTCCGGGTCCTAGCCGCCGGGGCGCCCGCACAGCACGAGGGGGCGCCGCACCCGCCAACTCTCTTAAGGATTCGCAGGATTGCCGAAGGCGGGCGTGGTCATCGGCGGCCTCCGTCGTCCACACGATGGCGGGCGATGTGCTGCTTGGCGATGACATTGCGCTGGATCTCGTTCGTGCCCTCGCCGACGATCATCAGCGGGGCGTCACGGAAGTAGCGTTCGACGTCGAACTCGGTCGAGTAGCCGTAACCGCCGTGCACCCGCACGGCGTTGAGGGCGATCTCCATGCACACCTCGGACGCGAACAGCTTGGCCATGCCGGCCTCCAGGTCGGCCCGCTCCCCCGCGTCGACGCGCGCGGCGGCGTCGAGGGTGAGCAGGCGGGCGGCCCGCAGCTTGGTGGCACCGTCGGCGAGATAGTTGCCGATGGACTGGTGCTGCCAGATGGGCTGCCCGAAGGTGTGCCGCTCCTGCGCGTAGCGGGTGGCGTCGTTCAGCGCGGCCTGGGCGACGCCGAGGGCGCGGGAGGCGACCTGGATGCGGCCGATCTCCAGTCCGCGCATCATCTGCGCGAACCCGGCCCCGGACACGCCGCCGAGGACGGCGGCCTCGGGCACTCTCGCGTCGTCGAAGACGAGTTCGCAGCTCTCGACTCCCTTGTAGCCGAGTTTGGGCAGGTCCTTGGACACGACGTACCCGGCGCCCTTCTCCACCAGCAGGATGGAGAACCCCTTGCCCCGCTTCGGCTCGGTGCGGCAGAGCAGGGCGACGAGGCCGGCGCGGCGCGAGTTGGTGATCCATGTCTTCGAGCCGTTGACGGTCCAGGTGCCGTCCGCGAGCACGGCCCTGGTGTCCATGGCCTGGAGGTCGGAGCCGCCGCCGGGTTCGGTCAGGGCCATGGTCGCGCGCAGCTCGCCGGTCGCCAGGCGCGGCAGGTACGTGGCCTGCTGCTCGGGCGTGCCGAAGGTGCGGACGAGGTACGTGACGACGGAGTGGCCGCCCATCGCCCCGGACAGGGACATCCATCCGCGCGCCAGCTCCTGGGCCACGAGGGCGAAGCAGGCGGTCGACACGTCGACGCCGCCGTGCTCGGCCGGGGCGAGGAGACCGAACACGCCGAGCTTCTTCATCTGCTCGATCAGCTTCTCCGGGTAGGTGTTGCTGTGCTCCAACTCCCGTACTACAGGCAGGACTTCCTTGTCGACGAAGTCCGCGACGACCTCGACTACGGTGCGCTCGTCGTCGGAGAGCCGCGCGATGAGGGGGATCTCGGTCATGGCCATGGCTCACTCGGCTCCCTTGAGCAGGGCACGCCCGATGATCAGCTTCTGGATCTCGCTGGTGCCTTCGTAGATGCGGAAGAGGCGGGCGTCGCGGTAGCAGCGTTCGACGACGGTGCCGCGCATGTAGCCCATGCCGCCGTGGATCTGCACGCCCAGGTCGGCGGCCTGGGAGACCATCTCGGAGCAGTACAGCTTGGTGGCGGAGGGCCGGATCCTGCGGTCCTCGCCCGAGTCGTACTTCTCGGCCGCGTCGAGGACCATGGCGCGCCCGGCGAGGACTCCGGTCTGGATCTCGGCGAGCATGCCCTGCACGAGCTGGAACTCGCCGATGGGCCGCCCGCCCTGCCGGCTGGTGGCGGCGTGGGCGACGGACTCGGCGAGGATCCGCTCGGCCATGCCCACGCACAGGGCCGCGATGTGGACGCGGCCCCGGATCAGGGAGGTCATGGCGGCCCCGAATCCGGCGCCCTCCGCGCCGCCGACCAGCGCCGCCTCGGGCACCCGTACGCCGTCGAAGCACACCTCGGCGGTCCAGGCGCCGGCCTGCCCGGTCTTGTGGTCGCGGGGGCCGACGGTGACCCCGGGCCGGTCCGCCTCGACCAGGAAGACGGAGATGCCCTTCGTGCCGTAGGTCTCCGGGCCGGTGCGGGCGAAGACGACGAACAGGTCGGCCAGCGGCGCGTTCGTGATGAACCGCTTGGTGCCGTCGATGACGTACCCGTCGCCCTGCCGCACGGCGCGCGTGGTGAGCCCGGACGGATCGGAGCCCGCCTCGGCCTCGGTCAGCGCGAACGAGGCGACGGCGCCCTCGGCGAGGCGCGGCAGCCAGTGCGCCCGCTGCTCCCCGGTGCCCGCGTCGACGAGGACCTTGCCGGCGATCCCGTTGTTGGTGCCGAACATGGAGCGGAACGCGGGCGTGGTCCAGCCGAACTCGAAGGCCAGCCGCACGTCCTCGGACAGTGAGGCGCCGAGTCCGCCGTACGCGGCGGGCAGGGTGTACCCGAAGAGGCCCATGCCGACCGCCTTGCGCCGGATGCTCTCCGGGATCGCGTCGATCTCCTCGATCTCGTCCTCGCGCGGTACGACGTCGTCGCGCACGAGACGCCGCACCGCGTCCCGTACGGCTTTGAACTCGGCGGCATCCATGGTGGTGTCGGTGGTCCCTTCAGTACGACTCGGCACGTCTCGGCACGCCTCAACCGGCAGGGGGCTCAGAGCAGTTCGAGGATCGTGGCGTTGGCCATGCCGCCGCCCTCGCACATGGACTGCAGCCCGTAGCGGATGCCGTGGTCCCTCATGTGGTGCACGAGCGTCGTCATCAGGCGGGCGCCGGAGCCGCCGAGCGGGTGGCCGAGGGCCATGGCGCCGCCGTTGGGGTTCATCCGTTCGTAGTCGGCGCCGGTCTGCCGCTGCCAGCCCAGCGAGACGGAGGCGAAGGCCTCGTTGATCTCGTACGCGCCGATCTCGTCCAGGGCGAGTCCCGAGCGTTCAAGTGCCTTGGCGGTGGCGGGGATCGGGCCCTTGAGCATGGTGATCGGGTCGACGCCGGTGACGACGCCGGTGTGGAAGCGGGCGATCGGCGTCCAGCCGTGGCGCAGGGCGATCTCGGTCGTGGTGATGAGGAGCGCGGCGGCGCCGTCGGAGATCTGCGAGGCGTTGCCCGCGGAGATGACGCCGTTCTCCTTGAACGGGGTCTTGAGCGCGGCGAGTTTCTCGGTGGTCGTGCCGCGGCGCACGCCCTCGTCGGTGTCGAAGACGGTTCCGTCGGGGAGGGTGACCGGGGTGATCTGCCCTTTGAAGCGGCCCTCGTCGATGGCGCGGGCGGCCCGCTCGTGCGAGTCGGCGGCGTGCCGGTCGAGGTCGGCGCGGGTGAGGCCGAACTCCTCGGCGATCATCTCGGCGCCGACGCCCTGGTCGAACCGGTAGTGGTCGTAGCGCTCGCCGACGAGCGGCCCGTACGGGGCGCCGACCTGCCCGCCCGCGCGGGAGGACCCCATCGGGACCCGGGACATGGACTCGACGCCGCCCGCCACGGCGATGTCGTACTGCCCGGCGATGACACCGGCAGCGGCCTGATGCACGGCCTGCTGGGAGGACCCGCACTGCCGGTCCACGGTGAGACCGGGCACGGACTCGGGCCAGCCCGCAGCGAGCACCGCGTACCGGCCGACGCCGCCCGCCTGCTCGCCGACCTGGGACACGCAGCCCCAGACGACGTCGTCGACGGTGACGGGGTCGAGGCCGTTGCGCTCGGCGAGGGCCTGGAGGACGTGGGCGGAGAGGTCGACGGGGTGGACGCCGGACAGGGCGCCGCCGGGCTTGCCCTTGCCGACGGGAGTGCGGACGGCGTCCACGATCACTGCGTCACGCATGCTGAACTCCCCTGGAAGGGAAGGCGGTTTAGCGGGGAGCCATGCGGATGGCGCCGTCGAGGCGGATCGTCTCGCCGTTCAGCATCGGGTTCACGATGATCGACTCGGCGAGCTGCGCGTACTCGGCGGGCAGTCCGAGCCGGGCCGGGTGCGGCACCTGGGCGCCGAGCGAGTCCTTGGCCTCCTGCGGCAGCCGCCCGAGCAGCGGCGTCTCGAACAGGCCGGGCGCGATGGTCATCACCCGGATGTTCGTGCGGGCCAGGTCACGGGCGATGGGCAGAGTCATGCCGACGATGCCGCCCTTGGACGCGGAGTACGCGCACTGACCGATCTGCCCGTCGAACGCGGCGACGGAAGCGGTGTTGACGATGACGCCGCGGTCGCCGTCGACCGGCGCGCTGCCGCCCATCGCCTGTGCGGCCAGCCGGATGACGCTGAAGGTGCCGATCAGATTGACCTCGACCACCTTGCGGAACTTGGCGAGGTCGTAGGGCCCTTCCTTGCCGACGGTGCGTCCGGCGCCGCCGATACCCGCGCAGTTCACGGTGATCCGCAGCGGGGCGAGGGCGGTGGCCGCGCCGACGGCTGCGGTGACGTCGGCCTCGCTGGTGACGTCACCGGGCACGAAGGTCGCGCCGATCTCCTTGGCGACGGCCGCACCGTCGGAGGTGGGCAGGTCGAAGACGACGACGTGCGCGCCGGCGGCTGCGAGGCGTTCGGCGGTGGCGCGGCCGAGGCCGGAGGCGCCGCCGGTGACCAGGGCGGAGGAGCGGGCGTCGATCTGCATGTCGGATCCTTCCGTGGGAGCGGGTTTCAGAGGCCGAGCGACTTGGCGATGATGGTCTTCATGACCTCGCTGGTGCCGCCGTAGATCCGGGAGACGCGGGTGTCGGCGTACAGGCGGGCGATCGGGTACTCGGTGACGTAGCCGTAACCGCCGTGCAGCTGCAGGCACTTGTCGATGACGCGGCCTGCGACCTCGGTGCAGAACAGCTTGGCCTTGGCGGCGTCGGCGACCGACAGCTCGCCCTCGTCGTGCAGTTCGAGGGCGCGGTCGGCCATCAGCTGGGCGGCCTCGACCTCGGTGGCGCACTCGGCGAGCACGAACTTGGTGTTCTGGAAGTGGGCGACGGGCTGTCCGAAGACGGTGCGCTCGCGCACGTAGTCGGTGGCGAAGCGCAGGGCGGCGGCGGCCGTGGCGGCGCCGCCGATGGCGATGGTCAGCCGCTCCTGGGCGAGGTTGTGGGACAGGTACGAGAAACCCTTGCCCTCCTGCCCGAGCAGGTTGCCCACCGGCACCTTCACGTCGACGAAGGCCAACTCGGCGGTGTCGGACGCCTTCAGGCCGATCTTCTGGAGCTTGCGGCCCACGGAGAAGCCCTCGCTCGCCGACTCCACGACGAGGATCGACAGGCCCGCGCGGCGGTCGGCCGGGTCGAAGGGGGCGGTGCGGGCGACGACCAGGACGAGGTCGGCGAGGGCGCCGCCGGTGATGAAGGTCTTGGCGCCGTTGAGCACGTAGTGGCTGCCGTCGGCGGACAGTTCGGCCCGCGTCTGGATGTTGGCCAGGTCGGAGCCGGTGCCGGGTTCGGTCATCGCGATGGCCGTCATCAGGTCCCCGGTGGCGAACCCCGGCAGCCAGCGCTCCTTCTGCTCCTGCGTGGCGTACGTCAGCAGGTACGGCAGGATCAGGTTCGCGTGCACCGAGTAGTTGCCGAAGGTGACGCCGGCCCGGGTCGTCTCCTCGGCGGCGACGGCCGCGAAGCGAAAGCTGGTCTCGCCCGCCCCGCCGAACTCCTCCGGCACCTGGATGCCGAGCACGCCCAGCGCACCGAGCCGGCGGTAGAAGTCGCGCGGCGGGTGCCCCTGCTCCTCCCAGTCGGCGTGGACCGGGACGACCTCCTTCGCGATGAAGTCCCGCAGCGTCTGACGGAACGCCTCGTGGTCCTCGTTGAACACCGTACGGCGCACGGCAACCTCTTCTCGTCCTGAGTGCGAGTGGAGTGGAGTGGAGTGGCCTGCGAGCGCGAGCGAACGGGGCGCCCGGATGTGGCCTGCATCGCGGATTCCGTGTCGAACGATCGTTAAGTTATGCCCGTACCGCAACCCTGTCCAGGGTGCCGGGGACGGGGTGACCCGCTTCACGCCCGCTTCACGCCCGCTCCACCTCCCCGGGGGGCCAGGTCGTGGCCGCGGGTCAGCGCACGTGGAGGAGCGCCTCCTGCGCCACGGACGCGACCAGGCCGCCGTCCCGGTCCCAGAACTCGCCGTGCGCGAGCGTGCGGCCGTCGCCCGCGACCCGGCTGCGGCACACGTAGAGCAGCCACCGGTCGGCGCGGACCGGCTGGTGGAACCACATGGCGTGGTCGAGGGAGGCGAGGGCGACACCGGCCGGGCGGGGTTCGCCGAGCGGTACGAGGGCGGTCGGGGCGAGCGGCGCGTCGGAGAGGTAGGCGAGGAAGCAGGCGTGCAGGGCGGGGTCGTCCGGGAGGGCGCCGACGGTCCGTATCCAGGCGTGGCGGACGATCTCGCCCGTGCCGGGGTGCGGCGGGCGGGGCACTTCGCGGTACTCCAGGGAGGTGCGCAGCGGATGGTCCGTGGGGCGGAACGCCCAGGCGTCGCCGAGCCCTTCGGGTCCCGGCACCTCCCCCGGTACCTCGGGCATGTCGGGCTGGCGGAGGCCCGAGGCCGGCTGGGGCAGCTTGAACGAGACGCTCATCGTGAGCGACTCCTTGCCGTCCTGGACGCCGGTGACCTGGCGCATGGAGTAGCTGCGGCCGTCGCGGACCGCCTCGGGCTCGTACCGGACGGGCCGCTCGGGCGAGAGGGCCCGCAGGAAGTAGGCGTGCAGGGAGTGCACGGCCCGGCCCTCGTCGACCGTCCGGTACGCGGCGGCCAGGGCCTGGCCGAGGGCGGCGCCGCCGTAGCTGCGGGTGCGGGCGCGGCCGGAGTGGCAGTACCCGAGGAAGGCGCCGTCGCCGTTCGCCTCGACGGCGATGTGCTCGCCCTTGCCGAGCGGGCCGGGTGCGGCGCCGGTCCCTGGTGCGTCCCGCCCGTCCGCCGTCGCCGGTTCGCCGATCACGATGCCGCTCACCCTTCCCTCACTCCCCGTGCGCGCAGGACCCGCTGGCAGCCGGGCCGGTCCACCATCATTCCGGTCACGGTCACGCCCCCCGCGGCGGCCCCCTCGAACGCCGCGCGCGCCCAGGCGGGCTCGAACGTGCCGCCGACTCCGGGGCCGGTCACGCGTGGCGCCACCGCAGCTCCGTCTTGAGGACCTTGCCCGCGGCGGAGACGGGCAGGGCCTCGATGAAGTGGATCTCGCGCACCCGCTGGTACGGCGCGACGCGCTCGGCCACGAACTCCATGAGCTCGGTGGCGAGTTCGGGTCCAGCGGGATGTCCGGGGCGGGGGACGACATACGCGACGGGCAGCTCGGCGACCTCGGGGTGCGGGGCCCCGATGACGCCGACGCGATGACGGCGTCCGCGCCGGCGATCACCTTGCGTACGGCGGCGGCGCCCTCGGGGTGCTTGAGGTCGACGGTGACGGAGGTGCGGCCTCGGTGGATCACCGGGTGCCGCGTGGCCTGCCCTGCTTCGGCCGGCCGGTCGACCCGGATCACCTCGGCGCCGAGGTCGGCGAGGTCGGTGAGGTCGGTGAGGTCGGTGAGCAGCATGCCGCAGAAGGGGCCGGGGCCGAGGCCCCCGAGCTCGACGACGCGGATCCCGGCGAGCGGTCCGGTGCTCACCGTCCGGTCCAGCGCGGGGCGCGCTTCTCGGCGAAGGCGCGCGGGCCTTCCTTCGCGTCCTCGGAGGCGAAGACGGGGGCGGTGATCTCGCGCATCCGCTCCCCTTCCTCATCGGCGGTCCAAGTACGGGCCTCGGTGAGGATCCGCTTGGTGGCGCGGACCGCGAGGGGGCCGTTGGCGGCGATGGCGCGCGCTCCAGCGCGCCGTCGAGGGCGGATCCGGGCGCGGTGAGCCGGTTGACGAGGCCGTAGGCGTGAGCACGCGGGGCGTCCAGGAAGTCGCCGGTCAGGGCGATCTCCATGGCGATCTGCGGCGGGATGCGGCGCGGCAGGCGCAGCAGTCCGCCCGCGGCGGCGACGAGGCCCCGCTTGACCTCGGGGATCCCGAAGCGGGCGTCGTCCGCGGCGACGACCATGTCGCAGGCCAGCGCGATCTCGCAGCCGCCGGCCAGCGCGTAGCCCTCGACGGCGGCGATCATCGGCTTGCGGGGCGGCGCCTCGGTGATCCCGGCGAGGCCTCGCCCCTCCACCACGGGCCGCTCCCCGGCGAGGAACGCCTTGAGGTCCATGCCCGAGCAGAACGTGCCGCCGGCGCCGGTGACGACGCCGACGGACTGGTCGTCCCTGCGGTCGAGTTCGTCGAGCGCTGCGGCCACGCCCTCGGCGACGGCCCGGTTCACGGCGTTGCGGGCCTCGGGGCGGTTGAGGGTGATGACGGTGATGCCGTCGTCGCGGAATGCGGTGAGTACTGCGTCGGCCATGCGGGCTCCCAGCTCTGGATCTGCCTCACTGCGCTCCGTCGAACGCTCGTTAAGCTACGAGGGCCCACGCACGCTTGTCCACCCCGCACACCCGGTGATCCCGCCCCGCACCCGCGCGGCCCCCGGTCAGAGGCCGGGCGGCGGTGTCAGGTCGAAGCGCGCGATGACGTCGGGCAGCCAGTCGGGCCGGCCGAGTTCGAGGCCGTACTTGGCGGCGAGTTCAGGCAGCGCCTCGGCGGCCGGCGGCTGCTCGTCCTCGAACATCTCGACCACCTCGCGGAAGAAGTGCTCGAACCCCGCGGGGCTGATGATCTCGATCATCCGGGCCGGGACGGCTCCGGCGTTCCACATCGTGTGCAGTTCCCCGCGCGGTTTGGTGATGTAGCCGCCGGCCCCCAGGACGACCTCGCGGTCCCCGGACCGGAAGCCGATCTCGCCCTCGGTGACGATCGAGTACTCGTCCTCCCGGGTGTGCAGATGCGGCGGGACCAGGGCGCCGACCGGGAACGGGTGCTCGACGACGGAGACCGCTCCGTCCGTGTCCGCGCCCCAGAGCTTGAAGGCGACTCCGATGGAGCCGAGGAAGCCCTGGGGTCCCTCGCCGGGGCGGACGACGGTGAGCGGCGGTGCCGGCGATTCAGTCATGGTGATCACCTCGGTGCACTTTTTGGCGATACACTGGCGTTCTCCTAAAAGTCTCCGCCGCGGTCCCAGAGGTGTCAAGCTTTGAGTGAACACCAGCGTTCGTCGAAATCGCGTGGCTACGAGATGCGCAAGCGCGCCGAGGACGTGGACCGGACCCGGCGGCGCATCGTCGAGGCCGCCGTGCATCTGCACGGCACCGCGGGCCCGGGCGCGACGAGCATCGCCGCGATCGCCGAGCGCGCCGGGGTGACGCGGATGACCGTCTACCGGCACTTCCCGGACGAGACAGCCCTGTTCGAGGCCTGCTCGGGGCACTGGATGTCGCGCCAGGAGCCGCCCCGCCCGGACCGGTGGCGCACGATCGAGGACCCCGTCGAGCGGCTCACGGCCGGGCTCGCCGACCTCTACCGCTTCTACCGCGCCGGCGAGCAGATGCTGACCCTGGTCATCCGCGACCAGCACGCCGTTCCCGAGTCGATCCGCCGGGCCCGTGAGGCGATGACCCGGCAGTACGTCGAGGTGCTGGCCGAGCCGTGGCCAGGCGGCGCCGCACCGGTGCGGCGGGCGGCGATCGGCCACGCCGCGGCGTTCTCGACCTGGCGCTCACTGTGCCGGGAGCAAGGACTCTCGGACCGCGAGGCCGTCGAGGTCATGGTCACGCTGGTGGGCGCCGTCGGCCCCACCTCCTGAGCCGGGCTGCCCGCCGTTCGCCCAACTCCCCGGCAGGCCATGCCGATCACCGGCACGCGAAACGGAGCGCGCGTCTATCGTTTCGCGGCGTGAACCTACATCCGATACACAAGAAGCTCGTTCCTCTCGGCGCCGCCCTGGCTCTGACCGGGGTGGTGATCGCGGCGGGCGCCCTGTGGCCGGACCCGCAGGCGACGACGGCCGGCTCCCGACAGCGGGCGGTGGCCTCGGAGTTGTCGCACTGGCCGGCGCCCGTGGCGGAGAAGCTCGCGCAGGTCATCACCGCGCACGAGCACGAGGGCGCGTACGCCGTCTTCGACGCCGACAACACCTCGTACCGCAACGACCTCGAGGAATCGCTGCTCCCGTTCCTGGAGATGAAGGGCGTCCTCACGCGCGCCACCATGGACCCGGCCCTGAAGGTCATCCCCTTCAAGGACACGGCCACGCACAAGGAGACGCTGACCGAGTACTACGCGCGGCTGTGCGACATCGACGACCAGGTGTCCTACCCGTGGGCCGCGCAGATCTTCTCCGGCTTCACGCTGAAGCAACTCAAGGGCTACGTGGACGAGTTGCTGGCCTACGACGGGCCGCTGCCCGACGGGGTGAAGCCGCCGCAGCTCTCCGCGGGCATGCAGGAGCTCTACCGCTCGCTGAGCCGGCACGGCATCCGGGTCTACGTGGTCAGCGCCGCGAGCGAGGACCTCGTCCGGATGGTGCTGGCCGACCCCAAGTACGGTTACGGCGTACGCCCCGAGAACGTGCTCGGGGTCTCCGCCCTCCTCAAGGACCGCAGGACGGGCGACGTCACCAGCTCCCGCAAGGAGATCGCCGCGGGCACCTTCGACCCCGCGAAGCTCGCCGACCGCGAACTGACGTCGACACTCTGGGCCCCCGCCACCTGGTACGAGGGCAAGCCCGCCGCGATCTCCACGTACGTCGACCCCTGGCAGAAGCCGATCCTGGCCGCCGGTGACACCCCGAAGAGCGACGGGCCCATGCTCTTCCGCTCGACGGACGTCGAGCACGGCGGCGTCCGCGTCTGGGTCAACCGCAAGGACAAGTACATGAAGGAGATCGACGGGATGAAGGCCGCGGGCGCGCAGCGGCAGAAGGAGCTGGGACAGAAGGTGACGGCGGACAGGCGGTGGCTGACGGTGACACCGGATCAGATCCGCTGAGTTTCCAGGGCAGTTCGCCCGCTGCCGGGTGTGCGAGGAGGACCGGGCCCGGCGGCGGGGTCACGTCACCGGGTTCTCCAGCAGCGTGACCCGGTTCCCGTCGGGGTCGTCCAGGGCGGCGAACCGGGTGCGCACCCCGCCCTCCTGGACGGGTCCCGGTGTCAGGCCCCGGTCGGCGAGTCCGGCCAGGGCCTTGTCCAGGTCGGGCACCTCGAGGTTGAGCAGCGCCGAGCCGGCGTGCCCGGGGTCCTGGAAGACCTGGAGCCATCCGGTCGGGGTGAGGTGCCAGTCGGCCAGTGACCGCATCGGCCGGGTGTCCGCCGGGCGCCCCAGCAGCCGCTCGTACCAGGCGACGGCGGCATCGATGTCCCGTACGGGTGCGACCATCAGGACGCGCGCGATGTTCATGGAGTCCACCAGCTTCCCGGAAGTGGTCGTGCCGCGGCGGCGGGTACCCCGGGGCCGCGGATCGAACCGCGGCCCCACGCCGGGCCGTCAGGGGACGAGGACGATCCGGCCGCGGACGCCGCCCTCGGCCATCGCCCGGTACGCGGCAGCCGCCTCGGCCAGCGGGGTGACGGCGTGGACGCGCGCGGGCAGTTCTCCCTTCGCCACCCGGTCGAGCAGTCCGGCGAGCAGCGCGCCGTCGGGGCGGGCGAACACGACGTCGACGGTGACGCCGCGCATCTCGGGGAGCCGCGCGGCCGGCTGCACGCCGATGAAGCGGCCCCCGTCCCGCACCGCCCGCAGGGCGTCCTCCTGGAGGGCTCCGGCGTCGGCCACGGCGTCCCAGCCCTCCCCCGGCTCGGTGGTGAAGTCGGCGCCGAGGCCCCGGACGAACGGTTCGTCGGCCGCACGGGCCATTCCGGTCACCTGCCAGCCGCGGTCCTGCGCGAGGACGGCGACGTACGCGCCCACCGCGCCGGCCGCGCCGGTCACCAGCAGGCGCCGTGCCGCGCCCGGCGCCTCGCCGAGGAGGTCGACGAGCTGGGCCGCCGCGGTGGCGTTGAGCGGCACGGTCGCCGCCTCGACCAGGTCCGTGGCGTCCGGAACGACGGCGACGTTCGCGGCGGGGACCAGGAGGTGCTCGGCGTGGGATCCGTGGTCGCGGTCGAAGCCGTCCAGGAACCCGGCGACCCGGGTGCCGACCTCCAGTCCGGCGTCGGCTCCGGCGGCCTCGACCGTGCCGGCGAAGTCCCAGCCGAGGCCGGTGTGGTCCGGCTGGTGGACCATGCCGAGCCGGTGGAATACGCCGCCGGCCACTCCCAGGTCGACGGGGTTGACCGCCGCGGCGGCGATCTTGACGCGGATCTCCGCAGGACCCGGTTCGGCCACCGGGACCTCGACGGTCTCGATGGATCCCGGCCCGGACGGAACGCGTACCACGGCTCGCTTCGACATCGTCTGATGCATCGTCAACTGCTCCTTCGTGAAGGCCTCATGGGGTGGGCTTGCGAGGTCTTGCCATTCCCCGGGTGCACCACCACCATGAAGGCACCCGCTCTCCAGCGGGAAGTAGGCACCTTGAAGTGCCTAAGTCACCGAGCGGAGGAGACGAGCCATGACGACCAGCACCGCGTCCCAGAGGCGGGCGGTGGCCAAAGCGGAGTACGACGCGTTCCTGGCGGCGTGTCCGAGCCGTCAGCTCCTGGAGCGGATCTCCGACAAGTGGGTCGCTCTCGTGCTCGCCGCGCTCGGCGGGGACGGCCCGCTGCCGGGCGCCGCCTCCGACGACCCGCCCCGGCCCCTGCGGTTCTCCGAGCTGTCCCGCCGGATCTCGGGCGTGAGTCAGAAGATGCTGACGCAGACGCTGCGCTCGCTGGAGCGCGACGGGATGGTGACCCGGACCGTGACGCCCACGGTGCCCGTCACCGTCACCTATGAGCTGACCGGTCTCGGCCGCTCGCTCCAGGGAGTCATGCGGGGCATCAAGGCGTGGGCGGAGGGGAACATGGAGGAGGTCCTCCAGCACCGCGACGGCTACGACCGGGAGAAACGGGACTCCGCCGGCTGAGGGTACGGCCCCGGCCTCCCGGGAGCGCCCCGTCAGCCCGTGTGGGCCGCGAGGGCGTCGACGAGGCGGGGCCAGAGTTCCCGGGGGCGGTCGTGGCCCATGTCCGGGATCAGGAGGAGTTCGGCGCCGGGGACGAGTTCCGCGGTGCGCCGGCCGCCGCTGGGGTCGATCAGCGTGTCGTCCAGTCCGTGGATCACCAGGGTGGGCGTGCGCAGGCCGCGCAGCGCGTCCGCGCGGGAACCGCTGAGGATCATGGCGCCGAACTGGCGTCCGATCCCCTCGGGGTAGTAGGCGCGGTCGTAGCTGGCGGAGGCCAGCTCGCGCAGCCCGGCCGCGTCGGCGTAGCGCCGGGAGGCCCACACCAGCTCACGCTCGGCCGCCGCGACGTACGCCTCGCGCTCGGCGGGCTTCGGGGTGAAGAGCACCGCCTGAGCCTCGGGGCTGGGCCGGCCGTACTCGCTCTCGCCGGTCGAGGACATCATCGACGTGAGGGTCAGTACCCGCTCGGGGTCGGCGAGGGCCATCGTCTGGGCGATCATTCCGCCCATCGAGGCGCCGACCACGTGGGCGCGTTCGACACCGAGCGCGGTGAGCAGGCCCAGGCCGTCGGCGGCCATGTCGGACAGCCGGTAGGGGATCATCGCGAGGGCCGCGGGGAAGTCTCCGGAGCTCACGGCGGCGATGAACGCGCCCAGGTCGACGGGGTGGTCGGCGAACTTGGTGGACAGGCCGCAGTCGCGGTTGTCGTACCGGATCACGTAGCGGCCTCGTGCGGCCAGTTCCCGGCAGAAGTCCTCGTGCCAGGCGAGCAGCTGCGCCCCGAAGCCCATCACGAGCAGGACGGGTGGGTCCCCTGGGTCGCCGAAGGTCTCGTAGGCGAGGGACACCTCGGGGGACACGTCGACGATCGGCATGCGCGAACCTTTTCACGGCCGCCCCCGCGGCGCACCGCGATTTCGGGCACGCCACAGTGTCTGACCTGCGCCTGCGTGTCCCGTCCCGTCAGCCCGCCGTGCGGCGCCACCGCGCGTCGGCCTGCGCCCATTCCGCGTCCCAGCCGGCCAGGCGCCGGCGCTCCACGAGCAGGCGCACGCCCTTCGTGCCGGCGCCCACGACCACGGCCGTGCCGCCCGCGGCCAGGATCCCGGCCATGGCTCCGCCGAACAGGGACTCAGCCGGGTTCACCGGCGGCGACAGGCGGTCGCCCTGCCGGTCCGTCCACACGGTGACGTGCGTGCCCGCGGCGGTCCCGGCCGCGACCTTCGCGGTGCCGGTGTGCGTGATGCCGTCGGGGGCGGTCCAGCGCACGGTGGCGCGGGTGGCGCCGCTGCCCGGTTGCATCAGCTGCGGACGAGGGGCCTCCTTCACCACGACGGCGGAGAGCTGCAGGCGCTCGGCCCGCTCCCTGCTCAGCGAGGCCTCTGTCGCCGTGCCCGCCACGACCCCGGCCAGGACGCCGCCCAGGACGGCGACGATCCAGGCCACGAGCACGACCCAGCCCTCGAACACATCGCAGTCCCGCGTGAGGGGACCGCGCCCCCACCACCTCAGCCGTCGGCGTACGTCACCCATGGGCCGCCACCTCTTCACCCGGATCGAGGCCCTGTCCTCATTGTCGCGTGCGTCGCGCCCCGGCTCCAGGTGTCACCCGGGAACGGCCGACTTTCGCACCCTCGTCAGGAGAACCCGGCGGGCGCCGGTGCGCACCTCGTGCGGCGCGACTGGGTAGCGTGGCAGCCGTGAATCGTCGGCGCGGGTGCATCAGGCGGGGGGTCCCCCGCGTGCTCGCGCTGTGTGCCGTACTGGCCGGCCTGTTCCTGATGCACGGTTTCCCGGCGAACGCGGCCGGGGGCTGCCACGGCGAGTCCGTGCCGATGGCCGCATCGGCCTCGGCGTCGATGTCGATGTCGGGGCCCGCGGCGGCGCCGGAAACGGCAGCGGCGCACGCGGCCCGGCATGCCCCCGTGGTTGCGGGCACCCCGCGCGACGAGCGGTCCGCGCAGGCCGGCCCCGCCGTGTCGCGGACGGGCGGGGAGACCTGCGTGTTCACGCCGGCCCGGGACCGCCTGCCGCTGCCGTCGGCGGACGCGGTCCTCGTGTTCGGCCTGGCGGCCCTGTTCATGACCTGGCTGATCGGATGCCGGCCCGGCGCGGCCGGCCGGGCCTATCGCGGGCCGCCGCGGGGCGGCCGAGGGCTCCTGATCCAGGTGTGTGTCGCGCGGACGTGACGGGCGCCCGCCGCTCCCGCTCCCCGCCCTGTCGCAGGGGTTCCCGGGCGGGACGGCGACCGCGTCATGCCCGTTCCGCGCGCCCGCACCCGGGTGCGCCCACCCGAAAGACACCCACCATGTCCGTGAAGAAGCCCTTCACTCTCCTCACTCCCCCCACTCCCGTCACCCGCACCACCCCCGTCACTCCCGTACGCCGCCGGGCCCTCGCGACCGCCGCGGCCACCGCCGTGCTCGCGCTCGCCCTCGCGGCATGCGGCTCGTCGGAGGACTCCGGGGCCGGCCACACGTCGATGCCCGGGATGGACCACAGCGCCTCGGCCGAGCCGGGCGGCGCCGCCTTCAACGACGCGGACGTGACGTTCGCGCAGCAGATGATCCCGCACCACCGGCAGGCCCTGGAGATGGCGAAGCTCGCCGACGGCCGCGCCGCCGACCCCGAGGTGAAGAGCCTCGCCGACGCCGTCGAGAAGGCCCAGGATCCCGAGATCAGCACGATGAACGGCTGGCTCGACGCCTGGGGCGAGCCCCGTCCGACGGCCGGCTCCTCGGAGCACGAGGGCGGTGACATGCCCGGCATGGACCACTCGGGTGGCTCGGGCATGGCCGGGATGATGTCCGACCAGGACATGGACGATCTCAAGGCCGCCCGGGGCAAGGACTTCGACAAGAAGTTCGCCCGGCTGATGATCGCCCACCACGAGGGCGCGGTCGCCATGGCCGAGGACGAGCGGAAGCACGGCAAGAACGCCGACGCGAAGAAGCTCGCCGCTGACGTGATCAAGGGGCAGAGCGCCGAGATCACCCGGATGAAGAAGATCCTCGACCGGCTCTGATTCGTCGGCCGACGTACGACGGCGGCCGGTTCCGGCACCCCGGGACCGGCCGCCTCACCCGCCCGTACACCACCCCCACCCCCCGGCCCGTTGTCGTCCGCCCCGAGGAGACACGCCCATGGACGCCGTACTGCACGCCGTACTGCACGCCCTGGAGATCGCAGGCGCGATGACCTGGGAGGTCACCTGGGCCCTGATCCTCGGCTTCGCGCTCTCCGCCGTCGTGCAGGCCGTCGTGCGCCGCTCGACCGTCGTGACGCTGCTCGGCGACGACCGCCCCCGGACCCTCGCGCTGGCCACCGGGCTCGGCGCCGCGTCGTCGTCCTGCTCGTACGCCGCGGTCGCACTCGCCCGCTCGCTGTTCCGCAAGGGCGCGAACTTCACCGCGGCGATGGCCTTCGAGATCGCCTCCACCAATCTGGTCGTCGAACTGGGGGTGATCCTGGCCCTGCTGATGGGCTGGCAGTTCACCGCCGCCGAGTTCGTGGGCGGCCCGATCATGATCGTGCTGCTCGCGGTCCTGTTCCGGCTGCTGCTGCGCGACCGGCTCCTGCGCGAGGCCCGTACGCAGGCGGAGCGCGGCCTGGCCGGATCGATGGAGGGGCACGCGGCGATGGACATGTCCGTCCGCAAGGAGGGCGGGTTCGCGGCCCGCCTGTTCTCGCGGGAGGGCTTCACCGCCACCTCGCACGTGTTCGTCATGGAGTGGGCGGCCGTCCTGCGCGACCTGGTGGCCGGGCTGCTGATCGCGGGGGCCGTCGCCGCGTGGGTGCCCGAATCGTTCTGGCGCGCCTTCTTCTTCGAGGGCCACCCGCTGGCGGCGAAGCTCTGGGGCCCGCTGATCGGGCCGCTCGTCGCCGTCGCGTCCTTCGTCTGCTCGATCGGCAACGTGCCGCTCGCCGTCGTGCTGTGGCAGGGCGGCATCAGCTTCGGCGGCGTGATCGCGTTCCTCTACGCCGACCTGCTGATCCTGCCGATCCTCTCCATCTACCGGAAGTACTACGGCGCGCGGACGGCCGCCTTCCTGTTCGGCACGTTCTACGCGGCGATGGCCGCCGCCGGATACGTCGTCGAGTTCCTCTTCGGCGGCCTCGGTCTCGTGCCCGACCAGCGGGACGCCACCGTGCCCATGGAGGGCGTGAGCTGGAACTACACGACGTATCTCAACATCGCCTTCCTCGCCCTCGCGGCCGTGCTCGTCGCGCGCTTCGTCGGCACCGGCGGCCTGGGGATGCTGCGCATGATGGGCGGAGCGCCGGACGACGCGCCTACGCCCCCGGCCGGGCGTCGATCGGACCCATGACCCGGTGGTGGGGGTGGCCGGGCGCGAGGCCGCGGCGCTCGTGCGCGACGACCGGGTGCCGCTCCCGCGCCGCCGGCTCCGCCGACGCGGGCCACAGCCGTACCGCCGCCAGGCCCGCGCCCGACGCGAGGGCGCCGAGCGCGGCGACGGCCCAGCCGAGTCCGGCCGTGGCGCCGAGCCAGCCCGCCAGCGGATAGGTGAGCAGCCAGCAGGCGTGGGACAGCGAGAACTGGGCCGCGAACGCCGCCGTCCGTTCCGCCGGAGGTGCCGAGCGCCGGATCAGGCGGCCGGTCGGCGTCAGCACCATCGAGCAGGCCGCGCCGAACACCGCCCACACCGCCAGGAGCGCCGGCCACCGCCAGCTCCCGCCCCGCCCGGCCGTGACGGCACCGGTCCCCACGAAGGCGACCGTCAGCAGCAGGGCACCGCCGAGCATCACCCGGCGGTCCGGCACCCGCTCCAGCACACGCGGCAGGACCAGCGCGACGGCCATCGACCCGGCTCCGTAGCAGCCCAGGGCGAGGGAGAGCGATCCGGCGGACAGGCCGAAGACACCCTTGACGTACACGACGGAGTTCACCGTGACCAGGGCGCTCGCGCAGGCCACGGCCAGGTTGAGCGCGAGCAGTGAGCGCAGTCGCGGGAGGCGGAGGAAGAGGCGGGTGCCCGCGGCTGCCTTCGTGCGGGCGGGGCCGCCGGACGGCGCGGCGGCCGGCTTCGGCAGGGCGACGGACACGACCAGGGCGGCCGAGGCCAGGAAGCCCAGCGTGGTGCCGGTGAACAGCCAGTCGTACGTGACCAGGGTCAGCAGCAGCCCGGCGAGCGCCGGGCTGAACAGGCTCTCCAGATCGTAGGCGAGCCGGGACAGCGACAGGGCCCGGGTGTAGTCGCGCTCCTCGGGCAGCACGTCCGGGATCGCCGCCTGGAAGACCGGGGTGAACGCGGCCGAAGCCGACTGGAGCAGAAAGATCAGGACGTAGACCTGCCAGACCTGGTCGACCAGGGGCAGGCACAGGGCGACCGCCGCCCGCGTCAGGTCGGCGCCCACCAGCAGGGTCCGGCGCGGCAGCCGGCCGGCGAAGGCGCCGAGGGCCGGGGCGACGAACACGTAGGCCACCATCTTGATCGCGAGCGCGGTGCCGAGGACCTCGCCCGCTCCGCCGCCCGCGATGTCGTACGCGAGCAGGCTCAGCGCCACCGTGGCGAGGCCGGTGCCGGTGAGGGCGACGACCTGGGCGGCGAACAGACGGCGGTAGGTGCGATCACGCAGGACGGACAGCATGCGGCGGCTCCCCGGGCGTCGGCGGCCTTCAGCATAACCATCATGTGCGCATCTGCGCACATGATGGTTATGGGCGTACAGCGGTCCCGGGCCCTAGGGTTGCGGCATGTCCGAACGCGAAGCAGTCCCAGCTGCGGCAGGTGCGCATCTGCGTGAGCCCGACGCCGCCCGGCTCACCGAGGCGACGCGCGTGTTCGCGCTGCTGTCGGACGTGACACGGCTGCACCTGCTGTGGCTCCTCGCCCTGGAGGAGTCGGACGTGAGCACGCTGACCGAGCGGTGCGCCGTGTCGCGCACGGCCGTCAGTCAGCATCTGGCCAAGCTGCGGCTCGCGGGCCTCGTCGAGACGCGCCGCGAGGGCCGGTACGTCCACTACCGGCTGACCGACGGGCACTTGAGGCGGCTGGTCATGGAGGCGCTCAGCCACGCCGACCACCGCGTCAGCGGCCAGGCGCCGCACGACTGACCGACCGTCAGGCCGCCGGCCTCGCCGCGCTCCAGATGCTCGGCGTACACGCCGACCCTCCAGGCGATCACGGAGCGGCCCTCCTCCAGGGCCCGGATCTCAGCGGCATGCCGGACTCGCGGAGCCTGACGCAGTCGCGCAGCCAGTCGACGTCCGCGGACGCGTAGCGCCGCCGATCACCCGCTGAAACGCCGGGAACGGCCGGGAACCGTCGAACGCCCGGAACGGTCCGGCCCCGCACACTAGAGTCCCGGCATGCCCGACCTCTCCCATCTCGCCGCCGTCCAGGAGTCGTACGACCGGGTCGCGTCCGCCTACGTCGAGCGGGTCAAGACTCCGGCGGAGCTGGATCCGCTGTCGCGGGGGATGCTCGACGCGTTCGCCGAGACGACGCGCACGGCGGGGCTCGGGCCCGTCGGGGACCTGGGGTGCGGGCCCGGCAGGGTCACGGCCTATCTGGCGGAGCGGAACGTGCCGGTGTTCGGCATCGACCTCTCCCCCGCCATGGCCGGGCTGGCCCGCGCCGCCCGTCCGGACCTGTGGTTCGGCGTCGGCTCGATGACCTCGCTGCCGATCCGGGACGACGCGCTCGGCGGCATCCTCGCGTACTACTCCACGCACCACACGCCACCGGAGTCGCTGCCGCTGCTGTTCGGCGAGTTCCACCGGACGCTCGCGCCCGGCGGCTGCCTGATGCTGGCCGGCCACGTCGGGGACGACCGGCACCTGCGCCCCACCGAGGCGTACGGCGGCCATCCGGTCTCCTACGCCTCCTACCTCCTGCCCCCGGACCGCATCGCCGCACTCCTGACCCGGGCAGGCCTCGCCCTCACCGCGCGCCTGGTCGAGGAACCCGCCGAGGGCGCCGACCGGACCTACGCCACCTTCCTCGCCCGCAAGCCCGTGCTGCTGCGCGGCTGAGCCCGCTGTACGAACCTGGAAGGAGTGAAACGGCCGGCTTTGTGGAGGTAGTCATGACTGCCCAGGTCACGGTGGGGCTGGACGGCTCCCCCGAGAGTGTCGCCGCCGCCCGCTGGGCGGCCCGCGAGGCCGTGCTGCGCGAGGTGCCGCTGCGGCTGGCCCACGTGGTGGAGCGCAAGGACGAGCCGCCGACCGAGGACGACCGGGCCCACGCCGAGCGGATCGACGCGCTCCTGCGGGACGAGGCCGACCGCGCACGGCGGGAGCACCCCGACCTGGAGGTGCTCACCGAGCGACTGCACGGCCGGCCGGCGGCCGAGCTCACGGCGGCGGCGGACGAGGCGGACCTGCTGGTGCTCGGCTCGCGCGGGCTCGGGACCGTGCACGGTTTCGTCTCCGGCTCGGTCGCGCTCTCGGTCCTCGGCAGCGCCCGGCATCCGGTCGTCCTGGTCCGGGCGCGGGAGGCCGAGCGGGCCGCCGCCTCCGCCGGGATCGTGGTGGGCGTCGACATCGAGCACTCCTGTGACCCCCTGCTGGCCTTCGCCTTCACGGAGGCGGCCCGCCGCAACGCCCCGATCCGGTTCCTGTACAGCCGACCGCTGCCCACCTTCTACGGGTACGGCGGCGTCATGGATCCGAAAATGGGCGAGAAGGAGCGGATCGGAGCGCTCGGCAGCCTCGACGAGCGACTGATGCCCTGGCTTGAACGGTTCCCGGACGTGGAGGCCACCGCCGGGGCGGTCGAGGGCCCCGCAGGCGACCGCCTGGAGGACTCGTCCCAGGACGCGGAGCTGGTGATCGTGGGCCACCGCCCCCGCAAACTCCCCGTCGGCCCGCGCCTGGGCCACGTCATCCACACGGTCGTCCACCACAGCACCGCCCCGGTCGCGGTCGTCCCGATGCACTGACCGGGGCGCAGCTCGGCGAGGGCGTCGACGCCCTGATCCGCGTGGATGCCGAGCGACTGCGGGCCGGCCGGCCGCCGTGGACCTTCGCGGCCGGTGGCGGCCCCTTGCCGCACGGCCTGCGGGCCGACGGTGCCACGGCCGCGGAATGTCTCGGCCGGGCGCTGGTCGTGCTGCGCGACGCGGGTCTGACCGTGCCCTTCTGAGCGGGGTGGCCTGGATCAGTACGTGACGGTGATGCGCCGGGCCGGGCCGTCCACGCGGACCAGGCCTCCGTAGGGGATGACCAGTTGGGGGTCCGTGTGGCCCAGGTCCACGTCGAAGACCGCCATCGTGTGCGGGGCGTACGTGGCCAGGGCGCGGAGGACCGCCTCGCGCTGCTCGTCGGCGTAGCGCCGTCGGGCCTGGAGGTCGTTCGGGCGCTCGAAGGACCAGGCCTTGGCGCGGCCCATGAGGAGGGCGGGGAAGCGGGCCAGCAGGCCGCGCTCGCCCATGTTGCGCAGGATCCGGTGGACCTCCTCCGCGCGCGGCAGCTCCTCGGACGTCTCCAGGAACAGCACGTCGCCCTCGTAGGCGGACACGTCCCGTTCGATTTCGCGGTCGGCCATCAGAAGCCAGGAGAGGATCTCCAGATTGCCGCCCCAGGCGCGGCCCTCGACCGTGCGCTCGGGGCGGTGCCAGATCCAGCCCCCGGCCGGCTCCGAGTCCGGCTCCGCCTCGAAGGTGGCGGGGTCCGCCCAATCGCGGTCGGTGTCGCGGTAGCGCTCGGCGGGCCGGAGTTCGTAGGGGCCGCGGGTGAACAGGGCGGCGCGCAGGGAGTCGGCGGTCAGTGGGTGGATGCGGTGCGGGCGGCCGAACTCGGTCATCAGGCAGCCCCCGTGGTAGCCGACGATGCCCAGGTTCCGCAGGAACAGCAGCAAGTTGGTGTTGTCGCTGACGCCGAAGAACGGCTTCGGGTGGTCGCGGATCAGCTCGCGGTCCAGGAACGGGAGCACGGTCAGCTGGTCGTCGCCGCCGATGGTGGCCACCACCGCCTTGACGGTCGGGTCGGCGAACGCGGCGTGGAGGTCGTCGGCGCGCTCCTGGGGTGTGGAGTTCATCTTCCGGGTCGCCGGATACTCGACGGGCTCCAGGCCGAACTCCTCGCGCAGCCGTTCGAGACCGAGCTCGTACGGGAGCGGGAGCACACCTGGGAGCCCGGAGGACGGGGAGACGACCGCGACGCGGTCGCCGGGCACGGGCTTGGGCGGACGCTCGGGCGGCTTCATCCGCCGAGGATAGGAACCCGGCGCGCGGCACGCACCAGCGTTTTCCTGCCGGGTGCGGGCGGCCTCAGCTCGCCCCCGGCTCGACGGGCCGTCCGATCGCGATCATGGCGGCGTCGTCGTCGAGGTGACCGCCCACGTGTCGCAGCAGATCGCCGCGCAGGCGGTGCAGGAACCGGTCGGGGTCCTGCTCGGTCCAGCCGGTGACGCGCTCGGTGAGCGGGTAGAAGGGGCCGCCGGGCTCGCGGGCCTCGGTCACGCCGTCCGTGTAGAGCAGGAGCAGTTCGCCCGGCTCGAAGGGGAAGCGGTCGACGCGGTAGCGCACGGGCGTCAGTTCGCCGAGGCCCAGCGGCGGCGCGGGACGGGTGGCGTCCATGGTCGTGGGCAGGCCGTCGCGCAGGACGATCGGCGGCGGGTGCCCGCAGGAGATCATCTGGACGGCGCCCCCGTCGTCGGGGATGTCGAGGAAGACGGCGGTGATGAAGGTTTCGCCGGGGCGGAGCGTCTCGCCGGGCTCCATCAGGTCCCAGCACACGCTCCGGTCCAGATAGGCCACCAACTCCCCGAGGCCCGCCTGGCGATGGGCCGCGCCGCGGAACGCCCCGAGCAGCAGCGCGGCGTCGCTCACCGCGGTGAGCCCCTTGCCGCGCACGTCGCCGACCATCAGCCGGGTGCCGGAGGTGGTCCGTGCCGCCGCGTACAGGTCCCCGCCGATCTGCGCCTCGGCCTCCGCGGCGAGATAGCGCGAGGCGACGCGCAGCGGCCCGATGCGGCTGGGCAGCGGCGGCAGCACTCCGCGCTGGGCGGCCTCGGACACGGACCGCACCCGCCTCAGCTCCTCCGCCCGGCGGTCCCGCACGACGCAGAAGACCACGAGGCAGATCCCGACCAGGGCCAGGGCGATGATCTGTGCCTGGTGGTTGGCCGAGAACAGGGTGTCGGGGTCGCGCAGCACCCCGATGAGCGCCTGGGCGAGCACCGCCAGCGCGGCCACGGCTCCCACGGTCCGGGGGCCGCCGAACGACGGGGTGATCGCCGGCGCGGCGACCAGCAGCGGCCCGAGGTGGACGTCGGGGGGTACCAGGACGTCGGTCACGACGACCGCGACGATCCACACGACCGGCACGACGACCAGCGAACGGCTCGCCCGCGCCGGCCAACGGAGCCCCTCGGATCGCTGTGGCATGACTCCTGCCTACACCGCGCCGGTCCGGCTCGCACCAGCTGGCATGCACCCGATCACGGCTCACCTGGGCGGACGTCCGCCCGGGCCGCGGTCGAGGGGCGGGTGCCGGTCGCCGGTGGCAGGCTGGGCCCCGTACGGCATCTGCGAAAGGAAGGCCCATGATCACCACCGATTTCGCCCCCGGCACGCCCTGCTGGCTCGACCTCGGTGCGCCCGACGTGCCGGCCGCGGCGGCCTTCTACCGCTCCACGCTCGGCTGGGACTACGAGCCCATGAGCGGCGGCGGGGAGGACATGGAAGGCGGGATGTTCCGCAAGGACGGCAAGATCGTCGCCGGCCTGGGCAAGCTCACCGAGCAGGGCGCCCGTCCCGCCTGGATGATCTACTACACGGTCGCCGACGCGGACGCGACGACCGAGGCCGTGGAGCGCGCCGGAGGCACGGTGCGCGTCGCGCCGAGGGACCTCGGCGAGTGGGGTCGCATGGCCCAGTACACCGACCCGCTGGGTGGGCAGTTCGCCGCCTGGCAGCCCGGTTCGGACACGGGTGTCGAGCTGGTGGACGCCCCGGGCGCGCTGTCCTGGACGGAGCTCTACACGACCGATGCCAAGGGCGCCCAGGAGTTCTACGGCACGGTCTTCGGCTGGCAGTTCTCCGACACGGAGCTGCCGGGCGGCGGCGGTACGTACACCCTCATCACGCCCGCGGGCCTGCCCCCGGAGCGTATGCAGGGCGGTCTCATGGAGCTCCCCGCGGAGCATCTCGCGCTCGCGGACGGACGCCCGTACTGGCACCCGGTGTTCGACGTCGTCGACTGCGACGCCGCGGTCGCGCAGGTGACCGGGCACGGCGGCAGTGTGCAGATGGGCCCGGACGACGCTCCGGGCGTGGGACGGCTGGCCGTGTGTCTCGACCCGTCGCGTGCGGACTTCGTCGTGCTGACCCCGGAGGCGTCGGCCTCGAAGTGACGTCGTGACACGGTGAGGGGACGGACGGGGCCTGCGTCAGCGGGCCTCGCCCGTCCTCGCCGTCAGGGGCCCCCACGTGTAGCGGACGCGGACGCCGTGCTCGCGGAGCCAGTCCGTCTCCCGGTGCCGGAGTTCGTGCGCGGACTCCGGCGCGATGGCGCTGGGCCAGCGGACGAGGACCGCGGTGACGTCGCCCGTCTGCACCAGCTGCTTCACCCGGCGCCAGCCGATGCGCCGGGCCGGATCGGGCTCGCCGTACGTGTCGGTGACGACCTCCGCGATCGTCATGCCGCGCTCCCGGGCGAACGCGTGGCCTTCGGTCCGCGCGCACTGCGTGGCCGGTCCCGGCAGGCCGGGGGTCCGGTCGGCGCACACGTACAGCACGACAGGTGAGGAAGCGGTGTCGCTGTGGGGGGTCATGGGCGCCTTCTGCCGATCGGTCGGAGGGAGGGGGCGCCCCGCCGCGCGAAGGGAACGCGGCAGGGCCGTGCGGTGACGCCGGCCGGCGCCGGCCGCGCTGTCAGGGGTGGGCCGTCAACTCCGCCCAGACGACCTTGCCCTCGGCCCGCGTCGAGCGCGCCGAGCCCCAGCGGTCGGCGAGTTGCTGGACGAGGAACAGTCCCCGCCCGTTCTCCTCGCCGGGTCCCGCGCGGTGCGCGGTCGGGCGGACCGGTACGGGGCCCTCGTCGTGCAGTTCGATGCGCAGGCGCCGCTCGTCGCCGGTCAGGGTGAGGCCGCACAGGACCCGGCCGCCGTCGGTGTGCAGCACCGCGTTCGTCGTCAGTTCGGAGACCAGGAGCACCGCGTCGCAGCACGTGTCGCCGGGCACCTCCCAGGCACGGAGCCGGTCGCGCACGGTGTCGCGGGCCGATCGCGCGCTGGTGCGCAGGGCGGGCAGGCCGAACCAGTACTCCCGGGGCTGTCTGGTCGTCGCTAAGGCGGGGGCCGGGGCCGAGGGTGTGGGGAGATGCACGGATGTCGCCTTCCAGTGCCGTCCGAGGGGCGGGCGCGGTGTGGGGACGCGGGCCGCGGCACGCGCGGTGCACGGTGAGTGCCGGGCCGGGCCCCCTGCGCCGGGGCGCCGACGACGGCATGGGCATCGGGCGGCCCCTCGGGGCCGGATGCCGCGTCGAAGCTGTGACTCGACCGCTCACATGGCCACTATGCGCGTGATCACGTTCAGGCTGCAACCGACTCCCTGATAATTTCAGCAGCGCGAGTATCACCCTGGCGTCGTCTTCAAGTCACTGCCAGAATGGCGATGTTGATGATCCTTCAGGAGGTTGGGCGTGAGTGAAGCCCGGTCCGCCACCAGCGCGCCGACGGTTCTGCGCATGATCCTCGGCCGCAGGCTGCAGGACATGCGGCTGGCCGCCGGCGCCTCGCTGGACGACGCGGCCAGGGCTCTGCGCGTGAAGTCCCTGACGATCCGTCGGTTGGAGAAGGCCGAGGTCGCGCTCAAGCCTCTCTACGTGGAGAAGCTCCTGGAGACGTACGGCGCGGGCCGCCAGGAGATCGATGAGTTCGTCGACCTGGCCGAGCAGGCCAACGAGCCGGGCTGGTGGCACTCCTACCGCGACGCCGTCCCCAGCTGGTTCACCGCCTACGTCAGCCTGGAGACCGGCGCCAAGACCCTGCGCACCTACGAACCCCAGTACGTCACCGGCCTGTTGCAGACCGCCGACTACGCGCGCGCGGTGCTGCGCGGCGGGCTGCCGAACGGCAGCGAGGAGGACCTCGACCGGCGCGTGGAGCTGCGGCTGCGCCGCCAGAGTCTGCTGGAGAAGCCCGACGCGCCCACGCTGTGGGTCGTCATGGAGGAAGCGGTCCTGCACCGGGTGGTGGGCGGACCGGAAGTGATGCGCGAGCAGATCGACTGGCTCCTGGAGGCGTCCGAGCTCGCGCACATCAGCCTCGACATCGTGCCCTTCGCCGCGGGCGCCCATGTCGGGGCGTGTGCCCCGTTCACGTATTTCCGGTTCGAGGAACCCGAGCTGCCCGACATCGTCTACAGCGAGCTGCTGTCCGCGTCCGTGTACCTGGACCAGCGCGTCGACGTCGTCGCCCATCTCGAGGCGCACTCCCGCATGGCGCTGATGACGTCGTCGGAGGACAGCAAGGCGCTCCTGAACCGCATGCGCAAGGAGTACTCATGACGATCACCGACGAGGGCGTCTACAACGGGATGCCGGCCCGTGACCTCGGGGAGCAGGGCTGGGAGCGCCCCTGGAGCGGGCCGAACGGCGGTCAGTGCGTCGAGACGAAGCTGCTCGCCGACGGCCGGGTGGCCGTACGGCAGTCGACCGACCCCGCCGGGCCCGCGCTGATCTACGCGCCGGAGGAGATCGCCGCGTTCGTGCGCGGGGTGAAGGAGGGTCTGGCCGATCACCTGACCGCCGGGTGAACCGGCGGGTTCGCGGGGCGTCGGCACGGGTCACGCCCCCTGGCCCACGGGCCGACAGACAGCCGGCGGACATGCCGACAAAGAAACGCGTGAAGGGGAGCACATGAGCACCAGGCAGGCCGGCCGGGATCTCGACACCAGCAAGGCGCACTCGGCCCGGATGTACGACTACTTCCTCGGTGGCAAGGACCACTTCGAGATCGACAAGGAGGCGGCCCTCGTCGCCGCGCAGGCTCATCCGGGTCTGTACGTGACGGCACGGGAGAACCGGGCGTTCATGCACCGGGCCACGAAGGTCCTGGCCCAGGAGCACGGCATCCGGCAGTGGCTGGACGTCGGCACCGGCATCCCCACGGAGCCCAACCTGCACCAGGTGGCCCAGTCCGTCGTGCCCGAGGCCCGTGTCGTGTACGCGGACAACGACCCGCTGGTCCTCAAGTACGCCGAGCGCCTCATGCGCAGCACGACGCAGGGGCGTACGGCGTACGTCGAGGCCGATGTCCGGGACCCGGACGCGCTGCTGAACGCCGTGCAGGACGCGGAGGTGCTGGACTTCGACCAGCCCATCGCCCTGTCGCTCAACGCGCTGATGCACTTCATCACCGACCCGCACGACCCGTACGCCATCGTGCGCCGGCTGCTCGACCCGCTCCCGGCGGGCAGCGCGCTGGCCATGAACCACTGCACGCCCGACTTCGACCCCGAGACGTGGAACAAGGTGGCGGAGGTCTACACGAAGTCGGGGTCGCCCGTGCAGTTCCGCAAGCACGACGACGTGCTGCGCTTCTTCGACGGGCTCGACCTCGTCGAGCCGGGCATCGTCTGCTGCCACCGCTGGCGTCCCGCCGCGCCCGCCGACGGCACGGAGCCCACGGACGCCCAGATCAGCCTGTGGGCGGGCGTCGGCATCAAGCGCTGAGCCCCGGCCTTTCATCGCTCGGTGTCGCCGGGGCACCGCCGGGTACCCGGGGCCCGTCGACGCCGAGCGAAGGAGAGGGGGACGATGCGTATCGCGTTTCTGACAGCGCCCGAGGGCGTGGAGCAGGTCGAACTCACCGAGCCGTGGAAGGCTGTCTCCGACAGTGGCGGCACTCCGGTCCTGGTCTCCACGAAGCCCGGGCGGATCCAGGCCTTCGACCACCTCGACAAGGCGGACACCTTCCCCGTGGACGAGGTCGTCGCCGACACGAGCGCCGCCTCGTTCGACGGCCTGGTCCTGCCGGGCGGCGTGGCCAACCCCGACGCCCTGCGCATGGACGCCGGCGCGGTCTCCTTCGTACGGGACTTCTTCGGCCTGGGCCTTCCGGTCGCCGCCATCTGTCACGCTCCGTGGACGCTCGTCGAGGCGGACGTCGTCTCCGGCCGGGTGCTCACGTCGTGGCCGAGCCTGCGGACGGACATCCGTAACGCGGGTGGCACCTGGGTCGACGAGGAGGTCCGTCTCTGCGACCACGGCCCCAACCTGCTGATCACCAGCCGCAAACCGGACGACCTCCCGGCCTTCGACGAGGCCTTGGTGAACGCCTTCAGCCGCGAGCCCGTCTGACGGCCCGCCCCCGCCTGGCGGGCCCCGCCGCGTTAGCGTCGGGGGATGGACACCCCGGACACCCCCGATCCCTGTGCCCGGCTGCGGGCCGAGCTCGCCGGCCGGCAGCGGCCGGGGCCCGTACGCGTGGTCGAGGTCGTCGGGTTCGACGGCGGGGACGTGATCGTACGGGTGGGCGAGGACGGGGTGCCGGGGCGGATTCCCGCGGGTGAGGTCTCGATGCGGCCGGGCGGGAGCGCGCGGGAGATCTTCGAGGCCGGTCAGCGGGTCGAGGCCGAGGAGTTCGGGGTTCGGGAGCGGGACGGGGTGCTTCTGCTGTCGGCCCGGGCCTGTGAGATTCCGGCCCTGCGGGCCTTCCTGGCCGGGCTGGAGCCCGGACAGAGAGTCACGGGGACGGTGGCGAGCGTGCGGCCCTTCGGGGCGTTCGTCCAGGTCGACGGTGAGCCCGAAGGCCGGTGCACGGGCTTGATCCGGATACCGGAGCTGTCCTGGTCGCCGGTCTCCCACCCCTCCGAGGTCGTCGAAGCCGGTCTGCGGATCACGGCCGAGGTGATCGTCGCCGAGCAGCGCACCGGGCAGGTCTCGCTGTCCCTGAAGGCCGTCACCGAGGACGGTCAGGACGGGCCGTAGCCCGGGTATCCGTCCACGAAGGCCGCGTAGAGCAGATAGACGGTCGCGAGTTCGACGAAGAGGCCGAAGAGGATCAGGAACACGGTCACGGCCACCGATCCGGCCTTCTGGCCGCCCGACTCGGGGATCCGTACGATGTGCGGCTTGTCCGGGTGGTAGGCGACCTCGACGGTGGCGCCGCCGCCGCGGTGGTGCGCGGTCCGGCTCTCCCCGTGCAGGTCGGTGTAGACGTACGTCTGGAACGTGCCGCCCATGATGCGTGACTGTCCGACCCGCCGGGCCTGGACCGTGATGCCCCGGCGCGGCAGGTACCACTGGAGATAGAGGTCCTCCACGCCCATCCACGCGTAGGCGAGGCTCGCCGCTCCGACCGGCCCGACGAGCAGGGTCAGGAGCGCGACGATCGGCTGACCGTGGAGGCCGACGGCGAGCGCGAGGGCGAAGAAGAGGGAGCCGGCCGAGGCGATGCCGACACGCGTCCTGCGCTTGCCTCTGCGTCTTCGTTCCTCGTCGGGGGTCTCGACCAGGGCTCGCACGACGACCAGCGCCGAGCCGTCGACGGGGTCCGCTCCGGCCGCGCGCTCGGGCAGGATCGCGGTGACCGCGTCGGCGAAGAGGGTCGCGGCGGCCTCGCTGACGTCGTCCAGGCGGTGCACGGCGGGCGCCGCGCCCGTGGGTGCGGTGAGTTCGACGGCGACCGCTCGCCCTTCGGCGCGGATCCGCGCGACGGCCCGGAGCGGGATCCGGACCTCCTCGTGGGGGTGGCGCAGGACGAGTGCGCCGTCTTCGTAACGGAGCGCGGATCCACCGGAGTTGTGGAGGACCGGTATGGGTGAGGTGATCGACATGTGCGCGATCGTAAGGCCGCGCGCTCAGAGAAGGCGCAACAGGGCGGCGAGCGCCGGGTTGTCGTTGTCCTTGCGCCAGACGAGGTCCAGCTCGACCGGGCGGGGATCGTCGGGCAGGTCCAGCGGCCGGTAGGCGACCCCGGCGTACCGCATGCTCGTGGCCGCCTCGGGGACGAGCGCCACGCCCCAGCCGGAGTTGACCAGGGCCAGCATGCTGTGGACCTGGCTCAGGTACTGGACGAAGACGGGGCGCACGCCCGCCGCGTGGAACGTGGTGAGCAGCAGCTCGTGGAAGTAGCGGGCCTCGACGGACGAGTACATGAGGAAGTCCTGGCCCTGGAACGCGGCCAGTTCGAGCGGTCCGTCGCCCGCCGCCAGCGGGTGGTCGACGGGCAGCGCCGCGACGAGTCCTTCGCGGACGGCGGTACGGGAGGTCAGGTCCGCGCCGATCGCGGACGGCCGGATGAGTCCGAGGTCGAGGGAGCCCTCGCCGAGGGCCTCCAACTGGTCGCGGGTGACCAGCTCGTGGAGCAGGATCTCGACGTCGGGCAGCGCGCGGCGCGAGGTGGCGAGGAGTTCACCGAGGGCGGAGTAGGCGCCGGCGGCGGTGAATCCGACGGCGATCGACCCGGTCTCGCCCGAGGAGACCTGCCGCACGGCGAGCGCGGCGTGCTCGGCCTGGCGGACGATGCGACGGGCCTCGCCGAGGAACGACCGGCCGGCCGGGGTGAGGCGCACGGTCCGGTTCGTCCGGTCCAGAAGCCGCACCCCGAGCTCGTGCTCCAGGAGCTGGATCTGCCGGCTGAGCGGCGGCTGGGTCATGCGCAGGCGCTCGGCGGCCCGGGTGAAGTGCAGTTCTTCCGCCACGGCCATGAAGCACGTCAGCTGGGTCAGGGTGAACAAGCGCGTGCTCCCTCGTCGGCCTGTCGGCGGCTTTGGCCACGACTCTGCCATGCGGAGCCACTGATTCCGTCATGCTGTTCTTGGATCGTGACATCCAAAACTTATGTTGGACGTAAATCAATGGCGGGCCCTAGCGTCGAAGGTGTCGGCCCCGGCGGTGTCCCCGCCCGCTCCGGTCCGATCCCCCTTCCCGCCGACCCAGGGACACGATGTGGCGACCACGACGAACACGACACCCGGCACGTTCCGCACCGCGGGCGAGGCCACGCTCGACCGCGTCGCCTGGCTGCGTCTGTCCTCGGTCACGCTGCCGCTGGCCACGCCGATCAGCGACGCGAAGGTGTTCACCGGCCGGCAGCGGCCGATGACCGAGGTGGCCTTCCTGTTCGTCGAGATCGCGACCGAACAGGGCCATGAGGGCGTCGGGTTCACCTACTCCAAGCGGGCCGGTGGTCCCGGCCAGTTCGCCCACGCCAAGGAGATCGCCGACCAGCTCATCGGCGAGGACCCGAGCGACATCGGCCGGATCTGGACCAAGCTCGTCTGGGCCGGCGCCTCGGTCGGCCGCAGCGGTCTGGCCACGCAGGCGGTCGCCGCGTTCGACGTCGCCCTGTGGGACCTGAAGGCGAAGCGGGCCGGACTGCCGCTCGCCAAGCTCCTGGGCGCCCACCGCGACTCGGTGCGCTGCTACAACACCTCCGGCGGCTTCCTGCACACGCCCACCGAGCAGGTCCTCGACAACGCCACGGCCTCCCTCGCCAGCGGCATCGGCGGCATCAAGATCAAGGTCGGTCACCCGGACGGGAAGTACGACCTCGCGCGGCTGACCGCGCTGCGCGAGCACGTGGGCGACGACGTGCCGCTCATGGTCGACGCCAACCAGCAGTGGGACCGTCCGACGGCGCAGCGGATGGGCCGCGCTCTGGAGGAGTTCGGCCTCTTGTGGATCGAGGAGCCGCTCGACGCCTACGACGCGAAGGGGCACGCGGCGCTCGCCGCCTCCCTCGACACCCCGGTCGCCACCGGCGAGATGCTGGCGAGCGTCGCCGAGCACGTGGAACTGATCCGGCACGACGCCGCCGACGTCATCCAGCCCGACGCGCCCCGCATCGGCGGCATCACCCAGTTCCTCAAGCTCGCCGCGCTCGCCGAGCACCACCAGCTGCAGCTCGCGCCGCACTTCGCGATGGAGATCCACCTCCACCTCGCGGCCGCCTACCCGATCGAGCCGTGGGTCGAGCACTTCGACTGGCTGGAGCCGCTGTTCGAGGAGCGGCTGGAGATCCGTGACGGCCGCATGCACGTCTCGTCCCGCCCCGGACTCGGCTTCACCCTCAGCGACCGGGCCCGCGCCTGGACGGTCGCCACGCACGAGACCGGACACCGGCCCTGAGCATCCCAGGCCTCACGCCCCGCACTCCCCCGCCCCACCACCAGGAGCAGCACCCCATGACGCGCTACACCCCGGCAGAACTCGGCCGTCGCATCGGCTCCGGACTGCTGTCGTTCCCCGTGACGCACTTCGCCGCCGATCTGTCCTTCGACGAGGGCGCCTACCGCGAGAACATCGACCGCCTGGGCAAGTACGACGCCGCGGGGCTCTTCGCGGCGGGCGGCACCGGCGAGTTCTTCTCGCTGACGCCCGCCGAGGTGGACCGCGTCGTCACGGCCGCCGTGCAGAGCGCGCCCGAGGGGACGCCGATCCTCGCCCCGGCCGGCTACGGGACGGCCACCGCCGTCGAGTTGGCGGTCGCCGCCGAGCGGGCCGGCGCCGACGGCATCCTGCTCTTCCCGCCCTATCTCACCGAGGCGGGACAGGAGGGCCTGGCCCGGCACGTCGAGGCGGTCTGCCGCGCCACGTCCCTCGGCGTGATCGTCTACAGCCGCGCCAACGCCGTGTACGCGGCCGAGACCGTCGCCCGGCTCGCGGACAGCTGCCCGAACCTCATCGGCTACAAGGACGGCGTCGGCGACATCGACACCGTCACCCGCATCCACGCCCGGCTCGGCGACCGCCTCACCTACATCGGCGGCCTGCCCACCGCCGAGACCTACGCGCTGCCCTACCTCCAGCTCGGCGTGACCACGTACTCGTCGGCGATCTTCAATTTCCTGCCGGAGTTCGCCCTCGACTTCTACACGGCCGTACGCGAACTGCGGCAGGCCGACGTCACCCGCATGCTGGCCGAGTTCGTGCTGCCCTACACCGAGATCCGCAACCGGCAGGCCGGCTACGCGGTCAGCATCGTCAAGGCCGGCATGACCGCCACGGGTCACCCGGCGGGCCCGGTCCGCGCCCCGCTCACCGACCTGACCCCGCAGGAGCTCGACGAGCTGACGGCCCTGATCGCCCGGGTCCGCCCCGCCGCGGCCTGACCCCGGCCCCGCCCCCGCCGTAGCCCACCGCTCCCCACCGCCGAGGAATCCCATGAACCCCGCGCCCCCGACCTCTCAGCCCGTTCCCCCGCCGGCCGCCGAGCTGACCGGCGCGATGTTCATCGGCGGCCGGCGCGTCACCGGTACGGGTCCCGAGGCCCGCCCGCACGACGCCCGTACCGGCGCGCCGCTCGAACCCGCCTACCCGGGTGGCACCCAGGACGACGTCGCCGCGGCCTGCGCGGCCGCGGAGGACGCCTTCGACGTGTACCGCGCCATGGGCCCCGGGGACCGGGCCCGCTTCCTGGAGTCGGTCGCCGACCACCTGACCGCGCTCGGTGACGCCCTCGTCGCCCGCGCCCACCAGGAGACGGGGCTCCCGGTGGCCCGGCTGACCGGTGAAGTGGCCCGCACGGCAGGCCAGTTGAGGATGTTCGCCCGAGTCCTCACGGAAGGGAGCTGGCTGGGCGCGCGCATCGACCCGGCGCAGCCCGGCCGCACCCCGCAGCCGCGCCCCGACATCCGTCAGCGGCAGATCCCGCTCGGCCCCGTCGCGGTCTTCGGCGCGAGCAACTTCCCGCTCGCGTTCTCCGTGCTCGGCGGGGACACCGCCTCGGCCCTGGCCGCCGGCTGCCCGGTCGTCGTCAAGGCCCACGACGCCCATCTCGGTACCAGTGAACTCGCCGCGCAGGCCGTCCGCGCGGCCGTCGTCGCGCACGGCCTGCCGGACGGCGTCTTCTCCCTGCTCGTCGGTGACGGCCCGACCCTCGGCACACACCTGGTCACCGACCCGCGCATCCAGGCCGTGGCGTTCACCGGCTCGCGCGCCGTCGGTCTCGCGCTCGCCCGCACGGCCGCCGCCCGTCCGCAACCCGTCCCGGTGTACGCCGAGATGAGCAGCGTCAACCCCGTCGTCCTCCTGCCGGGCGCGCTCGCCGAACGGGCCGCGCCGCTCGCCGAGGAGTTCGTGGCGTCGCTGACGCTCGGCGCCGGACAGTTCTGCACCAACCCCGGGCTGCTGCTCGCCGTGGACAGCCCCGGCCTCGACACGTTCCTCGACGGGGCGGCCCGCGCCGTCGCGGCCGACGCGGGCGCCACCATGCTCACCCCGCGCATCGCCCGGGCCTACCGGACCGAGACCGACACCGTGGCCTCCCGCCCCGGCGTCGAGGTCCTCGCCCGCGGCGCGCTGCCCGACTCCGCGAGCCCCGGGCAGGCCGTCCTCATGACCGTCGCGGCGAAGGATCTGATCGCCGATCCCGAGGCGCAGCGCGAGATGTTCGGCGCCGCCGCGCTCGTCGTGCGGTGCGCGGACCTGGCCGAACTCACCGAGACCCTGCGCCGGCTGGAGGGCCAGCTCACCGCGACCCTGCACATGGCGCCCTCCGACACGGAGGACGCCCGCACCCTGCTCCCGCTGCTGGAGCGCAAGGCCGGCCGGATTCTGGCCGGTGGCTGGCCGACCGGCGTCGAGGTCGGCCACGCCATGGTGCACGGCGGCCCCTACCCGGCCACGACCGATGCCCGCACCACGTCCGTCGGCTCCCGCGCCCTCGAACGCTTCCTGCGGCCCGTCGCCTACCAGAACCTGCCGCACGACCTGCTGCCCGCCGCTCTGCGCGACGACAACCCGTACGGCATCCCGAGGCGCGTCGACGGGGACATCGAGCTCCCTGGCCCGTGAGCCCGTGCGGCCTATGCTCGCTTTGTGCCAAAGATGACCGATGTACTCAAACGGCTGGTGATCGGTCGGGCGCGGCGCAGTGAGGAGTTGACGGAGACTCTGCTGCCGAAGCGGATCGCGCTGCCGATCTTCGCCTCGGACCCGCTCTCCTCGGTGGCGTACGCCACGCAGGAGATCCTGCTGGTGCTCACGCTCGGCGGCCTCGCGTATCTGCACTTCACCCCGTGGATCGCGGGCGCGGTCGTCGCGCTGATGGCGGTCGTGGTCCTGTCGTACCGTCAGGTGGTCCAGGCGTACCCGAGCGGCGGCGGCTCCTACGAGGTCGTGTCGACGAACATCGGGCCGCGGGCCGGGCTCGTGGTGGCCGCGTCGCTGCTCGTCGACTACGTGATGACGGTGGCGGTGTCGGTGGCGTCCGGGGTCGACAACATCATCTCGGCGCTGCCGTCGCTCGCCGCGCACCGGGTGCTGCTGGCCGTCGGCTTCGTCGCGCTGCTCACGGCGATGAACCTGCGGGGTGTCCGGGAGTCGGGGCGCCTGTTCGCGGCTCCCACGTACCTGTTCATCGGCGGCGTGCTGATCATGGTCGGTACGGGGCTGCTGCGGTATCTGCTCGGGGACGCCCCGGTGGCGGAGAGCGCCGCGTACGGCGTGGCGCCCAAGGAGGGCACCACGCAGCTGGCCGGTCTGGCGCTCACCATGCTCGTCCTGCGCGCCTTCTCCAGCGGGTGCACGGCCCTGACCGGTGTCGAGGCCATCTCCAACGGCGTGCCGGCCTTCCGCCGGCCCAAGGCGCGGAACGCGGCGACGACCCTGACGGTGATGGGCACGCTCGCCGTCGTCATGTTCGCCGGGGTGACCGCCCTCGCGCTCGTCGCCGACGTGCACGTGGCGCAGGACCCCTGCCGGCTGACCGGGCTCGCCGGCGACTGCCACGGTCACAGCCAGCGCACCGTCATCGCCCAGCTCGCGGCGGCCGTCTTCGGCGGCCCCGACAGCGTCGGCTTCTACTACATCCAGGCGGCGACGGCGCTGGTCCTCGTCCTCGCCGCGAACACCGCGTTCAACGGCTTCCCGCTGCTGTGCTCGATCCTGGCCCGGAACAGCTATCTGCCGCGCCAGTTGCACAAACGCGGCGACCGGCTCGCGTACTCCAACGGCATCCTGGCGCTCGCCCTGGTCACGTGTCTGCTCCTGTGGGGCTACGACGCGAACGTGACCAGCCTGATCCACCTCTACATCCTCGGCGTGTTCACCTCCTTCACGCTCTCCCAGGCCGGCATGGTCCGGCACTGGAACCGGGAACTGCGCGCCGGCATCGCGCCCGCGCGACGCCGCCGCCACCAGGTGTCGCGCGCGGTCAACGCCACCGGCGCCCTCGTCACCGGCCTGGTCCTGGCGATCGTGCTCGCCACGAAGTTCACCGAGGGCGCGTGGCTCGCGGTCCTCGTCGCGGCGCTGCTGTGGCAGCTGATGCGGTCGATCCGGCGGCACTACGACCGTTTCGCCGCCGAACTCGCGGTCGCGGACCCGGAGACCGAGCGCCGGCTGCCGTCCCGCGTCCTGGCGATCGTGCTCGTCTCCACGGTCCGCAAGCCGACCCTGCGGGCGCTGGCGTACGCCCGCTCGTTCCACCCCGCCGAGCTGGAGGCACTGACCGTAGCCGTCGACCCGGCGAGCCTGGAACAGCTCGAACGGCAGTGGGCGGAGTTCGAGATCGACGTGCCGCTGAAGGTGCTGCAGTCCCCGTACCGCGAGATCACCCGGCCGGTCGTCGAGTACGTACGGTCCGTGCGGCGCGCGGGGCCCCGGGACGTGCTCGCGGTGTTCATCCCCGAGTACGTCGTGGGTCACTGGTGGGAGAACCTGCTGCACAACCAGACGGCGCTGTGGCTCAAGAGCCGGCTGCTGTTCACGCCGGGCGTGATGGTGGTGAGCGTCCCCTGGCAGCTCACCTCCTCCGCGCACGCCGACCGTCCGGCCGCCCGCGCCCCCGGGGCGTCCCGCCGGGGTGAGCCATGAGCACGGTTCGCTCACCGGGAGGGCGAACGGCTGTCACCGACGGTCGCTAGGCTGCCACCCGGCACACCTTCGGAGACTGTGGCGGGGTATGAGCGAGTACACGGGGGAGGCGGGCGACGGGCGGCTGGTCGCCGGCCGGTATCGGATCGTCGGGCGGCTCGGCCGGGGCGGCATGGGCACGGTGTGGCGCGCGGTCGACGAGACGCTGCGCCGCGAGGTCGCCGTCAAGGAACTCAGGTCGTTCAGCGACGCGGACGCGCAGGACCTGGCCGAGCAGCGGCTGCGGATGCAGCGGGAGGCGCGGGCCGCCGCGCGGGTGCGCCACCCCGGTGTGGTCTCCGTGTACGACGTGACCGAGCACGAGGGCCGGCCGGTCATCGTGATGGAGCTGGTCGACGGGCCCTCGCTCGACGGACTGCTGCGCGAGCGCGGCGCGTTGGAGCCGGCCGAGGCGGCCGGGATCGGCGCCCGGGTGATGGACGCGCTGGCGGCGGCGCACGCCGTGGGCGTCCTGCACCGGGACGTGAAGCCGGGCAACATCCTGCTGGAGCACACCGGCCGGGTCGTCCTCACCGACTTCGGCATCGCGGCCATGGACGAGCCCGACGACGGCGCCGCGACGCGGCTCACCCGCAGCGGTGAGGTGATCGGCTCGCTCGACTATCTGGCGCCCGAGCGGGCGCGGGGCGGTGAGCCGGGACCGGAAGCGGACGTGTGGGCGCTGGGCGCGACGCTGTACGCGGCCGTCGAAGGAGTGTCCCCGTTCCGGCGGACCTCGACCTGGTCGACGATAACGGCGATCGTGTCGGACCCGCTGCCGCCGCCGCGACGGGCCGGGGCGCTCCTGACGCCCGCGCTCGCCGAGCTGCTCGAGAAGGATCCGGTGCTGCGCGCCGACGCGGTCCGGGCCGCCCAGTTGCTGCACGCCGTCGCCGCGGGGCAGCCGCTGCCGCCGGGGTCACCGGACACGGTGCGACTGGGCCGCGCGGCGCCGGTCGCGCCCACGCCCGTGGGGCAGTTCGGTCCGCCGCAGGGACCGGAGACCGCGCCGTCGACGCCCGCCCACACCCCTGCCCCGCCGCCCGGCTCCGAGGTCGACACCGAGCGGCGGAAGGCCGGAGGGCGGCGCAGGGCCGCCGTGGCCGGAGCCGTCGCGGCGGTGCTGCTCGCCGGGGCCGGTGCGACGTACCTCGTCACCAGCCGGGACGACGGTGACGGCGGCGGGCGCGGCGCGGAGGCGGCGGACTCGGCGCACCCGGGCGCGCGGCACACCGCGAGCGGCGACGAGTCCGGTTCCGCGAAGTTCCCGGAGGACGGCAAGGGGGGCGGCGGCCAGGACGGCAAGAAGGGCGGCCGGCAGAAGGGCGACGGCAAGGCCGGCGCGAGCGAGGCGCCCTCCCCCGGCACCTCCGGTCCGGCCGCCTCCCGGAGCGGTTCGCCCACGGCGTCCGCGCCGGGAGACGGGAAGGAATCGGGCGGCGCCCCCTCCGGCGACAGCGGATCCGGCGGTGGTTCGGGCGGCGGTTCCGGTGGTGGTGCGCCCGGTCCGTCCTGCGGCGGCGCCGGCGGCGGCAAGGTGAACTGCGAGGTGTGGCGCTCCGCCACGTCCTACGACGCCGGTCACCGGGCGGTCGGGACCCTGAACTCGGGCACCAACTACTTCTACTGCCAGGCGAAGCTGCCCTACCGGGAGACGTACGGGGAGTGGACGAACGTGTGGTGGGCGAAGACCGACGACGACTCGGGCAACGCAAACGTGTTCGTGAGCGCCGTGTACCTCAAGGGCGGTGAGAACGACCAGCCGGTGCCGGGCCTGCCGGTCTGCTGAACTCCTGCCGCGCCCTCTGCCCGCCGGTGACTATGCCTCGGAGGACATCGGGGTGTCGCCGCGGTCGCCGACCGAGTCGCGGGTCGCGGACGCGGGGACGGGGCGGTCGTGGCGCAGCGCGTTCCACACCCGCTCGTCGGCCTTGCGCAGCGGCAGCACGCGGCCCGCGTCCTGCGCGTCGTAGGTGACGGGCAGCGTGAGCATGTGGGTGCGCTCGGGGCTGATGCCCTTGAGTTCCTGGGCGAGGCCGAGGAGCTTCTTCGCGGAGGCCAGTTCGGAGTCGGCGCTCAGGGACTTGGTCGCCGTGTCCATCAGGGCGTACGACTTGGCGGGGTGGCTGAGCGGGTCGAGGGTGTCGGCGCGCTGGATGAGCGCCTTGACGAAGGCCTGCTGGAGCTGGATACGGCCGAGGTCGCTGCCGTCGCCGACGCCGTGCCGGGTGCGGACCAGTTCGAGGGCCTGCTCGCCCTTGAGGCGGTGCTTGCCCGCGTTCAGGGTGAGGCCGCTGTACGGGTCGTCGATGGCCTTGCGGGTGTTGACGTCCACGCCGCCGAGTTCGTCGATGAGCTTCTGGAAGCCCTTGAAGTCGACTTCGAGGTAGTGGTCCATGCGGACGCCCGACAGGTGCTCGACCGTCTTGACGGTGCACGCCGGGCCGCCGACCTGGTACGACGAGTTGAACATGGTGGCGTGGGCGGCCGGGGCGCTGCCGCCGTCGGTGGTCCGGCACTCGGGCCGGTCGACGAGGGTGTCGCGCGGGATGCTGACGACGGAGGCCTTCTTGTGGCTCTTGTCGACGTGCAGGACCATCGCCGTGTCGGCGCGGGCGCCGGCGATGCCGGTGCCGTAGTGGCCGTGCGTGCCGGCCCGGGAGTCGGAGCCGAGCAGCAGGATGTTCATGGCGCCGTCGTGCCGTGCGTCCGGGCGGTCCGTGCCCAGGGCGGCGTTCACGTCGGTGCCCTTGATGTTGCCGTCGAGGTGCTGCCAGGCGTAGGCGACGCCGGTGCCGCCGGCCACGACGACGGCGGCGGCGCCCCACGCCACCCAGCGCAGGGGCCTCCTGCGCCGCCGGTGCCGGGAGCCCCCGGTGCTCGGGGGCCCGTACTCGGGGGCCGGGTGGGGATGGTCTGCGCTGCTGCCGTGCATGTGGTGCTCCTCGCCGCCCTGTCGGGCGGCCCGCGTCGTCGTCCCGGGTCGTGCCTCGCCCCCGTGCCGTCGGCTCAGTACGCGCCGAAGACGTTGTCGATCGAGCCGTAGCGGTCGGCGGCGTAGTTCGCGGCGGCGGTGATGTTGGCGACCGGGTCGGTGAGGGAGTAGGCAGTGCCCTCGACGTGGTAGGCGTCGAAGGTCGGCTGGATCACCTGGAGCAGACCGATGGACGGGGTGCCGTTGATCGCGTTGATGTCCCAGTTGTTCTGGGCCAGCGGGTTGCCGGAGGACTCGCGCATGATGTTGCGGTAGAGGCCGTCGTACGAACCGGGGATGCCCTTGGCGGCCATGATGTCGAGGGACTCGCGGATCCAGCCGTCGAGGTTGTTCGCGTAGCCCTTGGCGGCGACGAGGGACGCCGTCGTCACCGAGGCGGGGGCGGCGGCGGGCTCGGCGGCCTGCGCGGTGGTGGGGACCAGGGTGAGCGCGGCGGCCACGGCGCCGGCACCGGCGATACCGGCGACGGAGAAGCGCGGAAGGCGAGAGGTGCGGGCGGCGCCGGTCCGGGTGCGCTTGAGGTTCATGCGGGGGAACTCCCTGGTGCGTCGTGAGGCTCCGGCGGAGGTTCCGCCGTTCTGCCGTCCCGGCTGCTGCCTGGAACGACGCACAGCTTTAGGGGCGGTCCGCACAGGACGCAAAGGTGTGACGTACTACCCGACTACGCAGTAAACGGACGTCTCCGCGAGGTGGAGCAGGACGCGGCCACGGCCTCCGGCTACTATCCGGGTCCGTAGATGGCGCAGGTCACATGGCGCGGCTCACACAGCCGTGTCCGATCCGCCCTTTTCCTCCCCGCATCGCGCGGCACCAGTCCCCTGACCTGCGCAATTTCGGGATTTGTCCCGCTTTCAGTGGGCATGGCCGGACGGGGTGGATCAGACCTCGGCGCGCCTGCGGAGCCGGACCGGGACATAGAGGACAAGAGCGACTACGAAGGCCACGTAGTAGCCGAGGTCGGCGCCGTGCAGCGCCTCGGCGACAGGTCCCACATAGAGGGCGGTGTCCATGAACGGCACGGTGGCGGCGAAGGATCCGGCGAAGGCGATCAGAGCGGGGAGCACGGGCTGCGGCCGGCTCTCCTCCGCCGCGAGGTCCACGGGCGCCCCGTCGCGGGCCCGGCGGCGGGCGAACCAGTCGACGAGGACGACGGCGACGAAGCCGGGGATCCAGTAGCCGACGAACAGGAGCACGTTCTGGAAGCGGGCCGCGGTGTCGGCGGCGTGCATCCACAGGACGAGCGGGAAGCCGAGGAGTGCGGCGAGCGCGGCGCCGAGCGGGCGGGGCAGCCGGACGCCGACGACCTGGAGGGCGAGCGAGCCGCTGTAGTCGTTCATCGCGTTGCTGCACAGGGCGGCCAGCGCGACGGCCAGCAGCCCGAGCGAGCCGACGACGCCTCCGCCGAGGAGGGTGTCGACGCCCTGGGCGGTCTGGTCGGTGAAGACGGAGGCGCCCCCCAGTCCGAGCGCCTCGACCGCGGTGAAGGAGACGACGATGCCGGCGAGCGTGCACCAGAACATGCGGGACGGGGACGTGGTGCGCGGGAGGTAGCGGCTGAAGTCGCTCGCGTACGGGGCCCAGGAGACGGACAGGCTGAGCGCGACGGTGGTGGTGAGGACGAACGCGCCCATCCGGTCGGCGCCCTGTGCGGCGCCGTGGGACGCGGGGGTGACGCCCGCGTCGGCGAGACGCAGGGCCAGGGCGCAGAAGGCGACCGCGAGGACGGCCGTCATCCACTTCTGCAGGCGGTGGATAGCCTCGTAGCCGAACGCGCCGAGCAGCCCCTGCGCGCCCATCATCACCAGGGCGCCGAGCCAGAACGGCCAGCCGCACAGCCGGGCGAGCGCGTCGCCGCCGAACAGGCCGATGAGCGCGTCCCAGGCGATGGACGACAGCCACTGGAGCGCGCCGGGGACCACGACCCCGCGCCCGAACGCGAGCCGGGCGAGCGGCAGTTGTCCGGCGCCGGTGCGGCTGCCCCAGGTGCCGAGGTAGGCGGTGGGGATCGCGCCGAGGACCGTGCCGAGGACGACGGCGGCCAGCGCGGTCGCGAAGTCGAGGCCGAGGGCGATGCCGACCGTGCCGGTGAAGACACCGCTCATCGTCAGGTTCGGCGCGAACCAGACGGTGAACAGGCGGCCTGCGCCGCCGTAGCGGTGCTCCTCGGGGACGGGCGCGATGCCGCGCGCCTCGGGGCGCCAGTCCCCCGGCGCGGTGGGCATCCGCCCGTCAAAGGCGGCGCTCCGGGGCTCGCTCGAGACATGCGGTATCGACATCGCTGACATCCCTCCGCCAGTGCTAACTGGTTCAGGTTCTACGGGTGTGATCTCAGCTCCGTCGCATGTGCGGGAGCACCCCGTGTCGGGCAGTACGGGAGCGAACACTAGCCGCTGACCGGGCGGGGGACGAAGCCGCCCCGGCTCCGTCCCACACTCCGGTCAGCGATGCCGGCCTCCGGGGCGCGTCACATGTTGATCATGTGGCCCGCGAGTCCGTGCACGGCCTCCTTCACGGCCTCGCCCAGCGTCGGGTGCGCGTGCACGTTGCGGGCGACCTCGTGGACGGTGAGGTCCCACTGCTGGGCCAGCGTCAGTTCCGGCAGCAGCTCGGTGACGTCCGGGCCGATCAGGTGCCCGCCGATGAGCTCGCCGTGCGTGGCGTCGCTGATGAGCTTGACGAAGCCGTTGGTGTCGCCGAGGCCGTGCGCCTTGCCGTTCGCCATGAAGGGGAACTTGGCGACCTTCACGTCGTAGCCGAGGTCGCGGGCCTGCGCCTCCGTGTAGCCGAAGCTGGCGATCTGCGGCTGGCAGTAGGTGGCCCGCGGGATCATCGCGTAGTCGAGCTCCATCGTCTCGGCGCCGGCGAGCGTCTCGGCGGCGATGACACCCATCGCCTCGGCGGTGTGCGCGAGCATCAGCTTGGCGGTGACGTCGCCGATGGCGTAGATGTGCGGCACCGAGGTGCGGCAGAAGCCGTCGACCTGGATCGCGCCGCGCTCGGTGAGCGCGACACCGGTGCCCTCCAGGCCGTAGCCCGTGACGTTGGGTGCGAAGCCGATGGCCTGGAGGACCTTGTCGGCGGTGAGGACCTGCTGGGCGCCGTCCTTGCCGGTGACGGTGACCTGGACGTCGGGGCCGGACTCGTCGATGGCGTCGACCCGGGTCGACGTCAGCACGTCGATGCCCAGCTTGCGGTACTGGCGGGCCAGTTCGGCCGACACCTCGGCGTCCTCCAGGGGCGCCATCCGGTCGAGGAACTCGACGATCGTCACCTTCACGCCGTACTGGTGCAGCACGTACGCGAACTCGATGCCGATCGCGCCCGCGCCGGCGATGACGATCGAGCGGGGCAGCTCGTCGGCGAGGATCTGCTCCTCGAAGGTGACGACGCGTTCGCTGCGCCGGGTGCCGGGCAGCAGCCGGGGCGTGGCGCCGGTGGCGATGATGCAGTGCTCGAAACCGATGGTGCGGGTCGTGCCGTCGGACCCGGCGACCTGGAGGGTGTGCGCGTCGAGGAAGGTGCCGCGGCCGTCGAACTCCGCGATCTTGTTCTTCTTCATCAGGTAGTGGACGCCCTTGACGCGGCCGTCGGCGACCTTGCGGCTGCGGGTGAAGGCCTCGCCGTAGTCGAAGGTGACCTGGCCGTCGACCTTGATGCCGAAGGTCTTCGCCTCGTGGTGGAAGATGTGGGCCAGTTCCGCGTTGCGCAGCAGGGCCTTGGTGGGGATGCAGCCCACGTTCAGACAGACGCCGCCCCAGTACTTCTCCTCGACGACCGCGACCCGCTTGCCGAGCTGGGCCGCACGGACCGCGGCCACGTATCCGCCGGGTCCCGCTCCCAGTACGACCACGTCGAACCGCTCGTCCTGCTCCACCATGACCATGTCCTCTTTCATAGCCTCGTCCGTCGCGGGGATCGCCCGCCGTGTCGGATTCTGCCGCTCCGACGGGTCGGCCACCACCGCGATGAGGCGCATACCCTCGACAGCGTCGGACATCACAGTCGTCGGACTTCACGGTCGGACATGGCAGGGGGAGGCGAACGGTGTTCCGGTCCGTCAGGCATGGGCGGTCGCTCGCGATCGTCCTGTGCGTGCTCGCCCTGCTGCTGCTCGGTCCGAGCGCGCCCGCCGGAACGCTCGTCGCCCGGCCCGCGCTGCCGCCGGGCGCGCCCACGGACGTCGTCGAGGGCCGGGTGATGACGTGGAACCTGTGCAATCCCTGCGGCGGACCCGAACTCGCCGTCGGGCGGGCAGCGCACATCGCCGCGTACGCGCCGCAGGTCATCGGCTTCCAGGAGGCGTGCGCGCGGGACGTCGAGCGGATCCGGGACCACCTGGAGCGCCTGTACGGGCTGCGCTACCACGTGGCGTACGGGCCGGTGCTGCGCAACTGGGGGCGGTGCGGCGGGCTGCCGTGGCGGCCGGGCGGCTTCGGGCAGGCGATCCTGTCCGCGGAGCCGATGACGGAGCGCAGGACGGCGGAGTACCCGGACGGCGGCTCCGAGGACCGCGGCTATCTGGCCGTCACGACCGTGGTGGGTGGCCGGCCCGTGCGCGTCTTCGACACGCATCTCGCCCAGCGCAGCCAGGAGTCGGTCCGGGCGGGCCAGGTCCGTTTCCTCGCGACGGCCGTCTCGCGGTACGCGCACACGGTCGTGCTCGGCGACTTCAACGCCGTGCCCGAGTCGCCCGAGCTGCGCCCCCTGTGGAAGGTGGCCCGGAACGCGGCGCCCGAGTGCGGCCCCTCCCCCACGGCGGGCTGTGCCACCACGACGGACTGGCACAGCACCTTCGACCACGTCTTCCTGCGCGGGATCGCGGCGCGTGGGCACGGCGTCCATCCGAGCCGGTACTCGGACCACGACGCCGTCCACGCCGACCTCGGGCCGGATGTCTAGCAATCCCTTCGGTCCTCCGTACGGAAGGCGGCCCGGCCACCTGACAGGACCGCGCTCCCCCGTTCGGCGTCGGACGCGGTGAACGTCAGGGCGCGCGGGCCGTCCGTCCGGCACTCCGCGAGCAGCCGGTCGTCGGGGAACACCGGGGCCGAGAAGCGGGCCTCCAGGGTCTCCAGGTCGGCGGGGTGAGCGCCCAGGGTGCGGGCGAGCGGGAGGGTCGTCGCGGCGAGCGTGCACAGGCCGTGCAGGAACGGGCGAGGCATACCGGCGGCCCGGGCGGCCCCGGGGTCGATGTGCATGGCGTGTCGGTCGCCCAGCAGGCGGTAGAGCGCGGCCTGTTCGGCGTGCGTGGGCACGGTGACGCGGTGGTCGGGGGCGGTGTCGGACGGGCGCGGCGCTGAGGGGCCGCGCTCGCCGCCGAAGCTGCCGCGTCCCGGGGCGAAGAGGGACCAGGTCGCCACGAAGAACTCGCTCTCCACCTCGACCTCGTAGACGGCGGCGGCGCCCTTGTCCCACACCTGCGACACCCGTGCCGTCATGGTGAGTTCGCCGCTGCGCGGCAGGGCGCGGCGCACGGTGAGGCGCTGCGCGCCGTGCACGGCGGTCGTCACGTCGAAGGCGCCCGCGGAGCCGAACGCGTCGGGCGCCCACTGGGCGAGGGTGAGCGCGAAGGTGGGCAGGACCCGCAGGCGGTCCTCGTACACGAGGTCGAGCTCGTCGGCGCGGGCGCCGACGGCGAGCGCGTAGAGGATCGCGTCGCGTTCGGTGTAGCCGACGGTGCGGCTGCCGAGGGCGTGGCCGCGCCAGTCGGCGCCGGTCGGTGCGGACACGGGTGCGTTCATCGGTCGACTCCCAGGACGAGACCGCTGGTGGGGACGCCGGTGCCGGCCGTGACGAGCACGTGGCCGACGCCGTCGGGTTGGTTGACGGAGGTGCCGCGCACGAGGCGGACCCCTTCGGCGATGCCGTTCATGCCGTGCAGATAGGCCTCGCCGAGCTGGCCGCCGTGCGTGTTGGTGGGCAGCCGTCCGCCGAGTTCGAGATGGCCGTCGGCGATGAAGTCCTTGGCCTCGCCGGTGCCGCAGAAGCCGAGCTCCTCCAGCTGCGGCAGGACCAGCGGCGTGAAGTGGTCGTAGAGGATCGCGGCGTCGACGTCGTCGGGCCGCAGCCCGCTCTGCGCGTACAACTGCCGCCCCACCAGGCCCATTTCGGGGATGCCGCTGATCTTCGGCCGGTAGTAGCTGGTCATCATGTGCTGGTCGTCGCCGAGGCCCTGCGCGGCGGCGCGGATCACGGCCGGGGGGTGCGGCAGGTCGCGGGCGCGTTCGGCGGAGACGATCACGAGGGCCTGGCCGCCGTCGGTCTCCTGGCAGCAGTCGAGGAGCCGCAGCGGTTCGGCGATCCAGCGGGAGGCCTGGTGGTCGGCGAGGGTGATGGGCCGCTCGTAGTACCAGGCGGCGGGGTTGGTCGCGGCGTGCTTGCGGTCGACGACGGCGACGCGGCCGAAGTCCTCGCTCGTCGCCCCGTACTCGTGTTGGTAGCGGCGGGCGAACAGGGCGACCCACTGGGCGGGCGTGTTGAGTCCGAAGGGGGTCATCCAGGCGTACGCGGCCCGGTCGGCGCTGCTGTCGAGGGCCCGGTCCGCCTGGCCGAGCCCGTACCGCTCGCCGGAGCGTTCGTTGAACGCCCGGTAGCAGACGACGACTTCGGCTGCGCCGGTGGCGACGGCCATGGCGGCCTGCTGCACGGTGCCGCAGCCGGCGCCGCCGCCGTAGCCGACGCGTGAGAAGAAGGTGACCTCGCCCATGCCCGTGTTACGGGCCACGTGGATCTCGGAGTTGGTCTCGGCGGTGAAGGTGACGAGGCCGTCGACGTCGGCGGGCGTGAGCCCGGAGTCGGCGAGCGCGGCGAGCACCGCCTCGCAGGCGAGCTGGAGTTCGCTGCGGCCGGAGTCCTTGGAGAACTCGGTGGCGCCGATACCCGCGATGGCGGCGCGGCCCGACAACGGGCTCCCGCCGGTCACTGTCCGGCTCCGGCGGGGAGAGACACGGTGACGGTGCCGGTGACGTGGGCGCCGAGGCTGTTGGTGCCGCGCACCGCGATCTCCACGCGCCGGCCCGCGTCCGACTTGGTGACGACGGTGCCGGTCAACACCATGGTGTCGTCCGGGTAGTTGGGCGCTCCGAGGCGGATGCGGAGGGCGCGGACGACGGCTCCCGGTCCGGCCCAGCCGGTGACATACCGGTCGACGAGTCCGTTCGTGGTGAGGATGTTCATGAAGATGTCCTTCGAACCGCGCGCGCGGGCGAGTTCGGGGTCGTGGTGCACGTCCTGGTAGTCGCGGCTCGCCAGGGCCGTCGCGACGATCAGGCTCCGGGTGACGGGGATCTCCAGCGGCGGCAGCGTCTCGCCGACCGTCACGTCGTCGTACGTTCTGCTGGGGGCGGCCGGGGCGGTCACGCGGGCACCTCCTGGGCGGCGAGGAGGTCGCCGAGCCGGGCGAGGCCCGCGCCGGGGCCGCCGAGGGTGGTGGAGATCTGCCGGCCCCACAGGAAGTGCCGGTGGACGGGGTAGCCGGTGTCGACGCCGAGGCCGCCGTGCACGTGCTGGACCCGGTGCACGACGTCGGCGCCGCCGTCCCCGGCCCACCACTTGGCGACGAGCACGGCCTGTTCGGCTCCTCCTTCCCCGTCGGCGAGCGCGGTGACCGCCTGCCACAGGGTCACGCGCATCGCCTCGATGTCGATGAGGCAGTCGGCGAGCTGGTGCCGGACGGCCTGGAAGGCGGCCAGGGGGCGGCCGAACTGCTCGCGGGCCGTGAGGTGCGCGGCGGCGTGCTCCAACGCTCCTTGTGCGACGCCGAGTTGGAGGGCGGCGAGGGCGACGGAGGCCTGGTCCACGAGCCGCTCCACGACGCCATCGCCGGGCGCTCCGACGGCCTGGGCGCGGGCGCCGTCGAGGTCGAGGTGGGCGCTGCGGTCGTGGGTGGTGGTCTCGGCGGGCGTCCAGGTCGCGCCGGGCGCGTCGGCGGCGAGCAGGAACAGCCCCGGTCCGGCGTCGGTGGCGGCGCTCACCAGGACGTGCCCGGCGCCGGCGGGTGCGGGCACGACGGCCTTGGTGCCGTGGAGTCGCCAGCCGTCCTCGTCGGGGCGGGCCGTCGTCGTACGGGGTGCGCGCGGGTCGGCCGGTCCGAACTCCTCCAGGGCCAGGGTGACCCGGGCGCTGCCGTCGGCGAGCGAGGACAGCGGTACACAGCCGCCGTGGGCGGCAAGGGTCAGGGCGCCGAGGACGGCGGGCCACAGGGGGACGGGCGCGACGCGGCGGCCCTGTTCCTCCAGGAGCACGCAGAGCGCGGGCAGGTCCAGGCCCGCGCCGCAGGCCGCCTCGGGCAGCGGGGCGGCGAGCAGGCCGGACGCCGCGAGGGTGTGCCAGAGCTCCTCGTCGGTGCGGCTGTCCGAGGTCTCGACGGCGCGCAGCCGGTCCGGGGTGGCCCGGTCGGTGAAGATCTCACGGGCCAGGTCCCGCAGGGCTTCGAGTTCTTCTCCCAGGGAGAAATCCATCAGCGGGCCTCCGTCGTGGCGGGCCGGAACACCGGCAGGGACAGGTCGGGGTCGGCGTCGAGCCAGTCGAGGACGACGGGCAGGTCGATCTCGACGTCCTCGGGGGCGATGCCGGTGAGGTCGGTGATCAGCCGGGTGCCCTCGGCGAGTTCGACGAGGGCGACGACCAGCGGGTACTGGAACGCCGGGTGCCGCGGGTGGTGGTTGACGGTGAAGCTGTGGACGCGACCGCGCCCCGAGGCCTGCACGGTGTCCCACTCCAGGGAGCCGCAGTGCGGGCAGCAGGGGCCGGGCGGATGCCGCAGCACCTTGCAGTCGGCGCAGCGCTGGATGAGCAGCCGGTGGTCCTTGGCTGCCTCGAACCAGAAGGCGTTGTCGCGGTTGACCGCCGGGCGCGGGCGCAGGGCGCGGGCCGGGCGGGCGGTGTCGGGGGCCACGGGGCGGAAGCGCAGGGTGCGCCAGCGCTGGGTGGCGACGACCTCGCCGTGCTGGTCACGGTAGGTCTTGAGGGTCGTGACGAAGCGGCCGGCGCCGAGGCCGGTCCGCTTCTCCTCGGAGATGGACTCGACGACCTCGGCGACAGACACCTCGTCGCCGGGCACGAGTTCGCGGACGAACTCCAGCTCGGAGTCGGTCGCCACCACGGACGTGTAGCCGCCCTCGTCGAGCAGCTCGACCAGTTCGTCGTAGTCGCTGCGGCCGGGCCGCGGCGCGACGGTCGCGGTGTAGCCGCGCATCGTCCAGGCCTGCACCATCGAGGCGGGGGCGACGACGCCGTCCCGGCCGGTGGCGCGGGCGGCTTCCGCGTCGGTGTAGACGGGGTTGGTGTCGCCCATGGCCTCGGCCCAGTGCCGGATCATCGGCTGGTTCACGGGGTCCTGGCCGGGCGTCGGCTCGCTCAGGACGCGTCCGGTGAAGGCCTGGAGGCGGGCCTCGTACGCGCTGTCCGGCTCGGCGCTCACGCGGTGCGCCTCTCGCGGGGCAGGCCGAGTCCCTGGGTGGCGGCCATGTCGCGCAGGACCTCGTTGACGCCGCCGCCGAAGGTGTTGACGATGCTCTGCCGGGACAGCTGCTCGACCTGTCCGGCGAGGACCGCGCCGGGTGACTCGGGGCGGATCCGTCCGGCGGCGCCGAGGATCTGGCTCAGAGACCGCTGTACGTCGATGTGGGTCTCGGTGCCGTAGACCTTGGCGGCGCCCGCGTCGGCGCCGGTGAGCGCGCCGCGGGCGACGGCGTCGGTCATCTTCCAGTTCATCAGGCGCATGGCTTCGAGGCGGGCGTGGGTGCGGGCGAACTCCTGGCGGACCCAGGGCAGTTCGGCCATGCCGTTGGCCTTCGCCCAGTCGAGGACCTGTTCCCAGAGCTGGAGGGTGCGGCCCCCCAGGGCCGCGAGGCCGATGCGCTCGTGGTTGAGCTGGGCGGTCATCAGGCGCCAGCCGCCGTGCACGGCGCCGACGACGGAGTCGGCCGGAACATGGACGCCGCTGTAGTAGGTGGCGGTGACGGTCATGCCGCCGACGGTCCGGATCGGGCTCCAGGAGAAGCCTTCGGCGTCGGTCGGCACGATGAGCACGGAGATGCCCCGGTGCCGGGGCGCGTCCGGGTCGGTGCGGGCGGCGAGCCAGATGTGGTCGGCGGTGTTGGCGCCGCTGGTGAAGACCTTGGCGCCGTCCACGACGAAGTCGTCCCCGTCGCGGACCGCGCGGGTGGTGAGGGAGGCGAGATCGGTACCCGCGCCCGGCTCCGTGTAGCCGATGGCGAAGACGGTCTCTCCGGCGAGGATGCCGGGCAGGAACCGCCTCTTCTGCTCCTCGGTGCCGTACTCCATGAGGGTCGGGCCGACCGTGTTCACGGTGACGAACGGGAAGGGCAGCCCGGCCCGCTGGACCTCGTCGAAGAACACGTACTGGTCCTCGGCGGAGCGCCCCTGGCCGCCGTACTCGACGGGCCAGCCGAGGCCGAGCCAGCCGTCGGCGCCGAGCCGGGCCACGACCTCGCGGAACCGGCCGCCGCCCACCCCTTCCTCGCCGACCCTGCGCCGCTCGTCCTCGGGCAGCAGGGCCGCGAAGTACGCCCGCAGTTCCCGGCGCAGCGCACGCTGTGCGGCGCTCTCGCGCAGGTCCATCTCGTTCTCCACTCGCGTGTCGGTTCTCGTCAGGGCAGGAAGCGGGCGCGGCCGTTGGCCAGGAACTCCTCGCGCAGTGCCGCCTTGTCCGCGTCCGACATGAGCGCGTACGCGGGTGCGCCGCGGCCCGTCCAGCGGTGGACGGGGTCGGTGGTGCGCCAGCCCTCGGACTGCATCTCCTTCTTGCGGAGCTTGTTGGACCCGGTGGCGGGCAGGGCGTGCGAGACGCGGACGTGGCGCGGGACGCCCTTGGTGCCGAGGTCCTCCTGTCCGGTGAGGAACTCGGGGAGCAACAGGTCCTCGAAGCGGCGGCCCTCGGGGATCTCGATCGCGGCCATGACCTGGTCGCCGCTGCGCGGGTCGGGTACGCCGAAGACGCCCGCGGCGAGCACGTCGGGGTGGCGGCGCAGGACGCGTTCGACCAGGAGGGCCGAGGTGTTCTCGCCGTCGACGCGGATCCAGTCGCCGGAGCGTCCGGCGAAGTAGAACCAGCCGGCCTCGTCGACGTAGCCGAGGTCGCCGGTCCAGTACCAGCCGTGGTGGACGCGTTCGGCGTTGGCGGCGGGGTTCTTGTAGTAGCCCTCGAAGCGGTCGGCGCCCTCGGTGTCGACGATCTCGCCGATGGCCTCCTCCGGGTTGAGCACCCGGCCGTGCGCGTCGAGCCGGGCGGGCGGGCACGGGGCGCGGGTCTGCGGGTCGACGATCCGCACACCGTCGCGCGCGGGCACGCCGAGCGCGGTCGGCGGTCCTTCGGGCGCCTGTCTCAGCATGCCGGCGCCTTCGCTGGAGCCGTAGCCCTCGACGAGCCGGCAGCCGAAGCGGCTGAGGAAGGCGGCCTTGTCCTCGGGGGACGCCTCGGTGCCGAAGGCGTGGGTCAGGGGGTTGTCGGCGTCGTCGTCGCGGGCGGGCTGCCCGAGGACGTAGGCGATCGCCTTGCCGACATAGGTGAAGAAGGTGGCGCCGAAGTGCCGTACGTCGGGCAGGAATCCGGACGCCGAGAACTTCGGGGTGAGCGCGACGGCGGCGCCCGCGGCGAGAGCCGGGGCCCACAGGGCCATCAGCGCGTTGCCGTGGAAGAGCGGCATCGGGCAGTAGCAGATGTCGTCGCGGGTCACGTCGTACTTGGCGGCGTTGGCGTGGCCGAGGCCGGCGAGGCGGCCCTGCGAGCAGAGCGCCGCCTTGGACGCGCCCGTGGTGCCGGACGTGAACAGGAGCAGCATCCGGGTCGCCGCGTCGACGGCCGGGTCGCGGGCCGGTTCGCAGGCGTGTGCCGCGACCCGGTCCGCGTACGCCGGGTCGTCGACGAGGACGAAGCGCTCGGGCGGCACGCCGACGTCGAGGCCGTCGAGCAGCGCGCGTCCGGCCCGGTCGGTGACGATCACCTGGCAGTCGGTGTGCCGGACCTCCTCTTCCAGGTAGCTGCCGCGCCGGGTCGGGTTGATGCCGACCACGGCGGCCCCCGCGAGGGCGGCGCCGCCGAGCCAGAACAGGTACTCCGGCACGTTGTCGAGCAGGACGCCGAGGTGGAAGGGCCCTTCGGTGCGCAGGGTCCGGGCGAGCGCGGCGCGGGCCGCGCTCTCCCGGACGACCGCGTCCCAGGTCCAGGTCCGCTCGCGGGTGAGCAGTCCGGGCCGGGTGTCGCCGGTGCGGGCGAGCAGCAGGCCGGCGATGGTGTCGTGGGTCAACTCGACGTCCCCGTCAGATCATCGAGCGCATCGGGCCCTGCGGGGGCTCGACGCCGATGTCGGTGAGCGCGGCGGCGTGGTAGACGGAGCCGGGCACGTGGATGGCGTGTGTGAGGCCGACGTGGGCGTCGCGCCAGAACCGCTGGAGGGGGTTGTCGTTGCGCATCGCGTTGCCACCGGAGCGGGCGACGATCTCGTCGACGGCGCGCACGGCCCGCCAGGCGGCACTGGTCTGGATCCGGCGTCCGGCGGCGCGCCGGGCGAAGTCGACGGTCTCGCCCGCCTCGACCATGTCGTACACGCGGCAGACGTTGTCGAGCAGCGCGGAGCGGGAGGCGGCGATCTCGGCGGCGGCCTCGCTGACCGCGTAGAGGACGTACGGGTCGTCGCGGACGGCGGTGCCGGTGATCTGCACGCGGTCGCGCTGGTAGGCGAGGTGGTGGGCGAGGGCGCCCTCGCAGATGCCGATGACGGAGGCGGTGATGCCGAGCGGGAACGCGGCCGAGAACGGCAGGTGGTACATGGGGTTGGTGAGGCCGCGCTCCTTGGCGAGCCGGCCGTCGATGACGTCCTGGAAGTCGATGACGCGGTACTCGGGGACGAAGGCGTCACGGACGACGATGTCCTTGCTGCCGGTGCCGCGCAGGCCGACGACGTCCCAGGAGTCGGCGACGATCTCGTAGTCGGCGCGGGGCAGGATGGCGTGCATGGCCCGCGGCGGGTTCAGCATGGCGCCGTCCTCGTCGGCCAGGAAGGCGCCGAGGAAGATCCAGTCGCAGTGGTCGGTGCCGGACGAGAACTGCCAGTGCCCGTTGAAGACGTAGCCGCCGTCGACCGGCCGCAGCAGGCCCATCGGCGCGTACGGGGAGGCGATCCAGGTGTCGGGGTCGGTGCCCCACACCTCGTCCTGGACCTTGGGGTCGGCCATGGCCATCTCCCAGGGGTGCACGCCGACGACGCCGGAGACCCAGCCGGTGGCTCCGTCGCAGGAGGCGATCTTCATGATCGTCTCGGCGAACTCGCGGGGGTGCAGCTCGAGTCCGCCGTGCGTCTTCGGCTGAAGCATGCGGATGGCGCCGGTCTCGCGCAGGGCCTTGGCGGCCTGGTCGTCGAGGCGACCGAGTGTCTCGTTGGCGGGACCGAGCGCGCCGATCTCCTCGGCGCGCTCGACGACGGCGTCCAGAACCGGATTGGACATGGCGGATCACTACTTCCTTGCGAAGGGGGGCGAGAAAGCGGAAAGGGGAGGCGCGGGGCCGCCCCGTCGGCGGCCGGTCGCTTCAGGCCGCGCCGGGCCGGGTCAGGCCGGGTCCTTGCAGGTCAGGACCCTGGTCAGGCCGGGTCCTTGCGGGTCAGGAAGGCGAGGACCGCGCTCTCCCAGGCGGCCTTCTGCTCGATCATCACCCAGTGGCCGCACTCGGGGAACACATGGAGTTCGGCGTCCGGGATGGTGCGCATGGGGACGATCGACATGTCGACCGGGCTGACCCGGTCGTCCCGGCCCCAGGTGATGAGGGTCTTCGCCTTCAGCCGGTGCAGGACGGCCCAGTACGGGGGTTCGTCGGAGGCCGCGGCGGCGGCTGCCATCGCGGCGAAGGCGGCGCTGCCGTACATGGAGCGCGCGGTGGCGAGCGCGTCGGGTTCGACGGCCAACTGCCAGCGTTCCTCCACGAGTTCCTCGGTGACGAGGCTCTGGTCGAACACCATCGAGCGCAGCCAGCGGATCAGGCCCTCGCGGGTGGGGTCGTCGGTGAACTCGCTGAGCAGCCGGATGCCCTCGCCGGGGCCCGGGCTGTACAGGTTGCGGCCGATGCCGCCGATGGTGACGAGCCGGCCGACCCGGTCGGGGTGCTTCAGGGCGAACTGGGTGCCGACGATGCCGCCCATGGAGTTCCCGATGACGTCGACCTGCTCCAGGCCCAGCGCGTCGAGGAACCGCTCCAGGGCCGCGGACGCGGTCGCCATGGGGTGGCCCTCGACGGGGTCGCTGACCCCGAAGCCGGGCAGCTCCAGGACCAGGCAGCGGAAGTGCTCGGCGAACGCGGCGAGGTTGCCGCGGTAGTTGCGCCAGCCGGTGACGCCGGGGCCGGAGCCGTGCAGGAGGACGAGCGGCGGCCCGTCCCCGGCCTCGTGGTAGCGCAACACTCCTTGCTCGGTGACGAGTTCACGCAAGGTGGACTCGTGGGTCAGCTCCGTCATCTGCCTCGCCTCCGCCGTTCCTGGGGTCGTCAGCGCGAACGGTGCCAGGGGTGGCGGCCCGGCGGTCGGGGCCGTCCCGATCAGCGGGACGGAGCGTCCGGCCGGCCGGGACCCGCGGCCCGCTCGGAGCTCGGGTACAGGTCGCAGGAGACCTGTCGGGCGGCGTCGAGGACGAGCGGGGCGACCCGGTCGAGCGGGGCCCGGACCTCGCCCGCGAGGGAGATCGCCGCCACCGGTCCCGCGGGGCCCTGCACGGGCGCCGCGACGCAGGCGATGCCGGGGAAGTAGGCGCCGTACTCGAAGGCGAGGCCCTGGCGGCGCCGGATCCGGTTCAGCTCCTGGTGCAGCTTCGGCGGGACGGCGCCGGCGCGGGCGGGCGGACGCTCGCGGACGGAGTCGAGGCGGGCCTCGGCCTCCTCGGGTTCGAGGCCGGCGAGCATGGCCTTGCCGAGTGCGGTCGCGTGGGCGGGCACCCGGCCGCCGACCCAGGAGGGCACGTGCGCGGCGAACGGGCCGCCGGCCTTGTCGAGGTAGTGCACCTCCGCCTCGTCGAGCACCGCGAGGTGGACGACGAGTCCGGTACGGATCTGGAGTTCGTGCAGGCGGCCGGCCGCTGCGGAGCGGATGTCGGCGTGGGCTCCGTCGCCGCCGAGTCCGAGGGCGCGGCGGCCGAGGCCGTAGCCGGAGCGGGTGTGATCGAGCCAGCGGAGCCGGACGAGCTGTTCGAGGATCCGGTGGGCGGTGGAGCGGGGCAGGCTGGTGCGGCGTGCCACGTCCTCCAGGGTCAGCCGGGTCGTCCGGTCGGTGAACGCGTCCATGATCAGCGTCATGCGCTCGACCATCGACGGCGGCAGCTCCGAGCGGGCGGGCGCCTGCGCCACGGGCTCGGTGTCGACAACCGTCATGAGGCCCTCCATGCGGAAGATGCGGGGTGCGGGATGTCGGAACGCCGGCCTGGAACGGCGTCCGTTTTCCGAGTTCTAGCAGCAGGTCAGGACCGCAGGAAGGTGCCCGCAACGCGCTTTCCCGCTCAGCGGGACAGCGGCTCGCGGGGCCTCGGGTCAGGTGCGGGAGGCCCTGAGTTCGACCGCGTCGAGGAGCAGGGACAGGGTCGTCTCGAACTGGTCGTCCTCGTCCGCCTCGGCCAAGTAGGGGGCGGCCGCGGCGAGGTGGGGGTAGGTCGCGGGCGGCACGGCGAGGTACTCGCGGCGCCAGGCGAGCCGGTCGCCCTCGCGGGCCCGGCTGTCGAGCGCGGCGAACGCGGCCTCGTAGGAGGAGACGGCGAGCGCCGTCTGGACCAGGGAGCGGTAGTAGCGGGCGGCCTCGCGGTCGTCGAAGCCGGCCTGGCGCAGGGCGCCGATGACGACGTCGGCGCCCCGGAACTCGGCGGTGCGGCGGGAGACGCGGGAGGCGACGAGGACGGCGACCTGGGGGTGGGCGCGGCAGGCGGCGCGCACCCGGCGGGCCAGCGACTCCAGGGTGGCCCGCCAGTCGGCGGCGGGCGCGAACCCGTCGAGGGCCTCCTCGATGAGCCGCTCGGCGAGGCCGCGCAGGATCTCGTCCTTGCCGGAGAAGTGGCGCAGTACAGCGGTGTGGTTGGCGCCGAGGTCCGCGCCGAGCCGGCGCAGAGTGAGCGCGTCGGGGCCCTCGCGCTCGACGAGGGCGAGGGCGGCGTCCAGGACGACCTGCTGGTTGAGCGACGTGGTCGGGGGGCGGCCACGCCGTGCGCGGGGCCCGGTCCCCTCGGGCGTCCCCGGTTGCGTCATGCGGGTCATCCTAGCGACCGGGTCCGACGGCCCGCGGGGTCAGTCGCGGGCGTCGAGCCAGGTCACGAGCGAGGTCAGGGCGGCGACGGTCTCGGCGTCGAGCGCGTCGTCGTCGGCGACGGGCCAGGCGCCGGTCTTCACGATCACGACGTCGGCGGCGGGGTCGATCCACAGGTACTGGCCGTAGATACCGCGCCCGGTGAACGCGCGGTGCGGGCCGCCGAGGGTCCACCACTGGTTCGTGTAGCCGTAGTGGGCGGGCAGGTCGGGGCCGAGGGCGCCGACCTGGAGGTGGGGGCGCCCGGCGGTGCGGCCTCGCTCGATCCAGTCGACGGGCACGATCTGGCGTCCGCCCCGCTTGCCTCCTGCGGCGAGCAGGGCGCCGAGCCGCAGAAGGTCGCGGACGGAGGCGTTGAGGGAGCCGCCGCCGAGCGCGGTACGGGGGCGGGCCCGGGTGAGGAAGTAGTAGGCGTCGTGCTCGGCGCCCATCGGCTGCCACAGGCGCTCGGTCGCGTAGCGGGCCAGCGGGGTGCCGGTCGCCGCTTCGAGGGCCCAGCCGAGGACCTGGGTGTCGAGCGTGGAGTAGTTGAAGACCGTGCCCGGTTCGGCGGTGCGGGGCAGGGAGCGGATGACGTCGAGGACCGAGCCGCCGCCGGTGACGGCCCGCTCGAACCGGCTGATCGGCGCGTGCGGGTCCGCGTAGTCCTCGACGCCGCCGGCGCCGCTGCACATGTCGAGCAGGTCGCCGACGGTCGGCCCGTCGTACGCGGATCCGGCGAGCTCGGGGACGAGCGAGACCGCGGTGCGGTCCAGGCCGTCGAGCGCGCCCTCCTCCAGGGCGATGCCGGTGAGCAGGGAGGTCACGGACTTGGTGACGGAGAAGAGCTGGAAGCGCGCGTCGGGCCCGGCGAAGCGGCCGGGGTACGACTCGTGCACCAGCTCGCCGCGGTGCAGCACGGCGAACCCGGTGGTCCAGGTGCGCCGGTGCAGCTCGTCGAGGGTGCGGGTCCGACCGCCGTACGTGTAGGTGCAGTCGAGCGGGAGCGGCCGGCGCGGGAGGGGGTGCGGGGTCGCGGCGCGGGTCACGGTGTCGGTCGGCATGAGCGCCGCCATGTGCGTGAACGTCCACTCGTTGAGGGGCCGGGACATCGCGAGCGTGCCCTGGTTGCGCCACAGCCAGGCGGCGCCGGCCGCCAGACCCACGGCGGCGGCTCCCGCGACCGCCCGGTTCCTCTTCGTGCCGCGCATCGCGCCCCGCCCCTCCGTCGCCCGCCCCGAATTATGAACCAATGGTGACACCAGCGGTTCGGTCCGGCAAGGGATGCGGCGCGGACTGCGGCGACGTGTGCTGCTCCTCCCCCGCGAACTGGGTGCGGTACAGGTCCGCGTAGCGCCCCTCGACGGCGAGGAGCTCGGTGTGGGTGCCGCGTTCGACGATGCGTCCGTCCTCGACGACGAGGATCTGGTCGGCGGAGCGGATCGTGGACAGCCGGTGGGCGATGACGAGGGCGGTGCGGTCCGCGAGCGCCTCGGCGAGCGCCTCCTGGACAGCGGCCTCGGAGGTGTTGTCGAGGTGGGCGGTGGCCTCGTCGAGGATGACGACGCGCTGTCGGGCGAGCAGGAGGCGGGCGATGGTCATGCGCTGGCGCTCGCCGCCGGAGAGCCGGTAGCCGCGTTCGCCGACCACGGTGTCGAGTCCGTCGGGCAGGGACGCGACGAGGGCGTCGAGCCGGGCCCGGCGCAGCACGTCGCGCAGTTCTTCCTCGGTGGCGTCCGGGCGGGCGAGCAGCAGGTTGGCCCGGACGGTGTCGTGGAAGAGGTGGCCGTCCTGGGTGACCATGCCGAGGGTGGCCCGCAGCGAGCTCGCGGTCAGGTCCCGTACGTCGACGCCGCCGATGCGCACGGAGCCGGAGTCGGTGTCGTAGAGGCGGGGCAGGAGTTGGGCGACGGTGGACTTGCCGGCGCCGGAGGAGCCGACGAGGGCGACGGTCTGGCCGGGTTCGGCGCGGAAGGAGACGCCGTGCAGGACCTCGGCGCCGCCGCGGGTGTCGAGCGAGGCGACCTCCTCCAGGGAGGCGAGGGAGACCTTGTCGGGGGACGGGTAGCCGAAGCGCACCTCGTCGAACTCGACGGCCACCGGCCCCTCGGGCACCGCGCGGGCGTCCGGCTTCTCGTCGATGAGCGGCTTCAGGTCGAGGACCTCGAAGACCCGCTCGAAACTGACCAGCGCGCTCATGACCTCGACGCGGGCGCCGGCCAGGGAGGTCAGCGGGGCGTAGAGCCGGGTAAGGAGCAGGGCTAGGGAGACGACGGCGCCGGCCTCCAGGGTGCCGTCGAGCGCGAAGTAGCCGCCGAGTCCGTAGACGAGCGCGAGGGCGAGGGCCGAGACGAGGGTCAGGGCGGTGATGAACGCGGACTGCGCCATGGCGGTCCGTACGCCGATGTCCCGCACCCGGGCGGCCCGCTCGGCGAACTCGGCGGACTCGTCCTCGGGGCGTCCGAACAGCTTGATGAGCGTGGCGCCGGGGGCGGAGAACCGCTCGGTCATACGGGTGCCCATCGCGGCGTTGTGGGCGGCGGCCTCGCGCTGGAGCCGGGCCATGCGGGAGCCCATGCGGCGGGCGGGCAGCACGAAGACGGGCAGCAGGAGCAGCGCGAGAAGGGTGATCTGCCAGGAGAGGGTGAGCATGACGGCGAGGGTCAGGATCAGGGTGACCACGTTGCCGACGACGCCGGACAGGGTGTTGCTGAAGGCGCGCTGGGCCCCGATGACGTCGTTGTTGAGGCGGCTGACGAGCGCGCCGGTGCGGGTGCGGGTGAAGAAGGCGACGGGCATGCGCTGCACGTGGTCGAAGACGGCGGTGCGCAGGTCGAGGATGAGGCCCTCGCCGAGGTTCGCGGAGAGCCAGCGCGCGAGGAGTCCGATGCCGGCCTCGGCGAGCGCGATGACGGCGATCAGCAGGGCGATGCGTACGACGTGCCCCTGGTCGTGGCCCTTCACGATGCTGTTGACGACGTCCCCGGCGAGCACCGGGGTGGCCACGGCGAGCAGCGCGGTGACGATGCTCAGCAGGACGAACTGGGCGATGCGTCTGCGGTGCGGCCGGGCGAAGGCGGCGATCCGGCGCAGGGTCGCGCGGTCGAAGGGGCGGCGGTCGGGTCCGCCGTTCTGGGCGTTCATGACGCTGTGCAGCTGCGTCCAGGCTGTGGTCTCCATGCTCATGCCGATGACGCTACGACCTCAACCAATGTTGAGGTCAAGAAAACGGCGGGCGCCCCCTCGGACGAGCCGCGCGGCGCCCGGCGAGGCTCCCTTGACCACGCCGCGGCCGGACCATACCTTCGCACCGAATTCACCCCTTTTGCGGGGTGGGTGACCACCGGAACCGACCGACGGGAAGCCTTCGGATGCCCCAGCTCGGCAGGCGCACGCTGTTGTCCGCGCTCGGCGTCACGGCGGCGGCCGGTGCCGTCGTCGCCGCCCCGGCGGCCCGCGCGTCCGTCGCGGCGCGTTCGGCCCGCAGGGCACGGCGCGGCCCCCACGACGACGAAGTGCGCGCGCTGCTGCGCCGGATGACGTTCGAGGAGAAGCTCGGGCAGTTGCAGCAGCTGCCGTGGTCGTGGGAGCTCAATCCGGGTGCGGGCGAGACGAAGGAGGTCGAGGAGGCGGCGCGCGCGGGCCGGCTCGGCTCGGTGCTCAGCGTCCTGGGGGCCGCCCTGACGAACGCGCTGCAGCGCATCGCCGTCGAGGAGTCGCGGCTCGGCATCCCGCTCCTGTTCGGCCTCGACGTCATCCACGGCTGCTGGACCACGTTCCCGATCCCGCTCGCGCAGGCGGCGAGCTTCGACCCCGAAGTGGCCCGCACGGACGCCGAGGTGTCGGCGCGGGAGGCCCGCTCGTGCGGGGTGCACTGGGTGTTCTCGCCGATGATGGACGTCACGCGCGAGCCGCGCTGGGGCCGGATCGCCGAGAGCGACGGCGAGGACCCGTATCTGACCTCGCGGTTCGCGGCCGCCAAGGTCGAGGGCTACCAGGGCGACGGCTACCGCGACGGGCGGACCGTCGCGGCCTGCGCCAAGCACTTCGTCGCGTACGGGGGCGCCGAGGGCGGGCGCGACTACAACACGGTGGACGTGTCGGAGTCGCGGCTGCGCAATCTCTATCTGCCGCCGTTCAAGGCGGCGGTGGAGGCGGGCGTGGAGACGGTGATGGCGTCGTTCAACACCATCGGCGGGGTCCCGGCGCACGGCAACGCGCACACGCTCACCGACATCCTCCGCCAGGAGTGGGGCTTCGACGGAATGATCGTCAGCGACTGGGCGGGGGTCCAGGAGCTGATCGCGCACGGCTTCGCCGCGGACGGCGCGGACGCGGCGCGGCGCGCGCTGAACGCGGGCGTGGACATGGAGATGACCAGTACGCATCTGCTGACGGAGGGCCGGGCCCTGCTCGACGCCGGACGCGTCACACAGCGCCGGATCGACGACGCCGTGTCGCGGGTGCTCCGGCTGAAGTTCACGCTCGGCCTGTTCGAGGAGCCGTACGTGAAGGAGTCCGCGGAGATCACCGCTCCCTCCCCCGCCGCCCGCCGGGCCGCGCGCACGGCAGCCGCGCGCTCGATGGTGCTGCTCAAGAACGACGGCGAGGTGCTGCCGCTGCGGCGCTCGGTCTCCTCGATCGCCCTGGTGGGGCCGTTCGCGAACTCCGCCGACCTGCTCGGGACCTGGGCCGTTCCCGCCGCGGCGAAGCGCTTCCCCGCGGCGAAGCTCCTGGACGCGGTGCGCGAGGCCGCGCCGGGTGCACGGGTGACGTACGCGCGGGGCGTGGCCGCCGACGGAGCCGACACGGCCGGGATCCCGGAGGCCGTCGCGGCGGCGCGGGCGGCCGAGGTGACCGTGGTGGTCGTGGGCGAACCGGCCGCGCTCAGCGGTGAGGCGGCGGCGCGCAGCGACCTCGGACTGCCGGGCGCGCAGGAGGAGTTGATCGCGGCCGTCGCACGGACCGGCAGGCCGTTCGTCGTGGTCCTGGTGAACGGGCGGCCGTTGACCGTCGGCGGTTGGCTCGACACGGCCCCCGCCGTCCTGGAGGCCTGGCATCCCGGCGTGGAGGCGGGCCCGGCGATCGCGGACGTGCTGTTCGGCACGGTGAACCCGGGCGGCAGGCTGCCGGTGTCGTTCCCGCGCACGGTGGGCCAGCTCCCGGTGCACTACAACCACGAGTCGACGGGCCGCCCCGCCGACCCCGACAACAAGTACACCTCGAAGTACCTGGACCTGCCGTCCACCCCGCAGTTCCCGTTCGGACACGGCCTGAGCTACACGACGTTCGGACTCGGCACACCCGAGCTGAGCCGCGCCGCCGTGGCGGCCGACCAGCTGCGCGACGGCGCCGAGGTGGAGGTCACGGTGAGCGTGCGCAACACGGGCGGGCGCGCGGGCGACGAGGTGGTGCAGCTGTACGTGCACGACCGGGCGGCGAGCATCGCGCAGCCGGTGCGCCGCCTCATCGGGTTCGAGCGGGTCACACTGGAGCCCGGCACGTCCCGCACGGTCCGCTTCCGGTTCGGGGCGCCCGAGCTGGGCTTCTGGACGAACGACCCGGACGGTGAATTCCTGCTGGAGGAGGGCGTGTTCGACCTGTACACCGGGACGAGCTCGACGGCACGGGCCAGACTGACGCTCACGGTCGAGTAGGGCGTTGCCGGGCGCCGCGGGGCAGGCGGGACTTTCGGCACCCGCCCCAGGTCACTCCCGGGTCAGCCGAGTTCGAGTGAGGTGACACCGAAGACACACTCGGCGCGGTGGGGACGGACCGGTCCGGTGTACATGCGGGCGGTCTCGAATCCGGCGGCGAGGCCGCGCGCCTCGGCGAGGGCGACGGCGGCTCGGTTCACGTCGGGCACGTCGAGCGCGACGGGCCCGTCGGCGGGCGCGAGCGCGTCGAAGAGGGCGGCGGCGTCCGCCGCCGTGTCGGCGAACAGCGGCCCGATCCGCGGCATGTCGCGGCCCGCCCTGACGACTCCGTACCCGGAAATCCGGCCGCCGGTGACCCGTACCAGGGTGGTGTGTCCGGCGGTGGCGAGCCAGGAGTCCAGGAAGCGGGGCCGGTCCGCGGGCTGGCAGGCGCTGTCGTACGCGTGCAGTTCCGGGAGCCGGTCGCCGACGGGCTCGATGCCGTCCGGGCGCGGGCCCGCGGGCCGGTGCGGTACGCCGGTGTAGCGGACGGTGCGGTGGGCCAGGTCGAATCCGGAGCGGCGGTAGTTGTCCTGCTGGTCGACCACTCCGTCCAGACCGACCGTGCGCGTGCCGGCGTGGGCGAGCCCAGTGCGCCAGGTGGCGATGCCGTAGCCCCGGCCGCGCAGGTCGGGCCGGACGAGGTAGAAGCCCAGGAAGGCATAGGCGTCGTCGTAGTTGACGACGGAGACGGCGGAGGCGGGCTCGCCGTCGACGCGCCCCAGGAAGAAGCCCCCCGGATCCTGCGCGAAGAAGCTCGGCGTGTCCGCGAGCCCCGGGTTCCAGCCCTCGGCGGCGGCCCAGCCGTGGACCACCGCCCAGTCGGCGGGTGCGGCCGGGGCGACGTCGAGCCGCCGGGAGTCGTCCTGCATGCGTGCTGCTCCTGTTCGTCACGGTGTGGCCGGCGTGTCGTCACACCGACACGGACCGGGTGTAGGGTCCGACCTTCCCGATCACTCCCCGGTCGTCACATGCCTGCGGCAAGATGACCGGACGCGGTTTCGAACCACCAGTATTCACAAGGGAGTTGACATGACCGAACCGTCCCCCGCCGACGTCCGGATCGACACCAGCAAGCCGCATCCCGCGCGGGTGTACGACTGGTATCTCGGCGGCAAGGACAACTACCCCGTGGACGAGGCCCTCGGACGGCAGATCACCGAAATGGAGCCCACGGCTCCGTACGGGGCGCGGCACAACCGCTGGTTCATGCAGCGGGCGACGCGCATGCTCGCCGGGCGGCTCGGGATCCGCCAGTTCCTGGACATCGGCACGGGCATACCCACCGAGCCGAACCTGCACCGCATCGCGCAGTCCGCGAACCCTGACGCGACGGTCGTGTACGTCGACAACGACCCGATCGTGCTCGCCCACGCGGGGGCGCTGCTGCGCGGCACCGCCGAGGGCGTCACCCGCTACCTCCAGGCGGACGCGCGCGACCCCCGGCGGATCGTGGCGCTGGCCCGGGAGATCCTCGACCTCGACCGGCCGGTCGCGCTCTCGCTCATCGCGCTGCTGCACTTCATCCCGGACGAGGAGGGCGCGTACGACATCGTGCGCACGCTCGTCGACGCGCTGCCGTCGGGCAGTCATCTCGTACTGTCTCAGCTCGCCTCGGACTTCGACCCGGAGCGCACCCGGGAGGCCGTCGCGATGTACAAGGCCGGCGGGGTTTCCCTCGTGCCGCGCACCCGCACCGAGATGGCCAAGTTCTTCGAGGGAACGGACCTGCTGTCGCCGGGCATCGTGTGGCTCCCGGACTGGCATCCGGAGCTCGGCGTCGACGAGGTGCGCGACGGGACGCCGGTGCCGCTGTACGCGGGGGTCGGGCGCAAGCCCTGAGCGACCCCGGGAGACGGGGCGCGGCGCGCCACGCCGACATGGCGAAGATCACACATGGCGATGCCCACGTGACGGACCGGAGCGAAAAGCCGCACCGATCGCCTACCCTCTTTCACATGTCCTCCACTCCTGCCCCGCACTCCGAACGGTCCGCCGACGAGGTCAACGAGCAGATCCGTGACCTGTGGGCGCGTACCGGCGGGCAGTTGACCGCCGAGGACCGCGCGGAGTACGAGGTGCTGGTGACGGAGTGGGCGATGGCGATCGGTGAAGGAGCCGTGCAGAGGGCCTGATCCGGCCTCCGGCCTCGGCCCCTCCTCCGCCCCGCCGCTCAGTTCCGGTCCGCGTCCCCGTTCAGGACTGGGGACGCTTGCCGTGGTTCGCCGCGTGCTTGCGGCGGGACTTCTTCTTGCGGCGTCGCTTCGATGACATCGGGACCTCCCGGGGCGTAGCGGACACATCCGTGGCTCACCCTTGCACAGGCCGTTCGGCCGCGCGATTCCGCGAGGTCACGCTTTGTCCCCCGGGTGCTCGCGGTCGAGGACCGGCGCCGGTCGTTCACGGCTTCTCCGCAAAGGCGTTGACGGGGCCGGAGCGGTCTGGGAGGGTCACGTGGCCCGTCGCTCCGTCTCCCCCGGTGAGGGACCGAGGAGATCCCACCCCGATGACGCACCGCCCCGCATCCGTCTCCGAAGCCGCCGGCTCCGACTGGCGGCGCTTCGCCCGGGCCCACTGGGCCGGGGAACCGGTGGTGGTGGCGGACGCTCCCGGGATCGGCTTCGGAGCGGCCGAGGCACACACGCTGCTGGTGGCCGCCGCGGCGCGCCCCGGACGGACCCGGCTGACGACCTCGGACGCGCTGCTGCCCGCCCCGGGACCGCTCCTGCCGGGCCTGGACGATCCCGACACGGCCGCGTACGTCCGCCGCCTGGCCGCAGCGCCCGAGCTGGCCGGGGACGGCTGGCTGCTCACGGCCACCGACCCGCTGACCCACGATTTCGGCCTGTGGGCGCGCGTGCGGGACGTCCTGGACGGCCTGTGGCGGCACGTCGGCCGGCCCGCGCTCCCGGTCACGGCGGAGCTCGCCGTCGGGGACCGGCACCACGCGCCGGACCGGCCCGGGGTCCGCGCGGACACAGCGGGCCTGACCTGGGTGCTCGACGGCTCCCTCACGGTGCGTGTACGGCCCGAGCACACCGGCACCGAGTACGTCCTGCATGCCCGCGCGGGCGATCTCGTGCACTGGCCGGCCGGCAGCCACCCTCTCGACCAGCGCACCGGCCCGTGCACGACCCTGCGCCTCGCCGTGCCCGCACGGCGCTCCTGCGCCCTCCCGTACGTCTCCGAGGTCCTCGGCGCGCTGATGCGCGACGCGGCGGGGCCCTGGGCGCGCCGGCGCCCGCTCCCCCATCCGGCGCCCGCCGCACCCGACGGGCGGCTCGCCGTGCCGGCGCCGCTGCGGGACTGCGCGGACCTGCTGCGCGGGACGCTCGCGGGGCGCGCCCCCGAGCGGGCGCTGCTGCTGCGCTGGGCCGCGCTGCGGTCCGCCGCCGGGCTGGATCCGGTCCCGCCGCCCCAGCCGGGCATCGCCTTCGCGCCGGCGCACCGATTACGGCGCGTGACGGAGATCGTGCGGGTCGCCGACGGCGCGGACGGGCCCGTGTGGGCGGCCAACGGCCACGCCTGGCCGGTGCCCGCCGCCGCCTCCGACCGGCTCCTCGCACCGCTGCGCGCCGCCCGCTCCGGCATCACCGTGGCCGAGCTGGCCCGCGCCGCCCGGCTGCGGCCCGCGTCCCCCGAGCTGACCGGCCCGCTCGACGCGCTGTACCGGGCCCGCGCCGTGGACGTGGAGCCGTGCCCGGGCGCGGGGCGTTCGTGAGCGCGCCCGGTCCGCCCCGCACAGACGTCCTGGACCCGCTCGACTGGCGGGTCTTCGCGCACACCCACTGGGACCGGCGGCCCGTCGTGCTGCGCCCCGCGGGGCCGAACGCCGCGCCGTTCGACCGGAACGAGGTGTTCGAGAGCGCCGTCGTCGCCGCACAGTTCGCGGTGACCGCCGCGCGGGCCGAACTGACCGTGGGCTCCCGGCTGCTCACCGACCCCGGGGACCTGCTGCCCCTCCAGGAGGACGGCTCGTTCGCCCGCTACGACCTGCGTCTCGCCGGGCAGACGGAGGGGCGGCCGTTCGCGCTGGTCGTCCACGCCCTGCACGCGGCGCACCATCCGCTGTGGGCGCGGGAGCGGTCCTTCCTCGCCGGTCTGTGGGACGAGGTGGGCTCCCCCCACGCCGGGGTGCGCACGACCCTGACCCACGGCACGCGCGAGCCCGTCGTCCCGGCGGAGGCGGTGCGGGAGGCCCGGTTCGTGTGCCTGCTGACCGGACGGCTGCGCCTGCGCGTGACGGACGGCGCCGGGGACACGACCGTCGCCGCGACGCTCCCCGGCGACCTGCTCTATCTGCCGCCCGGCCACGACTGGGCGGCGGCGGACCCCACGACCCGGCCCGTGACCACTGTCCGCGTCGGTGTGCCCCGCGCCCCGCACACCCACTGCCCGCCCCCGGATCCGCACGGGCCGGCCCGGACCGGCCGGCCCGGCGGCGACGACATCCTCGTACGGGACGACGCGGCGGGAGCGGCCGGGGGGCTGCCCGCTGTGCTGGCCGAGGCGCTCGACGTGTTCCGGCTCGGGGCGCGGCCCGCCGCGACGGAACGGCGCCTGGCGCGGGAGGCGCTGCGGCACGCCACCGACGGCGGGCTCCGTCCGGTGCCGCCCGCGGCGCGGCCCGGCTGGCTCACGGACGACGACGCGGTGCGCGCGGTCGAACGGATCCTGTGGGCGCCGGGCGCCGGACGGCGTCTGGTGGCGGCGTGCGGGCATGTCACCGAGACGGATCTCTCCGAGGCCGAACTCGCGGCCGTCCTCGGCCTGTTGAACGCCGGGCGGCCGGTGGCGGTGGTCGAACTGACACCGCCCGCACGGCACCTGCTGTCGGTCCTCGCCGGTTTCCGCGCGATAGAACGCCTCTGACCCCGGGGCCCCGTCGGCTCGGCTACGAACTGTAGGGGATCGCGAGGTACTTGTACTCCAGGAACTCGTCGATGCCGACCCGGCCGCCCTCGCGCCCGAGACCCGACTGCTTGACGCCGCCGAAGGGAGCGGCCGGGTTCGAGACGAGGCCGGTGTTCAGGCCGACCATGCCGGTCTCCAATCGTTCGCCGACCCGGAGCGCCCGGTCGAGATCACGGGTGAAGACGTACGAGACGAGGCCCCACTCGGTGTCGTTCGCGATCCGGACGACGTCGTCCTCGTCCTCGAACGTGAACAGGGCGGCGACCGGGCCGAAGATCTCGGTGCCGGTCAGCTCGGCGTCGCGCGGCACCTGGGCGAGGACGGTCGGAGGGTAGAAGGTGCCGGGCCCTTCCGGGAGTTCGCCGCCGGTCAGGACCTTGGCGCCGCGCCCCACGGCGTCGCGGACCAGGCGCTCCACCTTGTCCCGGCCCGCCGCGTCGATGAGCGGGCCGACGTCGGTGCCGGGCGCGGTGCCGTCGCCGACGGTCAGGGCGGACATCCTGGCGGTGAGGCGGGCGGCGAAGTCCTCGGCGACTCCGGCGTGCACGTAGACGCGGTTCGCGGCGGTGCAGGCCTCCCCCATGTTGCGCATCTTGGCGACCATCAGGCCGTCGACGGCCGCGTCGAGGTCGGCGTCGTCGAAGACGATGAACGGCGCGTTCCCGCCGAGTTCGAGCGAGGTGCGGACGACGGTGTCGGCGCACTGGGTGAGCAGGATCCGGCCCACCTGGGTGGAGCCGGTGAAGGAGAGCTTGCGGATGCCGCCGCCGCGCAGCAGGGGTTCGACGACGGCGGCGGCGTCGGACGTGGTGAGGGTGTTGAGGACGCCGTGCGGGAGGCCCGCCTCGGCGAGGATCGCGGTCAGGGCCAGGGTGGACAGCGGGGTCTGCGGAGCCGGTTTGAGGATCATGGTGCAGCCGGCGGCGACGGCCGGGCCGATCTTGCGGGTGCCCATGGCGAGCGGGAAGTTCCACGGGGTGATCAGGAGGCAGGGGCCGACCGGCTGACGGAGCACCAGGTGGCGGTTGCGTCCGTCGGGGCTGGTGGCGAAGCCGCCGTCGATGCGGACCGCCTCCTCGGAGAACCAGCGGAAGAACTCGGCGGCGTAGGCGACCTCGCCGCGGGCCTCGGCTAGCGGCTTGCCCATCTCCAGGGTCATGAGCAGCGCCAGGTCCTCGGCGCGTTCGAGGATGATCTCGTGGGCGCGGCGCAGGATCTCGCCCCGGGCCCGCGGCGCGGTGCGCGCCCAGCCCTCTTGTGCCTCGCGGGCGGCGGCGAGGGCGCGGGCCGCGTCCTCCGGTCCGGCGTCGGCGACCTCGCACAGGGCGGTGCCGGTGGCCGGGTTGTCGACGGCCAGCGTCCGTCCCGACGCGGCGGCCGCCCATCCTTCGCCGATCCGCAACTGCTTCGGCACGGAGTCGATCACTGGGTGCGTGGGCATTCTGGGGGCTCCTGGTGGGTCGGGGGTGGTGGGTGGTGCGGCGCCGCGGGGTGGCGGGTGCGGGTTGGTCGGGGCTGGGTTGTGGGGGGGGCGGAGGATCGTCGCCGGGTGCCGCGCCGTCGTGGTTGGTCGCGCCCACGCGGCGGAGCCGCAGATCGAGACGGCCCCGCGCCCCTGAAGGCGCACTCCATGCACCCCAGGGGACCTGCCGGTCCCGCACGGGAGCCGGCGCATGGCTCAGCCCGTAGCCGTGGCGACCGCCGTGTTCCACAGGCGGAGTGCCTCGTCGATCTGGGGTTCGGTGACCACGAGGGCCGGGATCATGCGGACCACGTTGCCCCAGGGGCCGCAGGTCAGGAGGAGGAGGCCCTCGTCCGCCGCGGCCTGCTGGGCGCGCAGGGCCGTCGTCGGGTCGGGGGTGCCGTCGGGGGCCGTGAACTCGCTGGCCAGCATCAGGCCGAGGCCGCGCACGTCGCCGATCGCCGGGTGCTTCGCGGCGACGTCCTCCAGGCCGGCGCGCAGCCGGGCGCCCATGGTCGCCGCGTTGGCGACCAGACCCTCGTCCTCGATGACGTCGAGCGTGGCGCAGGCGGCCGCGCAGGCCACCGCGTTGCCCCCGTAGGTGCCGCCCTGGGAGCCGGGCCTGACCCGGTGCATGAGGGACTCGGGCGCGGCGATGCCGGACAGGGGGAAGCCGCTGGCCAGGCCCTTCGCGGTGATGAGGACGTCAGGGCGGACGGCGAAGTGCTCGTGGCCCCAGAAGCGGCCGGTGCGGCCGACGCCGGTCTGGATCTCGTCGAGGATCAGCAGGATGCCGTGCCGGTCGGCGCGCTCGCGCAGCCCTTGCAGGAAGGCCGTGTTGGCCGGGACGTAGCCGCCCTCACCGAGGACGGGTTCGATGATGATCGCGGCGGTGTCGTCGGGGTCGGTCACCGTCTGCAGGAGGTGGTCGAATTCCTTCAGGGCGAACCGCGTGGCCGTCTCCTCGTCCCAGCCGTAGTGGTACGCGTTCGGGAACGGGGTGATCGCGACCCCGGCCATGAGCGGCCCGAAGCCGGTACGGATCTTCGTGCCGGACGTGGTGAGGGAGGCGGCGGCGACGGTGCGGCCGTGGAAGCCGCCGTGCGCGACGACGATGTTGGGCCGCCCGGTGGCCTGGCGGGCGAGCCGCATCGCCGCCTCGACGGCCTCGCTGCCCGAGTTGGCGAAGAAGAGACTGTCGAGGCCCTCGGGCAGGACGTCGCCGAGCCGCTCGACGAGCCGTTGCAGCGGCTGGTGCAGGACGGTCGTGTACTGGCCGTGGATGAGGGTGGCGACCTGTTCCTGGGCGGCGGCCACGACCCGGGGGTGGCAGTGCCCGGTGCTGGTGACGCCGATGCCGGCGGTGAAGTCCAGATAGCGGCGGTCGTCGATGCCGTAGAGGTGGACGCCCTCCCCTCGCTGCGCGACGACGGGGGTGGCCTGACGCAGATGCTCGGACAGTCGGGTCATGCACTCCAGCCTCGGGGCCGGGGCGAACCGTCGTCAATGGGTCATGTACGACGATTCCCCGCCATCCCCGAATTCACCCCTCTGACCTGGGAGTTCATCGAAACGGAACGGCTCCCCCCGCGTGTCGCGCCCCACGGGGGCGTGCGGCAGGATGGCCGCGCGCGGGCGGTCAGGACGCCCGCGCGCGCCCCATCCCCGATCCGGCAGGTACCAGGTGACGAAACATCACATAACGCTTTACTCCGCAGTGTTGAGCGCGGGAGGTGTCCGGTGACCCGCGCTGTCGAACTGCACGACCTGCTGTTCTCCGGCGTCGCGCTGCTCGCCGGGCTGATCGGCGGCCTGCTGCTGCGGGCCCTGATGCGCTGGCTGGGCGTGCGGGCGAGCGAGACCAAGTGGGGCGGCGACGACGTGATCGTCGACGCGCTGCGCACGCTCGTGCCGTGGGCGACGTTCGCGGCGGGCGCGGCGGTGGCGGCGGAACTGCTGCCGCTGACGGCGCGCACCGGCCGCACGGTGAACACGGTGCTGACCGCGTTCGTCATGGTCGCCGCGACGCTCACGGCGGCGCGCGTCGTGACGGGCCTGGTGCGCACGGTCGCGCAGTCCCGCTCCGCGGTGGCCGGATCGGCGACGATCTTCGTGAACATCACCCGGGTGGTCGTCCTCGCGATCGGCTTCCTCGTGGTGCTCCAGACGCTCGGCGTGTCCATCGCCCCGCTGCTCACCGCCCTCGGCGTCGGCGGCCTCGCGGTGGCGCTCGCCCTCCAGGACACGCTCGCCAATCTCTTCGCGGGCGTGCACATCCTCGCCTCCAAGACGGTCCAGCCCGGCGACTACATCCGACTGAGCAGCGGCGAGGAGGGCTATGTCGTCGACATCAACTGGCGCAACACGGTGGTGCGGCAGCTCTCCAACAACCTCGTGATCATCCCGAACAACAAGCTGGCCGGGACGAACATGACCAACTACAGCCGCCCGGAGCAGGAGATGACCCTGCTCGTGCAGGTGGGTGTCTCCTTCGACAGCGACCTCGACCTGGTCGAGCGGGTCACGATGGACGTGGTCGCCGAGGTGATGAGCGGGGTCGAGGGCGCGTTGCCCGAGCACGAGCCGGCGGTGCGCTTCCACACGTTCGGCGACTCGCGGATCAGCTTCACGGTGATTCTCGGCGTCGGCGAGTTCAGCGACCAGTACCGGATCAAGCACGAGTTCATCAAGCGCCTCCACCGGCGCTACCGCGACGAGGGCATCCGCATCCCGTCCCCCGTGCGTACGGTGGCGCTCGCCCAGGGCAGCGCCCCGGTGGTCATCCCGCAGCAGCGGGACGCCGCGCAGCACCCCGTCGGCTGACCGGACGTCAGCCGAGCAGCAGCCGGTCGAGGACCCTGGCGGCGGTGTCGGCCATGAACGCGTTCCGCCCGCGGTAGTACGCGAGTTCATGGACGGCGATGGTCAGGGCCCAGCCCCGGCCCCGCCGCCAGGCCGCCTCGTCGTGGCCGACGGCCGTACGGAAGACGGCGGCGCCCGCGTCGTCGAGGACGTACCAGGCGGCGATGAGGTCGACGGCCGGGTCGCCGAGTCCCGCGCAGCCGAAGTCGATCACGGCGGTGAGGCGGCCGGTCCCCGGGTCGACCAGCACGTTGCCCGGTTCCAGGTCGGCGTGCAGCCAGACCTCGGGGCCGGTCCACGGGGGCGCGTCGAGGGCGTCCTGCCACAGGTCGGCCGCCGCTGCGGTGTCGACGATCCCGTCGAGCCGGGCGATGGTCTCGCGGGTGTCGGTGTCGCGCGGGGCGAGCGGCCCGCTCCGGTACGCGGGAGGCGCGCCGGCCGGGTCGGACTTCTGGAGCGCCCGCACGAACTCGGCGATGTCGACGGCCAGTCGGGCGGGGTCCGTGAGCGGACCGCCGGTGGGGATCGTGCCGGGCAGCCAGCGGTACACGGCCCACGGCCAGGGGTAGCCGCGCCCGGGTCCGCCGGTGCCGAGCGGTTCGGGCACGGCGACCGGCAGTCCGGGAGCGAGGCGCCGTACGGTGTCCTGCTCCCCCGATACGTCGGCGGCGGCCCCCGAGGTGCGCGGCATGCGGACGACGAGGTCGTCGCCGAGCCGGAACAGCAGGTTCTGGGTGCCGTCGGAGGCGACGGGGCGCAGCGGCAGGGCGGCCCAGTGCGGGAACTGGTCGGCGAGCAGCCCCCGGACGAGAGGCTCGTCCATGGCGGGCTCGTCGTCGTGCAGCGTGCGCGGTGCGCTCATCGTGGCCCTTCGCCGATCCGCCGGTTCACCGGTCCGCACAGCCGACCGCGCGGACGCCCGAGCCTAGGGCCCGTACCGGCCGCGGGCATCCGGATTTCTCCAGGTCCCGCGCCGTCATTGTCAGCCGGTACCGAGCCTTCCGGCCCCGATGTGGCACGCCGCGACCAAGACAGCCCCCGGGGGTCCCGGCCTACGGTCGGCAGCATGGTCGAACCCGCACAGATGACACCCCCCGAAGCCCCGGCGTCCGCGCCGGAGGTCCACAATCTCGTCCGCGCCGACACCTACGTCGACTCCGTCGCGCTGATGCGCATCGCGAGCGCGCTGACCGCGCTGCCCGGCATCGCGGCGGCCGGTCTGGTGATGGCCACGCCCGCCAACCGGCAGCAGGTGGAGGCGGCCGGGCTGCTCGCCGCCGAGGGCGCCTCGGCCCGCCCCAACGACCTGCTCATCGCGCTGCGCTGCCCGCCCGACGCGGTGCCCCGGGCCGTGGAGGAGGCCGACCGGCTGCTGGCACAGGGCCGCCCCGACGACGCGCACGGCACGGCCGGCACGGGCGCCTCGGACGACGTGGACGAGCCGCCCCGCTCGCTCGCCACGGTGCCGGGCACCCCGCGCCTCGCGGTGATATCGACGCCCGGCGCGTACGCGGCGGCCGAGGCGCTCAAGGCGCTGCGCCTGGGCATGCACGCCTTCGTGTTCAGCGACAACGTGCCCGTCGCGGACGAGGTCGCCCTCAAGCGTGAGGCCCACGCGCGCGGGCTGCTGATGATGGGGCCCGACTGCGGCACGGCCGTGCTCGACGGGATCCCGCTCGGCTTCGCGAACGCGGTGCGGCGCGGCCCGGTCGGCCTGATCGGCGCGTCCGGCACGGGACTTCAGCAGGTGTCGACGCTGCTCCAGGCGTACGGCACCGGCGTCAGCCAGGTCATCGGCGTCGGCGGCCGGGACCTGTCGGAGGAGGTCGGCGGGGCGTGCATGCGCGACGCGCTCGACGTGCTCGCCGCCGACCCGGCGACGGAGTCGATCGTCCTGGTCTCCAAGCCGCCCGCGCCGGGTGTGGCCCGCGAGGTCCTCGCGCACGCAACCGGCACCGGCAAGCCCGTCGTCGCCGCGTTCCTGGGCGGGGCGCCCGACGCGCCGCCGGGCGTCCGCGTGGCGGGCACCCTGCGTGACGCGGCCCGGGCCGCCGCCGGACTCGACGGTCCCGCGCCCGTCCCGGCTCCGCTCCCCGCGCCGACCGGGGAACGGCGCCTGCTGCGCGCCCTGTACGCGGGCGGCACGTTCGCGTACGAGGCACGCCTGCGCCTGGAGGCCGCCGGGGTCAAGGCGGACGTGGACGCGCAGCCGCCCGCGCCGGGTGACACGCCCCGGCTGCCCGCCTCCCATGTCGTCCTCGACCTCGGCGACGACCTGTTCACGGCCGGGCGCCCGCATCCGATGATCGACCCGGCGGTGCGCGCCCCGTGGCTGGCCGCCGCGCTGCGCGACCCGGCGACGGCGGTCGTGGTGGTGGACGTCGTCCTCGGGTACGGGGCCGACGCGGATCCGGCGGGCGCGGTGGCCGACGTCGTCGCTCAGGAACGCGCGACCTCCGGTGCGCGGTTGCCGCACATCGTGGCCTTCGTCGTCGGCACCCCGGACGATCCGCAGGGCCTCGACGGGCAGCTGCGCGCCCTGCGGGACGCGGGCGTCACCGTCCTCGACAGCAGTACGACGACGGCCGACGCCGTCGCCGCCGTGTTCGCCCCCGTGCCCTGCGGCACGCCGTCCGACCGGAGGACCCGATGACCGCGTCATTGCTCGGAGCGGACCCGCACGTCGTGACGGTGGGGCTCGACTCCTTCGGCGCGGCGCCCCGCGCGGCGGGGGCCCGCGTCACGCCCGTCGACTGGCGCCCGCCCGCCGGGGCCGACCCCGCGCTGGGCGCGAAGCTCGCCCGGCTGACGGCGCACCCCCTGATCGACGCCGCGAACGAGGAGGCGCTGCGCCGCGTCCTGGACGTACGGCCGCTGTGGACGGACGTCGTGACGGCGCGTGAGGCGCTGCCCGTGTTCGCGGGTGCGGAGCGGGTGCTGCTGCACGCGGGGCCGCCGATCGCGTGGGAGCGGATGTGCGGGCCGATGCGCGCCGCGGTGGTGGGCGCGGCCCTCCTGGAGGGCTGGGCGGACACGCCGGAGGCGGCGGAGCGGCTCGCCGCGTCCGGGGACATCGCGTTCGCGTCCTGCCACGATCACGACGCGGTGGGCCCGATGGCGGGGATCATCTCGCCGTCGATGCCGCTGCTCGTCGTGGAGGACGCGAGCACGGGCCGGCGCGCGTACAGCAATCTGAACGAGGGCGCCGGACGCTGTCTGCGCTACGGGGCGCTCGGCGACGACGTGCTGGCGCGGCTGCGCTGGATGGGCGAGCGGCTCGCACCCAGCCTGAAGGCGGCGCTGCGTTCCCTGCCCGAGCCGGTCGACCTGCGCTCGCTGACCGCGCAGGCCCTCCAGATGGGCGACGAGTGCCACAGCCGCAACACGGCGGCCAGCGCGCTGCTGCTGCGCGCCATGGCCCCGGCGCTCGCCCGGCAGGCGGACCTCGGCGGGGTGGAGGCGCTCGACTTCCTCCAGGACAACACGTACTGGTTCCTCAACTTCTCGATGGCGGCGGCGAAGACGGCGACGCTCGCCGGTCACGGGGTGCCGCACTCGACGCTGGTGACCGCGTTCGCCCGCAACGGCGTGGAGGTCGGCATCCGGGTCAGCGGCGGCGGTTCCGCCTGGCACACGGCTCCGGCCGCGGTCGTCGAGGGCCTGTACTTCGCGGGCTACGGGCCCTCGGACGCCAACCCGGACATCGGGGACAGCGCGGTGACGGAGGTGTACGGGCTCGGCGGTTTCGCGCTCGCGGCGGCGCCGGCCATCGTCGGCTTCGTCGGCGGGACACCGCGCGGGGCCCGGGCGACGAGCGTGCGGATGGGCCGGATCACGGTGGGCCGCCATCGTGAACTGCGGCTGCCGGGGCTCGACTTCGAGGGCAGCCCGCTCGGGATCGACGTACGGGCCGTCGTGGACACCGGCATCGAACCGGTGATCACGACCGGGATCGCGCATCGCGAGCCGGGCATCGGCCAGATCGGCGCGGGCCTCACGCACGCCCCGATGGAGTGCTTCACGGGAGCGCTGCGGGCGTTCCCGGAACCGGAACCGGAGCACGAGCCGGGGCCGGGGGTGTGAGCCGGCGGTGAGGACGTCACCGGGGCGGCGGCGCGTGCGGGGCCGTCCGCCGCGGTGGACGGCCGGAGTGTCCTGGGCGCCGCCCCGCGCCCAGGGCCTCCTGGCCATCGGGCCGGGAGCGGATCAGGGAGCCTCGGGCCGGACCGCGGCCTGCCGGGGGTCCGTGGCGGCCGTCTCCTGCGAAGCGGCCTGGCCGCCCGGGCCCTCGGTGCGGCCGGCGGCCGCGGGCAGGTCCGGCATCTGCGCCACCGGGAAGGTCAGCTTCATCGACAGGTAGGCGTAGACGGGGCCCAGCGCGTTCATGGCGACGACGCACACCCAGGCCGCCCACGGGTTGCCCGGGTCGTAGCCGAAACCGCCGAAGAACGTGGCGAAGTAGCAGGCGAAGCCGAAGAACATGCCGGGGATGAGCGTGAAGAGCTGGGTCCGGCCCGTGTACATGAGGGCCGAGTTCACGACGAGGATCACCAGCGCCTGCATCAGGTTGCGGGCGAACCGGCCCTCCCCGAGAGCCGTCCCGGCGTGCTGTTCGACGAGCACGATGACGAGGGCGAAGCTCGATCCGGCCACCATCGCGGGCCAGATCTTCTTCGCCCCCTCCATGCTGGGGCCGCCCATCAGGAACATCGCCGCCCAGGGGACGAAGATCGCCCAGGGCGGCAGATGCAGTGCGGTGCCGCCGACGAAGGCGGTGGTGGCGGCCAGGATCGACGCGACGATCTCGTGCGGTATGCGTTCACGCATGACGGGCTCCACTTCGCTGGGTTCAGGGCCCCGGAGGGCCGGGTGGTGCGGTGGGCGGGTCGATCAGGGTGCGGGTTCGGGTGGTGCGCGCCACGACACGGCCTGCCTTGATCACGTAGGCGCGGTCGGGACGGTCCAGGACGATGTCGTCGTAGCGGGTGGTGTCGAGGACGACGAGATCGGCCGCGGCGCCTGCGCGCACGCCGTAGGTGTCGGCGATCCCGACGACGCGGGCGGCGTCGTGGGTCACCATGCGCAGGACCCGGCGCAGGTCGGCGGGCCCGTGCAGGTGCCCGGTCTGGGCGAGCAGCAGCGCGATGTCGAGCAGGTCGCCGGTGCCGTACGGGGTGAACGCGTTGCGGAGGTTGTTGGAGGCGGTGGCGGTGAGCACCCCGGCGTCCCACAGTTCGCGTACGGGGGCGATGCCGCGGCGCACGGGATGACGGTCGGTGCGGCCACCGAGGTGGAGGTCGGTGGCCGGCAGCGGGACGACGGCGACCCCGGCGTCGGCGAGCGCGCCCAGGACCTTGGCCCGCTCGGGTTCGGGGCGCGCGGCGAGCGAGGTCATGTGGCCGAGGGCGACCCGGCCGCCGAGGTCGCGGGCGCGGGTGGCGTCGGCGACGTACTCGGCCATGGCGTAGCGGCTGTCGCTCGCGTCGTCGGCGAAGTCGGCGTGCAGGTCGGCGGGGACGCCGTGTTCGACCGCGAGGTCGAGCACGAGGTCGACGTGGCGGCGGCAGAGCTCGACGGAGTCCTCCTGGTAGGCGCAGCCGCCGACCACGTCCGCGCCGGCGGCGAGCGCGCGGCGCAGGAGCCGCTCGGTGCCGGGCGAGCGCCAGATGCCCTCCTGGGGGAACGCGACGATCTGGATGTCGATGAACTCCCGGTACTCCTCGCGCAGTTCGAGCAGCACCTCGACACCGAGGAGCCCCTGCACGTGGTCGACGTCGGGGTGGGCGCGCAGGGTGGTGGTGCCGGACTGGATCGCGGCCTCGACGGCCCGTCGGGAGCGGGCGGTGACGTCCTCGTGCGTGAACTCCCGTTTGAGTTCGAGGGTGACGGCGATGGCGTCGGCGAGGGCGGGGCCGCGCGGGGCGCGCCGCCCGTCGAGGTAGGCCTTGTCGGGGTGGATGTGCGCCTCGACGAATCCGGGCAGGACGACGCGTCCGGCGCAGTCGACGACGTGCGTGTCCTCGGCGTCGGGTCCTCCAGGCCCCGTCGGCTGTACGGAGTCGATCCTGCCGTCGGTGACGAGGATGTCGGAGAGGCCGGCCGCGTCCTCGACGCGGGCCCGGCGCAGCAGCAGACGGTTCACGCGCGCACCTCCAGAGCCTCGGCGGGCTCGTCGACGCCGCTCGGGAGGTCCCCGAAGTCGGCCTTGCGGATCAGGCAGTGGACGCCCTGTACCTGGTCGACGACCTGCGAGATCTCCAGATCGGCCGCCGCGCTCAGGTACGCGTACGCGCTCGCGGGGTCCATGCCGACGCGGGTGGTGAGGAAGCGCAGGGCGACCTGGACGCTGTCCCGCATCGCCTGGTTCAGGTCCTCGTTCAGGCCGATGGCGACCCAGTGGGTGTCGGTCTCGCCGAACGGGCTGTCGATCAGGCCGACGGCCCGGCGGGCGGCGGCGCCGCTGAGGACGCTGAGCCGGAACGTGGCGCGCAGCGGTGCCTCGAACGCGGTGAGCGCGACCTCGCCGTTGCCCTGCGCGAAGTGCGGGTCGCCGGTGGTGAATCCGGCGCCGTCCACCTGGACGGGCAGGTACAGGGCGCTGCCGGTGTCGATCACCTTCACGTCGAGGTTGCCGCCGTGCCGGCCCGGGGGCACGGTGCTCAGCGGCGTCTCGTGCGCCGGGGTCACGCCCATGATCCCCATGAACGGGCGCAGCGGGAACCGGGCGCGGCGCCCCTGATCCCCGTAGGGCAGCAGCCCGAACTCCCGTCCGCCGCTGTCGACTTCGACGGTGGTGTACGTGGACACGGTGCCGCAGGGCATGCGGCGGGTGACGCCGGTGCACGGGTGGGCGGGGTCCGGGTGCGCGGCGGGCAGGGCGCCGCGGCCGTGGCGGCTGGAGACGATGCCGTAGTCGGTGCGACGGTGCAGGGAGAGGACCTCGACCTTGAGGAGGTCGCCGGGGGCGGCGCCGGTGACGGCGATGGGTCCGGTGACGACGTGCGGGCCGTGCTCCTGCGCGTCGCGGGGCATGCCGGAGGCGGCGATGTCGCGGGCGTCGGCGGGCACGGCGTGCTCGGGCACCCCGTAGGCCCCGAAGAAGCTGACCGGGTCACGCCCCTGGTCCTCCAGGATCCCCTCGTGCGACACGGAGTCGACGGTGACGGTGTCCCCGTCCCGGACGGTCAGGACGGCCCGGTCGCCGGGCGTGGGCAGGGTCCCCCAGCGGGCGTTGTCGGGCGTGGTGGGCAGGTGGTGCCGGCCTTCGGGCGCGGCGAGCTGACGGGTCATCGAGGGTCTCCCTGAGCGACGGTCGGTACGGGGTCGGTGACGCGCGCGGAGGTGCCGGGGGACGCGGGCGGCGGGGCGGGCTCGGCCGTGGCCGGAGCGGCGGCACCCGGACGGATCCAGGTGCCGCCGGCTCCGGCCAGCGCCGCCGGCAGCGCCACCGGTGACGTGATCAGGACGCGGGCCGTGGGGCCGGACGCCCGCAGAAAGCCGAGGGCCGCCTCGATCTTGGGGCCCATGCTGCCGGGCGGGAACTGGCCCTGCTCCAGGTGGAGTCGGGCCTCGTCGGCGGTCAGGAGGTCGACGGGGCGTTCGGTGGGCCGGCCGTGGTCGAGGGCGACGCGGTCGACGCCGGTGGTGATGACGAGGAGTTCGGCGCCGAGGCGGGCCGCGAGGAGGGCGGAGGTGGCGTCCTTGTCGATGACGGCCTCGATGCCGCGGTAGCCGCCGCCGGGCTCCTCGACGACGGGGATGCCTCCGCCACCGCCCGCGATCACGACCTGGTCGCGGTCGAGCAGCGCGGCGAGCGCGGATTCCTCGACGACGCGGCGGGGCGCGGGCGAGGGCACGACGCGGCGCCAGCCGCGCCCCGCGTCCTCGGCGACGCTCCAGCCGTGCCGGGCGGCGAGCTCGCGCGCCGCCTGTTCGGTGTGGAAGGAGCCGATGGGTTTGGTGGGGTGCGCGAAGGCGGGGTCGGCGGGGTCGACGACGGTGTGGGTGAGCAGCGCGGCGACGCGGTCGCCGAGGCCGCGGGCGCGGAGCCGGCCGCCGAGGGTGGTGGCGAGGATGTAGCCGAGGGAGCCCTGGGAGTCGGCGACGCACATGTCGAGGTCGAGGCGCGGGAGTTCGGGCGCGAGGGCGGCGACCAGGTCGGAGCGGCGCTGGATGAAGCCGACCTGGGGGCCGTTGCCGTGCGTGACGACCAGGCGCCGCCCGTCGGCGGCCAGTTCGGCGAGCGGTCCGGCCAGGGCCTCGGCCGCGTCGAACTGTTCGGCGATGGTCGCGCCGGGCCCGCCGCGCAGCAGGGCGTTGCCGCCGATCGCCACGACGGTCACGGCTGCGGGGACGGCGCTCAGCGGGAGGGAGTCAGGCATGGCGGTCACCCTAGGAACGGCCCGTGGAGCGGGTCATGGGCAACGGACACCAGAGGCCGGGGCCCCTCGTTGACGCCCGATGACAGGGCCTTCGCCGCCCACTCGTTTCCGGCGTGTAAGCATCCGATTTCCCTCGTGATCCGCATTTACAGCCCCTCGGGGGGTGCTCATAGTGGAGGGCGTGCCAGCCTTCCGAGTGCACGTCCAGGCCCAGGTGAGCGCGGCGACCGCAGCCCCGCTCACACCCGTCCTCGCGCCCCCGTCACGCCCTCCCGCGTCCGGCATCACGGTGGCGGAGGCACTCGGACTGCCCTGCCTGGCCGGGGCCCGGCTCGTGGCGGGCGACCGGGGAGCGGACCGCGTGATCCGGGTCGCGAACATCATGGAGGTGCCGGACATCGTGCGCTGGATGCGCGGCGGTGAACTGCTCCTGACGACGGCGTACGCGCTGCGCGACGACGAGGAGGCGCTGACGGCGCTCGTGCCGTCGCTGGCCGGGCGCGGGCTGGCGGGGCTCGGCGTGAAGATCGGCCCGTATCTGCCCCGGCTGCCGGACTCGATGCTGCGGGCGGCCGACGAACTGGGTTTCCCCGTCCTGGAGTTGCCGGGCGAGGTGATGTTCAACGATGTGCTCGCCGAGGTGATCGGCACGGTCCTGAACCGGCGGGCGCTGACCCTGGAGCGCACCCAGGAGGTGCACGAGCGGCTGGCGACGGCGGCGCTGCGCGACGGCTCGTACCAGGAACTGACTCGGGCGCTGGCCGAGTTGGCGGACTGTCCGGCGGCGGTGCTCGGCCCGGACGGGACCCTGCTTGCGGGCGCGGGCGAGCCGCCGCGGGACAGCGCGCCGGCGGCCGAGCGGGCGATCGGGGTACAGAGCGCGGGCGCCACGGCGGGGCGGGTCGCACTGTGGTGCGCGCAGCCGCCCACGGAAGGCCAGTTGGCGGCGCTGGAACACGCGGCGACGCTGGCGGCGATGGTCGCGGCGCAGGAGCGGGCGGTGGCCGACCGGGAGCGCCGCTACCGGGCGCTGCTGCTCACGGAGTTGGTCTCGGGGCGCCCGCAGGACCCCACGGAGACGGCCCGCCGCGCCACCGCGATGGGCTGGGAGCTGGATGTGCCGCGCGCCGCGGTGCTGGTGGAGCTGAGCGCGTCGGCGTCCGCGCCGCCGCCGGAGCGGCTGGCCGAGGAACGGCTGCTGCCCTTCGTGCGGGCCGTGGTCGGGCCGCGCGCCATCGGCTGGGGCGTGCCGTCGGGCCTGGCACTGCTGGTCGAGCCGGGCGGAGCGCTGCGGGACGTGTGCCGGGCGGTGTTCGACGCGGTGTCGACGGCGCTGCCGGCGGCCCGGGTGCGGGTCGGGGCGGGCGGCGTGCAGGCGGACTTCGCGGATCTGCACGTGAGTTACCGCGAGGCGCTGGCCGCGCTCACCCTGGGCCGCGAGCTGTACGGCGGCACGTTCGTGTGCGAGCACCGGGACCTCGGCGTGTACCGGCTGCTGGACCAGTTGCCGGCGCGCGAGCTGCGCCGTCTGGTCGAGGAGGCCCTGGGACCGCTGATCGCGTACGACTCCGCGCACGAGGGGAGCCTGGTGCACAGTCTGGGCGTGTACCTGGCCCGGGACCGCAACGGGGTGGAGGCGGCCGAGCGTCTCCACATCCACTACAACACGCTGCGCTACCGCCTCAAGCAGATCGAACGCCTGACGGGCGGTTTCGACCGGGATCCGATGACCCGGCTCCAGACCGAACTGGCGGTGCACGCCCACCGGTTGCTGGCCGCACGGGCCCGCACCTGAGCCGCCGCCGCCGACGGCGACCGGTTGACTCTCCCCCGACTCTCCCGACTCCCCGGCGACCACCACGCCTACGAGACAGATGGGTCAGAGTCGCCGGCGGGTGCGCGCGGGCGGACGCCCGATGGACGCGGCGGACGGCCGCCGGGGAGTGCGGGTTCAGCCGCCCCTCTTGGCCAGGCCGGCCTGGAGGTCCTCCTGGGACATGACGGGAATGATGTTCACCTTCGCGCCCATCTCCTGGAAGAACGGCTCACAGATGACGGGGATGTCGGACAGCTCCTTCAGGTCGAACACGAAGAAGCCGGTCCGCATGCCGTCCTTGGCCCCGAAGTACGCGGACTCGGGTGCGAGCCGCTCCAGCGCCGACTTCATGACCTCCGGGAGCGTGTTGTCCACGATCGCCTTGTTCGCCCGTTCGGTGTCCATCTGAACGGTCAGCATTACCCTCACGGTCTTTCCCTTCCCTCACCTTTTCGGCACCTGTGTGCCCTCCTTTCGATGGTGGCGCGATTCCCCGGAACGCGCGCCTCAGGAGCCTCTCGCCGGACGGCTGGGCAGGTGCCTCGGCGCGTCCCCTCCTATCGTGGAATCACAACCGCATGGACGCCCGTGCCGAGGTGGCAGCACATGAGGAACCCGCAGATCGACTACGCGGCGGTCTTTCACGCCCTGCCCGGCATGGTGGCGCTGCTGACCCCGGAGCTGCTGTACGCCGATGTCAACGAGGACTTCCTGCGGCTGGTCGGCCGGACCCGCGAGCAGTTGCTGGGCCGCTACATCTTCGACGTCTTCCCCGAGAACCCGAACGATCCGGCCGCGGCCGGAATGGGCGAGACCAAGGCGTCGATGCTGCGCGTGGCAGAGACCGGTGAGCGCGAGACCATGGCCCTGCTGCGTTACGACATCGAGGACGCGGAACGGCCCGGGCACTGGGTGGAGCACTACTGGAGTCCGGTCAACGCCGCCGTGCCGGGTCCGGACGGCGACGTGGCCCTCATCGTGCACCGGGTCGAGGAGATCACCGACCTCGTCCGCGCCCGTGGCGGCGACGGCGACGGCGACCGACGGGACCGGGCGCTGGAGGCCGAGCTCTACACCCGCTCGCGGGAACTGCAGGAGGTCAACGAGCGTCTGCGCCGGGCCCACGCGCGCGAACGCGAGGTCGCCCTGGCCCTCCAGTCGGCGATGCTGCCGGCGCCGACGCCGGTCGGGCACCACAGGGCGGCCGTCCGCTACCGGCCGGCCGTCGGCGCCCTGAACGTGTGCGGCGACTGGTACGACCTCGTCGACCTGGACGGGGACCGCATCGCGGTCGCCGTCGGCGACGTCGTCGGTCACGGCCTGGAAGCGGCCTGCGCGATGGGGCAGCTGCGCAGTGCGCTGAGCGCCGCCGCCCGGGTCGCCGACGGTCCGGCCCAGGCCCTGGAAGCCCTCGGACTGTACGCCCGTCATGTCCCCGGCGCGGAGTCGACGACGGTGGTGAAGGTCTACGTCGACTGGGAGTCCCACACCCTCACGTACAGCAGCGCGGGACACCCTCCACCGGCGCTGCTCCACCCCGACGGCTCGGTGGCCTTCCTCGACCGGGCGACCGATCCGCCCCTCGGCGCGCGCCCGGAACACATGCCGCGGCCACAGGAACGCACCGCCTTCACGGAGGGCGCCACCCTGGTCCTCTACTCGGACGGCCTGATCGAACGTCGTGACGAGGACATCGACGCGGGCCTTACCCGCCTCGCGCGCTCCCTCGTGCGGCACCGCCGGACCGGCCCGGAGGCGATGGCCGACGCCCTCCTGGCCGACCTTCTGCCGCCCACCGGCAACACCGACGACACGGCCCTGGTCATCATGCGTCTGTGAACCGCGCGAGCGCGGCTGCGTGCCGAGCCGACGGCCGCGCGAGAGCGGCTGCGCGCCGAGGGGACGGCCGCCCGACTTGACTCCACGGGCAGTTCTGCCAACGTGGAAGTGTCATGTCCCATGCATCCCCCGGCTGTCCCCCCGACGGCGCGACCGGGGCTCTGACACCGAGTGGCGAGGCGGTGCTCGCCTCCCGGTTCGCCACCCCCCGCCTGCCGGGGACGTTCGTCCGCAGGACCCGCCTGACCGAGCGCCTCACCCGCGCCCAGGCCGGTCCGGGCCGGTTGACCCTGGTCAGCGGGCCGGCCGGGGCGGGCAAGACCCTGCTGGTCGCCGACTGGGCGCGCACCTCGCCCCTGCCGGGCCCGGTGGTGTGGCTGACCGTCGAGTCGAGTGACAACGCCCCGGGAAACTTCTGGACCTACGTCCTCGCGGCCCTGAGCCACCACGGGCTCCTGCCGCCCGGCGGTCTCCCCGGGCCCGCGCGCCCCGAAGAGGCCGAGGACGCCGTCCTGTCCCGGCTCGCGGCGTATCTGAACAGCCGGACCGAGCCGGTGGTCCTGGTCCTGGACGAGTTCGAGCGGGTCACCTCGGCGGAGGTCGCCGACGGACTGGAATCCGTGCTGCGGCACGCGGGCGAGGGCCTGCGCCTGGTCCTCCTCGGCCGGACCGAGCCGCCGCTGCCCCTGCACCGCTACCGCGCCTCCGGCGAGATGACCGACCTCCGCGCCACCGACCTGGCGTTCCGGCCCGAGGAGACCGCCGAGCTCGCGCGCCGGCACGGCTTGCCCCTGTCGGACGACGGCGCGCGCACCCTGACCGGACGGACGCGGGGCTGGGCCGCGGGGCTCCGCCTCGGCATCCTCGACGCGCAGCGGGCCGAGGACCCGCGCAGCGCGCTGGACGCGCCCGAGACGTGGCAGGGGACGGTCGCGGACTTCCTGCTGTCCGAGGTCCTGGACGCCCAGTCCCCCGCGGGCCGGGACCTCCTGCTGCGGGCCTGCGTCTGCGAGCGGATCAGCCCCGGCCTGGCGAACGCCCTCACCGGACGGGACGACGCCGCTGCCGTGCTGGCGGAGCTGCGGCGCGCGCACGCGTTCGTCGAGCCGCTCGGCCACTCCTGGTACCGGCTGCACCCCCTGTTCGCCGAGGTGCTCCGTGCGCACCTCGCCCTCAGGCACCCCGGATCGGAGCGCGCGCCGCACCGCACCGCCGCGCGCTGGCTGAGCGACGCCGGACTGCTCGCGGAGGCGCTGCCGCACGCCGCCGCGGCCGGGGACTGGGGGTTCGCGGCGGACCGGGTCGTCGACGACCTGGCGATCGGCCGGCTGCTCACGGGCCCCGACGCGGAACGGCTCGACTCGCTGTTCGCCGCCATGCCGCCGGACACCCCGGGCCCCGCCGCCGACCTGGTCCGCGCCGCCCGCGCGCTGTCCCGGCGCGACGTCCACCGGGCGCTCGCCGACCTGGAGCGTGCCGAGAAGCGGCTACCCCCGGTCGGCGCGCAGGACGCGTCGGCCGCCCACCTGAGCTGTGCGACGCTGCGGGTCCTGGCGGGCGCGCTGCGCGACTCCCCGGACACGGCGGAGACCGCCGAACGGCATGCGGAGGAACTCGCGGGACGGGAGGTCCTCGCGGACCGCCTGGCGTCGCATCCCGAGCTGCGGGTGCTGAGGCTGACGGCGCTGGGGGCGGTCCAATTGTGGGCCGGCCGCCTCGCCTCGGCCCGGGTGGCGCTGACGAACGCGGTGCAGGCGTCCGAAGGCCCCTCGACGGCCCTCCTGCGACACGACTGTCTGGACCGGCTCGCCCTGGTGGACTTCCTGGACGGATGGCCGGGCCGGGCCGAGGCGCACGCACGGCGGGCCCTGGCCGAGGAGGAAGGGTCCGGGCCGCCGCCGGCGGCGCGCACCGCCCTGGGCCCCCTGGTCCTCGCGGCCGTGGACATCGAACGCGACGAGCTCGACTCCGCCCGCACACGGGTGCGCCGCGCGGCCCCGCGCACCGCCTCCTCCCAGGACGCGATCGCGGCCTCCTGGCTGGCCGTGACGCGCTCCCGCCTGCTGTTCGCCGGCGGCGACCCGGCCGAGGCCCTGCACGCCCTCGCCGACGCGCAGGAGACGCCGGCCGACGTGCCGCCCTCGGCGTGGGTGGGCACCCAGGTCGCCCTGGCCGCGGCAGCCGCTCACGTGGCCCGGGGGCATCCGCGGAAGGCGGTCGACACCCTGGACCGGTGCCACGGGACAGGACCCGAGCACACGATCGCCGCGGCCCGCGCCCGGCTGGCGGCGGGCGACGACGAGGCGGCACGCGCCCTGGTCGACACGCTGCCCGGCCCCGACGGTCACGGGCCCGCCCTCACGGTCCGGGCCCTGCTGGTGCGGGCCGAGGTGGCCCGCGCCCGGGGTGACGGTGTCACGGCCGGGCATCTGGTCGCCCGCGCCTTGGTGGTCGCCCGGCCCGAGCGCCTGAGACGCCCCTTCCTGGAGGCGGGACCCTGGCTGCGACCCCTGCTCGACCGGCTGCCCGCCCTGGCCCGGACGCACGCCTGGCTTCCGGCCTGCCTGATGTCCCGGGCGCAGCCGCCGGAAGCCGAGGTGTCCGGCCCCGCCCCCGTCATCGAGCCGCTCAGCGACCGCGAACGGGAGGTGCTGGAACGGCTCGCACAGATGATGTCGACCGAGGAGATCGCCGCCGAGCTCTTCCTGTCCGTCAACACGGTCAAGACCCACTTGCGGAACATCTACCGCAAGCTCGCGGCGGCCCGGCGCGGTGAGGCCGTGCGCCGGGCCCGGGAACTGCATCTGCTCTGAAGCGTCCGCTGTGACACGGCGCCCCTCTAGGGTTCCCGCTGCACCACGCACAGGGCCCAGATGACGAAGGCGTACAGCGCGATCAGGGTCAGCGACCAGAACGGGTAGTACGGGATCGACAGGAAGTTGGCGATGATGAGCAGCCCCGCGATGCCCACGCCGACGATCCGGGCCCACGTGGCGCGGGCGAAGATGCCCAGGCTCACGAGGACGGCGATCGCGCCGAGGACGAGCTGGATCCAGCCCCAGCCGGTCAGGTCGAACTGGAAGATGTAGTTGGGGGTCGAGACGTAGACGTCGTCCTCGGCGATCGCCATGATCCCCCGGAGCAGGTCGAGGACACCGGCGATCATCAGCAGAACGCCGGCGAACGTGGTCAGTCCGCTCGCCGCCGTCCGGGCCGTGTCCGAGTGGTGGTGGGTCGTCGTAGCCATGGCTCTTCCTCACTCTGCCGCGCGCTGTCGCTGACGGCTCGGTCACTTCGAGCCTGGGCCCCGGGCGGCCGGGAGCGCTCACCCGTGGCGGGTGAGGTTCACCGGCGGGCGCGCTGCTGTCCTGGGAGCCCGAGGGCTGGAGGCCGGGTGAGCGGTGACGCGTGGATCGGTGTGGCGGCGGCCGGCGTCACGGCCGCGTACGTGCTGGTCTCGCGACGCCTGGCCGTGACGCCCGTGTCGTCGGCGATGGTGTTCACCGGGTGCGGGGTGCTCCTGGGACCGGCCGTGCTCGACGTCATCGACCTGGACCACGACGCCGGGGCGATCCTCACCCTTCTCGAGGCGGCGCTCGCGCTGATCCTGTTCACGGACGCCATGACCGTGCGCCCGCGGGATCTGCGGTCCGGAGGATTCCTGCCGGGCCGGCTGCTCGGCATCGGGCTGCCCCTGACCATCGGCGCAGGCTGGCTGCTGGCCTGGCCTCTGCTGCCCGGACTGTCCGTCTGGGAGCTCGCTCTGGTCGGGGCCGTCCTGGCGCCGACGGACGCGGCCCTCGGCAAGACCGCCATGACGAGTCCGCGGGTCCCGGCGCGGGTCCGTCAGGGGCTCAACGTGGAGAGCGGCCTCAACGACGGCATGGTGCTGCCCTTCTTCGTCCTGTTCCTGGCCGGCATCCCCGGGACGTCGGCGGCCGACGCGGGAGCGGCCGGTGTCTTCTGGCGGGCGCTCGTCCTGAGCACGGTGCTGGGCGCCGTGGCCGGCGCGGGCGGAGGACTGCTCCTGGGGGCGGCCCGGGCGCGGGGCTGGGTGTCGCGGGAGTGGGGTCCGCTGTTCGTCCCGGCCGTCGCGGCGGCGGCGTACGGACTGGGGGTCGTGGTGGACGGCAGCGGATTCATCTCCGCCTGGATCGCCGGTTTCGCCTTCGGTCTCGCCCTGCGGCGCTCGCGGCCCGCCGCGGCGGACGCCGCCGGACCGCAGGCCGAGCCCGACGACACCGCGCCCTTCGCCGAGCAGCTCGGCGGGCTCCTGGCCTCCCTGAGCCTGCTCGTCTTCGGCGCGGTGCTCCTCGGGCCGGTGCTCGACGACCTGAGCTGGCGGGTGGTCGGCTACGCGGTGCTCAGCCTGACCGTGGTCCGCATGCTGCCGGTGGCCCTCGCGCTCGCGGGCAGCGGGCTCCGGCTGCCGACGGTGGCGTACATCGGATGGTTCGGGCCGCGCGGTCTGGCGTCCGTGGTGCTGGGGCTGCTGGTCCTGGAGGAGCGTGTCCCCGGGGTGCGGCTGCTGGCCGAGGTCGTCGCGGCCACCGTCGCGCTGAGCGTCCTGCTCCACGGAGTGTCGGCGGTCGGTCTCGCCGACCGGTACGGCGACTGGATCGACAGGGCGACGGCCCGCGGCGGCACGCTCACCCGTGAGGGGTGAGGCGCGCCGGATCGGCCGCGGTGATGGTGGAGGGGCAGCCGGTGGGACATCGCAGCGACGAGGAGAACCGACGTGGCCGAGCACTTCACGGCGGACACCGCCCCGGACACCGGCGCCGCACGGCCGGACGCGCCCGTCGGGCCCGTTCTCGACACCCTGACGCGGATGACACTGGGCGCGTTCGAACAGTCCGGGCTCGATCCCGAGACCTACCTGCTGACCCGCATCGCGGCGCTGGTGGCCACGGGCGCCTCCCCCGCCTCGTACCTGCTCAACATCGGCGCCGCCGAGGACATCGGTGTGCCGCCGGAGCGGATCCAGGGCACCCTCGTGGCCATCGCCCCCGTGGTGGGCAGCGCCCGCGTGGTGACCGCGGCGCGCGGCATCGGGGACGCCTTCGGACTGCAACTGCTGCCCCTGCCGGACGGCGGGGACGAGGACGAAGGAGCTACGACATGATTCTGGCCTACGACTACCCGGTCCTCGGAGCGTTCTGGACGGTCATGTGGATCTTCCTGTGGATCCTGTGGATCGTTCTGCTCTTCCGGGTCATCGGCGACATCTTCCGGGACGACGAGCTCAGCGGGATCGCCAAGACCGCGTGGCTCGTCTTCGTGGTCGTGGTCCCCTTCCTCGGCGTGTTCGTCTACACGCTCGCCCGGGGCCGGGGCATGGGCAAGCGCGAGATGGAGCACGCCCGGGCGCGGCAGGAGGCGGTCGACGACTACATCCGGGCGACCGCGGGCAGCGGGGCGGGCCCCGACAGCACGGTGGACCAGCTCGCCAAGCTCTCGGACATCCGCGCCAAGGGCGACATCGACGACGCCGAGTTCGAGCGGGCCAAGGAGAAGATCCTCCAGTGAGCACGCGACGCGTCAACGACGCGCCCGCACCGCCTGCTTGAGTCACCGCGGGAACGAGCGAGGGCCGGTTTCGGATTGCTCCGAAACCGGCCCTCATCAGCGACTCTTTCGAGTCGGGACGACAGGATTTGAACCTGCGACCCCTTGACCCCCAGTCAAGTGCGCTACCAAGCTGCGCCACGTCCCGATGTCCACTGCCTTCCGGGTGAGCCCTTCCGGCGGCGACAGAGAGAACAATACCCCAAGCTCACGGGTGGTTTGAAACCGGTTCGGCGTCTTCCGGACGGGGTCGGCGAGAATCAGCGTATGAGCACTTCGCGCGGCGCCGGCCGGGACCGGGACGAGACGGGCAGGGCGCGCAACGCCCGGCCGCGGGACGGTCTGGGCCGCCCGCTTCCGTACGGCAGCACGGGCGTGGCCCGGCAGCCGGAGGGCGTCGTGCGGACCCCGGAGGAGACGGTCGCCGAGGCGCAGGCGCTGCTCGACGCGGGGCGCCCGTTCCACGCGCACGAGGTGTTCGAGGACGCGTGGAAGTCCGGCCCCGCGGAGCAGGAGGCCCTGTGGCGCGCGCTCGCCCAGCTGGCGGTGGGTCTGACCCACGCGGCGCGGGGCAACGCGAAGGGAGGCGCCCGTCTGCTCCGCCGGGGCGCGACCTCCCTGGAGTCCTGGCCCGGGACGCCCCCGGCCCGCCTGAACCCCCCGGCCCTCGTCGAGTGGGCCCACGCCTTGGCAGCCCGGGTGGACGCCGGCGCTCCGGTGAACCCGGCCGAAGAGTCCCCGAGTCTCACCAGCGCCCCGTAGGGGCACGGGGAACCGCGCGAGCGACGACGACGAGCGCGCACCCGCGAAGAACGCACCACCCACAACGGCTCCGAGGCGCCCCCCGTTCCCGCGTGCGCACAGCCCGCATACGGTTGACGATGCGAACGTGACCACAGACACCGCCGCACCCCCCGCCGAAGCGGCGCAGCCTCCCGTCCTGGACAGGCGCCGCCGCAACGTCGTCTTCGTCACGATCATGCTCGGCATGCTGCTGGCGGCCCTGGACCAGACGATCGTCGGTACGGCGCTGCCGACAATCGTCTCGGACCTGGGCGGCGCCGCGCACATGTCGTGGGTCGTGACCTCCTACCTGCTGGCCGAGACCGTGGCCACGGTCCTGGTCGGCAAGTTCGGCGACCTGTTCGGCCGCAAAATCGTCTTCCAGGTCTCGGCGATCGTCTTCATCACGGGCTCGTTCCTGTGCGGCCTCGCCACGAACATGCCGCTGCTGATCTCCTGGCGGGCGATGCAGGGCATCGGCGCGGGCGGCCTGATGGTCACCTCGATGGCGCTGATCGCCGACGTGATCCCGCTGCGCGAGCGCGGCAAGTACCAGGGCGCGATCGGCGCCGTGTTCGGCGTCTCCACGGTCATCGGCCCGCTCCTGGGCGGCCTGTTCACCGACCATCTGACGTGGCGCTGGGCGTTCTACGTGAACGTGCCGATCGCGATCGTCGTCGTCATCGCCGCCGCGCGCACGATCCCGGTGGTGAAGTCGGCGGTCCGGCCCGTCATCGACTACCTGGGCATCGCCCTGGTGGCGGTGGGCGCGAGCGCGCTGATCCTGGCGACGAGCTGGGGCGGCAACGAGTACGCGTGGGGTTCCGGCGTCATCATCGGCCTGTTCGTGGGCGGCATCGTGGCGCTCGGCCTGTTCTGCGTGGTGGAGACGCGGGCGGCGGAACCGATGCTGCCCATGCGGCTGTTCCGCAACCCGGTGTTCACGGTGTGCTCGGTGCTGAGCTTCATCGTGGGCTTCGCGATGCTGGGCGCGATGACGTTCCTGCCGACGTATCTCCAGTACGTGGACGGGGACTCGGCCACGATCTCGGGCGTGCGGACGCTGCCGATGGTGATCGGCCTGCTGGCCGCGTCCATCTTCTCGGGCAACGTGGTCAGCAAGACGGGCCAGTACCGCCTGTTCCCGATCGTCGGCTCGCTCGTGATGGCGCTCGGCCTGTATCTGCTCTCATTGATGGATCCGTCGACCAGCACGTGGCTGTCGTCGCTGTACATGCTGGTGCTCGGTCTCGGGATCGGCCTGTGCATGCAGGTCCTGACGATCGCCGTGCAGAACACCGTGGACTACGCGGACCTGGGCACGGCGACCTCCGGCGTCACCTTCTTCCGTACGCTCGGCAGCTCGTTCGGCACCGCCGTGTTCGGCACCATCTACGCCAACTCCCTCAAACCGAACCTCACCGAAGGCGTCGCGGAGGCGGCCCGCGCGGGGACCGGGATCGATCCGGCGACGCTGGCCAGGGCGGCGCAGAGCCCGGAGGGGCTGCACCGGTTGCCTGCGGCGGCGCAGGGGCCGATCGTCGACGCGTACGCGGACTCGCTGCACACGGTGTTCCTGTGGACGGTGCCGGTCGCGCTGCTCGGCTTCGTGGTGGCGCTGTTCCTGAAGCAGGTGGCGCTGCGCGACAGTGCGCGGATGGGGTCCTCTGACATGGGCGAGGGTTTCGCGCAGCCGACGACGAGCGATTCCGAGCGCGTCCTGGAGCGGGCGGTGAGCTCCATCGTGAAGTCGGCGGACCTGGACACCGCGCGCCGGATCCTCGACTCCTCGGACTCGCGGCTCGACATGGCGGGCGCCTGGGCCGTGATGCAGGTGGAGTTCTTCACCCGGATGGTCGGTCACGCGAGCCTCGGCATGATCGCGGCCCGGCGGCGGCTGCCGCCCGAGGTTCTCGTGCCGGTGTTCCAGCGGATGGTCGACGAGGGCTATCTGACCCGGACCGGGTCGTACTTCTCGCACACGGCGGCGGGGCGGCGCGAGGCCGGGGTGTTCAACCGGGCGTGGGGCGACTGGCTCAGCGCGCGGGTCGAGGAGGACCTGGGCCGGCCCCCCGGCGAGGACCTGCGGTCCGCGGTGGACACGATCGCGAAGCGGCTGCTCGTGGAGGACCTGGCGCAGGGGCTGCCGCAGCGGCCGGGCTCGGCCCGCATCCTCAGCCCCTCCTAGGGGCCGACCCGTTCAGCGCAGCAGGAGTTGCAGGCCGCCGAGGACGGTCGCCGCGAGGACGAGCTGTTCGAAGAGGCGCTGGTTGATGCGGTGCACCGCCCACTTGCCGATGAGGGCGCCGGGCACGACGAACGCGGCGAGGGTGGCGTCGAGCAGCAGCGACTTCCCGTCGATCAGGCCGAGGCCGACGCTGAACGGCACCTTCGCGGAGTTCACGATGAGGAAGAACCACGCGGAGGTGCCCAGGAAGCCCAGCTTCCGGAAGCCCGCGGAGAGCAGGTAGAGGGAGAGCACGGGCCCGCCCGCGTTGGCCACCATCGTGGTGAAGCCGCCGAGGACCCCGTACGAGCCGGCCTTGACCCGTGCGGCGCGGGTCGCCGTCTCCTCCGGTGCGGGCCGCCCGGCGGCGCGCCGGCGCCACACCGTGACGGCGGCCATCAGGAGCAGGATCGCGCCGATGCTGGTGCGCACGGCCCCGTCCCCCGCGAAGCCGAGGAAGACGGTGCCGACGACCACGCCGACGGCGACGGCGGGGAACAGCCGCCACAGGGTGGGCCAGTGGGCGTGCCGCCGGTAGGTGAGCACGGCGAGGACGTCGCCGCAGATGAGGAGGGGCAGCAGCACGCCCGTGGACTCACGGGCGGGCAGGACGGCGGCGAAGATGGCGAGGCTGACCGTGTTGGCGCCGCTGACGGCGGTCTTGGAGAAGCCGACGAGGACGGCCGCGACGGCCAGTGCGGCGAAGCCCCAGGGCGTGATCCCGAATATCTCGTGCATGCGGAGACCGATGCTAATCGCATCGGCCGTCCGCACCGGGCCCGGGCGTCACACGGAGCGGTACGCGTCGCGCAGTTCGCGCTTGAGGACCTTCATGCTGGGGCCGAGCGGCAGTTCGCCGGTGATCTCGACGCGACGCGGGTACTTGTGCTTGGCCAGGTGCTCCTTGGACCAGGCGATGACGGCGTCCGGGTCGGCGCTCGCGCCTTCCTCGGGCACGACGACGGCGCAGATCTCCTCGCCGTGCACGGGGTCGGGCAGGCCGATGACGGCGACGTGGGCGACGGCCGGGTGCCGCATCAGGACCTCCTCGACCTCGCGCGGGTATACGTTGAAGCCGCCGCGGATGATGACGTCCTTCTTGCGGTCGACGATGGAGACGTAGCCGTCGGCGTCCTTGGTGCCGAGGTCTCCGGTGCGGAACCAGCCGTCGACGAGGGCCTGCGCGGTCGCCTCGGGGCGGCCCAGGTACTCGGTGAAGACGTTGTGGCCGCGCACGACGATCTCGCCGAGCTCGCCGGTGGGCAGCAGTTCGACGCGGTCGTCGATCTCGGCGCGGGCGATCTCGACGTCGACGCCCCAGATCGGGTGGCCGACGGTGCCCGCCTTGATGCCGTACCAGGGCTGGTTGACGGCGGCGACGGGTGAGGTCTCGCTGAGTCCGTAGCCCTCGTGGATGCGGGCGCCGAACGTGGACTCGAAGGCTTCCAGGACCGCGAGCGGCAGGGAGGCGCCGCCGGAGACGGCCACGCGGAGCCGGGGCAGTTCGGCGGCCTCCCGGGCGGCGGCGAGCAGGTGGACGTACATCGTGGGCACGCCGTGGAAGACGGTGACGCCCTCACGGACCATCAGGTCGATGGCGCGGGCGGCGTCGAAGCGGGGCAGCAGGACGAGCGTCTTGCCCGCGCGCCACACGGCGTTGAGGGAGGCGGTCTGACCGAAGGCGTGGAAGAAGGGCAGGGCGCCGAGGACGATGTCGTCGGGGCAGAACTCGTGGGCGTCGAAGGCGTCCACGGTGGCGTTCATGACGAGGTTGAGATGGCTGAGGACGGCGCCCTTGGGGACGCCGGTGGTGCCGCTCGTGTAGAAGATGACGGCCGCGTCCTCGGGGCCGCGGGCCGCGTACACGTCGAGCGGGGCGGCCTCGGCGGCGGCCAGGTCGAGTTCGCCGTCCTCGCCGAGAGTGGCGACGCGGGCTCCGACGGCCTCGGCGGCGGCGCGGCCGACGGCGGCCTGTCCGGGGTGGCACAGGAGCAGGTCGACGCCGCTGTCGCGGAGCACGTGCGCGGCCTCGTCGGCGGACAGCAGCAGGTGGACGGGGACGACGACTCCGCCGGCCGCGAGGATCGCGTAGTAGGCGCGCGGGAAGTCCACGGTGTTCGGCGCCATCAGGGCCACCCGGTCGCCGGGCCGGACGCCGTACGTGCCGACGAGCGCTCCGGCGCGGGCCCGGACCTGGTCCCACAACTCGCCGAAGGTGAAGCGCTGGTCGCCCTGGACGAGGGCCGTCTTGTCGGGCCTGCGGCGGGCGTTGTCGGCGAGGATCGCGGCGAGCGAGAGAGTGGCCATGAGGGGGTGGTGCTCCGTTCCTTGCTGGTGGTGCGATTCCTTGCTGGTGGTGCGTTCTCTGCCGGTGGTGCGACCGGCCGCGGGGCGTGCCCGCGGCCGACGTCCTGACGTGGTACGGGAGTTCAGGCGCGCTCGACGAGCACGGCGCTGCCCTGGCCGACGCCGACGCACATGGTGGCGAGGCCGCGTCCGGCGCCGGTGCGGCGCAGACGGTGCAGCAGGGTGGTGAGGATGCGGGCGCCGGAGCAGCCGAGCGGGTGGCCCAGGGCGATGGCGCCGCCGGTCGGGTTGACGAGCTCGGGGTCGATGCCGAGGGCGTCGACGCAGGCGAGGGCCTGGGCGGCGAACGCCTCGTTGAACTCGGCCTCCTGGACGTCGCCGATCCCCCAGCCGACGCGGGCGAGCGCCTTCTGGGTGGCGGGGACGGGGCCGATGCCCATGATGTCGGGGTGGACGCCTGCGGAGGCTCCGGCGACATAGCGGCCGAGGGATTCGAGGCCGAGGTCGTTCAGGGCCTCCTCGCTGACGAGGAGGAGTCCGGCGGCGCCGTCGTTCATCGGGGAGGCGTTGCCCGCGGTGACCGAACCGCCCTTGCGGAACACGGGCTTGAGGCCGCCGAGCTTGTCCAGGGAGGTGTCGGGCCGGATGCACTCGTCGGCGTCGACGACGACCCCGTCGGGCCGGGTGACGGGCAGGATCTCGGCGTCGAAGAGTCCGTCCTTGCGGGCGGCGGCGGCCCGCTGGTGGCTGCGCAGGGCGAACGCGTCCTGGGCCTCGCGGGAGACCCCGTACCGTTCGGCGACCTCCTCGGCGGTCTCCCCCATCGCGAGGACGCCGTGCAGGTCCTTCATCTTCGGGTTGACCAGGCGCCAGCCGAGGCGGGTGTCGTAGGTCTGCATGCTGTGGGGCAGCGCGTCGTCGGGGCGGGGCAGGACGAAGGGGGCGCGGCTCATGGACTCGGAGCCGCCCGCGAGCACGATGTCGGCCTCGCCGGCGGCGATGGTGCGGGCGGCGGTGGTGACGGCCTCCAGGCCGGAGGCGCACAGCCGGTTCACGGTGGCGCCGGGCACGGTCTCGGGCAGGCCCGCGAGCAGCGCGGCCATGCGCGCGATGTTGCGGTTGTCCTCGCCGGCCTGGTTCGCGGCGCCCCAGTAGACGTCGTCGATCCGGGCGGGGTCGAGGGCGGGCGCGTCGTCGATCAGGCCCCGGATCACGGTCGCGGCGAGGTCGTCGGGCCGGACGGTGGAGAGGGACCCGCGCAGCTTCCCGATCGGGGTGCGGCGCGCGGCGGCGAAGTGGACAGGACGCACGGTGAGCTCCTGAGGTGACGCGGACGGTACCAAAAATTAGCACTGCTAGTTTTGGACTATAGCCCCGGCTCCCGGCCCCTGGGAAGAGCCGCCCGAGCGGGGAAGAGGTACCCGGCGCTCCACATCTCAGGGCTGGCCCTGATGTCCCGCCCCGCCCCGCTCTCCTAATCTGGAGCTCCGGCACCGCTCCGCGGACGACGTACGGGGGACCACGGGGGAGCACGGGGGACGACGTCGTCTCCGGAGCGGACAGCCGGAACCTCTTGGGCGCGTGGCGTCAGCCGCGCAGGTAGGTGAGCACCGCCATCACGCGGCGGTGCTCCATGAGGTCGGGTTCCAGGCGCAGCTTGGTGAAGATGTTCCGGACATGCGTCTCGACCGTCTTGCCGCCGATGACCAGTTTCTGCGCGATGGCCTCGTTGGACCGCCCCTCCGCCATCAGGGTGAGGACGTCCCGCTCCCGCCCGGTGAGCGTGCCGAGCGGTCCGGCGTGACCCGGCCCCTCCATGAGCCGGGCGACGACCAGGGGGTCGAGGACGGTCTCCCCGGCCGCGACGCGTTCGAGGGAGCCGCGCAGCTCGTCGATGTCGGCGACGCGCTCCTTGAGCAGGTAGCCGAAGCCCTCGGGCCGGTCGGCGAGCGCCTGCACGGTGGCGGAGGTCTCGACGTACTGGGAGAGCAGCAGGACGCCGATGCCGGGGTGCGCCTCGCGCAGGGCGGCTGCGGCGAGCAGGCCCTCGTCGGTGTGGGTGGGCGGCATGCGGATGTCGAGCAGCACCGCGTCCGGCGCGTGTTCGGCGGCGAGCGCGAGCAGCGGGCCCGGGTCGCCGAGTTCGGCGGCCACCTCGATGCCCTCGTCGGTCAGCAGCCGGACGATGCCCTGCCGCAGCAGCGCCGAGTCCTCGGCCACGATCACACGCACGGCAGCTCCGCCCTGATCCGTGTCCCGCCGCCCGCGGGACTGTGTATGTGCAGTACGCCGTCGACGGCGGCGAGCCGGTCGGCGAGGCCCCGCAGCCCGGTGCCGCGGGAGGTGTCGGCGCCGCCGACCCCGTCGTCGACGGCCTCGACGACGAGCCGGCCGTCGTGGTGCCGCGCCGAGACACTGACCGCGCGGGCGCCGGCGTGCTTGGCCGCGTTCGAGAGGGCCTCGCAGACGGTGAAGTACGCGGTCGACTCGACGACGGGGTCGTAGCGCCGGGGTTCGGCCGCGACGACGACCGGCAGGGCGGCCTCCCTGGCCAGCGCGTTGAGCGCGGGGGCGAGGCCTTCGCGGGTGAGGACGGCGGGGTGGATGCCCTGGGCGATGCCGCGCAGTTCCTGGATGGCGAGGCGCAGGCTCGACTCGGCCTCGTCGGCGGCCTCGCGCAGCTTCTCGTCGGGGTGCTCCGCGAGCCCCTTCTGCACCCGGCGCACGGACATCAGCGCGAACACGAGCCGGGCCTGGGCGCCGTCGTGCAGGTCGCGCTCCAGCCGGCCGCGCTCCTCGTCGGCGGCGCGGACGATGCGGGTGGCGACGTCCTTGGCGCGGGTGCGCAGCCACACGTTCTCCAGCGCGAGGCGCAGTGCGGCGGCGACGGACGCGAGCAGTTCGGGGTCCTCGGCGAGCGCGCGGTCGTGGTGGAGCAGGGCGAGCGGGCGGCCGTCGGCGGCGCGGACCGGGGTGCGTCCGGGCCCCTCGGGGTTCACCTCGCGGCCCGACCCGTCCACGTAGCCGCCGCGCTCCTCGCGCCACAGGCCGAGCCGGAGCGTCGGGTCGCCGAGGACGCGCACCAGGGCCTCACGCACGCGCGCGGGGTCGGGGTCGGTGCCGACGTCGATGACGAGCCCGCTGACCTCGGCCCGCTGGAGGTGCAGGCGCAGCAGTCCGCCGAGGAAGGCGAAGGGGACGGCGACCTGGGCCAGGTCGGAGAGCAGGTAGACGGCCTGCTCCCCCAGCGAGCCGACCTCGCCGAACCAGGGGACGACGTAGAAGAGCATGTCCCACATGAGGAAGGCGACGGCGACGCCGATGCCGATCCAGGCGGGGAGCAGGGCGCGGCGGCGGGCGGCGGAGGCGTGTCGCCAGCGCTGGACGACCGCGACGGCGGCGACGACCGAGACCAGCCAGCCGGCCGCGTGGTAGGCGGCGTCGAAGGGGGCGAAGAAGCCGTCCCAGGCCGGTACGTGCAGCAGGTTCGGGCCGCAGTTCCGGCAGTCGAGGTAGGTGGCGCCGGTCTCCCGCGCGGGGTCGAACAGCAGGGTGCGGACCAGACCGCCGACGGCGACGAGCCCGTAGGTGAACAGGACGAGGCGGCGGGTCAGGACGGTGGTGAGGCGGCCCTCGGGGAAGGAGAGCATGAGGTGCAGGAGGATGGCCATGTTCAGCGCCTCCCACCAGGCGCCGAAGGCGAACAGGGCGGGCACGGAGGTGCCCTGGAGGTTGCCGAAGAACCAGGTGATGCCCTCGGCGACCATGAGCCGGCCGGTGTGGTTGGCGGGCCTGCGCCGCCAGGCGACGAGACCGGCGACGACGTACGCCCAGCCGACGGCCAGGTCGCGCACGAGGTCGCTCGCGGACGCGCCGGCTCGCGCGTAGGCCCAGGATCCGACGCCGCCGGACAGCACGGCGAGGGCCGCGGCTCCCGTCAGCTGGAACCGAACCGTCCGCTTCCCCTGACTGTCCACGGTCACACGTTAAGCCATTCCTGAGAAGGGCACGGAAGCCGCCCCCGCGCGGACGCGGGAGCGGCTTCTGTGGCGGGCGCGGGGACCGTCAGACGGTCGCGAGCGGCACCGGGAACGTCGGGTACTCGACGCCGGAGACGTGCTGGACGACCCGGATGACCTGGCACGAGTAGCCGAACTCGTTGTCGTACCAGAGGTACAGGATCGCGTTGTCGCCGTCGACCTTGGTGGCGCCGGCGTCGACGATCGAGGAGTGACGCGAGCCGATGAAGTCGCTGGAGACCGCGTCGGGCGAGTCGGTGAAGTCGATCTGACGCTTGAGCGGCGAGGTCAGCGAGATCTGGCGGAGGTGGTCGAGGACCTCCTCGCGCGAGGTCTCACGGCCCAGGCGCAGGCTCAGGATGGCGATCGAGACGTCCGGCACGGGGACGCGGATCGAGGAGCCCGTGATCGGCGCCTTGAGGTCCGGGAGGGCCTTGGCGACGGCGGAGGCGGCACCGGTCTCGGTGATCACCATGTTGAGCGGCGCGGAGCGGCCGCGGCGGTCGGCCTTGTGGTAGTTGTCCAGCAGGTTCTGGTCGTTCGTGAACGAGTGGACGGTCTCCACGTGACCGCGCAGCACGCCGAACTCGTCGTCCATCGCCTTGAGCGGCGGCACGATCGCGTTCGTGGTGCAGGACGCGCAGGAGATGACCTGCTCGTCGGGCTTGATCATGTCGTGGTTGACGCCGTGCACGATGTTCGGCACGTCACCCTTGCCGGGCGCGGTCAGGACGACCTTGTCGATGCCCGGGCGCAGGTGCTTGGACAGGCCCTCGCGGTCCCGCCACTTGCCCGTGTTGTCGATCAGGATCGCGTCGTTGATGCCGTACGCGGTGTAGTCGACCTCGGAGGGGTCGTTCGCGTAGATCACCTTGATCGCGTTGCCGTTGGCGACGATCGTGCTGTTCGCCTCGTCCACGGTGATGGAGCCCTGGAACTGGCCGTGGATCGAGTCGCGGCGCAGCAGCGAGGCGCGCTTGACGAGGTCCTGCTCGCCGCCGCCGCGCACGACGATGGCGCGCAGGCGAAGGCCCTTGCCGGAGCCGGCCTTCTCGATGAGCAGGCGGGCGACGAGGCGGCCGATGCGGCCGAAGCCGTAGAGGACGACGTCACGGCCGGAGCTGCGCTCGGCCTTGTTGGCACCGGTGGCGCCGGCTACGGCCTCGGCGGTGAACTCGGCGATGCTCAGACCGCGCTCGTCGGTCTTGTACGTCGCGGCGAGCATGCCGATGTCGATCTGCGAGGGCCCGAGGTCGAGCGAGGTCAGGGCCTGCAGGAACGGCATGGTCTCGATGACCGAGAGCTCCTCGCCGGCGATCTGCCGGGCGAAGCGGTGGGTCTTGAGGATGCTGACCACCGACTTGTTCACCAGGGAGCGGCTGTGCAGCAGGACGTTCACGTCCCGCTCGCGGTGCAGCTTCCCGATGATCGGGATCATGGATTCCGCGGTTTCCTCGCGGGTGTTCCAATTGGTGAACGAGTCGTCGTTGACAGTCACTGGCACATCTTTCGAGCTAGGCGGCGCTCATATGCTAACCCGACCGTCCGCCGGCCCGACGTCGGCCCCTGCCCCGGGCGCCTCGCTCACCGGTCGGCGAAGGCGCCACCGGGCCCGAAGACCCGCTCGGCGAACCGCTCCCCGATGCGCCGGTGGGCGGCGGCGTCCGGGTGCAGTTCGTCGGGCAGCGGCAGTTCGGCGTAGTCCGCGGCGCCGTACAGGTCGCGCCCGTCGAGCAGGTGCAGACGGCCGTCGCCGGCGGTGCGGCGCTGCTCGACGGTGCGGGCCAGCTCCTCGCGGACGGCCTCCAGGGTGAGCTTGCCGTACGCGCGCTCCGCGGGGTCTCCGAGCGCGGTGAACTTCAGCTGCCCGTCGGCGAGCGAGGAGAAGTCGGGGGCGCCCGGGCCGGGGGTCTTCTCGTGGATCGGGCAGAGGATCGGCGAGACCACGAGCAGCGGGGTGTCGGGGTGCCCCTCTCTGATGGTGTCGAGGAAGCCGTGGACGGCGGGGCCGAAGGCGCGCAGCCGCATCAGGTCGAGGTTCACCAGGTTGATGCCGATCTTGACGCTGACCAGGTCGGCGGGGGTGTCGCGCAGGGTGCGGGCGGTGAACGGGTCGAGGAGGGCGCCGCCGCCGAAGCCCAGGTTCAGCAGCTCGACCTCGGCGGTGGACGCGGCGAGCGCGGGCCAGATCGCGGTGGGGCTCGCGGCGTCGGAGCCGTGGCTGATGGAGCTGCCGTGGTGCAGCCAGACCGGGCGGCCGTCGCCGGGCAGCGGCTCGACGGGGGCGTCGGCGCGCAGGGCGACGAGCTCGGTGGTCTCGTTGTGCGGCAGCCAGATCTCGACGTCCTTGACCGTGCCGGCGAGGCCGTCGAAGCGGAGGGTGCCGGGCGCGCCGGGCGTGTGCGCGAACGTGCCCTTGCTCATGTCGATGGTGATGACGTGGCCGCCGGGCACGGCGCCCTGCGCGAGGAGCCGGCCGTCGACGACGAGGTCGTAGACGCCGTCCGGGCGGGGCGGCACGCCGACGTAGGCGCGCTTGGTCGGCAGTGTGTCCAGTTCCACAACGGTGGCGCGGGTGCGGAACGCGACCCGGACGCCGGACGGCTGGGACTCCGCCATGGCGAGCTGCCCGTCGGTGTTCTGGGCGCGGGCCCACGCGGGCAGCCGGTGCGGCAGCAGCCCGCCACCCTCGGTGCGCTCCGCTTCGAGGGCGCCGCGCAGGAGTGCGGGAATGAGGTCTACGGGGGTGAGGGGCGGGGTCATGGCGGCCTCTCTGTGGGGGTAGGCGCCCTAGGACGCGTTCGGGGTGGGCCAGTTGCGCAGGAGGGCGTCGAGGGCGTCGAGGGTGCGGGCCCACGACTCGTCCGAGTCGGGCGCGCTGTGGCTGAAGCCGCCGGACGACTCGAGGCTCACGTAGCCGTGGAAGACGCTGCCGAGCAGGCGCACGGCGTGGGTCTGTTCCGGCTCGTCGAGGTCGTAGCCGCGCAGCACCGCCCGCGTCATCCGGGAGTGCTGCGGGCCCGCGCTCGCGGCGGCGGTCTCCGGGTCGAGTCGGAACTGTCCCGCCGTGTACCGGCCGGGGTGCTCGCGGGCGTAGTCGCGGTAGACGTTCGCGAGCGCGACGAGGGCGTCCTTCCCGGCCCGCCCGGCGAGGGCGTCGACGGCGCGGTCGGCGAGCTCCTGGAGCACGAGCAGCGCGATCCGCACCTTGAGGTCGTGGGAGCTCTTCACGTGCGAGTAGAGGCTCGCGACCTTGACGTCGAAGCGGCGGGCGAGCGCCGAGACGGTCACCTGCTCGAAGCCGACCTCGTCGGCGAGCTCGGCGCCCGCCTCCGCGAGCCGCTCCGCGTTCAGTCCCGCACGCGCCATGACGCCCCTTCCGCGATCCTCCGAAGTTCCGAAAACAATTATGCGTTTGCCTAAAGCTTTTAGGCAACTTAGCCTCGGTCTTATGAAGCCACTGACCGAGCAAGAGATCCGCGCCTCGTTCGTGAACTGCACCAAGGGCGAGGCAAAACGCCTGTCCGTGCCGCACGATCTGGCCGACCGCCCCTGGGACGACCTGGACTTCTTCGGCTGGCGCGATCCGCAGGCCCCCGACCGCGGCTATCTCGTCGCACCGCTCGCCGACGGTCTGCGCGGCGCCGCGCTGCGCACCACGCACGCACCCTCGGGGCAGAACCGCCGCAGCCTGTGCCGGCTGTGTCTGACCGCGCACACCGGTGGCGTCTCCCTGATGGTCGCCCCGAAGGCGGGCAAGGCCGGCAAGCAGGGCGACTCGGTCGGCTCGTACATCTGTGACGACCTGGCGTGTTCGCTGTACGTACGCGGGAAGAAGGACGCGGGGATGGGGTCGCGGCTGCCCGAGACCCTGACCCTGGAGGAGAAGATCGAGCGCACCTTGGGGAACCTGACCGCGTTCTTCGCGAAGATCACCGCATGAGAAACGCGTCGAGGCCGCACCCCGCGCGGACGCGGAGCCGGCCTCGACGGGGTGTGACGCGTCAGTTGCCCGGCGCCGGGGAGGCCGTCTTGTCCGCCTCGATGTCGAACTTCATCTGCTTGCCCTCCACCGAGGTGACCTTGACGGAGACGCCGATGCTGCTGCCGTCGCTCGCGGTGAGCGTGCACCGGCCGGTGGCCCCGACCTTGCCCTCCAGGTCCTCGGGGCAGGTCACGTCCGGCTTGGGCTGACCGGTCTGCGCCGCGAGCGTGGTCGCGATCTTGTCGGCGACCTTCTCCTTGGACATCCTGGGCGTCGAGGAGCCCACGTGGGCCTCGACGGAACAGCCGGCGAGCAGCGCGCAGGCGGCCACCGCGACGAGGGCCGGGACACCTGCGGACAGTCGGGGCTTGATCATGAAGGGGTTCTCCGTCGAACGGTCGCGGGAGCGAATCTGTGGCTGGGACCACGGCAGCCTAGTGGCTGCCGCGGCGGCTTCGCGGGCCGACCGGGTCAGATCCTCAGCCGGTCGAAGGTCACGAGCCCGCGCGCCCCGCTGCCCCCGCCCGCCGCCGTCATGAACGCGCCCACGTCCTGCGCCGCCCCGGCCCGCGCGAGGCTCGCCGTCCCGACGGTGGTCCAGGTGGCCCCGCCGTCGGTGCTGAACTCCCCCTTGTACGCGGTCCCTTCGCGCGTCAGCCGCAGTTCGACCGGCGCCGCGACCGAGCCGCCGCCCGCGGAGAGGAACGTCTCCAGACGGCCGTTGCCGTCCGCGTCCCAGCTCAGGACGGCACCGTTGGCCGGAGTGAGGGCCAGGTTCACGAATCCGGCCGCGCCGTTCGTGGCGAGGTCGTCGCGGACGACGAGCCCGGCGCGTGCCCAGTTGCCGGTCCGGTCCTGCGAGAGGATCCGTACGGACGCGGAACCGCCCGTGGCGAGGGCGCCCGCCCGGTACACGGCCCCGAACTCGTTCGTCCCGCCCCACAGATCGGCCCCGCCGCCCTCGATGGCGAACGTGTCACCGGACTGTCCGAACACCGCGCCGTTGAACGACACGGTCCGGTACGGGTCCTGGACGGCGCCGCCCGCCATGACGCGCACTCCGGCGACGGCCGCGCCCCGCTCCCGGCCCGACCGGTACGCGGCGTCGACGCGGATCCGGGCCACGATCTCGGCGGGCGTCCCCGTCAGCGTGAGCGTGAAGCGACCGGTGAAGGTCGCGCCGGGCGCCACGGAGTCGGCGGTCACCGGCCCGTCGGGCACCGCGGTCAGCCCCTCGGGCACGTCGAGCGCGAGCGTCACGTCACGGGCCGCCGTGAAGCCGTTGTGGTTGGTGAAGACGACCTCGACGCCGGTGGGGTGGCCGGCGGAGACCGTGCCCTGAAGGGCCTTGGCCCGCACCGACGCCTGGTCCGCACTGTCGGCGAGCGTGTCGTGGACGCGGCGGGCGAGCGCGAGGATCGACCCGGTGGTGCGCGTCGGGTGCGTCTCGTGGCCGTGCGCCCAGCGATCCTCCAGCGCGAACCAGTCGATCTCGGCGGGCCGCTCCCCCGACGCGAGCGCGGCGGACAGCGTGTCGAAGTACGTCTTCCAGCGCTCGCGGTAGAGGCCGCCGACGAGCCCGGCCCACTCGCGGTTCGCGTAGTCGTGCAGGCCGCCGTCCTCGCTGCCCGAGCGCCCGCCCCAGGTGGTGACGAGGGACCGGGCGTCGTACTCCAGGCGGTCGCGCTCGGCGGCGTCGGCGCCCCAGGCGCGCGCGTCGGCGATCCAGCGGCCGAGGAGGTGCTGCTCGGAGGTGGCGAGGGCCTGGTCGAGGAGGTCCGTCCAGGTGAGCCAGGTGCCGGTCAGCCGCCGGAACAGGGCGCGGTCCCCGGCCTCGTAGGCGGACTTGATCTGTGGGAGCAGGATGCGGCTGCGGTTGGAGAGCACCTGTCGGGTCACGTCGAGCAGGTCGTACCGGTAGGCGCTGGAGCCTCTCAACTCGGGTGCCACGGCCAGCAGTTCGGTCAGCGCCCGGTCGAAGGCGGCCAGGTCGTAGCGTGCCGCGGCCGGGCTCCACGACGCCGCGTTGGTGGCGGTCAGGGAGGGGCGCGCGCCGAACAGGCCGTCGGGCGCCTCGCTCCAGGAGTCGGTGCGCCGGGTCCCGTACGCGGTGCGGCGCAGCACCTGCCAGGCGGCGGCCGCGTGCGGGTCCTCGCCCCCGTACCGGGCGGCGGCCCACCGGTCGAACCACTGCTCCAGGTCCACCGTGCCGGAGGTCCAGGCGAGGTCGGAGAGCAGGGCGAGGGCGGCCGGGTTGTTGTCGGCGCCCTCCGGCATCGCGGCGATCCCGGACAACTTGCTGCCGGCCTTGTCGCGCCAGCGCGGGTAAGTCTCCACCCAGTCAGGGGTGTTGGCGCCCAGGGCGGTGTGCCCGCCGAAGTTCCAGATGCTGCCGTACGCGTACGGGGCGCCGGCCCAGTCGCGTTCGCGGTCGGTGACACTCGGGAAGCGGTCGGAGAGGCCGTCGACGACGAGCATCCGGGAGGTGTCGACGGCCTCGACGATCTCGCGGCGCGGATTGTTCTGCCAGCCGAGCAGCGCCCAGACCGCACCGGGCCTGGCCTTCTGGAGGCAGGCCTGGACGGCGCGCGCGGCGTCGCCGACGGGCACGTCACCGGCCCGCCCACCCTCGTGCAGCAGGTCCATCTTGTACATGCCGCTGGAGCCCAGCCGGTCGCCGAGCCGGGCGTAGAACTCGGCGCCGACCTCGGCGAACGCGGGCGTGCGCGGGTCGAGCCAGTCGGGCCGCTCGAAGCCGACCCAGGTGCCCTGCGGGACGACCTTCGCGCCGGGGTTGCGGTCGGGGAAGCCGCCGGGGACGGTGCCGAAGTATCCGGGGAACACGGGGGTCATGCCGAGCTCGCGGACCCGGTCGGCGACCTTGCGGCCAAGCTCGGCGCGGCGCTCCACCAGGCCCCGGCTGACGGGCCCGCCGAAGCCCGACATGTTCTGGAGCAGCCACCAGGGCTGGTGCGCGGGCGCGGGGATCCAGGCGAGCAACTCGGCCTCGGAGTAGCCGAAGCGGCGGAAGGTGTCGTGGTAGACGGCGTCCGCGCCGAGCGTGACGAGCACCTCGTTGAAGCCGTGCAGGGCGAGCACGTCGAGCTCGCGCTGCCAGGCGTCCCAGTCCCGATACGGCCCGGTGTAGCCCTCGTTGGTGTCGTTGAAGGCGAAGCGGTGGGCGACGTTCGCGCTCGCGGCGATCTCGCCGTCCGGCGCGGGGAGCCGCTGCGGCAGGTCGAGCTGCTCACCGTTCCAGGTGACGGACGCGTGCGCGGTCTCGCGGAGGTAGGCGTGCACTCCGGCGAGCAGGACGGCGGGGCTCGTCCCCTCGACGACGACGCGTCCGCTCGTCCCGGTGACCCGGTAGCGGTCGGCGGCGCCGGCGACGGGCCGCAGGACGAACTGCCCGTGGTGGCCGGGGAGCAGGCGGCGCAGCGCGGACTCGGCGGGCCCGGTGTCGAACCGCCCGCCGGACGCGGCCGGTGCGGCGCCGGCGCCGGGTGCGGGCAGCACGAGGAGGGCTCCGCCGAGGGCGGCGGTGCCGGTGAGCAGACGTCTGCGGGTGACACCTCTGTGGTCGTTCACATGCGTCCTTCCGGGGCGGCCCGCCGATGCGCGGCGGCAGACGGCAGGGAGAGGATGCAAGAACTTGATCGATCCATCCATTTTTCAAACAGGAACACTCAGGTGTCAACGGGTCGGTCAATGGGTGGTCGAGACCTGTTCACACCGCTTCCCAGGCCCGCCCGACGACCACGTCGTACGGGGACGTCCCGGCCCGCGCCTTCGTCAGCGCCTCCTCGACACCGGGCAGCGGCCGCTCCCAGTCCGCGGCCGACCACCCGTCGAGCAGGGCCGTGATCGTGCGTCCGCGTCCGGCGTCGACGTGCACGAACTCCCCGGTGACGACGGCCAGTACGGCCTCGTCGAGCGCCTCCAGGATGCCTGCGGAGCCGTCGTCGCAGGCGTCGCAGCCGCAGTCCGGGACCAGGGCGGCCGGCACGGCGGGCTCCCCCGCGCCGACCGTCAGCACGGTCCGCGGCACGCCGTCGATCGCCCCGAACCCGAACAGGAGCGGCACCGCGCCCGTGCCGCCGAGGGGCCGCAGCCGTACGGCCTCGTCCACGGAGGCAGCCGGATCCCCGCGCCACAACGCTCCGGCGGCCTGCGGGATCCGTTCCTCCCGCGCGAGCCCGAGCCCGCACAGCGCGCGCGTCCACGCCTCGGCGCGGGCGGCGAGGACGCGGTACTTCGCGGGATCGAGGCAGCGCGAGTACTCCTCGTCCGACGGCTCCCGGTCGGCGTGCGGATCGGGCCAGGGCGGGGTGTCCGCCCCGGTCTCGGAGAACGCCTCGTCAACAGCCCTGAGCAGTACGGATCGGTCCATGCCGGGGACCTTACGCGGGCGCCGCGGAGGCTCCGATTCCGTCAGGCACGACGTAGGGTTCGAAGCGGCCGGCCGCGGGCCGGCGGCGTACGGGAGACACGGGGAGGAGCGGCGATGGCGGACGCGGCGACAGGGTCGTGGAGTTCGGAGCTCACGTCGGTGGTGGTGTACGCGCGGGGCGCGGTGTGCGTGCGCCTCGCCCGGGGCACCGTCCCGGCGGACGGCCGGGTCCGGGTGGCGGGACTGTCGCGCACCCTCGACCACGGTTCGCTGCGGGCCCGGGTGCTCGACGCGTCCGGTGTCCGCGTGACCGAGGCCCGCGTCGTCGTCGAGGCCGAACCGCCCGCACCCCAGGCCCCCGAGGACCTGCGGCGCGAGGTGGAGCGCCTGCACGAGGAGCAGCGCGCGGCCCAGGTCCGCCGGGACCGCCAGAGCCGCCGGATCGACGAGGTCGCGGCCCTGCGGCCGGTGGCGCCGCCGCGCAGGCGGGACGACCCAGCGCACCGGCGCACCCCGGTCGGCGCGTGGCTGGAGCTCGCGGAGTTCGTCGACGCGCGCCTGACGACGCTGCACGCCGGACTGACCGAACTGGACGAGCGGCTGCGGGTCCTGGAGCACGAGATCGACCTGGCCACGGACCGGCTGGAGCGCGCCTCGACGGACGCGCCGTCGTCCCCCGTCCCGACCACGGTCGCGGCCGACCTCGTGCTCTCGGGGCCCTCGGGGCCTTCCGGTGAGGTCTCCGTCGAGCTGGAGTACCGGGTGCCGGGCGCGGTCTGGGTCCCGTCCTATCGGCTGACGCATCTTCAGGGCGAGGGCGGCGGCCGACTGGTGCTGCGCGCCTCGGTCGCCCAGCGCACGGGCGAGGACTGGACCGGCGTGCGCCTCGGTCTGTCCACGGCCGATCTGCACCGGCCCACCGGGGTGCCGGTCCTGCGCTCGGTCCGTATCGGCCGCAGCCAGCCCGTTCCGGCAGCGTCCGGCTGGCGGGAGCCGCCGGCGGGGCTCGGCGAGCTGTTCGCCGGGTACGACGGGGCGGGGCCGCGACCACTGGCACCCGGGGCTGCCATGGTCGGCGGGGCGGCTGACTTCGCCGAGGACTTCGAGCTGGAGCCCGCCTCCATGCCCGACACCGCGCCGCAGCGTGCCCGTCGCGCGCGGGCCGGGGGCGCCCGGCCGAGGGCCGCCGGATTCAGCGCACCGCCGCCCCCCGCGCCGGCCGCGCCCGGCGGAATGCCGCCGGCGTACGGCGGCGCCCCGGTGCCTCCGCCGGCCCCCGGCGGACCGGTCCCGGCCGCACAGCCCCTGGCCGGAAGCCCCCTGCCGCCTCCCCCTCCCCCGCCGCCCGGCCCTCCGCGGCCGAGCGACGCCGAGCTCGACTACGCGGATCTGGTCCTGGCCGGCCCCGAGGCCCCGGCCGCCGACCGCGGTCTGCTCGCGCCCGGCACCCCGGCCGACCCCGTGGCCGTCCAGTACCGGCGCCGCGCCCAGTCCGTGTCCGCGCTGGCGCTGCCCGCCCACGCGGTGCGCCCGCGCGAGTCGGCCGGTTCCTTCGACCACCGCTACGACGCCCAGGGTCCCGCCGACATCCCCTCCGACGGCACCTGGCACACCGTCACCGTCACGGAGCTGCCGGTCGGTCTGCGCACCGAGTACCTGTGCGTGCCGTCCGTCGAGGAGACCGTGTACGCGACCCTGGTGGTCTCCAACGCCACCGACCAGGCGCTCCTGGCGGGCCCGGTCGACGTCACGGTCGACGGGGACCCGCTGCCGACCACGGCGCTGCCCACGCTCGCGCCGGGCGGCACCGGCCGGGTCGGGCTCGGGCCCGCGGAGGCGATCCGGGTCGCGCGCCGCACCGAGCAGCACGAGTCGACCGCGGGTCTGCGGAGCACGACGACCGTGCTCACCCACCGCGTCCACGTGGAGCTGGCCAACCGGCTGCGGCGCCCGGTCACCGTGGAGGTCCGCGAACGGGTCCCCGTCACCTCCGAGTCGGACATCCGGATCGAGGAGCACGCCGACTGGACCCGCCCGGCCGACGGCGAAGGCCCCGACCGGCACGCCCCGGGCACCCGCCTGTGGCGCGTCGAGGTCGCCGCGGGCGACACCGCCGTGCTCGACGGCGGCTACGAGATCCGGATCCCGGCCGCCAAGGCCCTCACCGGCGGCAACCGGAGGAGCTGACCCATGACGCAGAACATCCCGTTCGACGCCCCGCTGCCCGTCACCGCCGTGACGTGTCTGGAGGACCGCGCCCAGATCGAGCGCACCACCGAGGTCGAGCTCCCGGCCGGGGTCCACCGGCTGCGCCTCGGTCCGGTCAGCGCGCTGGCCGTCGACCGCAGCCTGCACGCCGAACTGACCGGCGCCGACGACGCCTCCGTCCTGGACGTACGGATCGTGCGGGCGTGGACCCCGCGCGGCCCCCAGCCGCCCACCGAGGACGACTCCCCGCTGCGCCACCGGCTCCACGCCCTCACCGAGGAGCAGCACACTCTGGAGCAGCGCCGCGACCGGCTGACGGCCCGCCTGGACGTGCTCGCCAAGCTGGCCGCGGACCTCCTGCGCGACATCGCCGAGGGCGCGGGCACGGGCGAGAGCGAGCCGGAGCGCTGGGCCGAGGAGCTGGACCGGGTGGACGCCGAGCGCGCCACTCACGAGGACGAACTCACCACGGTGACCGGCCGCCTGAGCGCTGTGGCGACCGAACTCCACGAGATCCACCGGGTGTTGAACCTGTCCGAGTCCGAACCCCCGTCCCTGACCGCGCACGTCGAACTCACCGTCGAAGCCGCGGCACCCGGCCGCGCCGCCCTCCGCCTGACCCACCTCACCCCGTGCGCCCTGTGGCGCCCCGCCTACCGCGCGACCCTCGACGGCGGCGAACTGACCCTCCGGACCGACGCGATGATCTGGCAGCGCACGGGCGAGGACTGGTCGGACGTGTCCCTGACCCTGTCGACGGCCCGCTCCACCCGCGCGACGACCCCGCCCCGGCTCGTCGAGGACCGCCTCACCCTGCGGGACCGCTCGACGGAGGAGCGCCGCACGGTCGCCGTCGCCGTGCGCGAGGAGGACATCAGCGACGTCGGCCCGCTCGCGGTGTCCGGCCTGCCGGGCGTGGACGACGGCGGCGAGACCCGCGTCCTGCACGCCCCTACCCCGGCGTCCGTCCCCTCGGACGGCCGCGCCCACCGCGTCCCGCTCACCACCGCGACGGCGCAGGCCCGTACGGAACAGGTCTGCGCCCCTGAGCTCTCCCCGCTGGTCACCCAGGTCGCCCGCTTCACGAACCCCACGGGCCACGCCCTGCTCGCGGGCCCCGTCGACCTGATCCGCGGCAGCGGCTTCACGGGCCGCGGCACGCTCCCCTTCACGGCCCCCGGCGCACCCCAGGAACTGTCCTTCGGCACGGCGGACACCTACCGGGTCACGCGCGAGACAGAAGAGTCCCGCGACACGACCACCCTGACCCAGCGCACCGTGATCACCCGCACGGTCCGCCTCCACGTCTCCCGGTTCTCACCCCCCGGCGAGACCGCCCCCGAGACGATCACCCTGCGCGAGCGCGTCCCGGTCTCGGAGGTCGCGAACGTCGACATCCGCCTCCGCAAGGAGTCCTGCACCCCGCCCCCGGACACCCTCGACACGGAGGGCATCGCCCGCTGGGACCTCACCCTGCCACCGGGCGGGCGGGCGACGGTGACGCTGGTGTACGAGGTGGTGGCGGGGGCGAAGGTGACGGGCTTGTAGGCCCGGTCCGGGTCGGCGTCGGCGTCGGCGCTGGCCGGGCTTCAGCGCCGCTCCGACTCCTCGCCCACGTCCGACATCTCCCCCGCGAGCGCTTCCTCCCCCACGCCCGGCTCCTCGCCTGCGCCGCCGTCGGCATCCGGCCCGGCCGCACGGCGACGGCGGCGCGCCAGCACGACTCCACACACCGCGAGAGCGAGCACCACGACCCCGGCCACACCCAACGCGGTGTGCCGGGTGAACAGCCACCGCAGGAAAGCGAGCGCCCCCGTCCCCACCAGCCCGTACAGCGTGGCCCAGGCCGCGCCGCCGACGAAGAGGGCGGGGAGGTAGCGGCGCAGGGGCATGCGGAGGGTGCCGGCGACGAAGTTGACGGCGGTCTGGAAGCCGACGGTCAGGAAGGAGACGGCGACCACGGGCATCCCCCAGCGCCGGATCGCCCGCTCGGCGCGCTCCAGCCGGGCCGCCGGGATCCGCTCGGAGAAGCGGCTGCGCCGCACGCCGGATCCGACGAACCAGCCGGCCGCGAACGTCGCCCCGGCGCGCAGCAGGATGACGGCATACAGCCCGGCGACGGTGAGTACGGCCCCGTCCACGACGCTCCTCATTCCCCCGTGCGCTCGGTCAGGTGGCACGGCACGCCGACAGCGCATCGAACAGCGATTCTACGGACGCCGCCCCGGTTGCCCCGCGCCCGGGTCCGGCGGACGGCCTGATCGGAGCGCAGGGCGGCGAAGAGTGTGGCACGCGGGGCCGACGGAACCAGGTAACGTCTTCGCCATGTTCTTCCAGACGCCGATTTACGAGTGAGCGCGACGGGCCGCCGTTGACGCCTGTCGGCGCCGCGCCCCTCCTCCACCGATGAATCCGTAGCTCACTTCACCTCACCACCGGGAGAACCCGTGACCGACAGCAAGAACATCAACAACCCCGTGGGCCAGGGCGGCGGCCCGCGCAAGCGGCTGTCCCGCGCCGAGCGCCAGAACAACGGCCCGCACCGCAACCGCGACCGCGAGAGCGCCGCCGAGAAGAAGGCCGAGCTGCTGCGCAAGATGCGCGAGAAGGCGAGCGGGGCCGAGGGCACCGCGCAGGCGGGCGACGACACCGCCCAGAGCTGACGCACCGCCGCCCCGGGCCGGCACCGCACGACAGCAGGGCCCGGACCGCGCTATGCGGTCCGGGCCCTGCTGTCTGTCGGGGGGGGGGCTTCCCGCCACACCCCCGGAACACGGCGAAGGCCGCCCTCTCACGGATGAGAGAACGGCCTCCGACCTGCGTTTCCGCACAGTCGGGACGACAGGATTTGAACCTGCGACCCCTTGACCCCCAGTCAAGTGCGCTACCAAGCTGCGCCACGTCCCGATGCCCGCTGACCTGGGCTTTCGCCCGGCCGAACGTGCACGGAAACCATACCGCACTCCGGGCCGTGGTCGCGCATCCCTTTCCGTCCCGGCAGGCCGCGGGGCTGTCGGCACACGGTGATCAGCGCGAACGTACGCCCCCACCGGGTCCAGTCACGGGCACCTAACCTGTGGCCCATGGGGTGGGAGTGGGACGAGGCGGAGTATCTCGACTGTCTGCGGTCGGAGCGGCGCGCGTACGCGTGGGTGATGCGGCACCACGGCGGTCTGTCCCCAGCGCGGGCCGAGGAGGCCGCCGCGGCGTGCTACCCGTACGAACCGGCCGACGCCCCGTACCGCGGGCTCGTCTTTCATGACGAGGCGTGGCACTGGGCGATGCTGGCGATCCACGGTGGCCAGTACGTGACGGAGCGGCCCGAACTGGTCGACCCCCCGGCCGCCTACCGGGCCCTTGAGTAGGCTCCCGTCTTCATGAGCATGTTGATGTCCCGGGTCCGGGCCGATCCGACCCCCGGCACCGTCGCGGTGCTCGTCGCGGTCTGCGACCTGCTGGTGTGCGGTGTGCTGCTCCTGGTGGGGCTCGGCGCGATCGGGACCGCGCCGACCACCGGGGCCGAGGAGAGCGCCGCCTGGGAGGCGGCCGGGTGGCTGTACGCCGGGTGGCTGATCGGTGGGCTGGTGCTGTTCGCCGTGCTGTGGAAGGTACTGGGGGCGCTCGTGCACGTCGCGGCGATGCTGGTGTCGCCGTTCGTGGTCGTGTTCCTGCCGCTCGGGGTGTCAGCCGTTCTCCGGTGAGGACCTGGCGCAGGCCTTCGCCGGTTGGGTCTGGGGCGTGCCCGTGCGGACCGGTGTCGCGTCGACGCGGACCAGGCCCCTGATGGCCGGGACCGCCAGCAGCATCGCCCCGACCAGGACCGTCACCGCGCCGCCGGCGAGGAGCACGTGATGCGTGCCGAACAGGCCCGCCGCCGGGCCCGCCAGCGCCTGGCCGACCGGGGCCATCGCGAGGGAGCCGGCGACGTCGTAGGCGTGGATGCGGTTGAGGACCTCGCGCGGGACCTGGGTCTGAACGCTGGTCGCCCACATGACGCCCCAGAACGACGTGCCCGCGCCTGCCACCGCGCAGCCGGCCATCATCCACGGCACGGACAGGCCCGCGCCGACCGTCGCCGGGAAGAGCGCGAAGCCGAACAGGGCGAGGGAACCGGCGCGGAGCATCCGGCGAGGGCGCAGGCGCAGGGCGATGAGGCCGCCGACGACGGTGCCCGCGCCGAGGGCCGAGTTGATCAGGCCGTAGACCCGGGGGCCGTGTTCCTGCGTGACCTGGGTCGCGACGAGCGGTACGGCGGGGCCCGAGGCGCCCACCATCAGGACGCACCAGATCGCGATGACACCCCAGAGCCAGGTCCGGGAGCTGAACTCCCGCCAGCCGACGACCAGTTGACGCTTGAATCCCTCGCGCGGGGCCTGGTCGTCCACTGGGACGGGCGGCAGGCGCAGCAGGAGAAGGCACAGGGCGCTCAGGGCGTACGTGGCGGCGTGCGCGGCGAAGACGAGGCCCGGGGAGGCGAAGGCGACGAGCATGCCCGCGACGGCCGGGCCGGCGAGCTGGGCTCCGGACTCGGCGACGCGGATCGCGCCGTTCGCCGCCTGCACGTCGGCGGCGAGGCGGGGCACGGTGCTGGCGACGCCGGGCTGGAAGAGGGCGGAGGCCGCGCCGTTCACCGCGCCGATGACGCAGATCTCCCAGAGGACGACGTGCCCGGTGAAGAACATGACGGCGGCGAGGGACTGCGAGATCAGGCGGGTGACGTCGGCGCCGATCATCAGCAGCCGTGTGCTGAAGCGGTCCGCGAAGACGCCGCCGAAGATCACCAGTCCGGCGAAGCAGCCGACGGACGCCGCCATCGCGAGGCCGACCGCGCCGGCCCCGTATCCGTACTGGAGCAGTCCCGCCGCGAGGGCGACGGGCAGCATCGTGTCGCCGAGCTTCGCCACGGCCCGTGCCGTGAAGAACAGATTGAAGTCGCGGGACCAGATCCCGCGCCGTCTCCCCTTCTCAGCGCTTCCGGCCGGCCCCGGGTCTCCTCCCGGCTCCCCCGGCTGCTCTGGCTCTCCTGGTTCCCGCGTACCGTCCCGCCCCCGTGACGACCCGCTGCTCATACCCTCCGGCTCCTCCCCGGTGCCGCGCCGCGCACGGCCGCACCGCCCGATCCCACCCCGCGGGCCGGATCATGCCACGCGGGCCGGGAAGGTCGCCGGGGATTTCAGTCCGTGGCCGGGCGGCCCAAGTGCGGGTGGGAGTCGAGGAGTCGGGTGGGGGCGGCCTGGCGCCAGGAGTCGGCGAGGATGTCGCGCAGCTCGTCGGTGTCCTCCAGCGCGGCGAGGCGGACGCGGACCCAGGCGAAGGCCGCCTCGTGGTCCGCGATCCAGAACTTCTCCGGCTCGGCGAGCACCAGCTCGTCCCGCTCCTCCTTCGGGCAGCGCACCGCGATGGAGGTCTCCTCCTCGGGCAGCGTGGCGAACATCTTCCCCGCCACCCGGAACGTGGGCATGCTCCAGGCGACCTTCTCCGTGGTGTCCGGGAAGGAGAGGGCGATGGTGCGAACGTCTTCTGCGTCGGGCATGGAAGGAACCGTAACCAAGAGCACTGACAACGGCCCGCGTTCACGACGCGGCCGGCCGGAGCCGGGTGCGGCCGGTTCAGGGCAGGCGCTTGTCCAGCCAGGCCGTCAGGTCCGCCTGCACCTCGTCGCGGTTGGTCTCGTTGAGGATCTCGTGGCGGGCGCCCTCGTAGCCCTTCCAGGTGAGGTCGGTGACGCCGACGTACCGGAGGTCCTCGAGGAGTTCGTGGACGAGGGTCATGCGCTGGTTGCAGGGGTCCTCGGTGCCGACGGCGATGTGGACGGGCAGGTCGGTGGGGATGCAGGCCACGTTGGCGGGTTCGTTGATGCGGCGCACCGCGCGGACCCAGTCCAGGGACAGGCCGGCGGAGAACGGGAAGCCGCAGCGGTCGTCGGCCACGTAGCGGTCCACCTCGTCCGGGTCGCGCGACAGCCACTCGAAGCCCGTCGCGTCCGGCTCTCCTTCGTACGGCGTGTTGAAGGAGGCGAAGAGGTCCGGGACGTACGAGGAGATCGCGGCGCGCCCGCGGTCGGCGATGTCGGCCTCCAGGGCGGTGATCGAGCCCTCGTTGTCGGCGCCGGGCAGGGAGCGGAAGGTACCGGAGAGGATGAGTCCGGCGAGGTCGTCGGCGTAGCGCTGGGCGTAGTCGCGGGCGAGCATCGAGCCGAGGCTGTGGCCGAGCAGGACGAACGGCACGTCGGGGTGGAGGGCGCGAGCCTGGTCGCCGATGGCCTTGAGGTCCTCGACGATCGACAGCCAGGCGTCGACAGTGCCGGGTGCGGCGTCGTCGGTGACACCGTGGCCGCCGGTGGTGGCGGCGGTCGCGCCGTGGCCGCGGTGGTCGGAGGCGATGACTCCGTAGCCGTGGGCGGTGAGGTGGCGGGCGAAGCGGTCGTAGCGCAGGGCGTGCTCCGCGGCGCCGTGGGCGATCTGGACGAAGGCGCGGGGGCGGGCGCTGTCGGGCTGCCAGGTGTAGACGGCCACGGCGGCTCCGTCGCCGGTGGTCAGCTGGCTCGTCACGTAGGCCGGGTCGGTGGCTGTCATGGGCGGCTCCGCGATCGGGGGGGGGCGGGACAGGGTGCATCTCCCCCGTCGCCGCCGTACCCATACCTGTCGTCCGGTCGGCGGGCGGGAATGTCAGAGGCGGCGTCTAGCGTGGGGGCGTTCGTGATCAACGATGCGGGGTGGGTGGCGAGGGTGCGGGAATCGGTGCTGATGAGCTTGCGGGAGGTGTCCTCGCGTAGCGCCGGGGTGGACGTGCTGGGGGATCTGCTGAGCGAGGGGCAGGCGGCGCACCACATCGTGCGGGACCCGGAGACGGGGCGCGTGTACGCGACGGAGTCGTACGACCCGCCCGACGAGATGTACGCCCTGGCCCCGTCCGAGGAAGCGCTGCGCCGGATGCTCGCCGCCGTGTCCGACTTCGAGGCGCTCAGAGGGCCGTTCTCCGGGCTGCGCGGGCGGTTCGGGCTCGGGGCGGTCAAGGAGGCGGCCCGGCTGCTGAGTGCGTCCTTCACCGGGGAGGACTGGGGAGCCGACGGCTGGGACCGCGCGGAGGAGGGCCCGCAGGAGTGGGTGCACGGGCTGCCGGTGGTGTGGCGCATCCAGGCCTGCGTGAAGCCGCTGGCCTTGATCGCGGGGCCCGGGCGGGGGCTGCGGATGGATCTGGCGGCGGACGTGCTCACGAACATCTTCGGGGTGGAGGGGGTCCGGCGCTTCACGCCCGGCGAGCTGCCGGAGGCGCTGACGCACGCGCCGACGCGGCGGTTCCTGACGGAGGTGGGGCTGCCGTCGGACGTCTCGCTCTTCTACCCCACCGGGACGGAGGACGACCCGCTGTGCACGGTGGCCGAGCATCGCGCGGCCATCGCGCGGGATCCGCAGCTGCGGCGCCACTTCGAGGACGGTGCGAGCCATCCGGTGATCCCCGACGCCGACCGGTTCGTCCTGCTCGGCGGCACTCCGCAGGACGTCGACGTCGTGGTCGACGGCAGAACGGGCGAGGTGTTCTCCACGTCGTTCCTGGGCGACGACCTGACCGCGATGAACGCCGACGTCTCCACCCTGGTGTTCGCCCTCTGGATGTACGGCACGGTCGAGGCGCTGGAGAAGCCCCACGCCCTCAAGGGAGACGACACCGACTCCCACTACCACTTCCTGGCCGACGCCCTCGTCGAGGTCCTGGAGTCCGTCGACCCGGTGGCCTGTCTGCCGGAGACCGGGCCCGAGGACTACCGGTACTGGCCCGAGGTCTGGCACGACGAAGCGGGCGGCGTGCTGTAGCGGGGACGGCGTCAGCCCCGCGCCGCCTCGCCCAGCGCCTCCAGGACCGGCCGGATCAGCGGATGCGCCTCCGCCCCGTGGCGGACCGCCGCGAAGACCTTGCGGGTGGGGGCCGCGCCGTCGATGGGGCGGACGACCGTCTGGGCGAGGTCGACGCCGATGAGGGCCGAGCGCGGGACGAGGGCGACCCCGGCGCCGGCCGCCGCGAGGGCGATCACGGCGCGGAAGTCGTCGGAGGAGTGCTCGAACTGCGGGGAGAAGCCGGCGTGCTCGCAGGCGAGGACCACCACGTCGTGGCACGGATTGCCGGGGTAGGGCCCGATCCAGGTGTCCTTGGCCAGCTCGGCGAGCGGCACCCGCTCCGTGTCCGCGAGCCGGTGCGCGGCAGGCAGCACCGCGTCGAAGGGCTCCGCGTACAGCGCGACGCGGGTGATGCGGTCGTCGTCCGCGCCGGGGGCGCCCCGGTACTCGACGGCGACGGCCACGTCGATCTGCCGCTCCAGGAGCATCGGCAGGCTGGCGTCGCCCTCGGCGTCCCGCACCCGGACCCGGATGCCGGGGGCGGACGCGGTGAGGCGGGCGAGGGCCGGGCCGACGACGAGGCCGATGCCGGTCGCGAAGGAGGCCAGCGTGACGGTCCCCGCCTCGCCCGTGCTGTACGCGGCGAGCTCGGCCTCGGCCTTCTCCAGCTGGGCGAGCACCGCGTTGGTGTGCGTCAGAAGGATCTCGCCGGCCGGGGTGAGCCGGACGCCGCGGGCGCCGCGCTCGACGAGCTTGTGCCCGGTCTCCTGCTCCAGGGCCGTCAGCTGCTGCGAGACGGCCGAAGGGGTGAGATAGAGCGCGGCGGCAGCCGCGGTCACGGTCCGGTGGTCGGCCACCGCCCGGAGGATGTGCAGCCGCCGCGCTTCGATCATGTACCCGATTGTCGCAAACCGGTCAGCCGAGCTGGGCGCGGGCCTCGACGAAGGCGTCGACGGCGCGGTTCACGTCCTCCGTGGAGTGCGCGGCCGACAGCTGGACGCGGATCCGGGCCTGGCCCTGCGGGACGACCGGGTAGGAGAAGCCGATCACGTAGACGCCGCGCTCCAGGAGCAGCTCGGCCATGCGGCCCGCGACGGCCGCGTCACCGATCATGACGGGGGCGATGGCGTGGTCGCCGGGGAGGATGTCGAAGCCCTCCTCCGTCATCCGGGTGCGGAACAGCTTGGTGTTCGCGGCGAGCTGTTCGCGCAGGTCACCGGCGGACTCCAGGAGGTCGATGACCTTCAGGGAGGCGGCGGTGATGACCGGGGCGAGGCTGTTGGAGAACAGGTAGGGGCGCGAGCGCTGGCGCAGCAGGGCGACGATCTCGGCGCGGGCGGCGACGTAGCCGCCGGAGGCGCCGCCGAGGGCCTTGCCGAGGGTGCCGGTGATGATGTCGACGCGGTCCATGACGCCGTGCAGCTCGGGGGTGCCGCGACCGCCGGGGCCGACGAAGCCGACGGCGTGCGAGTCGTCGACCATGACCATGGCCTCGTAGCGCTCGGCGAGGTCGCAGATGTCGACGAGCGGGGCGACGTAGCCGTCCATGGAGAAGACGCCGTCGGTGACGATCAGCTTGCGGCGGGCGCCGGCCTCGTCGGCGGCCTTGAGCTGGGCCTCGAGGTCGGCCATGTCGCGGTTGGCGTAGCGGAAGCGCTTGGCCTTGCTGAGGCGGATGCCGTCGATGATCGAGGCGTGGTTGAGGGCGTCGGAGATGACCGCGTCCTCGGCGCCGAGGATCGTCTCGAAGACGCCGCCGTTGGCGTCGAAGCAGGAGGAGTAGAGGATCGTGTCCTCCTGGCCGAGGAAGGAGGACAGGCGCGCCTCCAGCTCCTTGTGGACCTCCTGGGTGCCGCAGATGAAGCGGACGGACGCCATGCCGTAGCCCCAGCGGTCGAGGGCGGCGTGGCCGGCGGCGATGACCTCGGGGTGGTCGGCGAGGCCGAGGTAGTTGTTGGCGCAGAAGTTGAGGACCTCGCCGGGGCGGCCGCCCGCGGTCACGCCGACGGTGGCGGACTGGGGGGTGCCGATGACGCGCTCGGGCTTGTGCAGCCCGGCGGCGACGATCTCGTCGAGGGTGGTCTGGAGGTCGGCGCGTACGTTGTCGAACATGCGAGAAATCCTTAGAGGGGTGAGGAGTTCAGGGACGCGGGGGCCGGGCCGAGCTCAGGCGGCGCTCCAGTCCAGGATGACCTTGCCGCCCTTGCCGCTGGCCGCGTCCTCGAACGCCGCGTCGAAGTCGGTGTACGCGTAGCGGCCGGTGATGACGGGGGCGAGGTCGAGGCCGGCCTCCAGGAGGACCGACATCGCGTACCAGGTCTCGAACATCTCGCGGCCGTAGATGCCCTTGATGGTGATCATCGAGGTGACGATGCGGGCCCAGTCGACGGCGAACTCCTGCGCGGGCAGGCCCAGCATGGCGATCTTGCCGCCGTGGGTCATGTTGGCGAGCATGTCGCGCATCGCGTGGGGGTTGCCGGACATCTCCAGGCCGATGTCGAAGCCCTCGCGCAGGCCGAGCTCACGCTGGCCGTCGGCGATGGAGGACTGCGCCACGTTCAGGGCCAGGCTGACGCCGACCTTGCGGGCGAGCTCCAGGCGCTCCTCGCTGACGTCGGTGACGACGACGTTGCGGGCGCCGGCGTGCTGGGCGACGGCGGCGGCCATCAGGCCGATGGGGCCCGCGCCGGTGATCAGGACGTCCTCGCCGACGAGCGGGAAGGACAGGGCGGTGTGCACGGCGTTGCCGAACGGGTCGAAGATCGCGGCGACGTCGAGGTCGACGGGGACGCGGTGCACCCACACGTTGGAGGCGGGCAGCGCGACGTACTCGGCGAAGGCGCCGTCACGGCCGACGCCGAGGCCGACGGTGGCGCGGCACAGGTGGCGGCGGCCGGCGAGACAGTTGCGGCACTTGCCGCAGACGAGGTGGCCCTCGCCGCTGACGCGGTCGCCGACGGTGATGTCGCTGACGTCGCGGCCGGTCTCGACGACCTCGCCGACGAACTCGTGGCCGAGGACGAGCGGAGCCTTGATCGTCGACTGCGCCCAGCCGTCCCAGCTGCGGATGTGCAGGTCGGTGCCGCAGATGCCGGTGCGCAGCACCTTGATCAGCACGTCGCCGGGGCCGATGGAGGGGTCGGGCACGTCGGTGAGCCAGAGTCCCGGTTCGGCCTTCTCCTTGACCAGCGCCTTCATCGGTACGGCTCCTGTCGTCGCGCACGCGGGCAGCACGCAGCGGCCCGCACACGGGGAAGAGTGAGTGGAGGTGACGGCCGTCGGGCCGCCGCCCCGGACTCTTCCGTACCACGGCGGCTCAGGTCCATCGAGGATTTCTTAAGCGGCGCCGAAGCTTTCCTACAGGCCCGGGCCGTGACGCCCGGGCCGGCCGCTCGTTCGTTCGATCTATCGGGTCTGGCCGCCCTCGAAGTAGGCGATCAGCTCGGGGTCGAGCGGGGGGACCTCGCGGGGGGTGCCGCCGGCCCGGAGGGACTCGGTGGCGCGGACGCCCGCGGCGACGGCCATGCGGGCGGCGACGGGCGAGGTGTCGGTGGTGCCGCCGTCGCGGACGAAGCGGAGGAACTCGTCGATGAGCAGCGGGTCGGCGCCGCCGTGTCCGGCGTTGTCCTCGGCGTCCGGGACCGGGTACGCGGCGTCGGGCTCGTCGCGGTAGGTGGAGCGGCGGGTGTTCCAGACCTTGACCACTCCCCCGGGGCCGTCGCCGAAGTTCTCCAGGCGGCCCGCGTCGCCGATGACGGTGTAGTTGCGCCAGTAGTCGGGGGTGAAGTGGCACTGCTGGTAGGCGGCGAGGACGCCGTTGTCGAGGCGCATGTTGACGAGGGAGACGTCCTCGACGTCGATGACGGGGTTGAGGCCGCGCTGGGTGGCGGGCGGCCAGTGGCCGTCCTTGGTGTACCAGTCGTCGTGCTTGGGCTCGCCGGGTGCGCGGCGGTGCGGGTTGTCGCCGTAGACCATGAGGTCACCGAGGGCCTGGACCTGGCGGGTGTAGCCGCCGGCGAGCCAGTGCAGGACGTCGATGTCGTGGGCGGCCTTCTGGAGCAGGAGGCCGGTGGTGTACTGCCGCTCGGCGTGCCAGTCCTTGAAGTACCAGTCGCCGCCGTAGCCGACGAAGTGGCGCACCCAGACGGTCTTGACCTCGCCGATCTCGCCGCGGGCGATGATGTCGCGCATGAGGCGGACGACGGGCATGTGGCGCATGTTGTGGCCGACGTAGAGGCGGGAGCCGGTCGCGTGGGCGGTGCGCAGGAGGCCGTCGCAGCGTTCGACGCTGATGTCGAGGGGCTTCTCGACGAAGACCGGCTTGCCGGCCTCCAGGGCCTCGCGGGCGACGTCGGCGTGGGTGTGGTCGGGGGTGAGGACGAGGATCGCGTCGACGTCGGGGTCCTCCACGACCTTCTTGTGGTCGCTGGAGACGAGTGCGCCGGGGAAGGCGAGCGCCGCCTCCGTCCGCGCGGCGGCGTCGTGGTCGGCGAGCGCGGTGACCCGGGAGCCGGCACCGGGCCGGTGCGCGGTGCGCGCGATCGAGCCGCGCAGTCCGTAGCCGAGGACGCCGAGGCGCAGGTCGGAGGGGGCGTCGGTCATGGCGTAACCGCCTTTCCTGTACGGGGTGTTGGTGCGGTCGGCGTACGGAGCATGGAAACACGGGGCGTCGCGGACCCGCCGACCGGTCCGCGACGCCCTTGGTGCTGCTGTCGGGTCAGGGGTGGACGAGGACGTGGGAGAGGGCGACGCGGCCGGTGCCGGTGAGGCGGATGCGCACGTAGCGGGCGTCGGTGTCCGTGTCGAGGACGGTGGGGCGCAGGGCCTTGCCGGTGACGTGGACGGTGGTGGCGTCCGAGAAGTCGGCCGACGTGGCGAGCTGGACGTCGAAGTCGGCGGTGGTCATGGAGCTGTTGTTCCAGACCTCGACCTGTCCGACATGCTGAGCGGAGCCGAGGTCGACCTGCCACCAGGCGCCGGCCTCGGACAGGGTGCGGGTGTCGGTGGTGGTGTCGAGGTCGGTGGCCTTGCCCGCGGTGGCGGTGCCGTCGGTGGAGGACTGGGTGGCGGTGCCGGTGCGGGCGAGGTCGGGCGGGAGCTGACGGACCTTCTCGCGGCCGTCCGCGCCGGCGGCCTCGGCGACCTTGACCGCCTCGGCGGGCAGCCGGTCGAGGCCGGTGAAGTTGTCGGTCATCGTCGAGCCCCTGCCGGACAGGGCCGGGGCCGCGGTGTCGGTCCAGTTGCCGGTCGCGTGGTTGTCGATGCCGTAGTCGGCCCAGTTGGAGACCCACTTGTAGCCGACGCGCGTGATGACGTTGCCGGTGACGGCGATGTGGCTGGACTGTTCGTCGAGGTAGACGCCGTTGCCGTCGCGCTCGGTGTTGCCGTAGGCGCTGCGGTCGATGTAGTTGCCGGAGATCACGGTGCCGGGCTGGGCGCCCTGGGTGTAGATGGCGGCGCCGTCGTGCTGGTCGTGGCGGACGAGCATGACGTCGGTGATCCGGTTGTCCGTGATGCGGTTGTCGCGCAGGACGGAGGTCTGGGCCTCGGGCTGGTTCCAGCCCCAGCCGACGGAGATGCCGGAGTAGGGCAGCTCTTCGAGGGTGTTGTGGTCGATGACGGTCTCGGCCTCGTAGCCGGCCCAGATGCCGACGGAGTCGGTGTACTCGACGCCGGTGCGGCGGATGGTGTTGCGCTCGATCGTGTTGCGGGCGCCGGTGAGTTCGGCGCTCGGCAGGGGCTCGGTGTCGCCGATGTAGGCGGCGCCGGAGGACAGGTCGGTGAAGCGGTTGCGGGCGAGGGAGGAGTCCTGGGTGCCCTGCTCGAAGACGACACCGGCGCCGCCGAGCCTGCTGAACTTGTTGCCGTCGACGGTGACGTCACGGCCGCCGCGGACGGTGAGGGCGGCGGCGGGCTTGGTGTAGAAGCGGCCCGCGTGGTCGACGGGGCCGGTGGCGCCGGTCAGGGTGAGTCCGGCCTGCATGCCGGCGTAGCCCTCGTCGGTGTTCGGCTGCTGGTAGGCGGAGTAGGCGAAGCCGAGGCCGGAGAGGTGCACGTCGTGGGCGCCGTCGAGGACGAGCAGGCCCTCGGTGACCGGGGTGACGGCCCGTGAACGGCGCGGGTCCTCGCCCTGGCGGGGCAGGTAGGTGACGGTGCGGTCGGCGGAGTTCCAGACGAACTCGCCGGGCTGGTCGAGGAGTTCGCGGGCGTTCTCGAAGAAGGCGACCTTGCTGTAGCGCGAGGAGTCGACGGTGGTGGAGTCCCAGGCGGGTCCGGTGCGGTTGGTGCCGGAGGCCGAGTTGGTCCAGCAGGGCTGGGCGAAGGTCATGACGTCGCCGGTGACGGCGGTGATGCGGCAGTGGTAGTTGCGCCAGCGGACGCTGATGACGGCCTCGGCGTCGGTGGGCCGGGCCCACGTGGCGATGCCGGTCTTCTCGGCGCCGGTCATGCCGGTCTTGGTGGCGTCGCACACGGAGGCGGCGCAGGACGCGCCGCGGGCCCGGACGGCACGCTCGCCGTCGACGAACAGTTGGCGCGGGGTGACGCCGTCAGGCACCTTCGTGGTCCAGGTGCCGTCGTCGTTCACGGTCCAGCCGGTGAGGGCGCGACCACCGGAGAGCACGGGTTCGGCGTCCTGCGCGGCGGCCCAGGTGACGCCGGAGTCCTCCTTGCCGAGCGTGAGCGGCTTGCTCAACTCGTAGGTACCGTCGGCGAGTTCGACACGTACGGACCGGTCGGTGATCGTACGGGCGACATCGCGGGCGCCCTCCACCGAGCAGGGATGTCCTACGGTGCAGTCGGTGCCGGAGCCCTGCGGCGCGGCGCGCAGGGTCAGGGGCGCCGGGTCGGCGTGCGCGGCGGGCAGCGGCGTCAGGGCGAGGGCGGCGGTGGCCAGGAACGCGGCCGCGCCGGTGCGGGCTCTCATGCGGTGACCTTTCCTCAGGATTGGGTGTGCGGATCGCCTCACGCGGCGGCCGTCCAGTCGGGGTGCCCGGGCATCGGCGGGTTCTTCGCGCCGAACAGCCAGTCCCGCAGGAACCCGTCGAGGGAGCGGTCGCCGGTCATCTCGACGGAGTGCGTGATGAAGTCCCCACTGGTGACGTTGCGGTCCTTGAAGCGGCGCGGCCACTGCCCCATGATCAGGTCGAACTTCCGTTGCCCGACGTGCTGTTGGAGCGCGTAGAGGACGAGGGCGCCGCCGTCGTAGATGTTCGTGCCGCCGAGCGCCTTGGGCCGTCCGGGCGGGCCGTCGCTCGCGCGGATCGCGTCGAGCTTGGCGTACGTGGCCTTCATCTTGTCGGCCATGACGGACCAGCCGCGCTCCTCGCTGTGCAGGGCGGCGTAGTACACGGCCGGCCCTTCGTTGAGCCAGGCCTGCTGCCAGTCGTTCGGGGTGACGCTGTCGCCGAACCACTGGTGGGTCAGCTCGTGCACCATCGTGTTCTCGTACGTGGGATTGCCGTCGGCGTTGAGCTTGAACCAGTTGGTGCCCATGAGGGTGAGCGTCGAGTTCTCGAGGGCGTCGGAGTAGCCGTCGTAGATGTGGAGGCCGTACACGGAGAAGGGGTAGCGGCCGAACTTGGCCTCCAGCCAGGCGAGATGGTCCGGGGTGCGGGCCACGATGGGGCCGTACTTGTCCTCCTGGCCCTGCGGGACGACGTGGCGCAGTGGCAGTCCGGTGTGCGAGGTGCCGTACAGGTACGTGCCCTTGACGACGGCGATGCCGAGCAGTTCGGTGGGCATGCGCTCGCGCAGGGCGAAGTGCCAGACGGTGGAGCCGTCGGCGCGCTTGTCCTTGCCGGTCAGTTCTCCGTTGGCGGCGGCCACGAAGCCCTCGGGCGCCGAGAGGTGGAAGGTCCAGGTGGCCTTGTCGGACGGGGTGTCGTTGCAGGGCAGGAAGGTGTCGGCGCGGGAGGACTGCACGGCGGACGCGAAGCCCCCGTCGCTGCCGAACCGCCAGCCGGTCAGTCCGGCGCGGGGCGCCTTGCCGTTGCCGCGGTAGGCGACGGTGACGGTGAACGGGGTGTCCTTGTGCAGCGGGGCGGCCGGGGTGACGGTCAGCTCCTGCCCGGACTTGCCGAGGGAGAGGGCGTGTTCGGCGGTGCGGCCGTTCACGGTGACGGACTCGATGGTGTGGCCGTCGGTGTCGAGGTTGAACGCGGAGAGGTCCTGGGTGGCCCGCGCGTTCATCGTCACGACGCCGGTGAAGTCGTACGTCACCGGCGTGAAGTCGAAGGTGAGGTCGTAGTGGACGACCTCGTAGCCGCCGTTGCCGAGGGTCGGGAACAGGGGGTCGCCGACGCCGTCGGAGCCGGGCTTCGGGTCGAAGCCGGTCGCCCACGCGGGCGCGGCGAACAGAGGGACGGCGAGCGCGGCGACGCCGGCACCCTTGAGGAGGGTGCGTCGGGTGGTGGTCACTTCTTGCCCTTCTGCGAGGCCTGCTCGAACTCGGCGCGGCAGGTGTCGCCGCCGGCGTTACGCCACTTCTTGACCATGGCGTCGTAGGAGGACATGGGCTTGCGGCCGGTGATGATGTCCTTGATGCCGTCGAGGTGGATCGTGTAGAGGCTGCCGAGGCCCTTGGAGTCCCAGGTCGGCGACGTGTAGCCGGCGGTGGGGTCCTCGATGAGCATCGGGATGAGCCGCGTGTAGGCCTCGTGCACATGGCGGGCCGCGTCCGGGCTCGTGGCGCTGAAGAAGGCCGGGGCGGCGGAGCCGAGGAAACCCCACGGCAGGGTCGTGTCCTGCGTTCCCTGCTTGGTGAGGACCGGGGTGCCGTCCTTGTCACGCTTGTGGTCGACGCCTTCGACGCCGTACTTGACGAGGGTGTACTCGACGGACCCGAAGGGCGAGGCCGCGAAGTCGGCGAGGCGCAGGATCTCCTTGACCCTCTTGTCGTCGGCCTTCGTGATGAAGCAGTTGGACAGCGCCGTGTTGTCGGTCCAGGCCACGGCGTCCTTGCCGACGGGCACCATGGGGCGTACGTCGAAGCTCTTGTCGATGGCGGCCATCGTGTCGATGTAGCCGGTGCCGGGCGTCAGGTAGGCCGGCATGCCGTCCAGGACATAGGCTGCCTTGCCGTTCTTGAACAGGTCGGTGTACTGCGCCTTCTGTGCACCGGACATCTGCATCGTGCCCGGGTAGAAGCACCCGGCCTTGTACAGTTTCGCCGCGGTCTCCACGGCATACCGGTACTTGTCGTCCTCCAGCTGGTACGTCCACTTGCCGGTCTTGGTGTCTCGGCGCCAGGACGACTGCGCGCCTGCTGACAAGGCGATCAGATTGGTGCCGCTGCCGGTGAAGAAGTGCTGCTTCTTCTTCTCGTTCGTCAGTTCCTTGGCGAGCTCGATCAGCCGCTCGACGCTGTCGATCTCGTCGAGGCTCGACACACCCGCCTGCTGGAAGAGGTCGGCCCGGTAGAAGCCGGCTCCGGCCGTACCGTTCCGGGTCAGCGGAATCCCGTACAGCTTCCCGCCGAAGATCGCCCCCTGCCACGCGTACTCCGGGATCGCCGCCAGGTTCGGGTAGTCCTTGACCTTGTCGCCGGACAGGTAGGGGCCGAGGTCGACGCACTTGGCCTGGAGGAACCCGGCCTTGTTGTCGACGCCGCCGGTCTCCGGGTACATGAAGATGTCGGGGAGCTGGTCGCCGGCGACCATCGTGGAGAACTTCGCCGGGTAGTCGTCCGCGGGGACGGCCGTGAAGTCGACCTTGGCGCCGAGCAGCTTCTCGATCTCGCGCCAAGCGGCGTTCTTGCCGCGCTCCGGGGGCAGCGGGGCGAAGGTCTCGGTGACGGCGGTGATCGTCTTCGCGCCCTTGAGGGGGGTGCCCTTCGTGGCGCGGATCGGGTTCGCGGGGTACTTCAGGTAGGCGCTCGGGACGCCGGCGGCGGTGCCGGGCAGGTCGGGGCGGGCGCCGACGTTGCGCACGACGGTGGTCGGCAGCAGTTTGGCGCTCTTGGCCTCGGCCTTGGCGGCGGTGCCGCCGTCGCCGCACGCGGCGATCAGCGGCGCCGCGGCGACGGCGAGACCGGCGCCCGCACCCCAGCGGAGCACGGTGCGGCGGTTGACAGGTGTGGTGCCGGACATCGGGGGACTCCTCAACACGAGGGGACACGGGGACGTTTGGGGGGTGCGGAGCCGTGGTGGTGGCGGGTGCGGGTCAGCCCTTGACGGCGCCGGTGAGGACGCCCTTGGTGAAGAACCGCTGGAGGAACGGGTAGACGAGAAGGATCGGCACGACGGCGATGACGAGGACGGCCATCTGCACGGCCTGCTGCGGGGCGACGGCCTCGCCGGCGGCCGCGGTGTCGAGGTTCTGGCCCTGGAGGATGAAGGTGCGCAGCACCATGGGCAGCGGCCATTTGTCGTTGTCGCCGAGGTAGAGCAGGGCGTTGAAGTACGCGTTCCAGTACGCGACGGCGTAGAAGAGTCCGACGACGGCGATGACCGCCTTGGACAGGGGCAGGACGACCTGGACCAGGGTGCGGAAGTCGCCCGCGCCGTCGACCTTCGCGGCGTCGTAGAGCTCTTCGGGCAGGTTCATGAAGAAGGCCCGCATCACGACGAGGTTGAACGCGCTGACCATGGTGGGGAGCACGAGCGCCGCGAAGGTGTTGTAGAGGCCGAGCTCCTTGACCAGCAGGAAGTTGGGGATGACACCGGCGTTGAACAGCATGGTGAACAGGGCGGTCATGAGGATGAAGCGACCGCCGACGATGCCGCGCCGCGAGAGCCCGTACGCCATGCCGATGGTGGCGAGGAGGCTGCAGACGGTGCCGGTGAGGGTGACGCCGATGCTCACGAACAGGGCGCGGGTCACGCGCCCGCCGGTGAACGCGGTGCGGTAGGCGTCGAGGCTCGGGTGGTCGGGCCACAGGACGAGCCCGTCGGAGCGGATGATGTCGCTCTGCGAGGCGAAACTCGTGCCGATCACGCCGAGCAGCGGGTACGCGACGAGGGCGACGACGAGGACGAGGGCGAGGCCCTTGAAGGCGAGGCCGAGCCGGGTGGGCCGCTCCATCCACGGGGGCCGGATCCCGGAGGGGCGCAGATCCCCGCGCAGTTCCCCGCTGTCGGCGCGGGTGCTCGCCGGGCGTGAGCGGCCCCGAGATTTCGCTGCGGACAGGTCGCCGGACGTGTCAACGGTCAGCACCGCGGTACACCCCTTCATGGCCGAGCCGGTGGGCGAACTTGTTGGCGCCGATGACGAGGACCGTGCCGATCACCGCTTTGACGAGGCCGACAGCGGCCGAGGTGCCCCACTGGTTGTCCCGGATGCCGTGGAAGTAGACGTAGGTGTCGAGGACTTCACCGGCGCCGGGTCCCACCGCGTCGCGCTGGAGCAGGATCTGCTCGAAGCCGACGGTGAGGATGTTGCCGAGGTTGAGGATGAGCAGCAGGACGAGGACCGGGGACAAGCCGGGCAGGGTGACGTGCCAGAAGCGGCTCCACCGGCCCGCGCCGTCCATGGCCGCCGCCTCGTACAGGCCGCGGTCGATGGAGAGGAGGGCGGCGAGGATGATGATGGTGCCCCAGCCGGCGTCCTTCCACATGACCTGGAGGGCGAGCAGCCAGGGGAAGGCGTTCGGGTCGGTCGTCATGTCGTAGCGCGGCAGGCCGAGCGATTCCAGCAGGTCGGGGACGACGCCCGCGCCGCCCAGGATCTGCTGGAAGATCGAGACGATGATGACCCAGCCGATGAAGTGCGGCAGGTAGACGACGCTCTGCACGAAGCGGCGCAGCCTGTCGCTGACGATGCTGTTGAGCAGCAGGGCGAGGCCGATCGGCACGGGGAAGAACAGGACCAGCTGGACGAGTGCGATCTTCAGCGTGTTGCCCGTGGCCGACCAGAAGTCCGGGTCGGCGAAGGCCGTCGTGAAGTTGGTGAAGCCGGTCCAGGCGCTGTGCAGGTAGCCCAGGTAGGGCTGGTAGTCCTGGAACGCCACCATGTAGCCGAGCAGCGGCACGTAGTGGAAGACCACGAAGTACAGGAACCCCGGCAGGCACAGCAGCAGCATCACCTTGTCGCGCTTGAGGCGCTGCCACAGGGACGTGCGGGATGCCGGGGTCTTTCGTGGTGCACGCGGTGTGCGGGGTGCGGCCACGGGTGGCGCGGGAGCAGTCATGAGGCGGTCCTGTTCGGCCGGGTGGCGCAGGAACTGCGTTTCTGCGGCGGCAAGTTAGTAAGCGGTTAACCCCCTCGTCAATAGATCGGAGCAATCCGCTCGCCGGTTCGTCCTGCCTCAGGGCCGCTGGCTACGCCCTCAAAGCACCTTCAAAGCCCACCATTTACCGCATGAATCGGACAGTTCACTGTCACTGGCGGCCCCGGTGACCTTGACGGTCGTGCCGCGACCTCCTTAGCGTTCCGTCCCGTCATAGAACACGTTTACTGTCCGGAGGCAGGGTGCGTACCACTGACGAGGTGCCGGTCACGGCCGGTGCCGCCGACGCAACACCGCCCCCGCGGCGGCCCCGTACGGTTCTCGCGATGGACGCGTCCGTCGTCGACGACGTCTTCCCGCCCGCGGTGCGGGCCCGGCTGGAGGAGACCGCGGACATCCGGCCGCCGGGCGCGGTCCGCGACTTCGCCGGCGCCGAGGCGCGGGCCGCGCTGGCCGAGTGCGAGGTGCTGCTCACCGGGTGGGGCTGCCCGCCCATCGACACGGAGGTGCTCGACCGGGCGCCCCGGCTGCGCGCGGTGATCCACGCGGCCGGCACCGTGAAGACGTTCCTGAGCCGCGACGCCTACGTCCGCGGCGTCGCCGTGTCCTCGGCCGCCGCGGCGAACGCGGTGCCCGTCGCCGAGTTCACGCTCGCCGCGATCATCCTCGGCGCCAAGCGCGCCTTCCCCCTCGCCCAGCTCTTCCGCACCCGGCGCACCCACCGCACCGACGCCGACCTGCACCGGCACACATGGCTGGGCACGCACGGCATCACGGTCGGCGTGGTCGGCGCGTCGCACACCGGCCGCCGCGTCGTGCAACTGCTGCGTTCGCTCGACGCCGAGGTGCTCCTGTACGACCCGTACGTCGGCGACGCCGAGGCCGAGCTGCTCGGCGCGACCCGCACCGACCTGGACACCCTCGTCGCGACCAGCGACGTGGTGACCCTGCACGCGCCCGCCACCGCCGAGACCCGGCATCTGCTGGACGCCCGGCGCCTCGGCCTGATGCGCCCGGGCGCGCTGCTCGTGAACACCGCGCGCGGCCCGCTCGTCGACACCGAGGCGCTGGTCCCGCACCTGGTCGGCGGCCGGATCGACGCCGTCCTCGACGTCACCGACCCCGAGCCGCTGCCGCCCGGACACCCGCTCTGGGACCTGCCGAACGTCTTCATCACCCCGCACATGGCGGGCGCCCAGGGCAACGAGGTGGCCCGGCTCGGCGCCCTCGCCGTGGACGAGCTGGCCCGCTACGCGCGCGGTGTGCCGCTGAACCATCCGGTGCTCCTGGAGGACCTGGAGCACATCGCGTGAACGGGACGGGGCCGCACGTCATAGGCTCGGGACCGGCCGGGCGGACACAGGACGACCGGCCGGAGCGGGCGGACCACGCGGACGGGCACGAGCGGCAGGGGGTGGGGCGGATGTCCCGGCAGGGATCCACAGCGGGCGGCGCCGGCGGAGGCGCGCAGCGCCGCGCCACCGTCGTGGACGTGGCCAGGCTCGCGGGCGTCTCCACGGCGACCGTCTCCCGCGTGATGAACCGCAACTACCCGGTGGCGGCCGCCACCCGTGAGCGCGTCGAGTCCGCCATGCGCGAGCTCGGCTACGTGGTCAACGCCCACGCCCGCGCCCTCGCCGGAGCCTCCAACCGCACCGTCGGCATCATCGTCAGCGAGCTCGTCGACCCGTTCTACGCGTACATCGCGCGCGGCGTCGAACGCGAGGCCAGCGAGGGCGGCCGGCTCTGCCTGATCTGCTGCCACCAGGGCGATCCGCAGCGCGAGCTCGCCTTCATCGAGCTGATGCACGAGCGGCGCGCGGACGCGGTGGTGCTGGTCGGCGGCAGTGTCGACGACCGCGCGTACAAGGCCGAACTGGCCCGGCGGGCCCGGGAGCTGGACGCTGGCGGGTCCAAGCTGGTGCTGTGCGGGCGGCCCTCGCTCGGTGACGACGTGCCGACCGTCGGCGTCGAGTACGACAACGAGGGCGGCGCCTTCGCGCTCACCGACCACCTGATCACCCAGGGACACGAGCGGATCCTCTACCTCGGCGGACCGCCCGGCCTGTCCACCGCCCACGACCGGCTCGTCGGGCACCGGCGCGCCCTGGAGCTGCGCGGCCTGGCCCGGGACCCGGAGCTCGAACACCCCGGCCCGTTCAGCCGAACCTTCGGCTATCGCAGGATGGCCGAACTGCTGCGGGACGGCCCCTCGTTCACCGCCGTGTTCGGCGCCAACGACAACGTCGCCGCGGGCGCCGCGCAGGCCCTGGAGGAGGCCGGCGTGCGCGTCCCGCAGGACATGTCGCTGGTCGGCTACGACGACGTGCCCGTCGCCCAGGAGCTGCGGCCTCGCCTCACGACGGTCCGGATCCCGCTGGAGGAGATGGGCCGGCAGGCGGTGCGGGTGGCCATAGGCGGTGACGACGAGGACGACTGGCGGGCCCCGACGACCGGCACGCTGCGCCTCGGCACGCACATCGTGGTGCGGGACTCGGTCGCTCGGGCGCCGCGCCGAGGCTGAGCGGCACCCCGAAATCCGATCCGGGTGCTTGATCCTGCTCGGATCGGGGCTGGTCCGCGTAGTAACGAACAGAAACTCGCCGGACCCTCTTGCGGCTGGATAGCAAACGCTTACATGCTGACGCGCAGCGCCACCGCACGTCCCGCTCCTCGCACCGACCTCGTCCCTTCTCACGGGAGTCCCTGGATGCGCCCTGCCCACAAGCCTGTTGCGGTCCCCCACGTCCCCGTCTCCCTCTCCCCGGCCTCCGCCCCCGCCGCCTCGGGCTCCCCGCGCGGCTTCGGTCGTCGTGCGATGCTCGCCGCGCTGGCCGGCGGCGGTGCGGCCCTCGCGCTCGGCGCCGGGAGCGCCGCGGCTGTCTCTTCGGCCGGCCCGGGCGGCACGCTCGGCTCGCTCGGCCCGGTCGGCTCCGCGGTCGGCGACACCGGCACGGAGCGCTGGAACCGGAGCGGCGACACCCTGCTCCTCAAGGCATCCCCCGACGCCGAGACCGAGCGGATGCGGCTCGCCCGGTCGCTGCGCGCCAGTGAGTTCGTCCCCACCGGGCGCCACGCCGCGCCCGGCGCGACCGTCACGGTCCGCGTGCGGTCGGCCGAGGGCGCGCTGCCCGTGCTGCACGTCGGCACCTTCGACTACTACCACCCGGTCCCCGCGCTCCAGACCCCGCGGGCCTTCCCGCTGCGGGAGGGCATGAACCGGATCACGGACGCCCACGGCGGGCCCGTGTACCTGAGCTTCGCCGGTCACGGTCAGCGCGCCGCCGTCACCTTCGTCTCCGGCACCGACCCCATGGCCGTCTTCGAGCTGGGCCGCACCGGCGAGGCCGACTTCCAGCGGCAGCTCGACACCGTCACCGTGCCATGGGTCGAACTCGTCACCGACCGCGCGATCCTGACGCTGACCCGCGACGGCGCGCTCCAGTACCGGGACCAGGACCACGCCGCGCTCATGGCCCTGTTCGACACGATCATCGACTCGCACGACCGGATCAGCGGCCTCGACGGCGGCCACCCCCTGGACCGCCCCAAGGCCGGCCGCTATCACTTCGTCGAGGTCAGTCAGGTCCCCAAGGGCGTCACCGCCTACGCCTGGCACCACTACAACGGCTTCCCGCGCGCCTACCTGGACCGGCTGTGCAGCGTCACCCACCTCACCACGCGCGGCTGGGGTCTCTACCACGAGCTGGGCCACCTCAACCAGCAGGCCGCCTATCAGGCCAACTCGCTCACCGAGGTCACCGTCAACATCTACTCGCTCGCCGCGCAGCGCACCCTGGGCCGCCCCTCCAACCTCCTCACGGTCGACCCGAAGACCGGACTCGACTGGTTCCAGTCCGCCCGCGCCAAGCTCGGCACCCCCGGCCTCTCCTATGTCGACACCCTGGGCGCGTACGAAAAGCTCGTCCCGCTGCGGCAGTTGGAGCTCGCGTTCGGCGACGACTTCTGGCCCCGGCTGCACCGGCTGGTCCGCACCGAGCACCAGCACGACGCGCCGGTCGACGACTACAACCACGAGCCGGAGGTCGAGGCCCGCCAGTACCGCGCGCTCGCCACGTACGCCTCCTGCACCGCGGGCCGCGACCTCACCGACTTCCTCGCCGGCACCTGGGCGATGCCGATCGACGCACAGGGGCGCGCCGAGATCGCCGCCCTGCACCTCCCCCGGCCCGACACGGACCCCAGCACGCTGACCGACTGACGTCCTCGCGCGCCGCACCCGCCCCAGCACCGTACGGATCACCTCAAGGAGACGACACCTCATGCGCACCCCCGCATCCCCGTCCCGCCGTACCGTCCTCGCCTCCGTCGCCGCCGCAGGCGCCGCACTCGCCGTCGGCGGCCCGGCCGCGGGCATCGCCCGGGCCGCCGACGGACCCACCGTGGAGCTCGTCGCCCGCCCGTCCGCCGAGGCCGAACGGCTCCGGCTCGGGCAGGCGCTGCGCGGCTCCGAGTTCCAGACCACCGGCCGCTATCTGCCCGCCGCCACCGCGCTCCGCCTCGACGTGCTGCCCTACGACGAGGTCGTGCCCACCCTCTGGGTCGGGCAGTGGGACTACTACGGCGCCGTCACCGAGCCGCGCCGCTACCCGCTCAAGCCGGGCTCGAACACCGTGACCGACCCGCACGGCGGCCCTCTCTACTTCACGCTCGAAGGCAACGGCGAGCGCGCGGCCGTCAAGCTCAAGGACGGCTCCGCGCCGATGCCCGTCTTCACCCTGGGCAGCACCGAAGAGGCTGACTACCAGCGCCAGTTGGACACCTACACGGACGTGCCGGTCGTCGAACTGCACGGGCCGCGCTCCATCGTGACGCTCACCCGGGACGGCGCCCTGCTGTACCGCGGCGAGGACCACGCGGCGCTGCTGCGGCTCCTGGAGCAGATCATCGACGCCGAGGCGGCCGTCAGCGGTCTCGACAGCTCGAAGCCGGTGCACCGGCCCAAGGCCGGCGCCTACCACTTCACCGAGGTGTCCAAGGTGCCGACCGGCGTCGGCGCCTACGCGACCCACGGCTACAACGGCTTCCCGCGCGTCTACCTCGACCGGGCCACGACCGTGCAGGGCCTCCTCACCCGCGGCTGGGGGCTCTACCACGAACTCGGGCACCTCCACCAGCAGATGGCGTACAAGCCGACCGGCCTCACCGAGGTCACCGTCAACATCTACTCGCTGGCCGTGCAGCGGGCCCTCGGCCAGCGCTCGAACCTGCTGACCGTGGACCCGAAGACGGGGCTCACCTACTTCCAGTCGGCCCAGGCCAAGTTCGGCACCGACGGGCTCACGTACGAGAAGTCCTTCGGCGCCTACGAGAAGCTCGTGCCGCTGCGGCAGCTGGAGCTCGCCTTCGGCGACGACTTCTGGCCCCGGCTCCACCAGCTGGTCCGCGAGGAGAACCCGCAGTCGGACTACACGGAGACGGCCAAGCGGTACCGGGCGCTCGCCACCTACGCGAGCCGGGTCGCCGAGCGCGACCTGACCGACTTCTTCCTCACCACCTGGGCCTTCCCCATCGACGCGCAGGGCCGTGCCGAACTGGCCGCGCTGAACCTGCCGAAGCCGTCGGTCGACCCGGCGACCCTGACCGACTGACCCGGAGGACGACCGACCATGGAACTGAGCAGACGCCAGACCCTCGCGCTCGCCGGAGCGGGCGCGGCCACCGCCCTCGTCCCGTTCACGGCCGGCTCCGCCACCGCCGCGACGTCCGCCGACGATCCGTACGAGCCGCTGCTCGCCCGCGCCGCGCGCCAACTGACGGGCGGCGCCTTCGACCTGGCCGACCCGGACTTCTCCGCCGCCCTGACCGCCCTGGACACCCAGGCCGCCGGCTGGTGGCGCGGCATCGACACCTCGGCGGGCCGCAAGGCGCTGTGGGCCGACCTGTCCCCCGCCTCCGACCCCGGCATGTTCGCCCAGAGCTACACGCGGCTGCGCACGATCGCGACGGCCTGGGCCACCCCCGGCACCTCGCTCACCGGGGACACGGCCGTGCGCGACGGACTGCTCGACGCGCTGCGCTTCCTCAACACCGTCGGGTACAACCCGGCGCGCGGCGAGTCCGGCAACTGGTGGTTCTGGGAGATCGGCGCGCCCCGCGCGCTCATGGACACGTGCGTCCTGCTGCGCGCCCATCTCCCGGCCGCGGACCTGGACGCGTACCTGAGGGCCGTGGCCCGGTTCGTCCCCGACGCGGACCGGCGCACCAACTACCCGAGCCTCGCCGAGACCGGCGCCAACCGCGCCGACAAGGCTGTCATCGTCGCCCTGCGCGGCCTGCTCGCCCGCGACCCGGCCGTGCTCGTCAAGGCCCGTGACGGCCTGTCCGACGTCCGGGACAACGGGAAGAACAGCCTCTTCAAGTACGTCACCTCGGGCGACGGCTTCTACCGTGACGGCTCCTTCGTGCAGCACACGTACGTGGCGTACACCGGCACGTACGGCAGTGTGCTGCTCGGCGGTGCGGGCCAGCTGATCGCGCTGCTCGCCGGCTCCGATTGGGCCGTCACCGACCCGTCGGTCGAGGTGCTCTACGAGGCGGTGGAGCGGAGCTTCGGCCCGGTGATCCTCGACGGGCTGATGATGGACGCGGTCCGCGGGCGCGCCATTTCTCGGGACCGGGCCCGGGACCACACGGACGGCGCGGTCACCGTCTCGTACATTCTTCAGCTCGCCGAGGGTGCGCCCGCCTCCTACGCCGACCGCTGGCGGGCGGCGGCCAAGGGCTGGATGCTGCGCAACCGGGAGACGCCGTACACCAGGCTGGTCGGCATCCCCGCGCTGGCCCGCGCCAAGGCCGTCCTCGACGACCCGGAGGTGTCGCCGGCCGACCGGCTGACGGGCCACTTCGTGCTGGCCGACATGGACCGTGTCGTGCACCGGCGCCCGTCCTGGGCCTGCGCCCTGTCGCTGTCGTCGAAGCGCATCGCCGCGTACGAGGCGGGCAACGGCGAGAACCTGCACGGCTGGTACACCGGCGACGGCATGACGTACGTCTACGACGGCGACGACCTGGACGCCTTCGGTGACTCCTTCTGGCCGACCGTCGACCCGTACCGCCTGCCCGGCACGACGGTCGACACCCGGCCGCGCACCGACCTCGGAACCACGGCCGGCACCGACACCTTCCGCCCGAAGAACGCGGTGGCGGGTGGCGCCGTGCTCGACACCCGGTACGGCGCGGCGGCGATGGAGCTGATCGCGGACGGGTCGACGCTGCGGGCGAAGAAGGCCTGGTTCCTCCTGGACAACGCCGTCGTCGCGCTCGGTACGGGCATCACCGCGAGCGACGGCCGCACGATCGAGACGATCGTCGAGAACCGGAACCTGCACGCCGACGGCGCCCCCGCGCTCACCGTCGACGGCGTCGGGCAGCCCACGGAGCAGGGCTGGTCGGCGGAGCTCGACGACGCGGGCTGGGCGCATCTGGACGGCGTCGGCGGCTACGTCTTCCCCTCGGGCGGCCCGCTGCGCGCGCTGCGCGAGGAACGCACCGGCAGCTGGCGGTCCATCAACACCGGTGCGGACACGACCGGCGGCACCGACTCGGTCACCCGTCGCTACGCCACCCTCTGGTTCGATCATGGTTCCTCCCCCGACTCCGCTTCCTACTCCTACGTCCTGCTCCCCGGCGCGACCGAGGCGGCCACGCTCGCCTGGTCCCGCTCCCGCCCCGTCCAGGTGCTCGCCAACACCACCGGTGTCCAGGCCGTCGCCTGCCCGCGGCTCGGTCTCGTCGCGGCACACTTCTGGGCGGCGGACTCCGTCGAAGGACTGACCTGCGACGGGCCCGGCACCGTCCTGGTGGCGCGGCGCGACGACGGCATCACCGTCGCGGTCGCCGATCCGGGCCGCACCGCGACGACCCTGAAGGTCCAACTGCCTTTCGCCGTCGACGAGGTGGTCGCCACCGACGACACCGTGACCGTCACGCCCGGCCGCCGGCCGGTGCTCACCGTCCGCGTGGGCGGATCACACGGTCACACGCACACCGCCCGGCTGCGCTGACCCCGCGTCCGCGCTCCCGCCCGATCTCCACCGTCCGCACGACCCGCACCGTCCGCGTCCCCCGAAGGAGCCAGCGAACCGCCATGCCCGCCCCGTACTTCTCCCTGCCGCCCACCGACCGTGTCCGCTCCCCGCTGACCGGCTGGACCCGGGCCCACTGGGAGGCCCTGGCCGACCGTCAGCTGGACGCCCTGCTGCCGTACGCGACTCCGGGCTTCGCCCAGTACCGGCTGCCGGGGCGGGCCAGCTGGTCAGGCGTCGTCTCGGACGGGCTCGAAGGGTTCGCTCGGACATTTCTGCTGGCCTCCTTCCGGATCGCGGGCGCGGGCGGCCGGGACGAGCCGGGCTCGTCCGTCATCTCCCACCTGATCGAAAGGTACACGGAGGGTCTGACAGCGGGCACGGAGCGTGACGGCTCCGAGGCCTGGCCCGAACTCACCGACTGCTCCCAGCAGATGGTGGAGGCCGCGTCGATCGCGATCGGGCTGCACGAGACCCGCCCCTGGATCTGGGACCGGCTCGACCCCCGGGTCCAGGAGCGCGTCGTCGACTGGTTCTCCGGCTTCGTCGGTGGCCGCACCTGGGACAACAACTGGCGTCTGTTCCAGGTCGTCTCCGAGCAGTTCCTTGCCTCCGTCGGCGCCCCGTACAGCCAGAGCGACATCGACGGCGGGCTCGACCGGATCGAGGACTGGTACGTCGGCGACGGCTGGTACACCGACGGCGACGGCCGGAACTTCGACTACTACATCGGATGGGCCCTGCACCTGTACCCCCTCCTGTGGGCGCGCATGGCCGGCCCGGAGGCCGACGGCGGGCGTGCCAAGGTCTACAAAGAGCGGCTGGCCGCATTCCTCGGCACGTATCCGCAGTTCTTCGGCGCCGACGGGGCGCCCGTGCACCAAGGGCGCTCGCTCACCTATCGGTTCGCGGCGACCGCGCCCGTGTGGATGGGGGCGCTCACCGACTGCTCACCGCTGGCCCCCGGTCTGACCCGACGCCTGGCCTCCGGGACCGCCCGCCACTTCGTCGAGCGCGGCGTGCCCGACGAGCGCGGTCTGCTGCCGCTCGGCTGGTACGACACCTTCCTGCCCTCCACCCAGCCGTACTCCGGACCCGCCTCCCCGTACTGGGCCAGCAAGGGATTCCTCGGGCTGCTGCTGCCGGCCGACCATCCGGTGTGGACGGAGCGCGAAGTCCCGCTGCCCGTGGAGGAGTCCACGCAGTACACGGCACTGCCCGCACCGGGCTGGCTGCTGCACGGCACCCCGCACGACGGCATCGTCCGGCTGATCAACCACGGCAGCGACCACAACCCGCCCGACGGACCCGCCACGGACGATCCCCACTACGCCAAGCTCGCCTACTCCACCGCCACCGCCCCCGAATCCGCCCCGCACGCCTGGGCGCGCACCGTCGACAACCATCTGGCGCTGCTCGCGCCCGACGGCACACCGTCGCGCCGGCGCCGCATCCACCCGCTCGCCTGCGAGGGCCGGCGCGCCTCGTCCCGTCACGATGCTCAACTCCCGGGGTACGAGGAAGAGTTCCCGGTCGAGTCGACGAGCGTGCTGCACGGCCCGTGGGAGCTGCGGGTGCACCGGGTGCAGGCGCCCGCCGGGATCACGGTGCGCGAGGGCGGTCACGCCGTCGCCGGCACCGACCGCCCGCACGAGGAACGGGGCCCCGGCTGGGCGCTCACGCGCACCGCCGACGGCCTGACGAGCGCCGTCGTCGCCCTGCACGGGTGGGACGAGGAGACGGGTGTCGCCCACGAGGTCGAGGCCAACGCCTTCGGACCCCGCTCGGCGACCCCGTACCTGCGCGCGCAAGGCCGTCCGGGCGGGGCCAGCGTGCAGGTGAGCCTGGTGGCGCTGACCCGTGACGTCGTGCACCCCGAGGCCCTGCGCGCCTCGATCACCACCACGGTCGACGAGGACGGCGCCGTGCGCGTCACCTTCCCGGACGGCGAGGTCGTGACCGTGTAGGCGCGGCTCACATATGGGCCCCGTACCCGGTGGGCGCGGGCGCGTGCGCCAGGAGATGGCGCACGAGCACGAGCAGGGTCTGGATACCCGAACTGGAGATGCGCGCGTCGCAGCGCACGACGGGCACCCCGGGATCGAGGTCGATCGCGGCGCGCACCTCTTCGGGCTCGTAGCGGTACGCGCCGTCGAACTCGTTGACGGCGACGATGAATCCCATGCCGCGCTCCTCGAAGAAGTCGACCGCGGCGAAGCATTCTTCGAGGCGCCGGGTGTCGGCGAGGATGACGGCCCCGAGGGCGCCTTCGGAGAGCTCGTCCCACATGAACCAGAAGCGCTCCTGGCCCGGGGTGCCGAACAGGTACAGCACGTGCTCCGGGTCCAGAGTGATGCGCCCGAAGTCCATCGCGACCGTGGTCTCCACCTTGTTCTCGATGCCGTCCAGATTGTCGGTGGCGGCGCTGACGGTGGTGAGCAGCTCTTCGGTACTGAGCGGTGCGATCTCGCTCACCGCGCCGACGAAGGTGGTCTTGCCGACGCCGAACCCGCCCGCGACGAGGATCTTGAGCGCGGTGGGGAACAGGTCAGAGCTGTCGTCGTAGTCCATCGAGCACTGCCTCCAGTAGGGACCGGTCAGTGGGGTTTTCGTGGAACATGGGGGGCTTGGTGGTGATCGCCCCGCAGTCGACGAGGTCGGAGAGCAGGACCTTGGTGACGGCTGCGGGGAGTCGGAGGTGGCCGGCGACCTCGGCCACCGAGGTGGGCTCCAGGCACAGGTCGAGCGCCTCGCTGTGCTCGGGGCCCAGGTAACCCACCGGGGTCGTGCCGGTGGCCATGACGAGGGAGAGCAGGTCCATCGCCGTGGTCGGCCGGGTGCGTCCGTTGCTCACCGTGTACGGGCGCACGAGCCGGCCGGCCGCACCGTCGAGCCACGGCCCGTCCTGCGGGGCCACCACCCTCAATTCCTCATCGCCGTGGGTTCGGCCGAGGGCTGCCGGGGAGCGGTCACCAGGTAGGGGCGCACGCTCTTGACGAGCATGGCCATCTCGTAGCCGAGGACGGCCGCGTCGGCCTCGCGTCCGGCGAGGACGGCGAGACAGGTGCCGGATCCCGCGGTCGACACGAACAGCAGGGTGGAGTCGAGCTCCACCACGACCTGCCGCACGTCGCCGCCGTCGCCGAACCTGATCCCGGCGCTGCGGCCGAGGGAGTACAGGCCGGAGGCGAGGGCCGCCATGTGGTCGGCGCTGTCGGCGTCGAGTCCGTGGACGGACTTGACGAGGCCGTCGGAGGAGAGGAGCACGGCGCTCGTGGTGTGGGGAACGCGCTGGACGAGGCCGCTCATCAGCCAGTCGAGATCGGACACATGACCCGTCGGCACATCGCTCGCCATGGGGGATCGACTCCTTGGTGGACTGCTCGGTGTGGTGCTGGTCGGTGGAAGGGCGTGGGCGGGGCGGTGCCCGCCGGGTATCGCCCGCGGAGGCGGTGCGGGGCGTGCGTGTCTCACTCGCCGTGACCGCCCTCGGGGCCGGGGGACGGCGGGCGCGGCTCGCGCGACAGGTCGCGCGGTTCGGCGCCCTCGGCGAGGGTGATGCCGCGCTGGAAGGCCGCCATCAGGCCGGGGTCGTGGCCGACGGGCTCGTCGTCCTGGCGCGGGGCGGGGGCGCCGCGCAGTTGCGGTGCCAGGTGTTCCTGGGCTCTGCGGCGGGGCAGTTGGGGGCGGCCCATGGTGCCGCGCACCTCGCCGCCGAGCGGGACGGGCGGGACCCGCGGGCCGCCCGTCTGCTCCCCGGCGTCCTGCCGGGCCTCGGGCCGGATGCCGGGCAGCGCGTCGGCCGGGGTGGCGCGGCGGTCGCCCGAGGTCCGCTGCGGGAGGGGCACGTGGCCGGGGCCGTGGGACGGTGACGCCGTGCGGGGCTGGCGGGGGACGGCGGCGACGGCACCGTGCGGGGCCACGGGGGTGGCCGGGGTCCCGGGTGCGGACGGGTTGTCCGGGTCGTGCGGGGGGTGCGCGGTGACGGAGGTGTGCGGCGTGCCGGGGTGGTGCGGGCCACCGCCCGTGATGGCCGGTGTGCCGGAGTGGTCCGGCGCGCCCGGGGCCGCGGCCGGTGCGCCGGTGTGGTCCGGGGTGCCCGTGGGGCGCGGTGCGGCGGGAAGGTTCGCCGGGCCGGGACGGGCCGAAGTGGCCGGTGCGGACGGTGCGTTCGGCGGGGTGAGCGCGGCCGGGGCGGGGAGTGCTCCGGGGCCGAGGCCGGGGTGGGCGACGGCGCTCCGCCCGTGCGCCGCCGCGGCCCGCGGGCCGAGGACGCTGTCGGCGGTGGCGGCGGCCGCGGCCCGGCGCACGTGCGGGCTCCTGCGCGCGTCGTCGCCGTCGGTGCCGAGCAGCGCCATGGGCAGGACGAGGACGGCCTGCACTCCCCCGTAGATGTTGGTCTGGAGCCGTACGGTGATGCCGTGCCGCCGGGCGAGCTGCGACACCACGAAGAGGCCGATCCGGCCGTCCTGGAGCAGGGTCGCCACGTTGACCTGGTCGGGGTCGGCGAGCAGGCCGTTCATCTTGTGCTGCTCGGCGGCCGGCATGCCGAGGCCCCGGTCCTCGACCTCGACGGCGAGGCCGGAGGCGACCATGTTGGCGCGGAGCAGGACCTGGGTGTGCGGGGCGGAGAACACCGTGGCGTTCTCGACGAGTTCGGCGAGCAGATGGATGCAGTCGGCGACGGCGTGGCCGTGCAGGGTGCCGTCGACCGGCGGGACGAGTTTGACCCGGGAGTACTGCTCGACCTCGGCGATGGCGGAGCGCATGACCTCGGTCATGGAGACGGGATGGCTCCACTGACGGCGGGAGACGGCGCCGCCGAGCACCGCGAGGTTCTCCGCGTGGCGGCGCATCCGGGTGGCGAGGTGGTCCACCTGGAAGAGGCCGGCCAGCAGGTCGGGATCCTCGACCTCGTTCTCCAGCTCGTCGAGGACGGTGATCTCGCGGTGCACGAGGGACTGCAGGCGGCGGGCGAGGTTCACGAAGACCTCGACCTTCTGTCTGCTGCCGGCCTGGCTGGACAGCTGGGTGGCCTGCACGACCGCGGAGACGGCGGTGTCGTGGGCGCGCGCGAGATCGGCGGCGAGGTGGTCGAAGTCGTCGGCGTCGGGCGCGGCGGCGGCCGGGGCGCGGCGTGCCGGCGGGGCCTCGCCCTTACGCAACTGTTCGACGAGACCGCGCAGTTCCGCCTGGTCTCGGGCGCTGGTGCGGCGCAGGGCGACGAGGCGGTCGCGGACGGCAGAGGCCGCGCGTCCCGCGGCGACGGCGGCGATGACGATGCCGGCGACGGTGACCACGAGGGCGCCGGTGAGCACGGCCCACAGTTCGGGGCCGGGCCGGGTGCCGGTGGAGCGGATCGCGAAGAGCACGGTGGCCGTGCAGGCGAGGGCGACCGCGAGGGGCGGCAGGACGGCGATGCGGACCAGTTGGGGCCGTATGTGGGTCTCGGCCGGGTGCGACGTGGCCCGGCCGGTCGGCCTGCCGTGCCGACCGCCTTCGCGACGGTCCGCGCGGGCGGCCGACTGGCGCAGCTGAGACATACGGCGTCCTCGTCCTCGGTGCTCGTGGGGTGGGTGGGGCGGCGCGGCGACGACGAGCGGGGCGACCGGGCGTCGCGCAGCGGACACTCACGGTAGTCGTGAACGCATCATGTGCGGTGGGCAGTTGCCGAACTCCGGCGGTGGACGTCCCGCTCTGGTATGAGGCGTCGCACGGCAGTCCGAATAGCGCCTCGGACAGGCGTTCGTCCGGGGCTCGCCGATTGTCAGTGGGCGCGCCTACGGTCGGGAGACAGGCGACGCGAAGCGCCCCACCGTGCGGTGGCGGATTCAACAAATCGTCGCAACACGAAGGGTGTTGGGGTCGTTCTCGAGCAACCTAGAGAAGCGCTCGGCTGGGGTGTCCCAGCCGAGCGCCTTCCGGGGCCTGGCGTTCAGCTCTGGCGCGGGGGGGGGCCGGTCTTGCCCGGTGTAAA
>NZ_JBVHMU010000008.1:0-414484 GCF_055558275.1 Streptomyces sp. NPDC025806 | reverse complement strand
GGCCGCTACGTCCTGGACCCCCACGTCTTCGACATACTGCGCAAGACCGAACCCGGCCGCGGCGGCGAGATCCAGCTCACCGACGCCCTCCAGCAGCTCGCGGCGACGTATCAATCAGCGACTACTGCCGCGGGGAAGGTCGGCGGCCCCGTCCACGGCGTCGTCTTCAAGGGCCGCCGCTACGACACCGGCGACCGCGGCGACTACCTCAAGGCGATCGTGCGCCTCGCCTGCGAACGCGAGGACCTGGGCCCCGACTTCCGGACCTGGCTGACCGCGTACGTGGCCGAGGAGCTGCAGGGCTGACCTGCCCCGGCACGGACGAACGGCCCGGAACCTCCTGGAGGTTCCGGGCCGTTCGTGTCAGCTCGGAGCGATCAGCGCACGTCGACGTAGTCGGCGGAGGACGTCGCCACGGACGTCGTGCTGTTGCCCGGGTAGTACAGGCGCCACGTGCCGTCGGTGGAAGCCGTGATGGTGGTCTTCACCTGGCCGGTGGAGGAGCTGTTCACGGTCTTGACCGTGGTGTAGGTGCTGCTGCCGGCCTTCTTGAACTGCACCTGGACCGGCTGGGCGGCGTAGCCGTAGTACTTGAGGTAGGTCCAGCTGATCCGGCTCAGGCCGCCGGCGAGCGTGATCGGCTTGCCCTTGGCGACCGGCTCGGGCGAGGCGTTGAACGACGCGAAGTGAGCGGCGCGCTTGACCCAGTGGTTCTTGTAGACGTCGTTCTCGGCGACGTCGCCGTCCTTGCCGACGGCGGCGGCGTACACGTTCCACTTGCCGGCGAGCGAGCTCTTGTAGATGTTCGTCCGCGGGTCGGCCGTGAGGACGATCTTGCAGGTGGCCTTCGTCGCGCTCCAGTACTCGCAGTCGCGCGAGATGTCGTCGGAGGTCGGGATGATGGCGCCGTCGATGCCGTCCTCGGTCGAGAGGTCGGTGCCGTGCCACAGGAAGGCCTGGACGCCTTCGATGCCCTCGGGGTTGGTGGCCGTCACGTAGACGCTGAACGTCTTGGCGAGGACACCGCCGACGACGACGTCCTTGTTGGAGTTGACGGTCACCTTGGTGATCTCGATGTCGTCGACGGCGGCCGTCGACGAGGTGCTCTTCTGCTCACCGACCACCAGCGGCGCCACGGCGTCCGCGGCGGACGGGGCGGAGGGAGCGTCGTCCGCCTGTACGGCCGGGGCGACGAAGGCGGTCAGAGCCGCGGCGCCGGACATCGCGGCGACCAGACTGGCACGAATGCGCATGGATGCTTCTCCAGTTGAGAAGTACGGCTCTTGTGGTCCCGCGGGCCCGTGTACCCCGCGAGCGTGAAGAAGCCGTGTGATTCGAGTGAGCCTTCGGTTGACTCGCGGTGTAGACCCGCGGAAGACCCAAACGGTTGTGCGCGTCAGGACTTTTGTTCGTGCGAGCTTTCACGCCAGTCCCGGGGCGTCCCAGACCGGGAACCAGCGGCCCAGATCGGGCTCCACGCGCAGGTCGTCGCCGAGCGCGGCCCGCACCTCCAACTCCAGTGTGTTGTCCCGCTTCCGCTCCTGGTGGGGCCGCGGCGCGAAGGGGTAGAAGGTGCCGCGCTTGTAGAGGTAGACGAGCGCCACGGAGCGTGCCTCGCGCGGGTCCCGGAAGGCGATCAGGGAGCACAGCAGGTGCGGCCCGAACCCCCCTTCCTCGAGGGAGGTGTTGACCGCGTGGAGGTCGTTGACCAGTCCGGCCACGTCGTCCGGGGCGTGGCGCACGTGGAGCCAGGTGTAGCCGAGACCGTCCTCTGTCAACTCGACGGGCCCGTCGAGCAGTTCGGCGAGCTCGTCCTGGATCCGGTCGAAGGCGCCGCCCTCCACGCTCGCGAAGCAGACCGAGCCCTCCCCGGTGGGCAGGAGCCCGGCCGCGGCCTGGAGGGTGACGGCGGCCGAGGGCAGCGCGAAGAGCTGGTCGAGGTCGGGCCGGACGGGTTTGCTCCGGCCGAGGAGGGCGTCGAGGAATCCCATGCGGCGTCCTGTCACGGGCGGCCGAGCTGGGCCGAGATCCGGCTCAGCTGGTCGAGGCGCTGTTCGAGCGTGGGGTGCGAGGCGAGGAGCCGGGCGGCGCTCTCCTTGCTGAAGGCGGGCGCGAAGAAGAACGCGTTGAACGGCTCGGCCTTGCGCAGGTCCCGGGTCGGGATACGGGCGATCTGCCCGGTGACCTTGGTCAGCGCGGAGGCGAGGGCGGAGGGGCGGCCGGTGAGCAGCGCGGCGGCCCGGTCGGCGGACAGCTCGCGGTAGCGGGACAGCAGCCGGGTGAGCAGGAAGCTGATGGCGTAGACGACGGCGCTGACCGCGGTGACGATCAGGACGGCGACCGCCGTGTTGCTGTCGCGGTTGCTGCGGCCGAAGCCGCTCCAGATCGCCGAGCGGGTGATGAGGCCGGCCAGCACGCCGAGGAAGGAGGCGATCGTCATCACGGCCACGTCGCGGTGCGCGACGTGCGACATCTCGTGCGCGAGAACGCCCTCCAGCTCCTCGGGTTCGAGGCGGCGCAGCAGGCCGGTGGTGGCGCACACCATCGCGTTCTTGCGGTTGCGGCCGGTCGCGAACGCGTTGGGGACGTCCGAGTCGGCGACGGCGACGCGCGGCTTGGGCATGTCGGCGAGCGCGCAGAGCCGGTCGACCGCGGCGTGCAGTTCGGGGGCCTGCTCCGGGGTGACCTCGCGCGCGCCCATGCTGAAGGCGGCGATGCGGTCGCTGAACCAGAACTGACCGATGAACAGCGCGCCCGAGAAGAGCAGCACGAACGCCCACGCCCCCTTGAGGAGCACGACGAGCACGCCGACCACGACCACGTACAGCAGGCCGATGAAGAACATCGTCGCGACCATGCGTGAGGTGAGCCCGCGGTCGGGCGCGAACCGGGTCTGTGCCATCGAGGCCTCCCGAGAACTCGGGGGCGATCCTCTGCGGAGCATCCCCCCGCGGAGTGGTCGCTCTCCCCTTGGAACAATTGTCCCTCTGTCCTGCCGCTGCCGGGCGGGCGCCGAGGCGGGGCCGGGGAACATGGAGGAACATATGGATATGCATCGGCGTGAGGTTCCGCATCCGGGAACCGGGCCGTGACTCGGGCCGGAGACCGGCGGAAGGCGCCGCACCGGTCGCCGGGGCGACGCCTGGGCTCCCTGCTGAGCGCCCGCACCGTCGCCGGCCAGGTGTTCCTGTTGCAGGTCGCGACCGTGCTGCTGCTGGTGGCCGCCGCGGTGGTGGCGATGGTGGTGCAGGTGCGGCACGACACCGCGCAGGACGCCCGCCACCGGTCGCTGGCCGCCGCCGAGTCCTTCGCGCACGCCCCGGGCATCCTCCAGGCGCTCGACAGCCCCCATCCGACGGCGGTGCTGCAGCCGCTCACGGAGGCGGCCCGCAAGGGAGCCGGGGTCGACGCCATCGTCGTCTCCGACGACTCGGGTACCCGTCTCACCCACCCCGACCCCAGCCTGATCGGCAAACACATCATCGGCCCGAAGAGCGTCATAGCGGACGTGCGGGCCGGCCGGACCGTCACGGAGACCTTCAACGGGAGCCAGGGCCCCTCCGTGGTCTCCGCCGTCCCCATCACCCGGCCCGACGGGACCGTCGTCGGCATCGTGTCCGGCGGGGTCAAGATCGAGACGCTGAACAACGCCCTGGGCCGGCATCTGCCGGTCCTCTTCGGCTCCGCCGCCGCCGCGCTGGTCATCGCCACGGTCGGGGCGGGCCTGGTGGGCCGCAGGCTGCGCCGCCAGACCCACGGCCTGGGCCCGGCGGAGATGACCCGGATGTACGAGCATCACGCCGCGGTGCTGCACGCGGTGCGGGAGGGCGTGCTGATCGTCGGCGGCGACGGACTGCTGGTGCTGGCCAACGACGAGGCGCGGCGCCTGCTCGACCTGCCGGCGGACGCGGAGGGGCACCGGATCGACGAACTGGGCCTGGAGCCGGAGACGGCCGGGCTGCTGGGCTCGGGGCGCACGGCCACCGACGAGGTCCACCCGGCCGGGGACCGGTTGCTCGCGGTCAACATCCGACCCACCGAGCCGCACGGCGGCGGCCCCGGTACCGTCGCGACGCTGCGTGACACCACCGAGCTGCGGGCGCTGGCGGGCCGGGCCGAGGTGGCACGGGAGCGGTTGCGGCTGCTCTACGACGCCGGGGTGCGCATCGGTACGACGCTGGACGTGACCCGTACCGCCGAGGAGCTGGCGGAGGTGGCGGTCCCCCGGTTCGCGGACTACGTCACCGTGGAGCTGCTCGACCCCGTCCTGCGGGGCGAGGAGCCGGCCGGCACCCCCATGAAGATGCGCCGCGCCGCCTTCCGCGGCATCAGCGAGGACCCGCCGCTCTACCCCGTCGGCGAGCTGATCCACTTCGTGTCCCCCGACCATCCCATCGCGGACGACGGCGCGGTCCTGGAGGCGGATCTGGCGGCCTCCGAGCGCTGGCGCTCCCAGGATCCGGAGCGGGCGCGGCAGGTCCTCGACTACGGCATCCGGTCCCTGATCTCGGTGCCGCTGCGGGCCCGCGGAGTGGTCCTCGGGATGGCCGACTTCTGGCGCTCGGCGCACGAGCCGTTCGAGCACGACGACCTGTCGGCCGCCGAGGAGCTGGCCGCGCGGGCGGCGCTGGCGATCGACAACGCCCGCCGTTTCACCCGCGAGCACGGCATGGCCGTCACCCTCCAGCGCAGCCTGCTGCCCCGCGCCCTGCCCGAGCAGTCGGCCCTGGAGGTGGCGCACCGCTATCTGCCGGCCCGGGCCGGGGTGGGCGGCGACTGGTTCGACATCCTCCCGCTGCCCGGCGCGCGGGTGGCCCTGGTCGTCGGCGACGTGGTCGGGCACGGCCTGCACGCCGCGGCGACCATGGGCCGGCTGCGCACGGCGGTGCACAACTTCTCCGCCCTGGACCTGGCCCCCGACGAGCTGCTCGGTCATCTGGACGAGCTGGTCGCCCACATCGACAGCGACCGGGCCGTCGCCGACCAGGAAGGACCGGCGGTCACCGGTGCCACCTGCCTGTACGCCATCTACGACCCGAGCACCGGGCGGGCCGCCGTCGCGACGGCCGGGCATCTGGGCCCGGCCGTGGTGGACCCGGACGGCGCCGTCACGTTCCCGAAGCTGCCGGTCTCGCCGCCGCTGGGCCTGGGCGCCACCACGCCGTTCGAGACCGCCGAGCTGCATCTGCCCGCCGACTCCCGGCTCGTGCTGTACACGGACGGGCTCGTCGAGGACCGCGGCCGCGATCTCGACACCGGTCTGGAGCTGCTGCGCACGACCTTGGAGGGGCACCCGGACCGCGGCCCCGAGGAGACCTGCCGGGCCGTGGTCGACGCGTTGCTGTCCGAGCGCCCGCGGGACGACGTGGCGCTGCTCGTCGCCCGCACCCGGCTCCTCGACCCGATGCGGGTCGCCGAGTGGGACGTGCCCTCGGACCCGGCGGCGGTCGCCGGCGTGCGGGGCGAGGCGGCCCGTCAGCTGGAGGCCTGGGGCCTGGACGAGATCGGCTTCACCACCGAGCTGATCATCAGCGAACTGGTCACCAACGCCATCCGGTACGGCAGCCGGCCCATCCGGCTGCGCCTCCTGCACGACCGGAACCATCTGATCTGCGAGGTCGCGGACGGCTCCAGCACCTCGCCGCACCTGCGGCGGGCCAAGACCACCGACGAGGGCGGGCGCGGCCTGTTCCTGGTCGCCCAGTTCGCCCGGCGCTGGGGCACCCGCTACACGTCCCGCGGAAAGATCATCTGGACCGAACAGGCCCTGGGGGCGGGCGAACCCGACACCGATCCGGTCGACGCGCTGCTCGACCAATGGGGCGAATGAGAGCGCCTTCGGTGTGATGTGGGGCGCGTCACACGGGAGAGCCGTGGGGTCGCCGTGGAAGCATCATCACGGCGTCACCCCCCTGGGCCGGACCACACCCCGAGCCGCTTTCACGCAGCTCAGAACGTTTTTCTTAGGTGGGGCGGGTGGGACTCGAACCCACGGCCGACGGATTATGAGTCCGCTGCTCTAACCGGCTGAGCTACCGCCCCTACACGGCGTGGCGCGTACATGTGTACGCGCCGTCTGCCGCAGCATAGCCGCTCATACGATCTCCTGCCTCGGATGGTTCGGCTCTGCACGACCTTGAGGACTCCGGTGCGGCGCACGCGGTTCCACCAGGCACGAAAAAGCCCTCCGAAGTGAACTTCGAAGGGCTTGTCCGACAGCTCTCCCGACTGGACTCGAACCAGTAACCTGCCGGTTAACAGCCGGCTGCTCTGCCAATTGAGCTACAGGAGATCGAGCTCCCCCGACTGGACTCGAACCAGTAACCTGCCGGTTAACAGCCGGCTGCTCTGCCAATTGAGCTACAGGGGAATGTCTCGTCGCCTCGAACGCGTCCCCCTGGGCTAGTGCCAGGCGGCGTGCGCTCGCTGCGACACATACATTAGCGCAAGCAGGGGGGTGCTCCGCCAATCGGTTCCCCCCGGTGATCACCGAGCTACGGAAAGGGTGGCCCGTCATGCGCTACCGGCTCACATTCTTCGCCGGTCTGGCCCTGGGTTACGTACTGGGGACGCGGGCCGGACGCGACCAGTACGAGAAGTTGAAGAAGGCGGCCCGCGCGGTCGCCGAGAACCCGGCCGTGCGGAACACGGCGGAGGCCGGCGCCCAGCAGACCCGCCAGTACGCGGGCAAGGCCCTGCACTCCGTCACCGAGAAGGTCGGCGGCAAGGTGCCCGACTCCGTCGCCGGCCGGGTGCGTTCGCTGCGGGAGCGCGGCGCGGGCGCCGAGGACGACGACTGGGGCACCAGCAACACCTGACGGCCGCGGTCCCGGACGGCCGCGCGGTACGGCAGAATTTCCGTCATGGGGATAGTCGCCGGGCTGGACAGTTCGCCCGATTTCACGCGCATTGTGGTCTGTGACTCCGACACCGGGGCCGTGCTGCGGCAGGGGTACGCCCCGCACCCGCTGGAACCGGTGGAGGGCGGCGGACGCCCCACCGACGTGGACCCCCAGGCCTGGCTGCTCTCGCTCGGCGAGGCGGCCGGCGGGGGGCTTCTCGAAGGCGTGCAGGCGATCGGCGTGTCCGCGCAGGCGGGCGCTCTGGTCCCGCTGGACCACCAGGGCAACACGGTGCGCCCGGCCCTGGTCGGCAACGACAAGCGGGCCCAGGTCGCGGCCGCCGACCTCGTCGACCGGCTCGGCTCGCGCGAGGCGTGGGCGCAGGCCGTCGGCAGCGTCCCCCAGTCGGCGCAGCCCGTGACGAAGCTGCGCTGGCTGGCCCGCACCGAGCCGGAGAACGCGCAGCGCGTGGCCGCGCTCATGCAGGCCCACGACTGGCTCGTCTGGCAGCTGCTCGGTCGTCCGGCGCGCCGGACGACCGACCGCGGCGGCGCGTCCGGCACCGGCTACTGGTCGGCGGCCACCGGTTCCTGGCGGCCCGACCTCGTGGAACTCGCCCTCGGGCAGCAGGCGATGCTGCCCGAGGTGCTCGGTCCCGGCGACGCCGCGGGCACCACCCCGGAGGGCCTGGTCATCTCGGCCGGCACCGGGGAGACCATGGCCGCCGCGTTCGGCCTCGGTGTGCAGACCGGTGACGCCGTCGTGTCGCTCGGCGCGTCCGGGTCCGTGATGGCCGTGCACCACGAGGCGCTCGTCGACCCGAGCGGCTCCATCACCTCGCTCGCCGACGCGACCGGCATGCACCTTCCGGTCGTCCACACGCTCAACGCGGTACGGGCGCTGCGCGGCACCGCCGAGATGCTCGGGCTCGACGGCGGCCCGGAGGAGCTGTCCGAGCTGGCCGTGAAGTCCACGCCGGGCGCCCACGGGCTCGTCCTCCTGCCCTATCTGGAGGGCGAGAAGACGCCGAACCTGCCGCACACGGCGGGGACCCTGAGCGGGCTGCGGCGCGAGTCGATGAAGCCGGAGCACCTGGCGCGGGCCGCGTTCGAGGGCATGCTGTGCGGGCTCGCCGACGCGATGGACGTGCTGCGCGGGCGCGGGGTCGACATCCGCCGGGTGTTCCTGCTCGGCGCCGCCGCCGAGCTGCACGCCGTGCAGGCCGTCGCCCCGATGCTGTTCGGCACGCAGGTCGTGGTGCCGCAGCCCGCGGACTACGCGGCGCTCGGCGCGGCGCGGCAGGCCGCGTGGGCGATGACCGGGCAGCTGCCGCTGTGGCAGGGCGCGGCGGCGCAGGTCTTCGAGCCGGGCGAGGAGCTGGCCGTGGGGCAGGCGGTGCGGCAGCAGTACCGGGCGGTGCGCGAGCAGATCCACCCGGGCGCGTTCGCCTGAACCACCCGTTCCGCCGCCGGGGGCCGGAGTTTTGAGCGCTCTTGGGTTAATCGGTTGAGGTAACGCGGGGGGAGTGTTCGACGATAGGGGTCCATGCGTCACCGTTGCGGCGGCGGCGCGCCTCCCCACTCCCCAACCGCTCACACTCCTGATCGCCGACCACCGAGAGACCGAGCGTGCTCATAAGACTTCTGCGGGCCCACCTCCGCCCGTACAAGAAACCCATCGGGCTGCTGGTGCTGCTGCAGTTCCTGCAGACCTGTGCCTCGCTGTACCTGCCCACCCTCAACGCGGACATCATCGACAACGGTGTCGTCGAGGGCGACACCGGCTACATCCTGACCTTCGGCGCCCTGATGCTCGGCGTCACCGTCGTCCAGGTCGTGTGCAACACGGGGGCCGTGTTCTACGGCGCCCGGACCGCCGCGGCGCTCGGCCGTGACGTGCGGGCCGCCGTCTTCGACCGGGTGCAGTCCTTCTCCGCCCGCGAGGTCGGCCAGTTCGGCGCGCCCTCGCTGATCACCCGGACGACGAACGACGTGCAGCAGGTCCAGATGCTGGCGCTGCTCGCGTTCACGCTGATGGTGTCGGCGCCGATCATGTGCGTCGGCGGCGTCGTCATGGCGCTCGGCCTCGACGTGCCGCTGTCCGGTGTGCTGCTCGCCGTGCTGCCCGTGATGGCGACCGTCCTCACGCTGATCATCCGCAAGATGCGGCCGCTGTTCCGGTCCATGCAGGTCAAGCTGGACACGGTGAACCGGGTGCTGCGCGAGCAGATCACCGGCAACCGGGTCATCCGCGCCTTCGTGCGCGACGACTTCGAGAAGGGCCGGTTCGGCGAGGCCAACTGGGATCTGACGCAGACCTCGCTGGCCACCGGCCGGATCATGGCGCTGATGTTCCCGTTCGTCATGACGATCGTGAACGTCGCCTCGATCGCCGTCGTCTGGTTCGGTGCCCACCGGATCAACAGCGGCGGCATGCAGATCGGTGACCTGACCGCGTTCCTCGCGTACCTCATGCAGATCGTGATGAGCGTCATGATGGCCACCTTCATGTTCATGCAGGTGCCGCGCGCCGAGGTGTGCGCCGAGCGCATCCAGGAGGTCCTCTCGACCGAGTCCAGCGTGGTGCCGCCGGCGCCCGAGACCTCGGTGCGGGAGCTGCTGCAGCGCGGTCACCTGGAGATCCGGGGCGCCGACTTCGGCTACCCGGGCGCCGAGGAGCCCGTGCTGCGCGCCGTCGACCTGGTCGCCCGGCCCGGCGAGACCACCGCGATCATCGGCTCGACCGGCAGCGGCAAGTCGACGCTGCTCGGCCTCGTGCCCCGCCTGTACGACACCACCTCCGGTGCCGTGCTCGTGGACGGCGAGGACGTGCGCGGGATCGACCCCGAGCTGATGGCCCGCACCGTGGGCCTCGTACCGCAGAAGCCGTACCTGTTCTCCGGGACGGTGGCGTCCAACCTCCGCTACGGGCGGCCGGACGCGACCGACGAGGAGCTGTGGCACGCGCTCGGCGTGGCGCAGGCCCGGGAGTTCGTGGCGGCGCTGGAGGGCGGGCTCGACGCGCCGATCACCCAGGGCGGCACGAACGTGTCCGGTGGCCAGCGGCAGCGGCTCGCGATCGCGCGCACGCTCGTGCAGCGGCCGGAGATCTACCTGTTCGACGACTCGTTCTCCGCGCTCGACTATGCGACGGACGCGGCGCTGCGCCGCGCGCTGGGCGACGAGACGGCCGAGTCGACCGTGGTGATCGTCGCGCAGCGGGTCTCCACGATCCGTGACGCCGACCGCATCGTCGTCCTCGACGAGGGCCGCGTCGTCGGCACCGGGCGCCACCACGAGCTGATGGCCGACAACGAGACGTACCGGGAGATCGTGCTCTCCCAGCTGACGGAAGCGGAGGCGGCCTGATGAGTGGGCCGATGGCGGCGCGGATGGCGGCCGGTGGGCCCGGTTCGCGCTCGATGGACTTCAAGGGGTCCGGGAAGCGGCTCCTCAAGCGGCTCGCCGCGCACCGGACGGCGGTGGCCGGCGTGCTGGTCGCCGTGGTGATCAGCGTGGGGCTCTCGGTGGTCGGCCCGAAGATCCTCGGGCACGCCACCGACCTGCTGTTCGGCGGGATCGTCGGCGGGCAGATGAAGCCCGGCGCGACCAAGGAGCAGGTCATCGAGGGCCTGCGGGCCAAGGGCGACGGCGGCATGGCCGACATGCTCGGCGGCGTCGACTTCACCCCCGGCCAGGGCGTCGACTTCGACGCGATCGGGGAGGTGCTGCTGCTCGCGCTCGCCGTGTTCGCGGTGGCCGGCTTCTCGATGATGATCGGCACCCGGCTCGCCAACCGCGCGATCAACCTGGCGGTGGCCAAGCTGCGCGGCGACATGCAGGCCAAGCTGCAGCGGCTGCCGCTGTCGTACTACGACAAGCAGAAGCGCGGCGAGGTGCTGAGCCGGGCGACCAACGACATCGACAACATCGGGCAGACGCTCCAGCAGACGATGGGGCAGATGCTCAACTCGCTGCTGACCATCGTCGGCGTGCTGGTGATGATGTTCTGGATCTCGTGGCTGCTCGCGCTGGTCGCGCTGGTGACGGTGCCGCTCTCGGTGGTCGTCGCGGCGAAGGTCGGCAAGCGGTCGCAGCCGCAGTTCGTGCAGCAGTGGAAGACCACGGGTGTGCTGAACGCGCACATCGAGGAGATGTACACGGGCCACACGCTGGTGAAGGTGTTCGGCCGGCAGAAGGAGTCGGCGGAGCAGTTCGCCGAGCAGAACGAGGCGCTGTACGAGGCCTCGTTCAAGGCGCAGTTCAACAGCGGGATCATGCAGCCGCTGATGTTCTTCGTGTCGAACCTGAACTATGTGCTCGTGGCCGTCGTCGGCGGTCTGCGGGTGGCGTCCGGGTCGCTGTCCATCGGTGACGTGCAGGCGTTCATCCAGTACTCGCGCCAGTTCTCGATGCCGCTGACGCAGGTCGCGTCGATGGCGAACCTGGTGCAGTCGGGCGTCGCCTCCGCCGAGCGGATCTTCGAACTGCTCGACGCCGAGGAGCAGTCGGCGGACCCGGAGGCCCCCGAGAAGCCGGAACGGCTGCGCGGGCACGTCGAGTTCGAGCACGTCGCCTTCCGCTACGACCCGGACCGGCCGCTCATCGAGGACCTGTCGCTGACGGCGGAGCCCGGGCACACGGTCGCCATCGTGGGGCCGACGGGTGCGGGCAAGACGACGCTGGTCAATCTGCTGCTGCGGTTCTACGACGTCACCGGCGGGCGGATCACGCTCGACGGGGTCGACATCGCGGCGATGTCGCGGGACGAGCTGCGGGCCGGGATCGGCATGGTGCTCCAGGACACGTGGCTGTTCGGCGGAACCATCGCGGACAACATCGCGTACGGCGCGGCGAAGGAGGTCACCCGGGAGGACGTCGAGCGGGCGGCCCGGGCGGCGCACGCGGACCGGTTCATCCGGACGCTGCCCGACGGGTACGACACGGTGATCGACGACGAGGGGACGGGGGTCAGCGCGGGTGAGAAGCAGCTCATCACGATCGCGCGGGCGTTCCTCTCCGACCCCGTGATCCTCGTGCTCGACGAGGCGACCTCCTCCGTCGACACCCGCACCGAGGTGCTCATCCAGAAGGCCATGGCGCGGCTCGCCTCCGGGCGGACCTCGTTCGTCATCGCGCACCGTCTCTCGACGATCCGCGACGCCGACACGATTCTGGTCATGGAGGACGGGGCGATCGTGGAGCAGGGCTCGCACGACGCGCTGGTTGCCTCCGGCGGGGCGTATCAGCGGTTGTACGAGGCCCAGTTCGCGCAGGCGGTCGCCGAGGTCGACTAAGCGCCGCGGGGGCGTGGGGAGTTGTTCGGCCACCGGTTCGTCGTGGCTGGTCGCGCAGTTCCCCGCGCCCCTGACGGGGCTCAGTCCAGGTAGCCCCGCAGCTGGTCCGCGAAGGCGTGGTCCCTCAGTTTGTTGAGGGTCTTGGATTCGATCTGGCGGATGCGTTCGCGGGTGACGCCGAAGATGCGGCCTATCTCCTCCAGCGTGCGGGGGCGGCCGTCGTCCAGGCCGTAGCGGAGCTGGACCACCTTGCGTTCGCGTTCGCCGAGGGTGGAGAGGACCGCCTCCAGGTGCTCGCGGAGCAGGAGGAACGCGGCGGACTCGACGGGGCTCGCCGCGTCGCCGTCCTCGATGAGGTCGCCGAGCGCCACGTCGTCCTCCTCGCCCACGGGGGCGTGCAGGGAGACGGGTTCCTGGGCCAGGCGCAGCACCTCGCTGACCCGCTCCTGCGGCAGTTCGAGGTGGGCGGCGACCTCTTCGGGCGTCGGCTCGTAGCCGCGTTCCTGGAGCATCCGGCGCTGGACGCGGACCACGCGGTTGATGAGCTCGACGACGTGGACGGGGACGCGGATGGTGCGGGCCTGGTCGGCGAGGGCGCGGCTCATGGCCTGGCGGATCCACCAGGTGGCGTACGTCGAGAACTTGTAGCCCCGGGCGTAGTCGAACTTCTCGACGGCGCGGATGAGGCCCAGGTTGCCCTCCTGGACGAGGTCGAGCATGGTCAGGCCGCGGCCCACGTAGCGCTTGGCGACGGAGACGACCAGGCGCAGGTTGGACTCGATGAGGCGGCGCTTGGCCATGCGGCCCATGACGACCAGCCGGTCGAGGTCCAGGGCGAGCCCGGAGTCGAGGGCGGCACCCGACGTGAGGCGTTCCTCGGCGAACAGGCCGGCCTCGACGCGGCGGGCGAGCTCGACCTCCTCGGCGGCGCTGAGCAGCGGGATGCGGCCGATCTCGCGCAGGTACTGGCGGAACAGGTCGGACGAGGGTCCGCCGGTGTCGGCGCGGGCGGCGCGCCGGGGCTCGGGCGGATCGGCGGGCACGGTCTCGTCCGGCTCGTCCTGCGGGGCCCCGGTGCCGGCCGCCTCGGGGTGGTGCGCGGAGCGGCTCTGCGAGGGCACCGCGGGGAGCACGTCGTCCGCCGGAGCGGCGGGCGGATCGGCCTGCGCTGTGCTGTCGCTCGGGGTGAGGGTCTGGGTCTGCACGGGGGCGACCTCCAGGTGATCGCTGCTGAGGCGTGCGGCCGAGGGGGCGTCCGTGCTCCGGCCGCGCTCCGGGGACTCAGGCACCGGACTCAGTGTGGGGTACGACACACTCCCGCCACGAGGGGTGTGCGACGACTTTTTGAGTCCGGTGCGTGACCGGACGGTTACCGAGCTGTAGGTTCGGCCGGCCTTCCCCGCGGGGGGCGGGACCAAACGGCGCGTCGGTGCGCGGCCGGGCTACAGGGCCTCGGCGCCGCGCTCGCGCAGGGCCTGGCCGTACTGCTGGAGCACCCACAACTCGTTCTGCACCGCGGCCAGTTGTGCCGGGTCGCCGCCGTTGCCGAGGCGGGTGAGGGTGCCCTGGACGTCGCGGATGCGGCGGTCGACGGCGCGGCGGCGGACCCAGACGAGCTGCTCGCCCGCGTAGGCCTCGTCGACGGTCTTGCGGTGGATGGCCTCGACGGCGAGCTCGGTGACCATGGCGCGCACGGCGTCGTCGGGCGCGGCCTCGCGGACGGCGACGAGATAGGCCTGCGGGTCCTGGACGCCCTGCTCGGCGCCGCCCGCCTCCAGGACGGCCTGCCGCACGGCCGCGTAGGGGGCGGCGGTGAACTCGTCGATGCCGTACGCGTCGAAGGCCGGGGAGACGAGGTGCGGGTGCTGGAGGGCGAGCTTGAGGAGCTCGCGCTCGGTGGCGTAGACGGGGTTGCGCAGGGTGAGGGCGGGGCCGCCGAAGCCGGCGGCGGCGGGCGTGGCCGCGGGCAGGGACGCGTTGCCCCCGCGGGCCGGGGCGGGGCCCTTGCCGCCGCGGTCGCGGGCCCAGCGGGCGATCTGGGCGACGCGCTTGACGACGAACTGGGTGTCGAGGATGCCGAGCATGCCGGCGAGCTGGACGGCGACCTCGTGCTGGGATGCGCTGTTCTTGATCCGGGCGACGACGGGCGCGGCCTCGTCGAGCGCGGCGGCGCGCCCGGCGGGGGTCTCCAGGTCGTAGCGGCTCACGATCTGGCGCAGCGCGAACTCGAAGAGCGGGGTGCGGGGTTCGACCAGGTCGGCGACCGCTTCGTCGCCCTTGGCGAGGCGCAGGTCGCACGGGTCCATGTTGTCCGGCGCGATGGCGATGTAGGTCTCGGCGGCGAACTTCTGGTCGTCCTCGAAGGCGCGCAGGGCGGCCTTCTGGCCGGCGGCGTCGCCGTCGAAGGTGAAGATGACCCGCGCCGACCCGTTGTCCATGAGGAGGCGGCGGAGGATCTTGATGTGGTCGCTGCCGAAGGCGGTGCCGCAGGTGGCGATGGCGATGGGCACCCCGGCGAGGTGGCAGGCCATGACGTCCGTGTAGCCCTCGACGACGACCGCGCGGGAGGACTTGGCGATCTCCTTCTTGGCGAGGTCGATGCCGTAGAGGACCTGGGACTTCTTGTAGATGGGGGTCTCGGGCGTGTTCAGGTACTTCGGCCCGTTGTCGTCCTCGCGCAGGCGGCGGGCGCCGAAGCCGACGACCTCGCCGCCGATGTCGCGGATGGGCCACATGAGGCGCCCGCGGAAGCGGTCGATGGGGCCGCGGCGGCCTTCCTGGGAGAGGCCGGAGAGGGTGAGCTCCTTGTCGGTGAAGCCCTTGCCGCGCAGGAAGCGGGTGAGGTGGTCCCAGCCGGCCGGGCTGTAGCCGACGCCGAAGTGGGCGGCCGCGGCCTGGTCGAAGCCGCGCTCGGCGAGGAACTTCCGGCCGATCTCGGCTTCCGGGGACTCCAGCTGGTCCACGTAGAACTGTGCGGCGATCTTGTGCGCCTCGACCAGGCGGATGCGCTCCCCGCGCTGGTGGGAGGGGTTGTAGCCGCCCTCCTCGTAGCGCAGCGTGATGCCCGCCTGACCGGCGAGGCGCTCGACCGCTTCGGAGAAGGTGAGGTGGTCGATCTTCATCACGAACGTGATGGTGTCGCCGCCTTCCTGGCAGCCGAAGCAGTGGAAGAACCCCTTGCTCGGACTGACCTGGAAGGACGGTGACTTCTCGTCGTGGAAGGGGCACAGGCCCTTCAGGTTGCCGCCGCCCGCGTTGCGCAGTTGCAGGTACTCGGACACGACGGCGTCGATCGGGACCGCGTCCCGAACCGCTTTCACGTCCTCGTCATTGATCCTGCCTGCCACGCGTGAATTCTACGGGCACCGGCGAGAACTCCCTTCACTCCTCCAGCAGGGTGCCCAGCGGCACGGACGGGTCGCCCAGGCGCTCGGCGCCCGGGCGGACGCCCGTGCGGATCAGCTTCTGGATGTGCTCCGTGACGTCCCACACATTCACGTTCATCCCCGCGAGGACGCGGCCGTCCTTGAGCCAGAAGGCGATGAACTCGCGCTTGCCCGCGTCGCCGCGCAGCACGACCTGGTCGTACGAGCCCGGGGGCGCCCAGCCCGAGTACTCCAGGCCGAGGTCGTACTGGTCGGAGAAGAAGTACGGCACCCGGTCGTAGACGACGTCCTTGCCCATCATGGCGCGGGCGGCGGCGGGGCCGCCGTTGAGCGCGTTGGCCCAGTGCTCGACGCGCAGGCGGGTGTCGAACAGGGGGTGCTGGACGGCGGCGACGTCGCCCGCGGCGTGGATGTCGGGGTCGGAGGTGCGCAGCGCGATGTCGACGGCGATGCCGCCGCCGTGCTCGCGGGGCGCCATCTCCAGGCCGGCGGCCTCGGCGAGGGCGGTGCGCGGGGCGGCGCCGATGGCGGCGAGCACGTCGTGCGCGGGGTGCTCCTCGCCGTCGTCGGTGAGGGCCGCGAGGACCATGCCGTCCTGGCCGGTGATCTCGGTGAGCCGGGCGCCGAAGTGGAAGCGGACGCCGTGGTCGCTGTGCAGCTCGGTGAAGATCTGGCCGAGTTCGGGGCCGAGGACCGCGTGCAGCGGGGTGGCCTCGGGCTCGACGATCGTGACCTCGGCGCCGTACTGGCGGGCGGCGGCGGCCACCTCCAGGCCGATCCACCCCGCTCCGGCGATCACCAGGTGCCCGTTGTCCCGGCCGAGGGAGGCGAGGACGTGCTTGAGGCGCTCGGCGTGGGAGAGCCGGCGCAGGTGGTGGACGCCGGCGAGGTGGGTGCCGGGGATGTCGAGGCGTCGGGGCTCGGCGCCGGTGGCGAGCAGCAGCTTGTCGTAGCGCACGGCGGTGCCCTCGCCGAGCTGCACGGTCTTGGCGGTGCGGTCGATGGCGGTGACCGTCTGGCCCAGGTGGAGCTCGATGTCGTTGCTCGCGTACCAGGCCGGTTCGTGGACGAAGACGCTGTCGCGGTCCTCCTTGCCCTGGAGGTAGCCCTTGGACAGGGGTGGGCGTTCGTACGGGTGGTCCCGTTCGTCGCCGATCAGGATGACCCGGCCGGTGAAGCCCTCCGAGCGGAGCGTCTCGGCGGCCTTCGCGCCGGCGAGCCCTCCCCCGACGATGACGAACGTCTGGTCCGCGTCGACCACGTGATTCCTCCTCGTTGCCGAGCCGTCAAGCCCGTCAAGCCGTGCCGTCATATGCGAGCGTCCCGCACGGAGCGTGATGCGGGAAGGGGGCGCGGCCCGATCACAGCACCTTTCTCTCCGTTTTTCAGCGGTTTTCTCCGATTTTTCCTTTGGGGCGGTTTCGGCGCGGCCCGCCGGACCGTCACGCCCAGTGGTCGAGAGCCAGCTTGGTGACGAGGGCGACGACCGTGCAGAGCAGGGCGGCGCGCACGAATCCGGCGCCCCCTCGGATGGCCGTACGGGCTCCGATGGCGCCGCCCGTGATGTTGGCGAGGGCCATCGCGGCGCCGGTCGCCCACAGCACGTGGCCGAGGGAGGCGAACAGGACGAGGGCGCCGAGGTCGGTGCCGACGGAGACCGCCTTGGCGGTGGCCGAGCCCTTGAGGAAGCCGGTGCCGAGCGTGGCGGTGAACAGGGCGACGAGGAGGACGCCGGTGCCGGAGCCGATGGCTCCGCTGTAGTAGCCGATGACGGCGACGGCGCTCAGGGCGCGGCGGCCGGGGCCGCCGGGCCGCTCCCCCGGCCCGTCCGGGGTCCGTCGCCGCACGGCGCCCGCGCCGAACAGGCCCCAGGCGCCGACGGCCAGCAGGGTCACCAGGACCGCCGGCAGGAAGACTCCCTCGGGCAGGTACGAGGCGGTCATCGCGCCCAGCAAGGAGGTCGGGATCCCGATCAGGGCCGCGCGGACGGTGCCCTTGCCGCCCAGGCCCACGCGTCTCGCGTACGTCCACGCCGCGGACGAGGTGCCGGTGATCGCCACCAGCTTGTTCGTGCCGAGCAGCGTCGCCATGGGGGCGGTGGGCAGCAGCACCATCAGGGCCGGTACCTGCACCAGTCCCCCGCCTCCGACCACCGCGTCCAGCCATCCCGCCGCGAGCGCCACCGCGAGCAGCGCGCACCAGTCCACCCCGTCCACGGCCATCCCCCGATATCCCCGTGTCCCGCGTGCTTCCCCGGGCCCAACCGTGCGGTAATAGCGGGGAGTTGTGGGGTAATTCGTCCACAACGCAAAGGGAGCGGGGGGATCCTGGGCGATGCTGCGCATCGAGGTCACCGGGGAGGATCTGGCGCGGGTCCGTGTCGCGCCGGACACCGATCCGCTGTGGGAGATCGTGCTGAGTCTGCATCTGCTGCAGAACCGTCAGGCGGCCGTGGTGTTCGACCCGTGGCGGCGCGAGGTGCGGGCGGCGCTGGCGCGGAGCGGGCTCACGGAGGTGACGGCGGCGCTGATGCGCCTGTCGCCGTGGGCCGCGTACTTCCCGGACTTCCTCACGCCCGGCCAGGGCGACGGCGGTCTGGGGGAGGGGATCGAGGCGGTGCTGAGCACGCCGCGGCGCCGGCTGTCGGCGGAGCTGTCCGAGGTGTACGCGCACGGGCCGGTGCCGCCGGGGGCGCGACGGCTCGCCGAGGGGGACGTGGGGGCACTGGAGCGGCTCGGGCGGGCGCTGCGGGCCTACCACGCGGTCGCGGTCGCCCCGTATCTGCCGGCGATGCGGGGCGCGGTCGCCGACGACCGCTCGGTACGGGCGGACGCGGCGCTGCGCGGCGGCGCGGCCGGGCTCCTGGAGAGTTACGGGCCCACGGTGACGCTGAACGCGGGGGCGCTGGTCGCCGCGTATCCGGTGGCGCGGCGGCTGCCGCTCGGCGGACGTCCGCTGACGATCGTGCCGGGGTTCTTCTGCGTGGTGGCGCCGGTCGTGCTGGCCGACGACTCGCTCGACCCGGTCCTGGTCCACCCGCTGGGCCCGGCCCCGGGCTGGCTGGCCCGCACCCGCGCGCACGGCGCGGTATCGCCACCGGTCGCCCAACTGATCGGCCCGACCCGGGCCTTGGTCCTCGACGCGCTGGACCATCCGCGCACGACCGGCCAGTTGGCGGAGCTGCTCCGGCTGACGGCCTCGACGGCGAGCCGGCACGCGACGGTCCTGCGCGAGGCGGGTCTGGTCGTGTCGGAGCGGCGCGGGAACACGGTGCTGCACCGCAGGACGCCCCTCGGGGACACGGTCATGGACGGAGGGCGGCCGGGAGGGAGCGTGGCGGGGCTCAGGCGCGGGGGGCCGTGAGGGAGGCGTGCAGGGATCGGGCCGTGGCGTCGGTCAGGGAGGCGATCTGGTCGATCACCACGCGCTTGCGGGCCCGGTCGTCGGGGGCCTCGTCGAACAGGGCGCGGAACTGGGGGTCCAGGCCGTCGGGGGCGCGGGCGGTGAGGGCCTCGGCCAGTTCGGCCACGACGACGCGCTGGTCGGCGCGGAGCACCTCCTGCTGGGGGCGCTGCATCACGTAGCGGTCGGCGACGGCCTTGAGGACGGCGCACTCCAGGCGGGCCTCGCGGGGGACGACCAGTTCGGCCCCGTAGCGGGTGAGGCGGCCCGAGCCGTAGCGGGCGCGGGTGGCGCCCTCGGCGGCCAGGCAGAAACGGCCGATGAGCTGGCTGGTGGCGTCCTTGAGGCGGGCCTGCGCGACGGCGGTGCCGTCGTAGCCGTGCGGCCACCACTCCTGGTCGAGGAGCCGGTCGAGGGCGGCGGCCAGCTCGGCGGGGTCGGTGTCGGCCGGCACGTAGCGCCCGACGGCTACCGCGAAGACGTCGGCGCGCTCGGGCTCGGCATGCAGTGCGTTCGGGTCGAGGTGGCCCGCGTGCAGGCCGTCCTCCAGGTCGTGCACCGAGTACGCGACGTCGTCGGCCCAGTCCATGACCTGGGCCTCGAAGCAGGTGCGCCGGCCGGGCGAGGCCTCCCGCACCCAGTCGAAGACCGGCCGGTCGTCCTCGTACACACCGAACTTGGGCGAGTCGGGGTCGGTGGGGTGGGCGCCGCGCGGCCACGGGTACTTGGTGGCGGCGTCGAGGGCTGCGCGGGTCAGATTGAGTCCTACGCTGACGAGTTCGCCGGTGCCGGGGGCGTGGACGAAGCGCTTGGGCTCGATGCGGGTGAGCAGGCGCAGCGACTGGGCGTTGCCCTCGAAGCCGCCGCAGTCCCCGGCGACCTCGTTGAGCGCCTGCTCGCCGTTGTGTCCGAAGGGCGGGTGGCCGAGGTCGTGCGAGAGGCAGGCCGTCTCGACGAGGTCGGGGTCGCAGCCGAGCGCCGCGCCGAGCTCCCGGCCGACCTGGGCGCACTCCAGGGAGTGGGTGAGGCGGGTGCGGGGGCTGGCGTCCCAGTGCCGGCTGCGGGTGCCGGGCGTGACGACCTGGGTCTTGCCGGCGAGGCGGCGCAGCGCGGCGGAGTGCAGGACGCGGGCGCGGTCGCGCTGGAACGCGGTGCGGCCGGGGCGCTTGTCGGGCTCGGGGGCCCAGCGCTCGGCCGCGGCGGGGTCGTAACCGGTGTCGGTGTCGATGCCTGTGTCGTGCGGGCCGTTCGTGTTGCTGCGTTCCATGGGGCGACAGTAGACGCCGCCACTGTCAGGCGGTCGCCAGATCGGGCAGCGCGGAGTGCGGGGCGGTCTGCGGGGCGCCGGTCAGCGCCGTGTCGTAGCGGTGCAGGACCAGGCGGGCGAGGGCCGGATGGGTGCCGAGGGGGGCCGCCGCGATGCCGGGGGCGGCGGTCGCGGCCTGGGTGGCGAACCGGCCCGGGGCCGTGAAGTACGCGGCGACCGCCGTACGGGTCCTGCCGCGGGCGGCGAGGGCGCGGACGGCCGCCGGGACGTCGGGGGCCTCGGCCGAGCCCGGGTGGGCCGGGACGACGGGGACGCCGAGGCGGTGGGCCAGCAGGTCGGCGGTGCGGCGGATGTCGGCGGCGGCGTCGGGGTCGCGGGAGCCGGCGGCGGCGAGCACGACGCCGCTGCGGCGGCGGGCCCGCTCGGACTGCTGCGCCGGCCAGCCGGCCTCGACGAGACGGTCGTGCAGGGCGTCGACGAGGAGGGGGTGCGGGCCGAGGGGGGCGGCGACGCGGGTGCGGAGGTGCTCCGCGGCGTCGGCCGCGCCGGGGATGTCGTGCTTGACGTGGTGGCCGCGGGAGAGGAGGAGGGGGACGAGGACGGCTCGGCCGGGGCGCATTCGGGCGAGGGTGTCGGTGAGCAGGGGCTCGTTGAGTTCTATGTGGCCCAGGTGGACGGGGAGGGCGGGGCGGAGTTCCCGGATCCGCTGGGCCAGGGCGGTGACGGTGGTGAGGGCGCGGGGGTCCCGGCTTCCGTGGGCCACGAGGACGAGGGCGGGTGGTTTCCTGCGGCCGCTCAGGGAGACGTGGCTGAGCTGGGTGCCGAGCTGGTCGCTGATCATGGTGAGGAGTCCTGCCGTGCTGGTGGTGCCCGTGCGGGTGAACTCGTCCGTCATGGAGCGATCGTGCCGGGTGGGGGTTGCCGTGTTGTTGCGGGGCGGTGACGAGTGGTTGCCGCGGGTTCACTGTGTGGCGTGTTCATGGGTGAGCGGCGCCTCTGCTCCGGTGGCCCCGGCACCGCCGTGGCGTGATCGCTCTCGTCGCGGGCCGCCGGCCGGTGGGGCTTCTCGCGCCCCGCGGCGCAGCCGCTGATGTCACAGCCCCGCGCCCCTGACGGGGCGCACCTGCCCCGCGATATCGCCTTGCCCCAGCCCTGCCCCGCCCATCCGCCCGGCGTCCCGCCTCGGGCAGCACCGCCGTGGTGTGCTCGCCATCGTCCCGGACCGCCGGCCGGTGGGGCTTCTCGCGCCCCGCGGCGCAGCCGCTTATGTCACAGCCCCGCGCCCCTGACGGGGCGCATCTGCCCCCCCCCGATCGCGCCTTACCCCAGCCCACCAAGCGGCGGAGCCGCATGTCGACGCCGCGTCGCGGACTCGGGGCGAACCTTCTCGGGGGTTGTGGCGTCTGGGTCGGTGAGAGGGAAGTTCCGTCGGCTCGTCTGAGGAGAGAGTCACCTTTGAAGCTGGCCGGAGTCAGGGTGCGGGTGCCGCGGAGCACTCGGGGGCGGCGGGTCGCCGTGCAGGTCGTCATGGGGCTGTGCGTGCTCGCGCTTCTGCCGGCGACGTGGCTGTTCACGTCGACCGGTGACCGGGTCAAGGGGCTCGGGGACGTGCCCCGTACCGACGTGGCCGTCGTGTTCGGCGCCGGGCTGTGGGACGGGGAGCCCTCTCCCTATCTGGCGCACCGGCTCGACGCCGCCGCGGAGCTGTACCGTACGGGCCGTGTCCGGGCCGTCCTGGTCACCGGCGACAACAGCACCGAGGACTACGACGAACCCGACGCCATGCGGGACTACCTGACCCGGCACGGCGTTCCGGGTCGCGCCGTCGTGAGCGACTACGCCGGGTTCGACACCTGGGACTCCTGCGTGCGGGCCCGCAAGATCTTCGGGGTGCGCCGCGCGGTCCTGGTCAGCCAGGGCTTCCACATCCGGCGGGCGCTCGCCCTGTGCGAGGCCGCCGGCGTGTCCTCGTACGGCGTCGGCGTGGACGAACGGCACGACGTGACCTGGTACGCGGGCGGCGCCCGGGAGGTCCTCGCGGCGGGCAAGGCGGCCCTGGACGCGGTCGTCCGCCCCGACCCGCACTTCCTCGGCCCGCGCGAGAGCGGCATCACGGACGCCCTGCGCCGCTGACCTCACGACCGGCCCCCGGGCGCGGGGAGGACCGCGTACCCCGTGCGTAACCGCCCCGCCCCTCACCGCGTAACAACGGGCCCGCACGCTGGCCCGTATGCACACGGTCACCGCCTCCGAGCCGCCCGCCGCCACGCCCACGCACTGCCCGTACTGCGCGCTGCAGTGCGGGATGCGGGTCGCCCCGGACGCCACGGTGAGCGGGCGGGAGGACTTCCCGGTGAACCGGGGCGCCCTGTGCGGCAAAGGGCAGAGCGCCGCCGAGGTGCTGTCGTCCCGGGTGCGGCTCACCGGCCCGCTCCTGCGCAGCGCCACGACGGGCCGCCTGGAACCGGCGGGCTGGGACGAGGCTCTGGACACGATCGCCGCGGCCCTCGACCGGGCCCGCACCGCGCACGGCCCGGACGCGAACGCCGTGTTCGGCGGCGGCGGACTCACGAACGAGAAGGCGTACGCGCTCGGCAAGTTCGCCCGCACGGTGCTGCGGACCTCGCAGATCGACTACAACGGCCGGTTCTGCATGTCGTCGGCGGCGGCGGCCGGGCAGCGGGCCTTCGGGATCGACCGGGGCCTGCCGTTCCCGCTCGCGGACATCCCGCACACCGGCTGCGTGCTCCTGGTCGGCTCGAACCCGGCCGAGACCATGCCGCCCGCCCTGCGCTATCTGACCGAACTGAAGGCCAACGGCGGCACGTTGATCGTCGTGGACCCGCGCCGCACCCGTACCGCCGAACTCGCCGACCTGCACCTGGCCCCGCGCCCCGGCACGGATCTCGCACTCGCCCTCGGCCTGCTGCACCTCGTGGTGGCACAGGGCCGCACCGACGAGGCGTACATCCGGGAGCGGACCTCGGGCTGGGAGGGGGCGCGGGCCGCCGCGATGGCGCACTGGCCGGAGTACGTGGAGCGGGTCACCGGGGTGCCGGTGCCGCGGCTGCGCGAGGCGGTCGACCTGTTCGCCGGGGCCGGTGAGGCCATGGTGCTGACCGCGCGCGGGCCCGAGCAGCAGGCCAAGGGCACGGACACGGTCTCCGCGTGGATCAATCTGGCCCTCGCCACCGGCCGCCCGGGCCGCCCGCACTCCGGTTACGGCTGCCTCACCGGCCAGGGCAACGGGCAGGGCGGTCGCGAACACGGTCAGAAGGCCGACCAGTTGCCCGGCTACCGCAAGCTCGCCGACCCGGCCGCCCGCGCCCATGTCGCCGGGGTCTGGGGCGTGGACCCGGAGTCGCTGCCGGGCCCCGGCCGCTCCGCGTACGAGCTGCTCGACGCGCTCGGCGGTGACATCCGCGCGCTGCTCCTGATGGGGTCGAACCCGGTCGTCTCGGCGCCCCGCGCGGCCCACGTCGAGCAGCGGCTGCGCTCGCTCGATTTCCTCGCCGTGGCCGACGTCGTCCTGTCCGAGACCGCCGAACTCGCGGACGTGGTGCTGCCGGTGACGCAGTGGGCGGAGGAGACCGGCACGGTCACGAACCTGGAGGGCCGCGTGCTGCTGCGCCGCCGCGCCCTCACCCCGCCGGACGGCGTCCGCTCCGACCTCGAAGTGCTCCGCGAACTCGCCGCGCGTCTCGCCCCCGACCTGGAGAAGGGGTTCCCGGCCAACCCCGAGGAGGTCTTCGGCGAGCTGCGCCGCGCCTCCGCGGGCGGACCGGCCGACTACGCGGGCATCTCCTACGCGCGCCTCGCCGAGGGCGACGGCGTCTTCTGGCCCTGCCCGGACCCGGCCGGCCCGGGCACGCCCCGCCTCTTCCTCGACCGGTTCGCGCACGAGGACGGCCGGGCCCGGTTCGTCCCGGTGACGCACCGTCCGGCCGCCGAGGAGCCCGACGCGGAGTACCCGGTGCATCTGACGACGGGGCGGGTCGTCGCCCAGTACCAGTCGGGCGCCCAGACCCGACGGGTCGACGAGCTGAACCGGGCGGCCCCGGGCCCCTTCGTCGAGCTGCACCCCCGGCTCGCGGCGCGGCTCGGCGTGGCCGAGGGCGAGGACGTGGCGGTGGTCTCGCGGCGTGGTCGCGCGGTCGCCCCGGCCCGGCTGACGCCCGGCATCCGCCCCGACACGGTCTTCATGCCCTTCCACTGGCCGGGCCCCGGCCGGGCCAACACCCTGACCAATCCGGCCCTCGACCCGACCTCACGCATGCCCGAGTTCAAGGTGTGCGCGGTACGGGTCGAACGGGTGTAGCGACGTCGCCGGGTGCGGTGCGGGTCCGGTGGGGCCTCGCCTTTCGTCTGCCGAGTGACCCTGCGTGGGCGACTGCGGGTGCGTCGTGGCTGGTCGCGCAGTTCCCCGCGCCCCTGAAATGCAGACCCTTCGGGTCGCATTTCCCCGATGGGGCACCGCCCCGATGGAGATCGCGCACGAAGTGCGCATCTCCAGGGGCGCGGGGAACTGCGCGAGAAGCCCCACCGGGCGGCACTCGGCGACGAACCCGCCGGAGCTACGGTTCAAGCCGTCTCGCCCCGCACCCAACCGAGGTAGCCGGGGGCACCCCTGACGACCGGCACGGCCACGATCTCGGGCGTGTCGTAGTCGTGGTGGTCCGTCAGCCACCGTTCCAGCTCCGGGTACCGCGCGGCGGTCGTCTTCAGAAGGACCTGGTACTTCCGGGCCGTCTCGACCGCCCCCTCCCACCGGTACACGGACGTCACCGCCGCGGACACCTGCGCGCACGCCGCGAGGCGGGCCTCGACGGCGCCGCGGGCCAGGGTGTCCGCCCGGTCCGGGGCGTCCGTCGTCGTCAGTACGGTCAGCACGGTCTCGTCGGTGATCTCCACGCCCCCATTGTGACCTCCGCGCCCCGCGCCGCCGCCTGACGGAGTGTCCGGTCACCCGGTCGTACGCCCGCGCCGCGCCCCACGCTCCACATCCCCCGACACGCCGATGACCTGCGACGACGCACCCGTCACCCCGTCAGAACCCCTGCCCGACCCCCCTATCTGACGCCGCATCAGCAGGCGTACCGCGGCGACTGGTACTTACCTCGGTCTTGCAGGGCGCGTCCGACGCCCGCGAAGGAGCTCCACGATGCGCACAGGCCGACCGCTGACCGCCGCCGCGTTCGCCGTCGCCCTCGCCGGTCTCGGCGCCGCCCCGGCCGCCGCCGCGCAGGGCGGGCTCGAGGTCTACCCCGCGACGGCCGCCCCGGGCACCACGGTCACCGTGGACACCACCGCGTGCGGCACCCGGGGCACGGCGGCCGGTGACGCCCGCACGGTCGGCGCGGGCGCGTTCACGCTCGCCCCGGCCTCGGACGGCGACAACGCGGCGGGACACTTCGCGGTGCCCGCGTCCGCGCAGCCCGGCACGTACGAGATCGTCGCGAAGTGCGCCGGCGGCACGCGCGTCACCGGCGATCTCATCGTGTCCCTCGCCCAGGCCGGCACACCGGGTGCGCAGATGCCGAAAGGCCATGTGAAGACGGGGGTCGGCGGCACGCTCGGACCCGACCCCGTGCAGACCGCGGCGGGCGTGGCGGCTCTGGCCGTCGCCGCCGCGGGCGGTACCTGGCTCCTGCATCGCCGGGCGAGAGGCGAGGGGATCTGAAGGGATCCGCAGGAGTCACCACGGACGGACCGGGTCGCGGACATCCTCCGCCGTCCGTGACCCGCCCGCCCACCGGTACCGCCAGTCCCCACCCCTCCGGCCGCAGCCCCTCGCGGACCGGAGGGGCGGGCGACGTTCGTCCCAGGAGGTCCCGTGCGATCGCGCAAGGCCGTCAACTCCGCGATAGCGACCGTCACCGTGCTCTCTCTCGGCACCGGGGCGTGGCTGCTGTCCACCAACTCCGGCGGGCACCCGCCCCCGCAGCCGTCCGCGGCGCAGGCCCGTCCGGGCACCGACCGGTACGCCCCGCCCGGCGCGGCCCCGCTGTCCCCGTCCCCGCCGGACCGCATCCGCATCCCGTCCATCCGGGTCGACGCACCGCTCATGGGGCTGCGGCTGACCCGGAGCGGCAGCCTCGACGTGCCGCCGCCGCAGAAGAAGAACCTGGCCGGCTGGTACGAGGCCGGGACGACGCCGGGTGAGACGGGTACGGCGGTGGTCGCCGGGCATGTCGACAACGCCGACGGGCCCGCCGTCTTCTACGACCTCGGGGCGCTCACCCGGGGCCGCACGATCGAGGTCGACCGGCGGGACGGTTCCGTGGCCGTCTTCACGGTGGACTCCGTCGAGGTCTACGACGCGAAGTCCTTCCCGGACCGGACCGTGTACGGGGCGAGCCGGCGCCCCGAGCTGCGGGTCATCACGTGTGGCGGCCGCTACGCGCGGGGCACCGGGTACGAAGGCAACGTAGTCGTCTTCGCCCACCTGACCTCCAGCCGATAGTCGTACGTCGACCGCGGCCCGGTGGGGGCTGGTCGCGCAGTTCCCCGCGCCCCTGAAATGCAGACGCTTCGCGTCGCATTTCCCCGATGGGGCACCGCCCCTATGGAGATCGCGCACGAAGTGCGCATCTCAGGGGCGCGGGGAACTGCGCGATCAGCCACGACGGTGGGAGAGCCGCCCGCGACGAGGAACCCGGCAGACGAGAAGGCGCCCCCGGCGCCGCCTCACACAGCCCCGAACCACCCGCGGAGCACCCCGTACCGCGGGAGAAACCGACGGGACGCCCCCGAGAAACACCCACCCCGCACGCTGAACCGCATGCCCGCACCGACCCCCCGCCCAGTGATCATCGGCACCGGCCTCGCCGGTACCCGCCTGGCCCAGCGCCTGGGCGAGGACGCCGTGCTCATCGGCGAGGAACCGCACGCCCCGTACAACCGCGTGCTCCTCGCCGAGGTCCTGGCCGGCACGTACGCCCCGGACGTCATCGCCCTCCCCCGCACCCCCGCCTCCCCCCTGCGCACCCGCGCCGTCCGGATCGACCGGGAGCGCCGCGTGATCCAGTGCGAGAACGGCACCGAGGTCCCGTACGAGACCCTGGTCCTGGCCACCGGCTCGAACCCGGTGCTGCCCCCGCTGCGCGGCCTCTTCGCCCCCGGCGCCACCGAACTCCCCCTCGGCGTGCACGCGTTCCGCACGATGGACGACTGTCTCGCCCTGTCGCGGGCCGTCACCGAGGGCACCCGCGCGGTCGTCATCGGCGGCGGGCTGCTGGGCGTGTCGGCGGCCCGCGCGCTGGCCCGGCGCGGCGCCCAGGTGGTGCTGACGCAGCAGGCGGAGCGGCTGATGGAGCGCCAGCTGGACCCCCGGTCGAGCGCGCTGGTCCACCGGCACCTCGCCGAGCTGGGCGTCGAGATCCACACCGAGTGCCGGGTGCGTGGCGTCCGCGTCGAGGACGGGCACGTCCGCCGCGTCGAACTGCACGACGGCTTCATGCTCGACACCGACGTCACCGTGCTGGCCTGCGGGGTCCGCCCCCGCACCGGCCTCGCGCAGGCCGCGGGCCTCGACGTGCGCAAGGGGATCGTCGTCGACGACGAGCTCCGCACCAGCGACCCGCACATCCGCGCGGTCGGCGACTGCGCCCAGCACGCCGGCACGGTCTACGGCCTGGCCACCCCCGCCCTCGAACAGGCGGACACGCTCGCGGCGCTGCTGACCGGCGCCGAGGCCGCGTACACCGGCACCCGCACCCTGACCCGGCTCACGCTCCCGCACGAGGCCGGTCCCCTGGACCTCGCCGCGTTCGGTGAGCCCGACCCGCTGCCCGGCGACGACGTCGTGCAGCTCACCGACGCCACCCGCGGCACGTACCGCAAGGTCGTGGTCCGCGGCGACCGGCTGGTCGGCGGCGTCCTGGTCGGGGAGCTCGCCAGCGTCGGCGCGCTCGCCCTCGCCTGGGAGGCGAACGAATCCCTGGCCGCCGACGACGCCGTCGGCGCGCCACTGCTCCATCTGCTCACCCACGACGGAGGCCTCTGACATGCCCACCCTCGTTCTCATCGGCCACGGCATGGTCGGCCAGCGCTTCCTCGAAGCCGCCGCCGAGCGCGGCCTGACCCGCAGCCATCGCGTCGTCGTGCTCTGCGAGGAGCCGCGCCCCGCCTACGACCGGGTCCAGCTCACCTCGTACTTCTCGGGCACGACGCCCGAGGAACTGTCCATGACGGACCCGGAGTTCATCACCGCGCACGGCATCGAACTGCACGTCGGTGACCCGGCCGAGTCCGTCGACCGAGCGGCCCGCACCGTGCGCTCCCGGTCCGGCCTGGAGTTCACGTACGACACTCTGGTCCTGGCCACCGGCTCGTACCCGTTCGTGCCGCCGGTGCCCGGCAAGGACGCGACCGGCTGTTTCGTGTACCGCACGATCGAGGACCTGTACGCGATCGAGGAGTACGCGAAGAACCACGCGACGGTCGGCGCGGTCGTCGGCGGCGGGCTGCTCGGTCTGGAGGCGGCGGGTGCGCTGAAGGGGCTCGGACTGACCACGCACATCGTGGAGTTCGCGCCGCGCCTGATGCCGGTGCAGGTCGACGAGGGCGGCGGCGCGGCCCTGCTCCGGACGATCGGCGACATGGGGCTGAGCGTCCACACGGGCGTCGGCACCCAGGAGATCGTCACCGGCGACCGGGACGCCGTACGGGCGATGAAGCTGTCGGACGGCTCGGAGCTGGCGACCGACCTCGTCGTCTTCTCGGCCGGGGTCCGGCCGCGCGACCAGCTGGCCCGCGACATGGGGCTGACGGTCGGCGAGCGCGGCGGGATCGCGGTCGACGCGGAGTGCCGCACGAGCGACCCGGCGGTGTTCGCGATCGGCGAGTGCGCCCTGGCCGTGGACGGACGGGTGTACGGGCTCGTGGCGCCGGGCTACGAGATGGCGCGGACGGCCGCCGACGCGATCCTCGGCACGGCGGGCGACGGCTTCACCGGCGCCGACCTGTCCACGAAGCTGAAGCTGCTCGGCGTGGACGTGGCCTCGTTCGGCGACGCGCACGGGACGGCGGAGGGCTGCCTCGACGTCGTCTACTCGGACTCGCGCTCGGGCACGTACAAGAAGCTCGTGATCGGCTCCGGCGGCGAGCTGCTCGGCGGGATCCTGGTCGGGGACGCGGAGGCGTACGGGACGCTGCGGGCGCTGACCGGCACGGTGCCGCCCGTCGCGCCGGAGGCCCTGGTGCTGCCGGCCGGTGCGGGCGCCCCCGCGCAACTCGGTCCGGAGGCGCTGCCCGACGACGCCGTCATCTGCTCCTGCCACAACGTCACCAAGGGCGAGATCTGCGCGCACACCTCACTGCCCGAGGTGAAGAAGTGCACCAAGGCCGGTACGGGCTGCGGGAGTTGCGTCAAGCTCATCGGGCAGCTGCTGCCGAAGTCCGGCGACGGCGGCCTGTGCGGCTGCTTCGCGCTGACCCGCCAGGAGCTGTACGAGATCGTGCGGGTCAGGCGGATCACGACGTTCGCGCAGGTCCTCGACGAGCACGGCCGGGAGGCGGCGCAGGGCGGCGAGGGCTGCGAGGTGTGCAAGCCGACGGTCGGTTCGATCATCGCCTCGCTCGCCCCGTCGATCGGCGCGGACGGCTATGTCCTGGACGGCGAGCAGGCGGCCCTCCAGGACACGAACGACCACTTCCTCGCCAACCTCCAGAAGAACGGCTCCTATTCGGTGGTGCCCCGGGTCCCCGGCGGCGAGATCACCCCGGAGAGGCTGATCGTGATCGGCGAGGTGGCCCGCGACTTCGGCCTCTACACGAAGATCACGGGCGGTCAGCGCATCGACCTTTTCGGGGCGCGGGTGGATCAACTCCCGGCGATCTGGGGCCGACTGGTCGACGCGGGCTTCGAGTCGGGGCACGCGTACGGGAAGGCGCTGCGCACGGTGAAGTCCTGTGTCGGGCAGACCTGGTGCCGCTACGGCGTGCAGGACTCGGTCCGCATGGCCATCGACCTGGAGCTGCGCTACCGGGGCCTGCGCTCCCCGCACAAGCTGAAGTCGGCGGTCTCCGGCTGCGCCCGCGAGTGCGCGGAGGCCCAGTCGAAGGACTTCGGCGTGATCGCCACGGCCAACGGCTGGAACCTGTATGTGGGCGGCAACGGCGGCATGACCCCGCGCCACGCCGACCTGCTCGCGCAGGACCTGAGCGACGCCGAGCTGATCCGGCTGATCGACCGCTTCCTGATGTTCTACATCCGCACCGCGGACCGTCTGGAGCGGACCTCGACCTGGCTGGACCGGATCGAGGGCGGCCTCGACCACGTACGGGACGTCGTCGTGCACGACCGGCTCGGCATCTGCGACGAGCTGGAGTCCCTGATGCGGGCCCACGTCGCGCACTACCGCGACGAGTGGGCCGCGACCCTCGACGACCCGGAGCGCCTGGCCCGCTTCGTGTCCTTCGTGAACGCGCCGGGCACCCCCGACCCGACGGTCCGCTTCGTCCCGGAGCGGGACCAGATCAAGCCCGAACTGCCGCTGATCTCGCTGTCCTCCCTGGAAGGAACCGCAGCCCGATGACCCTGACGACGATCGCCCCCGCGACCACCGTGCAGCTCGCTCTGGACGAGGAGTGGCTGGAGGTGTGCGCCCTCGACCGGCTCGTCCCCGGGCGCGGGGTCGCCGCCCTCCTGCCCGACGGCCGGCAGGCCGCCCTGTTCCGCGACCGCGCCGGGCGGGTCTACGCCATCGACAACACCGACCCGTTCACCGGCGCGGCCGTCCTCTCGCGCGGCCTGCTCGGCACCGCCGGAGGCCGCCCGTTCGTCGCCTCCCCGCTCCTGAAGCAGCGCTTCGACCTGGAGACGGGCCGCTGCCTCGACGACGAGGGCATCGCCGTCGAGGCGTACGAGGTGCGCGCGGCCTGACCCGTCGGCGGGCGCTCCGGCGGGTCAGTCGATGCCGGAGCGCTCGACGCCCGCCACGATCCATCTCTGGAACAGCAGGAACACGAGCAGCAGCGGCAGGATCGACACGGCGGCTGCCACGAACAGCTCGTGCAGCCGCACCACTTGAGCCGTCGTGAACGAGGACAGCGCCACCTGCACCGTCCAGGAGTTCCGGTCCTGCCCGATGACCAGCGGCCACAGGAACGAGTTCCACGCGCCGATGAACACGATCGTGCCGACGGCCGCGAAGACGGGCCGGGAGTTCGGCACGACCACCCGCCAGTAGGTGCGCCAGTACCCGAGCCCGTCGACCCGCGCGGCGTCCTCCAGCTCCCCCGGGAACCCGAGAAAGTACTGCCGGAAGACGAAGCAGGCGAACGCCGAGAACAGCGTCGGCACGATCAGTCCGCGCAGCGTCGACACCCAGCCGAGCGAGGACACCAGCACGAAGCTCGGTACGAACGTGACGGCCGCCGGGACCATCAGCGTGCCGAGGATCGCGTAGAAGACCTTGTTCGCGTGCCGGTACGGGATGCGGGCCAGGCCGTAGCCCGCGAGGGAGGCGAGCACGAGGGTGCCGAGGGTCGTGGCGACGGCGATGAGCGCCGAGTTGAGCAGGGAGCGCGCGAACGGGACCGAGCTGTCCTCGAACAGCTCCGTGACATTGCCCCAGCGCAGGTCCGAGGGGAAGAACGTCCAGTCCGGAGAGGTGATCTCCTGCTCGGTCGCCAGGCCGTTGCGGACCAGGAGGTAGAAGGGGACGAGGAAGAGCAGGGCGAGGGCGACGAGCAGCGCGAGCCGCAGGGCGCGCCCGGCCCGCACCAACCCGTCGTCCCGGTACCTGTGGGGGGAGCTCACGCGTCGGCCTCCTTCCTGCCGAGCCCGAACCAGCGGGCCTGCCCGATCGTCACCACGGCGACGATCAGCGCGAGCAGGACGGCGCCGGCGCTGCCCAGGCCGAGGTTCTGTCCCTGGCCGAGTGCGAGGTAGTAGAGGTAGACGAGGGGCGGGCGGGCGTAGGGCGGGTAGCCGCGGGCGTCGGACAGCAGGTTGTAGAACTCGTCGAAGGCCTGGAAGGCGTTGATGACGAGCAGCAGGACGACCGCGACGGACGTCGTGCGCAGCTGCGGGAACGTGATGTGCCGGAACACCTGCCAGCCCGGCCGCGCCCCGTCGACGGCCGCCGCCTCGTACAGCGTCGGACTGATCCGCTGGAGCCCGGCCAGGAAGAGGATCATGTAGAAGCCTGCCTGGAGCCAGAGCCGTACGGTGACGATGACCAGCCAGTACCAGGGCGGGTCCGTCGTGGACAGCCAGGCGATCTGGTCGACGTCGACATAGCCGAGCAGGGTGTTGGCGAGACCGAAGCGCACGCCGTTGAAGAGGGACATCTTCCAGATGAGGGCCGCGACGACGTAGCTGCACGCGGCCGGCAGGAAGAAGACGGACCGGAAGAAGGCCTGGGCGCGCCGCAGCCGGTTCACCATGAGGGCGAGGGCGAGCGAGGCGGCGTAGGTCGTCGGCACGATGAACAGCGTGAACAGGCAGAACGTCCCCAGGCTGCTGGTGAACGCGTCGTCCCGCAGCAGCGCCGTGTAGTTGCCGAGCCCGACGAACTCGGTGGGCGTCACGGTGTTGTGGGCGTCGAAGAAGCTGAGGTAGACGCTCCAGCCGAGCGGGACGTACGTGAAGACGACCAGCCCGAGCAGGAACGGCCCGACGAACACCCAGAACCACCGGGCCCGATGCTTCTCCTGTCTCCCTCGTCCGTCCTGTGTCTCTCGTCCGTCCTGTTTCTCTCGGCTCACTTGCTCTTCACACGGTCGAGCTCGGCCGACACCTTCCGCACGACGGTCTTCAGCTCGCTGTCCGGGCTCGCACCGTCCTTGATGATCCGGTTGAGCGCGTCCTGGTACGCGGTCTGCGCGGCCGGGGTCCATTGCAGGGGCTGGGCGAAGCCGTGGTCGGTGGTGAACCGGACGGCGTCGGCGGCGGCGCCCGTGCGCAGCTTGGCGGCCTTCTTCGCGAGGGAGATCCGGGCGGGGATGTGGAAGCCGTAGGAGAGCGCGAAGTCCTCCTGGTAGTCGGTGCGTTCGATCCACAGCCACTTCAGGTAGTCCTTGGCGGCCTGCTCGTGCGCGGTGCGGGTGGAGACGGCCGCGGCGTACGCGCCGACCGGGACGGCGGGCCGGCCCTGCGCGCCGTCCTTCGGGAACGGCAGCACGCCGAAGTCGTCGCCGAGTGCCTTCTGGACGGCGGGCAGTGCCCACAGCCCGGACCACTGCATGGCGGTGAGGCCCTGGACGAACGCCGACGGGTCCGACCAGTCCGCGGGGGCGCCGAGCAGCAGCGACTTGTCGGCGTAGAGCCGGTGGAGCTTGCCGAGGGTGCGGGCCGCGGCGGGGTCGTCGAAGCCGACCTTGCCGTCCTCGGTGACGAGTTCGAGCCCGGCCGCGAGCAGTGGCGTCCCGCCGAGCACCCCGGCCCCGGCGTCGTTCCCCAGGAACAGCCCCTTGACCTTCTTGCTGCTCAACTTCTTTGCCGCGTCGACGAGTTCATCGAGCGTCCGAGGCGGCTGCACCCCGGCATCGTCCAGCAGACTCTTCCGGTAGTAGAGCATCTGCATGTCGACGACCTGCGGGATGCCCCAGATCTTCCCGTCGTACGTCTTCGGCGCGAGGACCGCCTGGTTGAAGTCGTCCTTGACGCCCTCGAACAGGTCGGTGAGGTCCACGACCTGCTTGCCCTGGATCTGGTCCAGGGTCGGCCCGTTGACCTCGAAGACGTCCGGGCCCGACTTCGTGAGCAGCGCGGCGGCGGTCTGCTGGTCGTAGTTGCCGGGCCGCCACTGGACGGCGATCCGCGCCTTGTCGTAGGCCGCCGCGTACTTCTTCACGGCCTGCTCGGTGCCCTGTTCGCCGTACTGGTGGTACCAGTGCGAGAGTTTCGGGCCGCTGCCGCCTCCGTCGTCGCCACCGCCGTCCCGGCCGGTGTTCGATCCGCACGCGGTGAGCAGTCCGAGCGCGGCGGCGCTCCCGAGCATTCCTCTACGGCTGATGGTCATGCTGTCGCCCCCAGTTGTCCGTCCGTGGCCCGTACTCATGCATCCGTACACATGAACTCGACCGCCCAACGATCAACCATGCAAGGGAATTACGACAGACCCACTACGGCGGTGTGACGTCTCATCCCTTGAGCGCGCTGTCGTACGCGATGCCCGTGAGCTGCTCAGACGCGGCCCAGAGCCGTTCGCCCGCCGTGTCGTCGAGGGTCCACGGCGCCCGCCAGGATTTGGCCGGGGCGCCGCGGGTCATCAGGACGCGGGGCCCGTAGAAGTCGTCGGGCCGGACGCCCGGGACGGTGGCGGCGTAGAGGGTGGGCAGGGCGCCGTCCTCGGCGGGCTGGGCGAAGATCCGGTTGCCCAGCTCGAAGATCCGCTCGGCGCCCTTGCGTCCCTCCATGCGTGCGCCGCGCGTCTGGAGTGAGGTCGCGGCGTAGCCGGGGTGCGCGGCGGCGGCGACGAGCGCGGTCCCGGCGGCGGTCGCCCGCCGCGCCAACGCGTGCGTGAACAGCAGATTGGCCGTCTTGGACCGCCCGTACGCGATCCACTTGCCGTATTTCTTCTCGCTGTTGAGGTCGTCGATGTCGATGTTGGCGAGGGCGTGCATCCCGCTGGAGACGCTGACGACGCGGGGCGCGGGGGCGGCGAGCAGGCTCGGGAGCAACAGTCCCGTCAGCGCGAAGTGCCCGAGGTGGTTGACCCCGAACTGGGTCTCGAAGCCGTCGGCGGTGAGGGAGTGGGGCAGGGCCATGACCCCGGCGTTGTTGACGAGCAGGTCGAGGGTGCGGCCCTGCCACGCCTCGGCGAACGCCCGCACGGAAGCCAGGTCCCCGAGATCGAGCGCCGCGAACTCGACCTCCGCCCCCGGCACCTCCTTCTGAGCCTGCTCGACGGCGGCGCTCCCCCGCGCCTCGCTCCGGCACGCGAACACGACCCGGGCGCCGGCCCGGGCGAGCTCCCGCGCGGTGACGTACCCGATCCCGCTGTTGGCCCCGGTGACGACGGCGGTCCGGCCGCGCTGGTCGGGGATCCGGGTCGCGTTCCATGCGGCGCTCATCGTGGGGCCTCTCTCCTGATGCGTCGACGGCAGGGTTACCGCAGAGTACGCCCCGTCGTCGCCGGTCAGTCCCTGCGAATCAGCTCCGGGTCGATCCGTCTCCCGACCAGCGGCAGCGAGCCGAGGGCCGCGATCCCGACGACCCCGAGCGCGCTGCCGATCAGGAGCGGTACCCCGTCTCCGTCCCAGAACACGTCGCCGCCGCCGCTGACCAGATAGCTGGACTCGACGAGCTTCCCGGTGACCAGGGCGAGGACGAGCCCGACGCCCAGCGGCATGACGACCTGAGCCACCTGCACGGCCCGCAGCGTCCGCCGCCGCGTCCCGAGCAGCGTCAGCGCGGTGACCTGCCCCCGCCGCTCCACGGCCCGGTCCCCGGCGGCGACGAGGTAGGCGGCGACGCCGATGATCAGGCCCAGGACCATGCCGACGCCGAGGAGGGATTTGATGAGGGCGACTTGGCGGATGCCGTCGATGTTGATGCCGGCGGGGCGGGCATCGACGATGGGGGCAATGCCTCCGATGCTGTCGAGGGTGGTACGGACGGTGTCGACGTCCGACCCGGAGGCCAGATCGACACTGGCGCCTTCGGGACGGGCACCCTCCGGGATGGCTGAGGGCGGGACGAGGACGGAGACGGCGTCCACCACCGAGAGACCGTACGAGGACACCCGTACCTCCTGGTCCGGCACAGTCAGCTTCCACATGTGCCGGTGCCCGCCTCGGTCCAGCCGTACGGGGAAGACAGCACCCGGCTTCGCGTCCAGGTCCAACACGCCTTGCGAACCGCGCAGTAGCTGCATCCTGCCGTCCACACATCCGTCCACCCGCTCGCTGAGGGTGGCAAGTTGAGCACAGGTGGCGATGAGAAAGCCCAGGCCTGGTTCGTCCCGGTCCGAATTGAGGTCCCGCCACGTATCCGCGGTCATGACCTGTGCGCGGACCTCCGGGATCCGGCCCAACCGGCGGATCTGTGCGTCCGACAACCGGTCGGCCTCCAACGAGTACTCCTGCTGGGGCGAGTCGTTCCGGTACACCTGATCCAGTTCGATCAGAACCCCCTGGGTCAGGGACGCGGCAAAGACCACGAGCACCAGACCCGTGGCCACCCTGAGCGCGCTCCCCGCCTCGACCTCGTTGCGCCGCATGGCCAGGCCAAGAACGAATGATCGGGTGGAGACCGCCAGCCGTCGGGCGAGGAACCGGGCGAGGACCGGCAGGCTGAGGGCGAGGCCGGCGCCGACAAGGATGACCGACGTGGGGATGAGGATCGCGGAGAGGCCCGTCGTGCGGGGCGCGTGTCCCGTGGCCCCGGCCACGCAGTAGCCGACGGCGATGCCCGTGCCCGCCAGCAGCGGAAGAAATCCCCACCGCGTGGGCCTGCGCTCCGCCGCGGAGCGCCGGACCGAAAGCGGGTTCCGCACGGCATCCCTCGTCCCCGCACGGCTCACGCACCAAGCAAGTGCCGGGCACCCCACCAGGCACGCGGTCACGGTCATGAGGTCCGGAGTGCCGTCCCCCGGGTACCACGCCAGGCCTGGCAGCCCGATCTTGGCGCCCACCTGGTTGAGTGCCGTGTAGAGCCCCAGTCCGAGCAGCCCCGCCAGCAGTGCGGCGACGACGGTCTCCGCCGCGTTGACCCGCTGAGTCCTCTTCGCGCTCAGGCCGAGCAGGCGCAGCGCGGCGAGCCTGCGGGCTCGGCTGGCGGCGGACAGTCGAGCGCAAACGGCGAGAAAGACACCGAGGGGCAGCAGGACGACTCCGACCATGGTGAAGCGGACGATGTCGAGCGCCCCGGGCTCGACGGTCGGCATACCGACGTACGGCATGCCGAACGAGTCGACGCGATAGCCGTCCGGGAGCTGCCCATGGCGGACACCTACGTACGCGAAGAGCTCATCGGGATCGGCCACTCCTTCACGACCGATGACACCGGCCAGCCGTCCCGGCAGCCTTTGCTTGAGCCCCGGCTGTTCGGCCAGAACCTCCGCCAGGTGCGGCGAAACGAAGAACTCGCCAGGCCGCGGCGGCCGGTCAAGGCCCGGTGGCGCCGGTGGTCTCTCGGTCCTGCCCGGGGCCAGGAAGACCCGGGTGAACTGCTGGGATCCGTAGGGGTCGTCTCGTGTCTCCGCCAAGGCCGCATCCGCACGCGCGAGCCGGCCAGGCGCGGACACCGTCGGCTGGCGCGCGGCGACTCGAGCGTCCCGGGCATCGAGGATTCCGGAGATGGACAGCACGATGGCAAAGCAGCACACGCCGACAGCTCCACCGACCACCGTCAGGGCGAACCGAACCCGGTTGCCGCGGCCGGAACCGGCTAACAGACGCAGGCCGAGCAGGAATTCCTTCATGCCAAGGCCTCCACACCAAGAACCCCGTCGGTCATGACGTAGCGCGTGTCGGCCCGCGCCGCGACTGCAGGATCGTGGGTGACCAGCACGACCGCCGTGCCCTGCGCCTTGGCCAGAACCAGGAACTCCTCCAGGACCGTGTTCGCATTGGCGCTGTCCAGCGACCCGGTCGGCTCGTCCGCGAAGACAACTCCCGGCCGGTGGATCAATGCCCGGGCCACGGCGACCCGTTGACTCTGCCCGCCTGATACCTGTGCCGGCCGCCGGTCCCGTACTGAGTCGAGTCCCAGTCGCCGCAACACGTCCCCCGCCAGGGCGAGCGCCTCCGACTTGCGTTGCCCGGCCAGCCGCAAGGGCAAGGCCGCGTTCTCCTCCACGGTCAACTCCGGCAGCAACTCCCCGTACTGGAACACGAACCCGAACCGCTCGCGCCGCAGCGTGCTCAGCTCCTCGTCATCCAGCTCCCCCAGCACATGCCCCTCGAACCACACCCCGCCCGCCGACACGGGAAGCACCCCGGCCAGGCAGTACAGCAGGGACGACTTGCCCGACCCGCTCTGCCCGGTCACGGCGACCACCTCTCCGCGCCGCACGGTGAGCGACACTCCCTTGACCGCCGGAGTCGCTCCGTAACGGAGCTCGACATCACGAGCGACCAGCACCTCTGACGCCTCTGAGAACGCCTGCATCCAGCCCTCCTGGGAACAGCCCGGGGCGCTCCGTGGCGCCCCGAGCCGAATCGTGATCAGTCAGTCGCGGTGGTAGTGCACTTCGGGCGAGCAGTTGTCGGGATTCAGCGACCCCCGGTCGCGGCAGGCCCGCAGATACGCGTCCGACGTGTACCGCTCGGCGCCGTCCCAGTTGGAGTGGTGCAGGGTGACGGTCTTCTTCTGCTTGCCGTTGTAGCGAACCCAGCCGTGACCAGCGACCTTCACCAGCACGTACACGTTGTGTCCGTCCGTGTGGGAGACGTCTGTCAGCTCACCGCGCCACTCGAAGGACCCGTGATTGACACCCGGTTCATTGAGCCGGTACGTGGCTTCCGCGAACAACACACCCCCGCTCCTCCGGGTTGGCAGCTCGTGCCACGAAGCCGCCACCGCCACCCCCGCCCCACCCGCGAACACCCCGGCCGCGACCAGCCCCACCACACCGTTCTTCACACTCCACAAACGCACGACGCGCACACCCTCCAAGTAGCCCCGAGCACTCCAGCGGCGACCCGGGATCACAGACAGTAGTCGTACGAAAAGTGCCGAACCGATTACTCAAAGTGACGATCACTTGATCGGGTGGTCCTTCCGCGGGCCACGGACGCCGGGGAAACGAAAAAGCGGCACCCCCCGCACAGGGGTGCCGCTTTCTCGTAGGTGACCGGGGCCGCCGAAGGATCGGTGAGGGTCAGGGACCGACGGCGGCTCCGGGGTTCACGGGTGGGGTCAGCGGTGGTCGCTGCCCTCCGACGTGGAGGCCGCGCGGCCCGCCTCGAGGCGCGCGACGGGGATACGGAACGGGGAGCAGGAGACGTAGTCCAGGCCGACCTCGTGGAAGAAGTGGACCGACTCCGGGTCACCGCCGTGCTCGCCGCAGACGCCGAGCTTGAGGTCGGGGCGCGTGGCGCGGCCGGCCTCGACGGCGTTGCGGACCAGGGAGCCCACGCCGTCCTTGTCGATCGTCTCGAAGGGGCTGACGCCGAAGATGCCCTTCTCCAGGTACGCCGTGAAGAAGGAGGCCTCCACGTCGTCGCGGGAGAAGCCCCACACGGTCTGCGTCAGGTCGTTCGTGCCGAAGGAGAAGAACTGCGCGGCCTCGGCGATCTGACCGGCGGTGAGCGCGGCGCGCGGCAGCTCGATCATCGTGCCGATGGCGAGCTTGAGCTTGACGCCGGTCGCGGCCTCGACCTCCGCGATGACCTGGTCGGCCTCCTCGCGGACGATCTCCAGCTCCTGGACGGTGCCGACGAGCGGGATCATGATCTCGGCGCGCGGGTCGCCCTTGGCGTTCTTGCGCTCGGCCGCGGCCTCGGCGATGGCGCGGACCTGCATGGTGAACAGGCCGGGGATGACCAGACCGAGGCGGACACCGCGCAGACCCAGCATCGGGTTCTGCTCGTGCAGACGGTGCACGGCCTGGAGGAGCCGCAGGTCGTTCTCGTTCGGGTCCTTGCGGGACTCGGCGAGCGCGACGCGCACCGACAGCTCGGTGATGTCGGGCAGGAACTCGTGCAGCGGCGGGTCGAGCAGGCGGACGGTGACCGGGAGGCCGTCCATCGCCTCGAAGAGCTCGATGAAGTCCTTCTTCTGGAGCGGGAGCAGCGCCTGGAGGGACTCCTCGCGCTCACTCTCCGTGTCCGCCAGGATCAGGCGCTCGACGAGCTCGCGGCGGTCACCGAGGAACATGTGCTCGGTGCGGCACAGGCCGATGCCCTGGGCGCCGAAGCGGCGGGCGCGCAGCGCGTCCTCGGCGTTGTCCGCGTTGGCGCGGACCCGCAGACGGCGGACCCGGTCCGCGTACGCCATGATCCGGTGCACGGCGCCGACGAGCTCGTCGGCATCGTCGGCGCCGGCGTGCATGCGGCCCTCGAAGTACTCGACGACCGGGGACGGGACGACCGGCACCTCACCGAGGTAGACCTTGCCGGTGGAGCCGTCGATGGAGACGACGTCGCCCTCCTCGACGACCACGCCGGAGGTGGTGGTCATCCGGCGGCGCTTGGTGTCGACCTCGAGCTCCTCGGCGCCGCAGACACAGGTCTTGCCCATGCCGCGGGCGACGACGGCAGCGTGGGAGGTCTTGCCGCCGCGCGAGGTCAGGATGCCCTCGGCGGCGATCATGCCGTCCAGGTCGTCGGGGTTGGTCTCGCGGCGGATCAGGATGACCTTCTCGCCGGAGCGCGACCACTTGACGGCCGTGTAGGAGTCGAAGACGGCCTTGCCGACGGCCGCGCCCGGGGAGGCGGCGATGCCGCGGCCGATCTGGTCGACCTTCGCGTCCTCGTCGAACTTGGGGAACATCAGCTGGGCGAGCTGCGCGCCGGTGACGCGCTGCAGGGCCTCGGCCTCGTCGATCAGGCCCTGGTCCACGAGCTGCGTCGCGATGCGGAAGGCGGCACCGGCGGTGCGCTTGCCGACGCGGGTCTGCAGCATCCACAGCTGGCCGCGCTCGATGGTGAACTCGATGTCGCAGAGGTCCTTGTAGTGGTTCTCAAGGGTCTGCATGATCTGCATGAGCTGGTCGTACGACTTCTTGTCGATCTGCTCCAGCTCGGCCAGGGGGACCGTGTTGCGGATGCCCGCGACGACGTCCTCGCCCTGGGCGTTCTGCAGGTAGTCGCCGTAGACGCCGGCGTGGCCGGAGGCGGGGTCGCGGGTGAAGGCGACGCCGGTGCCCGAGTCGGGGCCGAGGTTGCCGAAGACCATCGAGCAGATGTTGACCGCGGTGCCGAGGTCGCCGGGGATGCGCTCCTGGCGGCGGTACAGCTTGGCGCGGTCGGTGTTCCAGGAGTCGAAGACCGCGTGGATCGCGAGGTCGAGCTGCTCGCGGGCGTCCTGCGGGAAGTCGCGGCCGGCCTCGGTCTTGACGATCTTCTTGAACTTGGTGACGAGCTTCTTGAGGTCGGCCGCCTCGAGGTCGGTGTCGACCGTGACCTTCTTGGCGCGCTTGGCCTTCTCGAGCTCTTCCTCGAAGAGGTCGCCGTCGACGTCCAGCACGGTCTTGCCGAACATCTGGATGAGGCGGCGGTAGGAGTCCCACGCGAAGCGGTCGTCGCCGGCCTGCTTGGCGAGGCCCTGCACGGACTTGTCGGAGAGACCGATGTTCAGGACCGTGTCCATCATGCCGGGCATGGAGAACTTGGCGCCCGAGCGGACGGAGACGAGCAGCGGGTCGTCGGCCTGGCCGAGCTTCTTGCCCATCTGCTGCTCGAGGGCGTCCAGGTGGGCGGACACCTCGTCACGCAGTGCCACCGGCTCCTCGCCACTGTCGAGGTAGACCTTGCAGGCCTCGGTGGTGATGGTGAAGCCGGGAGGGACCGGGAGACCCAGGTTGGTCATCTCGGCGAGGTTGGCACCCTTGCCGCCGAGGAGGTCCTTGAGGTCCTTGTTTCCCTCGGTGAAGTCGTAGACGAACTTCGCTACCTGGGGAGTGTTGTTTTCCGACACGGGTCTCGACCCCTTGAGGCTCGGTGGCTGCCCTGACGGCCAGGAACATACCCAGATCCAAGGCTGATGGGTACGTCCACTCAGCCGTCCTGGGGCCCCAACCACCCGTCCGCCAGCAGATTGAAAGTAATGGGTTGGCAAGGTCGCCAGAGGCCGTTTGTTTACTTCTTGAACCCACAACCCCCGTGGACCCGCTATAACGCTCATGTGAGCGGGTCTCTGGCTCACTTGCGTTCACATCATAAATGATCGCGCAGTGGCACTCAGTGCCAGGCATTGAAGAAGCGCAGTCAGCGAATAAGCGCTCATCTGAGCGCAACCCCTATCAGGGGTGGCGAGGATCACGCACCGGAAGAGCCCGTTCGGACACCCGGATTTCAGCATCCGGACAACGCGGAGGCGCCCGCCGGTCATCGACCGACGGGCGCCTCGTCCCGAATGAGCGCCGCTCATCTGTGCGCGGCGTGCGGGTTCAGCCCCCGGAGGTGTCCAGCTCCGCGTCCTCCGAGACGCCCGCGCAGTCGTACGGGTCCTTGAGCCAGCCGTCCGGGAGCACCACGCGATTGTTGCCGGAGGTGCGACCGCGCGGGCCGTCCGCGCCCGCGGGCCAGTCCTGGTCCAGGTCCAGCTCGTCCAGGCCCGCCCGCAGCTCCGCCAGCGACGAGGTGATCGCGAGCCGCTTGCGCATCTCGGAGCCGACCGAGAAGCCCTTCAGGTACCAGGCCACGTGCTTGCGGAAGTCGATGACACCCCGGGCCTCGTCGCCGATCCATTCGCCGAGCAGCGTCGCGTGCCGCACCATCGCGTCGGCGACCACCCGCAGCGTGGGCCGCACCCGCTCCTCGCGGCCCTCGAACGCGGCGACGAGGTCGGCGAACAGCCAGGGCCGGCCGAGGCAGCCGCGGCCCACGACCACGCCGTCGCAGCCGGTCTCGCGGACCATGCGCAGCGCGTCGTCGGCGGACCAGATGTCGCCGTTGCCCAGCACCGGGATCTCGGGGACGTGCTCCTTGAGGCGGGCGATCGCGTCCCAGTCGGCGGTGCCGCCGTAGTGCTGGGCGGCCGTGCGGCCGTGCAGCGCGATCGCGGTGACGCCCTCCTCGACGGCGATCCGGCCCGCGTCCAGGTACGTGATGTGGTCGTCGTCGATGCCCTTGCGCATCTTCATCGTGACCGGCAGGTCACCGGCCCCGGAGACGGCTTCCTTCAGGATCGCGCGCAGCAGGTTCCGCTTGTACGGGAGCGCGGAGCCGCCGCCCTTGCGGGTCACCTTGGGGACGGGGCAGCCGAAGTTCAGGTCGATGTGGTCGGCGAGGTCCTCTTCCGCGATCATGCGGACGGCCTTGCCGACGGTGGCCGGGTCGACGCCGTACAGCTGGATCGAGCGCGGCTTCTCGGTCGCGTCGAAGTGGATCAGCTGCATGGTCTTCTCGTTGCGCTCGACCAGCGCCCGGGTCGTGATCATCTCGCTGACGAAGAGACCCTTGCCGCCGGAGAACTCCCGGCACAGCGTCCGGAAGGGGGCGTTCGTGATCCCCGCCATGGGCGCGAGGACCACCGGCGGTTGCACCAGGTGGGGGCCGATGGTCAGAGCGGACATCGCAGGGTTCTCCGGAACGTACGGGGCTGGGGGCAAGGACCCATTGTCCCTCACCCGGCGAGGGCCCCGCCCCGGGCGGCCAGCTTCTCCAGGCGCCGCTCGCTCTCCTCGTCCACGGGCACGTACGCGACCAGCCGGTGTCCGCCGGCGTCCGGGCTGAGCCACAGGTGGCGGTGTTCCAGGCGCAGCATGCCGATCTCGGGGTCGGGGTGCAGGTACCGCTTCACGTGCGGGGCCATCGGCGCGACGTCGTGCAGCTCCCACAGCGCGCGGAACTCCTCCGACGCGGCGAGCAGCCCGTCGAGCCGGGCCTGCCAGGCGGGCTCGGCGACGTGCTCGGCCATGGCCTGCCGGAATTTGGCGACGATGACCGGCAGCATCGCGTCCCGCTCGACGAACTGGGTGCGCCAGCGCTCGCTGGTGGCCATGAGCCACAGCGCGTTGCGGTGCTCGGGGGCGAGCTCCTGCGGGTCCCCGAACACGTCGGCGTAGGCCTGGTTGGCGGCGAGGATGTCGTAGCGGGCGTTCTTCACGGTGGCCGGGTAGGGCGCCAGCTTGTGCATGGTGCGCAGGGTCGTCTCGGTGACGGGCGAGCAGGCGGTCGCGGCGTGCGGGTCAACGGTGCCGGCGAGCGCGAAGGCGTGGGCGCGCTCGGTGGGGTCCATCTGGAGGGCCCGGACGACGGCGTCGAGGACGCCGGGCGAGACGTTGATCGCGCGCCCCTGTTCGAGCCACGTGTACCAGGTGACGCCGACGGCGGCGAGGAACGCGACCTCCTCCCGCCGCAGCCCCGGTGTCCGCCGGCGTGCGGTCCGCGGCACGCCTGCCTGCTCCGGACTGATCCGCTCCCGCCGGCTCCGCAGGAACGCGGCGAGTTCGTCCCGCCGGGCCTGGGCCGATCCGGCCGTGACAGCTGTGGTCATGCCCTCCAGGGTGCCCCCGCGCTCATCCCGTTGCCAGGTGCTGCCTGTAACAGGATGAGCAGGCTCTGGTACCCGGCTGAGGGGTGCGCGATCGTCGGGGCATGACCTCCTCTGCCCCCCGCTCTCCGCATCCGACGGATCGGGCTACCTTCGGAAACATGTCCGATGCCCCGACCCCGCCGACCCCGCCGGCCCCGTCCGCGCTGTCCCACCGCCGGCGCCTGCTGGTCCTGGCGATCTGCTGCATGAGCCTGCTGATCGTCAGCCTCGACACCACGGTGCTGAACGTGGCGCTGCCGAGCATGGCGAAGGACTTCGGGGCGACGCTCCCGGGCATGCAGTGGGCGATCGACGCCTACACGCTGGTCCTCGCCTCGCTGCTGATGCTGGCCGGGTCGACGGCCGACCGCGTCGGCCGGCGCAGGATCTTCATGATCGGCCTGATCGTGTTCACGGCCGCGTCCGTGGCCTGTTCCCTCGCGCCGAACCTGGAGGCGCTCGTCGCGTTCCGCATGCTCCAGGCCGTCGGCGGCTCGATGCTCAACCCGGTCGCCATGTCGATCATCACGAACACGTTCACCGACCCGGCCGAGCGGGCTCGCGCCATCGGTGTGTGGGGCGGCGTCGTCGGCCTGTCGATGGCGGCGGGCCCGCTGGTGGGCGGTCTGCTCGTGGACTCGGTCGGCTGGCGCTCGATCTTCTGGGTCAATCTCCCGGTCGGCCTCGCCGCGCTCGCCCTGACCTGGCGGTTCGTCCCCGAGTCGCGCGCGCCGAAGGCCCGCCGCCCGGACCCGGTCGGGCAGCTCCTGATGATCGCGCTGCTCGGCTCGCTGACGTACGCGATCATCGAGGGCCCGCACGCGGGCTGGGCGTCCGGGCGCATCCTGTGCTTCGGCGGCCTCGCGCTCGCCGCGCTGATCGGTCTCCTCCTCTACGAGCCCCGGCGCACCGAACCCCTCATCGATCTGCGGTTCTTCCGCTCGGCCCCGTTCAGCGGCGCCACCGTCGTCGCGATCAGCGCGTTCGCGGCGCTCGCCGGGTTCCTGTTCCTGTCGACGCTGTACCTCCAGGACGTGCGCGGGCTGAACGCCTTGCACGCGGGGCTGTGGATGCTGCCGATGGCGGCGATGACACTGGTCTGCGCGCCGCTGTCGGGCCGGCTGGTCGGCAGCCGGGGGCCGCGGATCTCGCTGCTGGTCGCGGGTGTGGCGATGACGGCGAGCGGGGTGCTGTTCGCGGCGTTCGACGCGCAGACCTCGAACGGGACGCTGGTGCTCGGCTATGTCCTGTTCGGCCTGGGCTTCGGCTTCGTGAACGCGCCCATCACCAACACCGCCGTGTCCGGGATGCCCCGCGCCCAGGCCGGGGTCGCGGCGGCCGTCGCCTCGACCAGCCGGCAGATCGGCTCGACGCTCGGTGTCGCGGTGATCGGCGCGGTCCTCGCCTCGGGCGTCGCCGGATCCTCGTACGCCGCGTCCTTCACCGGCGCCGCGCGGGCCTGCTGGTGGATCATCGCCGGGTGCGGTCTGGCGGTGCTGGTGCTCGGCCTGGTGACCAGCGGGCGCTGGGCTCGGGAGACGGCGCGGCGCACGGCGGAGCGGTTCGCGGCGCCGCAGGAGGAGGGGGCGTGGCCCGCGGTCACACCGCGCGGCTGAGCGCCAGTTCCTGGAGCCGGTCGAGGCGCTCGCGCGAGGTGGCGTCGGCCGGCGTGTACGTCACCAGGCGGGAGCCGCCGCCCCGGGTGAGCCACAGGTCGGTGTGGACGAGGGCGAGCGGGCCCACGTACGGGTTGTGGAAGTGCTTGACCTTGCTGGCCACGGACTGGACGACCTCGTGCCGCTCCCACACCTCGCGGAACTCGGCCGATTCCTCGGTGAGCCGCTTGAGGACCGCCTTCCAGGCGGGCTCGGCGAGATGCTCGGCCATGCCGGCCCGGAACTTCGCGGCGAGGGTGCGCATCACCTCGTCGAGGCCGACGATCGAGGAGCGCCAGCCCTCGTGGGTGAAGGCGAGCAGCATCCAGTTGCGGTCCTCGGGCGGGATCTCGTCCAGGTCGCACAGCAGCAGCCGGTAGGTGCTGTTGTAGGCGAGGATGTCGTAGCGGCTGTTCTGCACGCAGGCCGGGATCGGCTCCAACTGATCCATCAGCGCGACGAGTTCGGGGCTGAGCGGGGCGCAGACCGTGGCCGGGGCCGGGTCGACCGCACCGGCCAGCCCGAAGAGGTGGGCCCGCTCCCCCACGTCGAGGCGCAGCGTCTTGGCCAGCGCGTCGAGGACCTGCGCGGAGACCTGGATGTCGCGGGCCTGCTCCAGCCACGTGTACCAGGTGACGCCGACCGCGGAGAGCTGGGCGACCTCCTCGCGGCGCAGGCCCGGGGTGCGGCGGCGCCGTCCGCGCGGCAGGCCGACCTCCTCGGGCGTGATCCGCTCGCGGCGGCTGCGCAGGAACCCGGCCAGTTCGTGGCGCCGGATCTCGGCGGGCCGTACGTCCTGAACATCCTGCGTCATGGTGGTCATGCCTCCAGCGTGGACCGGGTCCGAGCCTGTTTCCAGGTAGCCGTTCTACCAGGATAAGAACACTCTGGTACCACTCTGTGCGAGGGCGGACCCTCGATGTCATGACCACCCACACGCACACCGCGCCGAGCCCGGCCGGCCTGGCACCCGCCGCGCCGGCCACCCCGGCCCTGGGCCGCGGCGGGCTGCTGACCGTGCTGCTCGGCGCCGCCCTTCCTCTCGTCGACTTCTTCATCGTCAATGTCGCCCTGCCCACGATGGGCCACGATCTGCACGCGAGTGAGCCGGTCCTGGAGCTGGTCGTCGCCGGGTACGGCATCGCGTACGCCGTGCTGCTGGTGCTCGGCGGCCGGCTCGGGGATCTGCTGGGCCGGCGTCGGATGTTCCTCGGCGGTCTGGCCGCGTTCGGACTGACCTCGCTGGCCTGCGGGCTCGCGCCGACGGCCTGGGTGCTGGTGATCGCGCGGGTCGCGCAGGGCGCGGCGTCGGCGGCGCTGCTGCCGCAGGTGCTCGCCACGATCCAGGCGACGACCGAGGGCCCGCGCCGGGCGCGCGCGATGAGCATGTACGGGGCGACGGCGGGTCTGTCGATGGTCGCCGGGCAGGTGCTCGGCGGGGTCCTGGTCGCGGCGGACCTGTTCGGCACGGGCTGGCGTTCGGTGTTCCTGGTGAACGTTCCGGCGGTGCTGCTCGGTCTCCTGCTCGCCGCGCGCACGGTCCCCGAGACCCGCTCGGCCCGGCCCGAACCGCTCGACGGCCCCGGCACGGTGCTGCTCGCGCTGACCCTGACCGCGCTGCTCGCCCCGCTGACCGAGGGCCGGGCGGCGGGCTGGCCGCTGTGGACGTGGCTGTCGCTGGCCGCGACCCCGTTCCTCGCGTACGGCTTCTACGCGGTGGAGCGCACGGCGGACCGGGCCGGCCGGACCCCGCTGGTCCCGCCGTCGCTGTTCCGGCTGGTCAGTCTGCGGCGCGGCCTCGCGATGATCGTGCCGTTCGCGCTCGGCTTCTCCGGGTTCATGTTCGTGATCGCGGTGGCGCTCCAGCAGGGCGCGGGGATGGGTCCGGTCTCGGCGGGGCTCGCGCTCGCGCCGATGGCGGCGGCGTTCTTCGTGACGTCGCTCGCAGGGCCGCGGCTCGTCGCGCGCTGGGGGACGCGGGTCGTCACGGCGGGAGGCCTGTTGCAGGCGACCGGCCTCGTGCTGATCGGGCTCGCGGCGTGGCGGACCTGGCCGGACCTGAGCGTGCTCCAGCTGCTGCCGGGGGCGGCCGTCGCGGGGGCGGGGCAGGCGCTGCAACTGCCGATCCTCTTCCGCGTGATCCTCTCCGAGGTGCCGGCGGCGCGGGCCGGAGTCGGCGGCGGTGTGATGACGACGGCCCAGCAGGCGTCGATGGCCCTGGGCGTGGCCACGCTCGGCTCCCTGTTCCTGTCGCTCACCCCCGGCCTCGGCATGCGCGACGCCCTCCTGCTCACCCTCGCCGCACAACTGGCCACGGTGGCCCTGACCTTCGCCCTGAGCCTGCGCCTTCCCCGGACGATCCGCTGAGCAGGACGGAGGCGACGCATGACAGATGACAGGTGACAGATGACAGATATTGAAATCTGTCATCTGTCATGCGAAGGTGGAGACACCCCACCTAGGAGTTCTCATGACCCTCCCCACCCGCCCCCTCGGCACGACCGGCCCCCGCGTCTCCGCCCTCGGCCTCGGCTGCATGGGCATGTCCGCCCTGTACGGGGAAGCCGACCGCGCCGAGTCGATCGCCACGATCCACGCCGCGCTCGACGCGGGCGTCACCCTGCTCGACACCGGCGACTTCTACGCCATGGGGCACAACGAGATGCTCATCGGCGAAGCCCTGCGCACGGCCCCCGCCGCCACCCGCGAGCAGGCGCTGACCAGCGTGAAATTCGGCGCCCTGCGCGACCCGGACGGCGGCTGGTCCGGGTACGACGGCCGGCCCGCGGCGGTGAAGAACTTCGCCGCGTACTCGCTCCAGCGCCTCGGCGTCGACCACATCGACGTCTACCGGCTGGCCCGCCTCGACCCGGACGTGCCGATCGAGGAGACCGTCGGCGCCGTCGCCGAGCTCGTCGAGCAGGGCCACGTCCGGCACATCGGACTGTCGGAGGTCGGCGCGGACACGGTGCGCCGGGCGGCGGCGACGGCCCCGATCAGCGACCTGCAGATCGAGTACTCGCTGATCTCGCGCGGCATCGAGGAGTCGATCCTGCCGACCACCCGCGAGCTGGGCATCTCCGTCACCGCGTACGGAGTGCTCTCGCGCGGCCTCATCTCCGGGCACTTCACCCGCGACCGCGAGCTGGCGGCGAACGACTTCCGCAGCTTCAGCCCCCGCTTCCAGGGCGAGAACCTGGCGCACAACCTCGACCTCGTCGAACGGCTGCGCAAGATCGCCGAACAGAAGGACGTGAGCGTCGCGCAGATCGCGATCGCGTGGGTGCTCTCGCGCGGCGAGGACATCGTGCCGCTGGTCGGCGCCCGCACCCGGGCCCGCCTCACCGAGGCGCTCGGCGCCCTCGACGTGACGCTCGACGCGGCCGACCTGGCCGCGATCGAGGCGGCGGTGCCCGCGGATGCCGCGGCCGGCGAGCGCTACCCGGCCGCACAGATGGCACACCTGGACAGCGAGCACTGATCGGCTCCCGGTACGGTCACAGCCATGGCACCGCCCACCGAGACCCTGACCCCCGAGCGCATCCTCGCCGCGACCGAGGAGGTGCTGCGCCGGCACGGCGCCGCGAAGGCGACCGTGGTCGACGTGGCCCGCGCGCTGGGGGTCAGCCACGGCTCGGTGTACCGGCACTTCCGCACGAAGGCGGAGCTGCGCGGCGCGGTGACCAAGCGCTGGCTGGACCGCACGACCGGCGTGCTGGCCGAGGTCGTCGCGGCCGACGAGGCACCGCCCGCCAAGCTGCGGCACTGGCTCTCGGCACTCTTCGAGGCGAAGCGGCACAAGGCGGGCGACGACCCGGAGCTGTTCGCCACGTACACGGTGCTGACCAGCGAGAACGGGGGCGTGGTCGACGCCCATGTCGCCGAGCTCGTGGGGCAGTTGACGGCGATCCTCGCCGAGGGGGTCGAGCAGGGCGCCTTCGAGGCCCCCGACCTCCCCGCGACGGCCCGCGCCGTCTTCGAGGCCACGGCCCACTTCCACGACCCGGCCTACGCCGCCGAGTGGCCCCGCCCCGAAACCAGGCCCGCCTTCGAGGCGGTCCTCACCCTCGTCCTACGAGGCGTCGCCGCCTAGCCGAATTCGGGGGGCGCCGTTGGGGTTGCGCGTTCGTCGCCGGGTGACGGGTGCGTCGTGGTTGCTCGCGCAGTTCCCCGCGCCCCTGAAGCGCACTCCGTGCGCCCGATCAAGCCCCTCCGGCGATTGAGGAGCGGGGTCCGGGGCGGAGCCCCGAGGGGTGAGGCAGGCGGGACCGCACGCGAAAGCCCCGGGTCCCCTGAACGCTCAGGGGGACCCGGGGCTCAAGCACGCCGGAGGCGATCAGCAGCCGATGAGCCGCGCAGCGAGGTAGCCCTCGATCTGGTCGAGAGAGACCCGCTCCTGCTTCATCGTGTCGCGCTCGCGCACGGTGACCGCGTTGTCGTCCAGGGTGTCGAAGTCGACGGTGACGCAGAACGGCGTACCGATCTCGTCCTGGCGACGGTAGCGGCGACCGATGGCGCCGGCGTCGTCGAACTCGATGTTCCAGTGCTGGCGCAGCGCCGTGGCCAGGCCCTTGGCCTTCGGCGACAGCTCCGGGTTGCGGGACAGCGGGAGGACCGCGACCTTCACCGGGGCGATGCGCGGGTCGAAGCGCATGACGGTGCGCTTCTCCATCTTGCCCTTGGCGTTGGGCGCCTCGTCCTCGAAGTAGGAGTCGAGCATGAAGGCCAGCATCGTGCGGCCGACACCGGCCGCGGGCTCGATGACGTACGGCGTGTAGCGCTCGCCCTTCTCCTGGTCGTAGTAGGAGAGGTCCTGGCCGGAGGCCTTGGAGTGGGCGGACAGGTCGTAGTCCGTGCGGTTGGCGACGCCCTCGAGCTCGCCCCACTCGCTGCCGCCGAAGCGGAAGCGGTACTCGATGTCAGCGGTGCGCTTCGAGTAGTGGGAGAGCTTCTCCTTCGGGTGCTCGAACCACCGCATGTTCTCCTCGCGCAGGCCCAGGCCGGTGTACCAGTTCCAGCGCTGCTCCATCCAGTACTCCTGCCACTGCTCGTCCTCGCCGGGCTTGACGAAGAATTCCATCTCCATCTGCTCGAACTCGCGGGTGCGGAAGATGAAGTTGCCGGGCGTGATCTCGTTGCGGAACGACTTGCCCATCTGCGCGATGCCGAAGGGCGGCTTGCGGCGGGAAGTCGTCTGCACCTGGCTGAAGTTGGTGAAGATGCCCTGCGCGGTCTCGGGGCGCAGGTAGGCGACGGAGCCGCTGTCCTGCGTCGGGCCGAGGTGCGTGGCGAGCAGACCGGAGAACTGCTTGGGCTCGGTGAAGGCGCCCTTGGTGCCGCAGTTCGGGCAGTTGAGGTCCGCGAGGCCGTTCTCGGGGAGGCGGCCCTTCTTCTCCTCGTACGCCTCTTCCAAGTGGTCGGCGCGGTAACGCTTGTGACAGGAGGTGCACTCGGTGAGCGGGTCGGTGAACGTGGCGACGTGACCGGAGGCCTGCCAGACCTCGGTCGCCAGGATCACGGACGAGTCGATACCGACGACGTCCTCGCGCGAGGTGACCATGTAGCGCCACCACTGACGCTTGAGGTTCTCCTTCAGCTCCACGCCCAGCGGACCGTAGTCCCAGGCGGCACGCTGACCGCCGTAGATCTCGCTGCAGGGGTAGACGAAGCCACGGCGCTTGCTGAGGCTGACGATGGTTTCGATCTTGTCGGCGGCCACGGTGCTCTCTTCATTACGACGACGGCGAGTGCGCTGGATACGCACTCCGGGAGCGAATGCTTCAGGTTACCGGCGCGGCCACCCCCCGAACCAAATCGGTTCCGGGTCCGGAGTCGCCACAGAGTGGGACGAAGGTCTCGACCAGAGCTTGTTGACAATCGTTTCCAGTTTTGTTGAAAATGACTGTCATGAACGTACGCCTGCCCCGGCTCTCCGGCCGCCGACTCATATCCACGACCGCCGTCGCCGCGACGACCGTCCTCGGTCTGACCGCCCTGTCCGCGTGCTCCGCGACGAGCGCCGCGGACGGGAAGAACAGCGACGGCAAACTGGACGTCGTCGCGTCGTTCTATCCGATGCAGTTCCTCGCCGAGCGGATCGGCGGCGAGCACGTCAGCGTCACCAACCTGACCGAGCCGGGCCAGGAGCCGCACGACCTCGAGGTCAGCGCCCAGCAGCGCGGCCGGATCGAGCAGGCCGGCGTCGCGCTCTACCTCAAGGGCCTGCAGCCCTCCGTCGACGAGGCGATCAGCCAGTCCGGGATCAAGACCAAGGTCGACGCGGCCTCGCTCACCTCCCTGGAGAAGCACGGCTCCGAGGTCGGCGGCCACGCCGAGGAGCACGACGAGCACGGGGAGCACGAGGGTCACGACCACGGCGGCGAGGAAGGCTCCGACCCGCACATCTGGCTCGACCCCGTGAAGTACGCGGAGGTCGCCCAGGGCGTCGGCAAGGCGCTGGAGAAGGCCGACCCGGACCACGCGGCCGACTACAAGAAGAACACCGCCACGCTCGTCGCCGACCTCGGCAAGCTCGACCAGAAGTTCAGGGACGGCCTGGCGCACACGGACTCCAAGGTCTTCATCACCACCCACGCCGCCTTCGGCTACCTCGCCGAGCGCTACGGCCTCACCGAGGAGGCCATCAGCGGCCTCGACCCGGAGAGCGAGCCCAGCGCGGCCCGCGTCAAGGACCTCCAGAAGATGGCGAAGGCCGACGGCGTGACGACCGTCTTCTACGAGACCCTCGTCAGCGACAAGACGGCGAAGACCCTGGCCGGCGACGCGCACCTGAAGACGGACGTGCTCGACCCCCTCGAAGGCATCACGAAGAAGTCCAAGGGCGAGGACTACGTCCAGGTCATGGAGTCGAACCTGGCCGCCCTGCAGAAGGCGCTCGGCGCCAAGTGACGTACGGATCAAACGGCTCGAAGGGCGGCAGCGACATGAGCGCGAACAACACCGAGGCCCCCGTCATCGCACTGCGCGGGGTGACGGCCGAGCTCGGCGCCCGCCCCGTGCTGCGCGGCATCGACCTGACCGTGCGCCGCGGCGAGGTCGTGGCGCTGCTCGGGGCCAACGGCTCGGGCAAGTCCACGGCCGTGCGCAGCGTCATCGGGCAGGTGCCGCTCACCGGCGGCTCGATCGAGCTGTTCGGCACCCCGCGGCGCCGGTTCCGGCAGTGGGCACGCGTCGGGTACGTGCCGCAGCGCACGACGGCGGCGGGCGGGGTCCCGGCGACGGTCGCCGAGGTCGTCGCCTCCGGCCGGCTGTCCCGCACCCGCTTCGGCCTGATGCGCAAGGCCGACCGTGAGGCGGTGTCCCGCGCCCTCGACCTCGTCGGGATGTCCGACCGGGCCAAGGACTCGGTGAACGCGCTGTCGGGCGGCCAGCACCAGCGCGTGCTGATCGCCCGCGCCCTCGCCGCCGAACCCGAGCTGCTGATCATGGACGAGCCGATGGCCGGCGTCGACCTGGCCAGCCAGGAGGTCCTCGCGGCCACCCTGCGCGAGCAGGTCGCCGCGGGCGCCACCGTGCTGCTCGTCCTGCACGAGCTGGGCCCGCTGGAGCCGCTGATCGACCGGGCCGTCGTGCTCCGCGACGGCTGCGTCCTGCACGACGGGCCGCCCCCGAAGGCCGTCGGCCAGCACGCGCTGCCCGGCCACGACCACGTCCACCCGCACACCGCCGCGGACGCCGAACCGATCCGTACAGGACTGCTGAGCTGATGGAACTCCTCGACTTCGCCTTCATGCAGCGGGCGCTGCTCGCCGCCGTCCTCATCGGCATCACGGCCCCCGCGATCGGCATCTACCTGGTCCAGCGCCGCCAGGCCCTCATGGGCGACGGCATCGGCCATGTCGCGATGACCGGCGTCGGCCTCGGCTTTCTCCTCTCCACCTCCCCGGTGTGGATGGCGATGGCCGTGTCCGCGCTCGGCGCGCTGATCATGGAGCTGATCCGCTGGTACGGGAAGACGCGCGGCGACATCGCGCTCGCCATGCTGTTCTACGGCGGCATGGCCGGCGGCGTGATGCTGATCAACCTGGCGCCGGGCGGCTCCACGGCCAACCTCGGCTCCTACCTCTTCGGCTCGCTCACCACGGTCTCCCCGTCCGACGTGACGGCCATCGTCGTCCTCGCGGCGTTCGTGATCCTGGTGACGGTGGGCCTGCGGCGGCAGCTGTTCGCGGTGAGCCAGGACGAGGAGTTCGCGCGGGTCACGGGCCTGCCGGTGCGCGCCCTGAACCTGCTGATCGCCCTCACCGCCGCGGTCACGGTCACCGTCGCGATGCGCGTCGTCGGCCTGCTCCTGGTGTCGGCCCTGATGGTGGTGCCGGTCGCCGCCGCGCAGCAGCTGACCCGCAGCTTCAAGGCGACGTTCGTCATCGCGGTCGCGATCGGCGTCGTCGTGACGCTCGGCGGCACCGTGACCTCGTACTACCAGGACGTGCCGCCGGGCGCGACCATTGTCCTGCTGACCATCGCGGTGTTCATCGCGCTGACGCTGCTCGCGACGCCGCTGGCCCGGCGCCGGGCGCGTGCGGCGGGCACCGTCGCCGGGGACCCGGCGGAGTGCGCGATCCCCGCGCAGGCGCCCGAGAAGGTCTGACCCGCGCGCACCGCAGCCTGGCACAATGGCGGCGGTACGCAGGTGGCAGGGACGTGAGGAGGAACCCGTGGCAGCCCCGGTTCGAGGCAGGTCGACCCGCCAGCGCGCGGCCGTGGCGGCGGCGCTCGACGAGGTGGACGAGTTCCGCAGCGCCCAGGAGCTGCACGACGTGCTCAAGCACAAGGGCGACTCGGTGGGCCTGACGACGGTCTACCGCACCCTGCAGTCCCTCGCGGACGCGGGCGAGGTCGACGTGCTGCGCACGACGGAGGGCGAGGCGGTCTACCGCCGCTGCTCCAGCGGCGACCATCATCACCATCTGGTGTGCCGGATGTGCGGCAAGGCGGTGGAGGTCGAGGGCCCGGCCGTCGAGAAGTGGGCCGAGTCCATCGCCTCGGAACACGGCTACGTGAACGTGGCCCACACGGTCGAGATCTTCGGCACGTGTTCCGAGTGTGCGGGTGCCGCCACCGCGGGGTGACGTCGGCCGGTTTCGCGGCTGCGGGCCGGTGGGGCTTCTCGCGCAGTTCCCCGCGCCCCTGAAATGCACGCCCTTCGGGCGGCATTTCCCCGGTGAGGCACCGCCCCTATGGAGATCGCGCACGAAGTGCGCATCTCCAGGGGCGCGGGGAACTGCGCGGCCGGCCCCCACCGGCCCGCAGAAAAAGAACCCCTACTTACCGCCACGCTCCAGCTGAAGCAGCACCTCGTTGGGCGTCGCCCCACCGAAGCGGCGGTCACGCGACGCGTATTCGACGCAGGCCCGCCACAGGTCGCGGCGGTCGAAGTCGGGCCACAGGACGTCCTGGAAGACCATCTCGGCGTAGGCGCTCTGCCACAGCAGGTAGTTGGACGTGCGCTGCTCGCCGCTGGGGCGCAGGAACAGGTCGACGTCCGGCATGTCCGGGTAGTAGAGGTACTTCGCGAACATCTTCTCGCTGACCTTCGACGGGTCGAGCCGGCCCGCCTTCACGTCCTCGGCGATCGCCTGCGCGGCGTCGGCGATCTCGGCACGGCCGCCGTAGTTCATGCAGAAGTAGAGGGTCAGCTTGTCGTTGCCCTTGGTCTGCTCCTGGGAGATCTCCAGCTCCTTGGCGACCGACTTCCACAGCTTGGGCATGCGGCCCACCCAGCGGACCCGGATGCCCAGTTCGTCGAGCTGGTCGCGGGTCTTGCGGATGAAGTCCCGGTTGAAGTTCATGAGGAACTTCACCTCGTCCGGGGAGCGCTTCCAGTTCTCCGTGGAGAAGGCGTAGAGCGAGATCGCGCCGACACCCAGCTCGACGGCGCCCTGGAGGACGTCGAGGACGCGCTCGGCGCCCACCTTGTGGCCCTCGGTGCGGGGCAGCCCGCGCTCCTTGGCCCAGCGCCCGTTGCCGTCCATGACGATGGCCACGTGCTCGGGCACCAGCTCGCCCGGGATCTTCGGCGGCCGGGCGCCCGACGGGTGCGGTTCGGGCGTCTTGTACTCACGACGGGACCGTCCGAGGATTCCTCGACGTGCCATGTTCCGGGCCTCTCCCCTAGCTCAGCTTTTCTCTACGTAACGCAACGAGCGCAGCCCGCGCTCCAGGTGCCAGTGCAGGTACGCCGACACCAGCCCACTGCCCTCGCGCACGAACCGTGCCTCGCACGCGTCCGCGGTCTCCCAGTCGCCGGTCAGCAGCGCACCGAGCAGGTCGAGGGCCTGGGGTGAGGGTACGACGCTGCCCGGTACCCGGCAGTCGACGCAAACCGAGCCGCCGGCGCCGACCGAGAAGAACCGGTTGGGACCGGGCATTCCGCACCGCGCGCAGTCCGTGAAACTCGGCGCGTACCCGTTCACCGCGAGGGAGCGCAGCAGGAAGGCGTCGAGGATCAGGTGCGGCTCGTGCTCGCCGCGGGCGAGGGTGCGCAGGGCGCCGACGAGCAGCAGATACTGCTGCACCGCGGGCTCGCCCTCATGGTCGGTGAACCGCTCCGCCGTCTCCAGCATGGCCGTCCCGGCGGTGTAGCGGGCGTAGTCCGTGACGATCCCGCCACCGTACGCGGCGATCGTCTCGCTCTGCGTGCACAGCGGCAGCCCGCGCCCGATCAGCTCGCTGCCCCGCGCGAAGAACTGCACGTCCACGTGCGAGAAGGGTTCGAGCCGCGCCCCGAACTTCGACTTGGTCCGCCGCACCCCGCGGGCGACGGCCCGCACCCGGCCGTGCCCACGGGTGAGGAGGGTGATGATCCGGTCCGCCTCACCCAGCTTCTGGGTGCGCAGCACGATGCCGTCGTCGCGGAACAGACTCATGCCGCCTATTGTCCCCCACCGAATCGTGCGCAGGGAGCCCAGATCGGGCCCTGCCGGCGCCGCCCGCATCACTCATGCGTGTGAGCGCTTCCCGCTCTCCCCCACCAGAGGATATGTCGCTTGCACTATATGCCTCAGCTGTCATAATCAGAGGAGCGAAGCGTGCCCTGGGAAGTAATCGTGCTCGAACCGGCACTGTCCTGGCTTCACGGCCTACGCAAGGAGGAGCGCGCGACCCTGGTCCTGATCAGCGCCGCCATCACTGCACTCCAGCGGGAAGGCCCTGGGCTCGGCCGCCCCTTGGTCGACACCGTCCGAGGCTCCCGACTCACGCACCTCAAGGAACTGCGGCCCGGCTCCGCAGGCTCCAGCGAGGTCAGGATGCTGTTCGCCTTCGACCCCGTTCGTCGGGCGGTGTTCCTGGTGGGCGGCGACAAGTCCGGTAACTGGCATAACTGGTACGACACACATATCCCCATCGCGGAACAGGTCTACGAAGCGCATCTGCGGCAGATCGAGGAGGACGAACGGTGAACAAGAAGCCTCACCCCGGGCAGAGTGCACGCTGGGACGACCTGGTCGAGGAATTCGACTTCTCCCCCGAGGAACGAGCCGACATCGATCACCGGGCCGACCAGATGATCGCCACCGCCCGCGCCCACCGCCTCGCCGAGATCCGCAAGCGTCAGCACGTCACCCAGGTCGACGTGGCCAAAGCCATGGGCGTCACCCAGGCCCGCATCTCCCGCATCGAGCACGGCCAGCTCGAACGTAGCGAGGTCGAAACCCTCGCCTCGTACGTCCGCGCCCTGGGGGGCAAGCTCAAGATCGTGGCGGACTTCGGCGACGAGCAGTTCGTACTCGGGTAGACGCTCCGACCGCCCTAAGGGACCTCGCCCCGGCTGCGCCGGTTCGCGTAGGTCGTCGCCGCCCGCAGGCGCTCGTGCGTCGTCGCCTCGCGCAGCACCTCGGGCGGACAGTCCCACTCCCGGCCGCCCCCGTACGGCCGCAGCTGCACGTACGGACCCTCGTGCCCCATCACCCGTCCCACCTGACCGGTGCTCGTGTCGACCGCGTACGAACCGATCGGTGGCTTCATCGCGCTGCGCTCCTGTCGTCCGGGCTTGCGAGGAGGACGGCGGCGAGACGGGCCGCCGCGTCAACCGAACAACGCCCCAATTCCACCAATGGACACGGGGCACTCCGTGCGATTGACCCGGCATCCAGGCCCAGTGACGGCAGCACAATTCCGACCCTCGCGAGTGCGGCTCGCACATTCTCCACCGTTTCCTCGGCTTCCTCCACGCACCGCGCGGCATGGTTCCCGCTGTCCTTCACGTGGCTCCCCTTCCCGATTCGATTTCACGCTTCTCCCCTCAACCGTGGCGTCACGTCTCTACAGTGGGGAAGGCTCTGTGCACTACAACTGCGGGGCTGCATCTGGGGGTTGGCCATGGCCAATGGTTCGCGACAAGCGGCGTGGGAGTTCTTCGGGCTCGAACTGAAGCGGCGCCGCGAGGACGCGGCTCTGACCCAAGTGGAGTTGGGGTTACGCGTATTCGTTTCCGGTGGCTACATCGGCCAGTTCGAACAGGCAATTCGCAAGCCGCAGTTGGATGTAGCCCAGAGGATTGACGAGGCGCTGCAAACCGACGGTATTTTCGAGCGGATGTGGCGACAGCTCATCGATGATTGCCGCTACGCCGCCTATTTCGCCGAGGTTCTCGAACTGGAGCGGCAGTGCACGGAGATCCGGGAGTTCGCGCCGTCTCTGGTTCCGGGGCTCCTGCAGACGCGGGAGTACGCCCGGGTGGCGACGCTGGCGATGAACCCGTTCGTGACGGATGAGTACGTCGACGAGTTGGCGTCCGCCCGCACGGAGCGCGCCCAGATCCTGAGGGACGCTACAAGGCCCCTGTATTGGGCCGTGCTGCACGAGAACATTCTCCGCACACCGGTCGGCGGAAACGCCACGATGGCCGACCAGTTGACTCACATCACGGCCATGGCGCGGGAGCGCAAGGTGCTCGTCCTGGTCATCCCGTACTCACATGGGGCGTACGCATCGATGGGCGGCCCGCTCAAGCTCATGGAGTTCGAGGACGCACCGCCGGTCGCCTATACAGAGACGGCGTTCTCGGGAACGCTGCTCGACGATCCGGCCGTGGTGAAGCGGGCCCAGCGTGCATACGATCTCATCAGGGTCGCCGCGCTACCGCCGGAGGCGTCCCTGGCTCTGATCGAATCGGCGGCGGAGGACTTCAGACGATGCGCGCGTACGACCTGAACGATGCCCGCTGGCACAAGAGCAGCTACAGCAACCAGGAAGGCGGCGACTGCGTTGAGGTCGCCCACGGCGTCCCCGGGGTCGTCCCCGTCCGGGACTCCAAGGTCGCGGACGGGGACGTCGTCGTGATCGGGGCCGGGGCCTGGGCCGCGTTCGTGGACGGGGTCAGGCGGCCTTGCTGAGCGCGTCGAGGCGGTTGGACGTGTGCCAGATCGCCTCGATCGCGACGACGTTGGCCAGGAGCAGCAGCCAGCCACCGGGTTCGAGCACGGACCGGATGTTGTACGCGGGGTTGTCGTCGTCGATCGTCATTCCGAGGGTCATCAGGATCAGGAAGATCCCCATGAGGGTCACGACGATGCCCCAGATGACCGCGCCCGCGACTCCCGCACCGGACCAGGCCCGGTAGTCGGAGTCCGAGGACAGCCGCAGCAGGTACAGCAGCCCGCACACGATGAGCCCGGCCGTGCCGAGGACGCCGACCGGAACGACCGCCCAGTCCGAGGACACGCCCGGGATGCCGCTGGCGTACGACCGCCAGGGGTCCGCCCAGTCGAAGGAGCCGGTCACCTGGGAGACCTGCGCTCCCGTGGAGTCGCTGGTCCATGTCTCGGTCATGATCGGATTGGCCGTGGCGATGAAGAGGACGATCGCCGCGAGCGCGAGCTTGACCAGGTGGACGGCGACGACGCCACCCGTGCGACCTGGACTCTTCGGCTCCGGCACGGGCGGCTGCGCGACCTTGGTCGGCGTGGGCGCCGGCGGTTCCAGATCGGCGGCCCGGGCCTTCATCGCGTCCCTCAGGCGCAGTTCGGTGCTCTCCCGGGTCTTCGGCACGTCACGCGGACGCGGCACGGTCACGGCGGAGGCCGGGTCGTCGTCGTGCCGCGCGAGCGTGCGCAGCGCCCCCGTCCGTTCCTGAATGGCGGCGCGCGCCCCGCCGATCCGCATCCAGGCGCCGGGGCCGAGGTCGTCGCCGAGTTCCGCCTCGCAGAGTTCGAGGACCTCCTGCGCGGTGGGACGTTCGCCCGGTTCCTTGTCCAGGCAGGCGGCGAGCAGTCCGCGTAGGGGCTGGGAGCGGATCGCGGACAGGTCCGGGTCGTCGGCCACGATGCGGTGGGCGACACCCCACTCGTTCTCCGCGCCGAACGCCTCCTGGCCCGTGGCGAGGAAGTACAGCGTGGAGCCGAGGGCGAAGAGGTCGGACGGTTCCCCGACCGCCCGGCCCATGGCCTGCTCCGGCGACATGTAGAGCGGGGTGCCGACACGGGTGGAGTGACTGCTGTAGGTCACGGACTGGGTCAGCGACTTCACGATGCCGAAGTCGATGACCTTGGGACCCGTCTCGTCCAGCATGATGTTGCCGGGCTTGAGGTCGCGGTGGACGACATGCGCGGCGTGGATGTCGGCGAGGGCGTGTGCGATGCCCCAGGCCAGCAGCAGCACCTGTGGCGCGGGCAGCGGGCCGTACTCGGTGACGAGGTCGCGCAGGGTGGGCCCGGCGACGAACCCCGTGGCCAGCCAGGGCTGTTCGGCGTGCGGGTCCGCGTCGAGGAGCGGAGCGAGATGGGCGCCGCGGACCTTCTGCGCGGCCCGCACCTCCCGCTCGAACCGCGCCCCGAATTCCGCGTCCCGCGCGAACTCGGGGCGGATCACCTTGACCGCGGCCGGCTGCCCGCCCGGCGAGAACGCGATGAACACCTGGCCCATCCCGCCCTCCCCCAGTCGTGCCACCGGCCGGAAGTCCCCCAGCTCCACCGGGTCCTGCGCCTGAAGTGCCGTGAACCGGAATGCCGCCTTCGGCATACCGTCCCCCCTTTTTTGTTCCGTCGTCACCCGTTGCCGTGCCGCAGCTCGGTCCGGAAGAGGTCCGCGACCCGTTCCCAGGAAAGGTCCGCGGCCACCTTGTCGTACGTGTCGTGTCCAGGGAAGAAGAACGCGTGCGGTGCTTCCTCGTGGACGGTGATCTCGTGGCGGACCCCGGCCTCGGTGAGGGCGGTGCGGGCCGCCTCGACCTGAGCGGCGTCGATGATGTGGTCGCGCCCGGCGTAGAACAGCGCGACGCGCGTGCCGTGTTCGGCGAGGCGTCCGGTGTCGTCGAGGAGCGGCGTGGGCCGGCTGAGTGCCGTGCCGGTGCCGGCGAGCCAGCCGGGGTAGTAGATCGCGGCGGCGGCCAGGCGCAGGCGGGTCGCGGCGAAGTAGGCGAGGTGGCCGCCGAGGCTGAAGCCGAGGATGCCGGTGCGGTCGGCGGCGCCCGCGTGGGGCCGCGCGTGGTCGGCGGCGGCGCGGAAGTCGGCCTCGACCTCGTCGCGGGTGAGCCGTCCGACGAGGTCGAAGGCGTGCGCGCGGTTCGCGTCGGAGTGGGCGAAGCCGTCCCGGGAGGCGGGGTCGGTGCGGTGGTACAGGTTCGGGACGACGGCGACGTGGCCGAGGGCCGCGACCCGGCGGGCGACGGCCCGGATGTCGTCGTTGAGGCCCCAGAGTTCGCCGCCGAGGAGGACGACCGGGTGGTCGCCGGGCTCGGCGGGACGGGCCAGGTAGGTGGTCATGCGGGTCGGCGCGCCCGGGACCGGGATGTCGGTCGTCTCCGTGCGGACGGCGGTGGTGTCGGGCGTGCGGGGCTCGCCCGCGAGATCGTCTGCGTGGGTCACCGTCGCAGCCTGCCTCGAACACCGGTTCCCTGGGCGGGATTTGACCTGATCCAGAACCGGTCGGCGGCGGCCCGTCGCCCCCGTCCCGGACTTCGGAGGTCGCGGGCGGGGGCGTCGGCACGGCCGGGGCGGGGTCTACCAGCCCGGGCCGCCCTGGTGCTGCCCGCCGTACGTCGGGCCCGTGCCCGGGGCGTACGTGCCCTGCGGGTACGGGTGGGCCTGCGGCTGCGACGGCGGCTGCTGGGCCTGGGCCTGCGGGTGCGGCTGCTGGGCCCGGATGTGGGCGTCCTGGTGGCCGGCCTGGTACGCGGTCGGGGCGGCGGCGCCCTTGGCCCGGGCGGCCTCCTGCTCGGCGGCGTTCATCCAGCGGTCCACGCGCTGCCGCATCGGCATGATCATGCCGCCGCCCACGCCGACGATCAGGATGCCCGCGACGGTGGCGAGGATCGCGTAGAGCACCGGCTGGGTGACCGTGGTGGCGATCCCGGCCTGGCCGAGCGCGGCGATGACCCCGAGCGCGACGACGGCTCCCCACAGGACTCCGGCGACCGTGTGCCCGTACGACGTGCTGGACAGGGCGCCCGCGGTGATGGAGCGGACGGCGTTGGCGACGGCCATGGCGACGACGACGAGCACGACGGCGACGACGGCGCGGGGCAGCCAGGCGACGAGGCCGTTGATCATGTCGCTGACCGGGTTGGGCCCGAAGGTGCCGAGGGCGAGCTGCAGAATGATCAGCATCAGGGCCAGGTAAACGATTCTGCAGACGAGCCCGGTCAGGTCGAAGGACGCGCCCTTGAGCAGCTTGTCGGCGCCCGCCGTGCGAGCCAGGCGTTCGGAACCGGCCCCGCGCAGGACGCGGTCGAGCACGTTGCGGATCACCTTGGCGACGAACCAGCCGACGACCAGGATGATCAGGAAGGCGGCGAGCTGGGGGACGAACTGAGCGACCTTCGACCAGGCATCGTTCAGCCCCTGGGTGAAGTCGATGGACAGGACGGTCATCAGAAACCTTTCTGCAACTCCGGGTGCGGTATCCGCCACCGCTAACGCGGCGGCCCCCGGATAGGCCCGGCAAGGCCGCGCCCTTGAGCCGAAAGGGTGACGCCGCCGCCCCCGCCCCGAAGGCCTGTTCGCCCGTCGTCCGTCGTCCGTCGCCTGACAGAGGCCCGGTCCGGTGCTCGCGGCCGGGTGCGTCAGGGTGCCGCCCGCCCCGGACGGACGCCCCGCGGGAGTACTGCGGACGGATCAGCTGGGGGTGCGGGCCGCCGCGAGGAGCAGTGCGGAGACCTCGTCCGTGCACATGGTGAGGGCGGCGCCGACGGTGCACAGGACATCGCGCTCGGCGGCCGAGTACGGGCCGTCCGCGAGGGCGATGCGGGCGCCCTGGGTCAGGATGGATTCCCGTCCGGCGGGCGCGAGGTGCGCGGCGATCGGGTCGAGCGCCTCGTGGAGTTCGATGGCGAGCCCCGCGCCGGAGCCGGCGTGCTCGGGCAGCCGGCCCGCGTCGGTCACCAACGCCTCGACGAGCGCGGCGAGTTGGGCCTCGGAGGTGTCGTCGAAGCCGGCGCCGCGCAGGATGCCGACCGCGCACTCGAGGGTGGTGCGGGAGGCCGTCCCGCCGGTGGCGAGGACGGCGAGGACGACGGTGTGCACGGCGTCGCGGAGCATCGCCGAGAAGCGGTGCGTGGTCGGGTGGTCGAGGGCGTCCATGCCGAACCGGTGCTCGCAGGCGGCGCATTGGACGACGGGGCCGGTGTGGCCGCGCGGCACGAGCGGGACGCCGAGCACGGTGAAGCGGCGCCGGCCGGTGCGCCGCTGATAGTTGCGGTCACCGCCGCAGCCGGGGCAGAAGAACTCCCCGTCGCCCACGGTGGTCCAGGTGGTGTGCACGCCGAGTACACGCGTGAGCCCGGTTCGCCGTGTTTGTCCCAGCTTCGGCAGCACGTGCACACCTCCGTAACGGCGCCGCAACATCGCGACGCTGGCGTGATGTTAGCCACATTGCCGACGCGGCGTCAGTACCTTGGTCACGACGGGATCACGGCGAACAGGCGTCCTGGCCGAGACATGACGCGGCCCCGCGCACCGACAAAAGGTGCACGGGGCCGGGAAATGCCAGCTCAGAGGAGTCAGCGGGCGGCGCGGTTCACCGCGGAGACGACGGCCTTCAGCGACGCACGTGTCGTATTCGCGTCGATGCCGATGCCCCACAGGACCTTGTCCTCGATGGCGACCTCGATGTACGAGGCGGCGACGGCCGAGGCGCCCTCGCTCATCGTGTGCTCCTGGTAGTCCAGCAGGCGGGCGTCGACGCCGATGGCCTGCAGCGCGTCGAAGAACGCGGAGATCGGACCGTTGCCCGTGCCGGTCAGGACCTGCTCGGTGCCGTCCACCTCGGCCTCGACCGTCAGGCGGTCCACACCGTCGGTGTCCGTCGTGGTCTGGCCCGTCTTGACCTGGATGCGGCCCCACGGGTTGCCGGAGTTGGGCAGGTACTCGTCCTGGAAGACGTTCCAGATGTCCTTCGGCGTGACCTCGCCGCCCTCGGCGTCGGTCTTGGCCTGGATGACCTTGGAGAACTCGACCTGCATGCGGCGCGGCAGGTCCAGCTTGTGGTCGTTCTTCAGGACGTAGGCGATACCGCCCTTGCCGGACTGCGAGTTGACCCGGATGACGGCCTCGTAGGAGCGGCCGACGTCCTTCGGGTCGATCGGCAGGTACGGGACGGCCCACTCGATGTCGTCCACGGTGACGCCCTTGGCGGCCGCGTCGGCCTCCATCGCGTCGAAGCCCTTCTTGATGGCGTCCTGGTGGGAGCCGGAGAAGGACGTGTAGACCAGGTCGCCCACGTACGGGTGGCGCGGGTGGACCTCCATCTGGTTGCAGTACTCCCACGTGCGACGGATCTCGTCGATGTCGGAGAAGTCGATCTGCGGGTCGACGCCCTGCGAGAACAGGTTCATGCCCAGGGTGACCAGGTCGACGTTGCCGGTGCGCTCGCCCTGGCCGAACAGGCAGCCCTCGACGCGGTCGGCGCCGGCCATCACGGCCAGCTCGGCGGCGGCGACGGCGGTGCCCCGGTCGTTGTGCGGGTGGACCGACAGGCAGACGTACTCACGGCGGGACAGGTTGCGGCCCATCCACTCGAAGCGGTCCGCGTGCGTCGACGGGGTCGAACGCTCCACCGTGGCGGGCAGGTTGAGGATGATCTCGCGGCCCGGACCCGGCTGGTAGACGTCCATGACGGCCTCGCAGACCTCCAGGGCGAAGTCCAGCTCGGTGTCCGTGAAGATCTCGGGGCTGTACTGGTAGCCGAACTCGGTCTCGGGGCCCAGGATCTTCTCCGCGTACTCCATCACCAGGCGGGTGCCGTCGACGGCGATCTGCTTGATGTCGTCCTTGGAGCCGCGGAAGACCACGCGGCGGAAGACGGGGGCGGTGGCGTTGTACAGGTGGACCGTGGCGCGCTTGGCGCCCTTCAGCGACTCCACCGTGCGCTCGATCAGGTCCTCGCGGGCCTGGGTCAGTACGGAGATCGTCACGTCGTCCGGGATGGCGCCCGGCTCTTCGATGATCGAGCGGACGAAGTCGAAGTCGGTCTGGCCGGAGGCCGGGAAGCCGACCTCGATCTCCTTGTAGCCCATCTTGACCAGCTGGTCGAACATCCGGCGCTTGCGCTCGGGCGACATCGGGTCGATCAGGGCCTGGTTGCCGTCGCGCAGGTCCGTGGAGAGCCAGCGAGGAGCAGTGGTGATCCGCTGGTTCGGCCAGGTGCGGTCGGCGATGTCGACCTGCTCGTACTGACCGTACTTGTGGATGGGCATGCGGCTGGTCTGCTGGCGGTTCGCCATGATGCGGGGCTCCTCAGAGGATGGCCGGTAAGGCGGCCGACGGCGCAACGCCAAACTCCGCGGGGAGGGGGTCGGCCTCGACTACAGGCCCTCGCCGCGGCAGCTAAGGAGAAGCAGCCCGAATCGCATGATGCTGAGCACCTTAACCGAGTCCCGCTCTTGTGCGGAGGGTCGTATCAGTATGCGGGACGACCGGCGAGTAACCGGACATAGGTGATGTACGCCTCCATTTCGACCCCTCCCTCCCGCTATTTCGCTCTATTTCGCTAATCACCGTCGCACCTCGTGACAGCGCGATGACGCAGTGCCACCTTTGCATGATGACCTCGAACCCCGCTGGCTTCCAGCCCGTCTTCTGCTCGATCGTCCCCCCGCACCTGCTCGACAAGGTGGCCCGGTCCTCGAACGCGACGGCCGCCGAGCGCGCCCGCCTCACCCTGGAACGCGACGCCCTGGAGCGCGGCCGGCGCCGCGACACCGTCGTCGCCCGCACCGCCGTCGTCCCCCGGCCCGTCGCCCCCGAGGACCAGAAGCCGAAGCGCACGATCTACGACGCCGCGCACGGCACCGAACTGCCCGGCACGAAGGTGCGCGGCGAGAGCGACGCACCCGGCCAGGACGCCACCGTCAACCGGGCGTTCGCCGGCCTCGGCGCCACCTTCGAGCTGTACCTGCAGAAGTACGAGCGCTGGTCGATCGACGGCAACGGGCTCGCGCTCGACGCGACGGTCCACTACGACCGGGACTACAACAACGCGTTCTGGAACGGCGAGCAGATGGTGTTCGGCGACGGGGACGGCGAGATCTTCCTCGACTTCACCCTGCCCGTCGACGTGATCGGCCACGAACTCACCCACGGCGTCACCCAGTACACGGCGAACCTGACCTACGCGGGCCAGCCGGGCGCCCTCAACGAGTCGCTCTCCGACGTCTTCGGCTCCCTCATCAAGCAGTACTCGCTCGGCCAGAGCGCCGCCGAGGCGGACTGGCTGATCGGCGCGGGACTGCTCGCGCCGAGCGTCCAGGGCGTGGCGCTGCGCTCCATGAAGGCGCCGGGCACCGCGTACGACGACGACGTGCTCGGCAAGGACCCGCAGCCCGCCGACATGGAGCACTACGTGGACACCGAGGAGGACAACGGCGGCGTCCACCTCAACTCCGGCATCCCCAACCACGCCTTCTACCTGCTGGCCACCGAGCTCGGCGGGCAGGCGTGGGAGCGGGCCGGGCAGATCTGGTTCGACACCCTCACCGGCGGCGAGCTGGCGCAGGACGCCTCCTTCGCGGACTTCGCGCAGCTGACCGCGAAGACCGCCCAGGAGCGTTACGGGGCGGGGGACGAGACCCGGGCCGTCCTCAAGGCCTGGGAACAGGTCGGGGTGCCCACGAGCTGAACGGGTAGGCGGGAGCCATGCGGATTCACGTCAGGCGCACGGGCGGCTTCGCCGGGGTCCCCCGGCAGGCCGAGATCGACACGGCGGGCCACGGCGACGAGCACGAGTGGCGGGAGCTGGCCGAGGCGGCGCTCGCCGAGGGCCGGGACAGCCCGCCCGGCGGGGTGCCCGACGGGTTCAGCTACACGATCACGGTGGACGGGCGGACCGTGTACTGCGCGGACCCCCGGCTCACCGCGGAGCAGCGCAGGCTGATCACCCGCGTCCTGAAGGAGGGCGCCTGACGGTCGCCGGCCCCCGGGGTTCCCGACCCGGGTGATACCTGCGGTAACTACTGGTCGCTGCATGGGCGTTGACTTCTCTACCGGTCGGTACGGATGATCGCGCCCATGCCAGCCACCCCGGACGCGCCCCCGCTCCCGACGTTCCCGCCCGGATTCCTGTGGGGCGTCTCCACCTCCGCCCACCAGATCGAGGGCGCCGTCGAGGGACGCGCGCCCTCGATCTGGGACGCGTTCGGCGCCGAACCCGGACGGATCAAGGACGGCTCCACGGCGGACACGGCCTGCGACCACGTGGCCCGCTACCGCGAGGACGTGGGCCTCGTCCACGACCTCGGGGTCGGCGCGTACCGCTTCTCGGTGTCCTGGCCGCGGGTGCTGCGGCCCGGCGGGCTCGACTTCTACGACCGGCTCGTCGACGAGCTGTGCGCGCGAGGCGTGCGGCCGGTGCCGACGCTCTTCCACTGGGACCTGCCGACGGAGGTCGAGGAGGCCGGCGGCTGGCTGTCCCGGGACACCGCCTCCCGCTTCGCCGCCCACGCGCAGACCGTCGCGGCGCGGCTCGCCGACCGCACCGGCACCTGGATCACCCTCAACGAGCCCGCCGAGCACACCCTGCTCGGCCACGCGCTCGGCGAGCACGCCCCCGGCAGGAAGCTGCTGTTCGACGCGCTGCCCGCCACCCATCACCAGCTCCTCGCGCACGGGCTCGCCGCCCAGGCGCTGCGCGCGGCGGGCGCCACCGACATCGGCATCGCCAACTCCCACGGCCCGACCTGGCCCGCCTCCGCCGGACCGGCCGACGCGGCCGCCGCCGACCTCTACGACGTCATCCTCAACCGGCTCTTCTCCGACCCGCTGCTGCTCGGCCGCTACCCCGACGGCTTCGGCGAGCTGATGCCCGCCGACGACCTCGCCGCCGACCTGTCGGTGATCTCCGAGGGCACGCTCGACTGGTACGGCGTGAACTACTACCAGCCGACGAAGGTGGGGGCGCCGCTGCCCGGCGGCGCGGACGTGGAGTTCTCCGGACTGACGCTGCCCGCCGAACTGCCCTTCGCGGTACGGGAGATCGAGGGCTACCCGGTGACGGACTTCGGCTGGCCCGTCGTCCCCGACGCGCTCACCGAACTCCTCGCCTCCTTCCGCGAGCGCTACGGTGACCGGCTGCCGCCCGTCGTCGTCACCGAGAACGGCTGCGCGTACGAGGGCCTCGACGACCGGGACCGGATCGCCTACCTGGACGGGCATCTGCGGGCCCTGCACCGGGCGATGGAGGCGGGCGCCGACGTGCGCGGCTACTTCGTCTGGTCGCTCCTCGACAACTGGGAATGGGCCGAGGGCTACACCAAGCGCTTCGGACTGGTCCACGTCGACTACGCGACCGGGACCCGTACGCCGAAGGCCTCGTACGCCTGGCTGCGGGACGCCCTGCGGGCGCAGAGGGCGGAGCACTCATGAGCGCGCTCGCCCTGGAGGAGCCCTCCGAGCGGGTCCGGCGCGGCTGGACGGTCGCACTGTCGCTGGCCAACGGTGCGATCTGGGTGGGCTGGTACGGGCCGCTGCAGATCCTGCTCGCCCAGCAGTCGGAGCGGTTCGCGCCCGGCACCGGCCTGTCGAAGGAGTCGCTGCTCGCCTGGGTCGCCGGCGTCGGGGCCGTCGTCTCCCTCGCCGCGAACCCGCTGTTCGGGGCGCTGTCCGACCGGACCGTGTCCCGCTACGGGCGGCGTACGCCGTGGATCGTGGCCGGGTCCGTGGGCGGGGCGCTGTCCCTGCTGCTGCTCGGGGTCGCCGACGCGGTCTGGGTGCTGTTCCTGGGCTGGTGCCTGGTGCAGCTGACCCTGAACGCGGCGTTCGCGGCGGTCACCGCGGCCGTGCCGGACCGGGTGCCCCGGCTGCAGCGCGGGGCGGTCGGCGGGTGGCTCGGGGCCGCGCAGATCCTCGGGGTCGTCGGCGGGACGGGGCTCGCGACGCTGGCCGGCGGGACGGGGGCCGGGTATGCGGCCTGCGCCGTCTTCACCCTGGTCGGGGTCGCGCCGTACGTGCTGCGCCATCCCGATCTGCGGCTCGCTCCGGCCGATCGGCCCGCGTGGTCGTGGCGGTCCTTCGCGGCGGGGTTCTGGCTGAGCCCGCGCGCCCACCCCGACTTCGCGTGGGCCTGGCTGACCCGGTTCCTGATCAACCTGGGCAACGCGCTGGTGCTGCTCTACCTCTTCTACTACCTCCGCGATCAACTCCACTACGCGGACCCGGAGTCCGGGGTGCTGATCCTCACGGCGGTCAACGGGGTGACGCTGCTCGCGACCGTCGTCGTGGGTGGGGTCTGGTCGGACCGGGTCGGCCGGCGCAAGCCGTTCGTCCTCTGGTCCGGGGTGCTCATCGCTGTCGCGACCGGGGTGCTGTCCGGGTGGCAGACGTGGAGCGGGGCGCTGGTCGCCGCCGCGGTGCTCGGGGTCGGCTTCGGTGTCTTCACCTCCGTCGACTTCGCCCTGATGACGGACGTGCTCCCGGCCGCCCTCGACCGGGGCAAGGACCTCGGCGTCATCAACATCGCGAACTCCCTGCCCCAGGTGGCCGCCCCCGTCCTGGCCGCCCCACTGGTCGGACAGCTGGGCGGATACCGGGTCCTGTACCTGGTCTCGGCGGCGATCGGCCTGGCGGGAGCGCTGCTGGTTCGTCGCATCAAGGGGGTGGAGTGAGGGGCGGGGCGCTCGGCGGGCCGCTCGGCGCGGGGCGGGCGGGGTGAACGGGGCGGTGACCGCTCGGCGCGGGGTGGGCGGGGTCCCGGGGGCGGTGTCCGGCGACGCGCTCGGCGCGGGGCGGACGGGGTAGCCGGGCGGTGACCGCTCGGCGCGGGGTGGGCGGGGTAGCCGGGCCGTGTCCCGGGGCGGACTCTGGCGATGCGGTCGGCTGCGACGTGCCCCGGCCGGCCTTGCCCATAGTCCTGGCCCTGCTCCCGGCGCCGGGGGTGCATGTCCGGCGACGCGCTCGCCCGCAATACGCCTGCGGCCGACCTTGCCCATGGCCCCGGCCCTGATCCCACCCACCCGCCCCCTCCGGGGGCGTCGGCCCGGCGCCCGGCCTCGGGCACGCGCTTAAGTTGCTCCCTCGGGGCAGCACTTCAGCCCGGTGCCCGTTCGGTCTCCCCAGCCTTGCGCAGTCTGCCGCCTGGGGCGATGGGGGTACCCCCTACTACTCGAACGAAGCCGAGAGCTTGCGGGAGGGTGGGCAAGACGGCACCCCGATGCCGCGTGCGCTGTCCGGCAGCCTCGCCCATAGCCCCAGCCCTGCTCCCACCCACCCGCCCCCTCCGGGGGCGTCGGCCCGGCGCCCCGCCTCGGGCAGCAACCCGGCCCCCGGGCCAGCACTCCGGCCCAGGGCGCGCATCCGGTCGACCCCACCTTGGGCAGTCTGCCGCCTGGGGCGGCACCGGTGGGCAAGGCGGCACCCCGGTGCCGGGTGCGCGTCCCCTTGGGCCTCGGCCAAAACGGCGCCGCCGTAGGGGCGGACGATCGTCGCCGGGTGCCGTCCGGTGGGGCTTCTCGCGCAGTTCCCCGCGCCCCTGAAGGCGCACTCCGTGCGCCCCAGGGGCCGTTGGTTTCGCCCCGCGGCGGAGTCGCTGATCGGCACAGGCCGCGCCCCAGGGGCGCCGGTTGGTCGTGCCCCGCGCCGGGGCCGCGCATCGGTTCGGCCCCGCACCCCTGGGGGCGCGCTCGGTGCCGGGGCGACGCCCCCGGAGGGGGCGGGTGGGTGGGAGCGGGGCTGGGGCCAAGGGCGATGCCCAGCGCTGCGCCCGGCTCCGGGCTCCGGGCTCCGGGCTCCGGGCCGACGATCCCGGAGGGAGCGGGTAGGTGGCAGCCGGGCTAGAGCCAAGGGCGATACCCAGCGCTGCGCTCGGTGCCGGGCCGACGCCCCCGGAGGGGGCGGGTGGGTGGGAGCGGGGCTAGAGCCAAGGGCGCTGCCCCGCGCTGCGCCGGGCTCCGGGCTCCGGGCTCCGGGCTCCGGGCTCCGGGCTCCGGGCTCCGGGCTCCGGGCTCCGGGCCGACGATCCCGGAGGGGGCGGGTGGGTGGGAGCCGGGCTGGGGCCAAGGGCGATGCCCAGCGCTGCGCAAGGTGCCGGGGCGACGCCCCCGGAGGCGGCGGATGGGTGGGAGCGGGGCCGGGGCCAAGGGCGATGCCCGGCGCCGCGTGTCTGCTCGTCGGGCCTCGGCCGCAGTGCCGGCTCCGAGCACCGCCCCATCGGGGAAGAGCCGCACACCTATACAGCCGGCGTCGGCCCGGTGGTCACAGGGCGCCGGACACCTTGGGCCGGTGGCCGGTGGTTAGAGGGCGCCGGAGGCCTTGGCTGACCAGAGGGACGGGTACAGGGGGCGGTAGCCCAGTTCGTGGCGGATGCGCGAGGTGGAGAGGACCGCGTGCCAGGGGTCCGCGGTCTCCCGCTCGGACACGGAGGGCGGGACCTCAACGCCCGCGAAGGTCAGCAGGTCGATCGTGGTCAGCGGGGCGTCGTCCGCGATGTTGTAGGCGCCGGACGCGCCCGGCGCGTACAGCAGTCGCAGCAGGCCCTGGGCCACATCCGCGTGGTGTCCGAGGTGCAGTCGCTGCATCCCGGCCCAGCCGGGGGCCCATTCCACCGCCGTGTCGAGGTGCGGGTCCCCGTCCCCGTACACGAAGGGCAGGCGCCCGATCCGCAGGTCACCGAGCCCGGACAGCGCCGCGAGCCCCTGTTCGGCCTCCCACTTCGATTCGGGGTAGGCGCCCCACATGTGCCCGCCGGGTACGGATTCGTCCGACTCGACGAGGGCCCGGCCCCGCCCGACGCCGTACACGAGCCCCGTGCTGACCTGCACGAACCTGCCGACGCCGGAGGCCACCGCGGCCCGTCCGAGCTCGATCGCCGCGTCCCGGTTGACCGCGCGCGCCTCCTCGTCCGGCACGCCGCGGAACGCCGCCGCGACGTTCACGACCGCGTCCACCCCGGCCGTCACCTTGCCGAGCATCTCCGCGTCCCGCAGGTCCCCGACGACGATCTCCGCCCCGAGCTCCGCGAACTCCTCTCCGCGCTCCGCCTCCCGGACCAGCACCCGCACCCGGTCCCCGTGCGGGGCCGCCCGCAGCAGTCGCGGCACGAACCGCCGCCCGACCTGACCCGTCGCACCCGTCACCAATGTCAGCATGGCCGCCTCCTCGTCCTCGTAGCCAAAGTGGCCGTACCAGCCGTTCCAGCCGTACCGGCCATGGCTGAAGCCTCCGCCCGTCGCCGGCCCGGCGGGAGAGACGCGGTTATCCAGGGACCGGTACTCCCTGGATACGAACCCGGCGGCGAGCCATGCTGAAAGGCGTGAACCGTGCCGAACTCGCCGACTTCCTGCGCCGCTGCCGCAGCCGCCTGAACCCCTCGGACGTGGGCCTGCCCACCGGCCCGCGGCGCCGTACGCCCGGCCTGCGCCGCGAGGAGGTGGCGCAGCTCGCCGGGATGTCCGCGGACTACTACACGCGGCTGGAACAGCGCCGCGGCTCGCACCCCTCGCGCCAGATGCTCACGGCCCTGGCCCGCGCGCTGCGCCTGACGGACGCGGAGCGGGACCATCTGTTCCATCTGGCCGGTGAGGAGCCACCGCGGCCCGGCACCTCCTCGGGGCACGTCCGCCCGGGGCTGCTGCTGATCCTGGACCGGCTGCACGATCTGCCGGCGACGGTGTTCGGCGACTGGGGCGAGGTGCTCGCGCAGAACGCGATGTCGATGGCGCTGACCGGCGACCACGTGGGCACGAACATGATCCGTCGCTGGTTCACGGACCCGGCGACCCGCACCCTGTTCCCCGCCGACCAGCACGAGGGCCTCGGCCGCGCCCACGTGGCAGGACTGCGGGCGGTCGTCGCGGCCCGCCCGGACGACCCGGGCCCGGCCGCGCTCGTCCGCGAACTGCGGGCCGCGTCACGGGAGTTCGAGGAGCTGTGGGCGGCGCACGACGTGGTCGTGGACCGCCCGTCGCCGAAGCGTTTCGTGCACCCGGTCGTCGGCGTGCTCGATCTGGACTGCGAGGTGCTGCTGGGGGCCGGCCACGACCAGCAGCTCGTCGTGCACTCGGCGCGGCCGGGCACCCCCGCGCACGAGCGGCTGGAGCTGCTGCGCGTGATCGGGCTCCAGGACCTGGCCCCGAGCCCCACCGCGTACGAGACCAGGAATCGGGGTCTGGACTAGAAGCCGAGCTTGCGGAGCTGGCGGGGGTCGCGCTGCCAGTCCTTGGCGACCTTCACGTGCAGGTCCAGGTAGACCGGCGTGCCGAGGAGCGCCTCGATCTGCTTGCGGGACTTGATGCCGACGTCCTTGAGGCGCTTGCCCTTGGGGCCGATGATGATGCCCTTCTGGCTGGGCCGCTCGATGTAGACGAAGGCGTGGATGTCGAGGAGCGGCTTGTCGGCGGGGCGGTCCTCGCGCGGCAGCATCTCCTCGACGACGACGGCGATGGAGTGCGGCAGCTCGTCGCGGACGCCTTCGAGCGCGGCCTCGCGGATCAGCTCGGCGACCATGACCTGCTCGGGCTCGTCGGTGAGGTCGCCCTCCGGGTAGAGCGCGGGGCCCTCGGGCAGCAGCGGCACGATGAGGTCGGCGAGCAGGTCGACCTGCTTGTCGCCGACGGCGGAGACCGGGATGATCTCGGCCCACTCGAAGCCGAGCTCCTTGCCGAGCTGGTCGATGGCGATGAGCTGCTCGGCGAGCTGCTTGCTGTCGACGAGGTCGGTCTTGGTGACGATCGCGATCTTCGGCGTCTTCTTGATCGACGCGAGCTCCTTGGCGATGAACCGGTCGCCGGGGCCGAGCTTCTCGTTCGCGGGCAGGCAGAAGCCGATGACGTCGACCTCGGCCCAGGTGGTGCGCACCACGTCGTTGAGCCGCTCGCCGAGCAGGGTGCGCGGCTTGTGCAGTCCGGGGGTGTCGACCAGGATCAGCTGCGCGTCCTCGCGGTGCACGATGCCGCGCACGGTGTGCCGCGTGGTCTGCGGCTGGTCGGCGGTGATCGCGACCTTCTTGCCGACCAGAGCGTTCGTGAGGGTGGACTTGCCCGCGTTGGGGCGGCCGACGAAGCAGGCGAAGCCGGCGCGGTGGGCAGGTCCGGCAGCGGGGGTGTGAACGCTCATGGCGCCCATTGTCCCTGATCCGCGAAGCCGTGCGGCACCGTGAGGGCCTTGTAACACCGGGGTGACACGAAACACGGCGGAAACCCCGGGGTGCGGCAACGGAAACGCGGGCCGGTGACGCTGGCCCGCATGCCTCCCACGACCCCACCTCTCGCCGCCCCGGTTGCCGCAGCCCTCGACACGGGTGACACGGCCTGGCTGCTCGCCGCGACCGCGCTCGTCCTGCTGATGACCCCGGGCCTGGCCCTGTTCTACGGGGGCATGGTCCGCACGAAGAGCGTGCTCAACATGCTGATGATGAGCTTCGTGTCGATCGCCCTGGTGACGGTGGTGTGGCTGGTGGCGGGCTATTCGCTGGCCTTCGGCGACGACGCGTTCGCGGGTCTGATCGGGGATCTGGGGCACGCGGGCATGGCGGGCGTGGGCCCGGACGACGTGACCGGCACCGTCCCCACCTTTCTCTTCACCACGTTCCAGCTGACCTTCGCGATCCTGACGGCGGCGCTGATCAGCGGCGCGGTCGCGGACCGTACGCGGTTCGGGGCGTGGCTGGTGTTCGTGCCGGTGTGGGCGCTGCTCGTATACGTCCCGGTCGCGCACTGGGTGTGGGGGCCGGGCGGCTGGATCGCGCATCACCTGGGCGCGCTGGACTTCGCGGGCGGTCTGGTCGTCGAGATCGCGTCGGGCGCGTCGGGGCTCGCGCTGTGTCTGGTGCTCGGGCCGCGGCTCGGGTTCAAGAAGGACGCGATGCGCCCGCACAACCTGCCGATGGTGATCCTGGGCGCGGGCCTGCTCTGGTTCGGCTGGCTCGGCTTCAACGGGGGTTCGGCGCTCGGCGCGAACGGGCTGGCCGCGGCGTCCCTGTTCAACACGCTGATCGCGGGCTGCACGGGGCTGCTCGGCTGGCTGTTCGTGGAGCAGAAGCGGGACGGGCATCCGACGACGTTCGGCGCCGCGTCGGGCGCGGTCGCGGGACTCGTCGCGATCACCCCGGCGTGCGGGGTCGTGGGCGTGCTCGGCGCGGCCGTGGTCGGGCTCGCGGCCGGGGTGGTGTGCTCGTACGCGGTCGCCTGGAAGTTCCGCTTCGACTACGACGACTCGCTGGACGTGGTCGGCGTGCACTTCGTGGGCGGTGTGGTGGGCACGGTTCTGATCGGCCTGTTCGCCACGTCGGCGATGACGGGCTCGGCGGACAAGGAGGGTCTGCTGTACGGCGGCGGGTTCGGCCAGCTGGGCAAGCAGCTGCTCGCGGTGCTGGTCGTGGCGGCGTACACGTTCGTCGTGACGTACGGGATCGGGAAGGCGATCGACCGGCTGATGGGCCTGCGGGCCGGGGAGGACGAGGAGCGCACGGGCCTGGACCAGACGGCGCACGCGGAGACTGCGTACGATCACGGCGTCCTCGGGCACGGTGCCCCGCAGGGCAGCACTCCTGTCGCCGGAAGGGTCACGTCATGAAGCTGATCACCGCGGTCGTGAAGCCGTATCGCCTCGACGAGGTGAAGACGGCGCTGCAGGAGCTGGGTGTGCACGGTCTGACGGTGACCGAGGCCATCGGGTACGGGCGCCAGCGGGGTCACACGGAGGTGTACCGGGGCGCCGAGTACCGGGTGGATCTGGTGCCGAAGGTGCGCATCGAGGTCGTCGTCGCGGACGACGACGCGGAGCCCGTGATGGAAGCGGTCGTGCGGGCGGCGCGCACCGGGAAGATCGGCGACGGCAAGGTCTGGGCCGTGCCCGTCGACACCGTGGTGCGGGTGCGGACGGGCGAACGGGGCCCCGACGCCGTGTGAGTCAGTTACTGACTGGTGGTGGTGCGGCTCAGAGCTTGGCGCCGCAGACGGGCCAGGCGCCCTTGCCCTGCGAGGCGAGCACCTTGTTGGCGACGGCGATCTGCTCGCTCTTGCTGGCCTGGTGCGCGGCCGGGGCGTACTGGGTGCCGCCGTACGCGGCCCAGGTGGACGGCGTGAACTGCAGGCCGCCGGAGAAGCCGTTGCCGGTGTTCGCCGACCAGTTACCGGTCGACTCGCACTGCGCGACGGCGTCCCAGCCGGAGGCGGCGGGCGCGGCGGACGCGCTGCCGGTGCCGGCGAAGACGGCGGTGCCGACGGCGCCGGCGAGCACGACTCCGGCGGCGAAGCGACGGGCGCGGTGGGTGCGGGCGGCGGTGGCGGTACGGGCGATGCTGAACACGTAAGAAACCTTTGTTCGGGGTCGGGGGGTGTCGCCGCGCCTCCCGTGACGGGGGGCGCTGCCGGAACCTCTCGGCGCCGGGCGACTGCTCCACCATGGCCCGCGGCACGGCTCGTTTTGTGGGTCCCCGGTCCCACCGAACGGGACTTTGGTCCTTTCTTCGGTCCCCATAAGTACCGGGACCAAAGTCCCTTGCACGCCTTAAACACGCTGTTTTGTCCGATTCGCCCGAGGGGTCTTCCGGCCCCGCCCGAGCCCGACGTGAGGACGCTCACGTAAGCCCCTGATCTGGGCTTATATGTGACCTGCGCCTCTCCGGGAGCGCCTGGTCCGCACGGTCACGGTGACCCCGGTCACGAGGATCGCGGCGACGGCGAGCACGAACACCCACGGAAGCGCCAGATACGAGACGCTCGCGGACTCCCGGGTCGCGCGGGCGCTCGCCGTGAGCGTGATGTCGCCCCGGTCGAACTGCGGGGCCCCGTTCCAGCGCGCGGTCAGCCGCACCCGCTGGCCGGGCAGTAGCTCGGCGGGCGTCCCGGACAGGGAGCGGGCCAGCAGCGTGCGCCCGAAGAGCCCACTGGCGTGCAGCCGCACGGACGGGTCGAGGGTGACGTTGCCGCGGTTGCGCAGGGTGTACGAGATGACGGCGGTGCTCGGCCCGGTACCGGGCACCAGGGGCCGGCTGTGCTCGACCTTCACCCGCTCCACGCTGATCGCGGGCATCGTCGGGCCGCTGACCCGCAGGTAGACGCGGGCGGCGACGGCGCGCTGCACGCCCAGGGCGAGGGAGCCGTCGCCGCGGTCGATCCGCTCGTCGAGGGCGACGATCGCGCCGGGGTGGTCACCGGGCTCGGCGCGCTCGGGCACCTTGACGGTGATCGGCACGGTGACCCGGCCGCGGGGCGGGACGGTGACGCGGGTGCGGGCGGGGCGGGCCCAGACGCCGACGCCCCGCTGTTTCTCCTTGCGGGTCCGCACGGCGAAGCCGCCGTCGCGCGCGGTGTTGTAGGCGTCGGCCGCGTAGAGCCGGAAGCTGAGGGGGCGCGCCGTCTTGTTGGCGACGACGACCCGGTCGCGGACGGTGTCGCCGGGGTCGGCCGAGAGGTGGAAGTAGGGGCGCGCGGCGAGCTCGGTGGCGTAGGGGTAGACGGACCAGCTGCCGTTGTCGGCGGCCTGGGCGGGCGCGCCGCTCAGCAGGAGGCCGAGGAGCAGCAGAAGCAGGACGGCACAGGACGGCTTGCGCATCGGTGCGGGACCCCCGGGGCGGGCGGCGAAGGCGGAGGAGAACGAAGACAGGAGGAGAGAGGAGAAGAGAGGAGGGGAACGGCGATGCCGGGCGGGTGCGCGCCCGGCTCGCTCACGGCTCGTCCGGGGCGGGACTCAGGCGAGGGTGAGGGTGAGAACGCCCGCGTACGATCCGGGCGCGGTGAACTGCGGCACGTTCAGTGAGAGCCCGGCGTCGACCGTGAACTCACCGCCGGTGGCGGCGGCGTCCGGTGTCGACGCGAGGGTGGCGCCCGCGGAACCGACGGCCCCGGCGGATCCGGCCTTGCAGGTGCTCGGGCTGCCCGCCTTGGTGGCGCACTTCGGGGTCCAGCTCAGCTTGTCGCCGCCGATGGAGGCTCCGCCGGGCCCGGTGAAGTCGGTGACCTTGCCGGTCAGGGACCAACCCGCGGGGCCGCCGCGGAAGTCCTTGACGGTCACCGTCTGCAGGTCGCCCTTGGCGGCGCCGCCCTGCCCGTAGTCGACGGCACCGAGCTCGACGGTGTCACCGGCCTGGGTCATCGACAGCGTGCCCGCCTTCACGGACGCCTTGATCTTCTGGCTGCCCGGCGGCACCGGACTGTCGTCGATGACGACGTACGCCGCGGGCCCGGCGCCCTTGTCGTCGCTCCAGGCACCTCCCTCGTAGGCGACGACCCCGGTGGTCGTCTTGTCGTTGACGGTCAGGGAGCCGCTGAAGGAACCCTGGGCGTCGGCGGTGACGGTGGCGGTGTCGCCGGTCTGCGCGGCACCGGCGCGGCCGGCCAGCGTGACGGAGGCACCCGGGGTGAACTTGCTGCCGGAGACGGTGACCGCGTCACCCGGCTTCCCGGAGGCGCCGCCCAGCTGGATCGTCCGCGGGTTGGTGGTGCCGCCGCCGTCCGTGGCGTTCACGGTCTCGGAGACGGGCGCGGGCCCGTTCGTCACCGTGCACGGGGTGTCCAGCTCCATGATGTAGCTGGTGTGGATGTTGTAGTCGCCGGGCGACAGGTTGATCGCGCCCGGCGCCGTGACCGTGAACGTGCCGGTCATGGAGAAGGACGGGAAGGCGCCCTTGCCGGGCACCGGGTCGTTCTTCTTCGGCCCGGCGACGGTGATCTCCCCGCCCTGCGCGCCCCCGAGGACGACCTTGCCGGTCGGCGTCATGATGTCGGCGGGCAGCGCGAGGTCCACCGGGTTGCTGGCGGCGGGCTTGACCACGGTGTACGTCACGGTGACGGTGTCGCCGACCTTGGGGGCGGCGTTGTCGACGTCGATCCGGGCCGAGGTGGTGCCGTCGATCGGCGGGATGCCGGCGATGGCGGGCGGGATGCAGTGCGTGGCGAAGTCCACGTCGGTGGACTGGGCGGCGGCGCCGGCCGGCGTGGCGAGCGCGCCGCCCGCGGTGACCGCGAGCGCGGCGGCCCCGAGCAGCGCGGCCCAGCCGCGGCGTCTTCGACTCTTCGAACCCATGGACGTCCCCTCCTGATGGGTGTGGGCGCAGCGGCTCCGGTGCCGGTTCCGCGCCGACTGCGCACATTGACGTGTGGGTTGTGTGAAAAGTCAATGGAGCCGAACCGCATCAGCTGATGGGCCATCAGATGATGGCAAGTTCCCTGGATCACCTGTCAGTTGAGCAACAAAAAGCGGCCCGTGCCTCAGCACGGACCGCTCAATCTCCCGCCGCTCAGCCGGCGGTGACGGACGCCTTCACAACCCCGTCCGGCCCGGCCACGAGCACCGGCGTCGCCGCCCCGCCGAGATCCGCCACGGCCGCCCGGTCCGCGTCCGCGGCGGCCTCCGCTTCGGTCACCACGGCGGCGGCCTCCAAGGACTGCGCCCCGGACGCGACGGCCATCGCGACGGCCGTCTGCAGCGCGCTGAGCTTGAGCGAGTCCAGCGCGACCGTCCCGGCCACGTACGTGCGCCCCGTCTCGTCCCGCACGGCCGCCCCCTCGGGCACCCCGTTCCGGGCCCGGGCCGAACGGGCCAGCGTGACGATCTTGCGGTCCTCTGCGGTGAGGTCGGTGCTCTCAGTCATGGGGTGAGCATAAAGAGCGCCGCCCCGGGCTCACACACCCGGCGGCTTCGGGAAGCCCTGCGGCCACACCTGCGGGCCGCCCGCCGTCGTGCCGCCGTCCACGGCGATCTCCGCGCCGGTCACATAGCCGAGATCGTCCCCGGCGAGCGCGAGCACGGCGGCCGCGATGTCCCGCGCCGTCGCCATCCGGCGCAGCCCGGCGACGTTCAGCGGCCCCCACGCCTTCTTGAACGCCTCCCAGTCGGCGTCCGGCACCCCGGCCGGGCGCACCAGCGGGGTGTCGGTCGTGCCGGGCCGGATCGCGTTGATCCGCACACCCCGGTCCCCGTAGTCCATCGCGGCGGCGCGCACGATGCCCTCGACGCCGCGCTTGCTCGCCGCGTACGCCGCGTGTCCGGGCCTGACCCGCTCCGCGCCCGCCGACGACGTGCACACGATGACGCCGCCGCCGCGCCGCAGCAGATGCGGGATCTCGTACTTCACGCCGAGGAAGACGCCCCGCTCGTTCGTGGCGAGGAGGTCGTCCCACTCGGCGACGGTCATCTCGTGCAGGGCCTTGGACGTCTCGACCCCGGCGTTGTTGAAAGCGATGTCGAGCCCGCCGTAGCGCCGGGCGATCCCGTCCACGAACGCCTCGACCTGCTCGGCCTCCCGGACGTCCGCGTGCAGGTACGTGGCCTCGCCGCCCGCCTGCCGGATCTCCCGCTCCACCTCCCGGCCCAGCTCCCTCCGGCGCCCGCAGAAGCCGACCCGGGCGCCCTCGGCGGCGAACGCCCTCGCGGTGGCCCGGCCGATGCCGGACGTGGCTCCGGTGACGACGACGACCTTCCCGGCGAACCGGCGGCCGGGCGCGTCCGCGGCCCGCGCCCGGGGCGCGGCGGCGACCGTCGCGGCGGCGGCCACGGCGCCGGAGAGCGCGGCACGGCGGCTGAACGAACTCGCGGGCATGGGGAACTCCATCTCTCCGGAAACCTCCGGACCTTCTCGTCTGGACGCCTTCGACTCTCGGCCACCCCACCCGCACCGGGCATCCGTCACTTCGACCGGTCCGGTTAGCCTCAAGACGTGCCGAGGAAACAGGAGTTGTACGGGCGCCGGCGCGAACGGGCCCTGCTGCACGCGCTGGTCACCGACGCGCAGACCGGTCCGGTCCTGCTGCTGCGCGGCGACGTGGGCACCGGAAAGACCGCCCTGCTCGACGACGCCGTGGCCCACGCCATGGACCACCGCCCGCGCACCACGGTGCTGCGCTGCGCGGGCGGCGAACCGGACGCCGCGCTCCCCTTCAGCGGCCTCCTGGACCTCCTGACCCCGGTCCTGGACCACACGCAGTCCCTCCCCGACTTCCAGCGCAGGGCCCTCACCGAAGCCCTGGGCCTGTGCCCGCCCACCGCGCAGACCGGCGAACTCACGGTCCGCACCGCGCTGCGCACCCTCCTCGCCGCCCTCCCCGCCCCGGTGCTGCTCGTCGCGGACGACGTCCCGGACCTCGACCCGGCGACCCGCGGCGCGCTCCTGTTCCTCGCCCGCCGACCGGTCCCCGGCACCGCCGTCCTCCTGGCCGCCCGCACGGGCCCGGAGCGGCACGACCTGCCCACCCTGAACCTCACCGGGATCGACGCGGACGCCGCCCGCGCCCTGCTCGACGCGCGCGGGGTGCGCGGCGCGCACACGGCGGCCCTGATCGCGGCGGCCGAAGGCAATCCGCTCGCCCTGACCGAACTCCCCGAGCCCGGCCCGGCGCCCCTGCCCGACCGGCTGCGCTCGGCCTTCGCGGACCGCGCCCGCGACCTGCCGGCGGACACCCGGACCCTGCTGCTCACCGCCGCGGCCGAGAGCCGGGGCGCGACCGCATCCGTCCTCGCCGCCGCCCGTCACCTGAAGCTCCCCGCGACGGCACTGGCCGGCGCCGAGACCGCCGGCCTCCTCGACGTCACGGGCCCCACCCTGCGCTTCCGCCACCCCCTGCTGCGTTCCGTTCTCTACGCCGACGCCCCGTCCGCGGACCGGGCCCGCGTCCACCGGGCCCTGGCCCTCACCCTCACCGGGCACGAGGCGCTCCGGCACCGGGCGCTGGCCGCGACGGAGCCCGACGAGGACCTCGCGGCGGCCCTGGAGCGCGACGCCGACGCGATCGCCGGACGCGGCGGCCTCACCGCCGCCACCACGGTGCTGACCCGCGCCGCGGAACTGAGCCCGGACCCGGCGCACCGCACCCGCCGCTTCGCGTCCGCGGCCCACGCCGCCTGGAAGTCGGGCCACCCGGAGGAGGCCCGCACCCTGGCGGCCCGCACCGACGGGGGCTCCCCCGAACTCGCCCGCCTGGAAGGCCTGATCGCCTACTCCTCGGGCGACCAGCCGGGCGCCCTGCGGCAGTTGGTCCGCGCCGCCGAGACGCACGCCGCACACGCCCCCGCGGCCGCGGCGGCCCTGCTCTTCATGGCCTGCGACGCGGCCGAACACGCGGGCCTGGACGAGGACCTGCGCCGCACCGCCCTGCGGATCACCACCCTCGACCTGCCGCCCCGCCACCACGCGTACGGACGCCTGCTCGCCGCCGGCCCCGGCGCCCACCACGATCCCTGGGCCGTCCTGGAGGCCGCCCCCGAGGAGCTGGGCACGAGCCGGGTGCACCGCTGGCTGTGGCCCCTCGCGATCACCCGCGACGCCCCGGACCCGGCGCTCGTACGGGACTTCGCCGAAAGGGCGTGCGCGGAGATCGCCGCCGAGGGAGTCCAGGCCCTGCTCCCGCGCCCCCTGCTGTGGCTGGCCGACCTGGAGTGCCGCACGGGCCGGATCGCGGCGGCGGCCGAGCACGCGCAGGAGGCGCTGCGCTGCACCCGGGACCTGGACCAGCCGGTGGCACGGGCCGACGCCCTGGCCCTGCTCGCCCGCATCGCGGCCCTGCACGCGGACCCGGCCTGCCGCACGTACGCGGACGAGGCGACGGCCCTGGCCCTGCCCCTGCGCAACCGGGCGGCGCAGGCCGAGGCCTCCTGGGCCCGCGCGCTCCTGTCCCTGGCCCAGGGCGACACGGCGGAGGCGGCCGAACATCTGCTGCCCGTCCCGCGCATCCACCGCAGAATCGCCCGCCTCAGCGCCCCTGACCTGGCGCAGGCGCTGGGGGCGGACCCCGGAGCCGAGGCCGACGGGTCCGCCGCGGACCCGTTCGTCCGGGCCAGGGCCGCACTCGCCCACGGCGAGCACCTCCGCCGGGCCCGCAAAGCCGCGGCGGCCCGGGAACATCTGCGCCGTGCCGCGGCCCTCTTCGAAGGCCTGGGTCTGACGGTCTGGCGGGACCGGGCCCGCGCCGAACTGCGCGCGGCGGGCGGCGCGGCCCCCACCGCCCTGCCGCACCTCACGCCCCAGGAGCACGAGGTGGCCCGGCTGGCGGCCCAGGGCCTGTCGAACAAGGAGATCGGCGCCCGCCTCACCATGAGTCCCCGGACGGCGGGCTACCACCTCTACAAGCTGTTCCCGAAGCTGGGCATCACGTCCCGCGCCCAGCTGCGCGACCTGAACCTCTGACGCGGTCAGCGATCGAGCTTGAGCCGCTCCGCCCGGGGCAGTCCGGCGACCACGAGGTCGTACGAGTCCTCGATGAGCTCACGCACCACCCGCTCGGGCAACTCGCCCACGCTGACGGTGTTCCAGTGCCGCTTGTTCATGTGCCACCCGGGCACGACGAGCCCCTCGTACCGGGTCCGGAGCCGGACGGCGTCCTCCGGATCACACTTCAGATTGACGGTCAGCGGATCCCCGTCCAGATGGCTGAGGGCGAACATCTTCCCCAGCACCTTGAACACGGAGATCTCGGGCCGGAAGGGGAACTCCTCGACCGCGGCGTTGAAGGAGAGGCAAAAACCCCGCAGCTCCTCCGGAGTCACTCCTTGCCCTCCACCGGTTCACTGAGCACGGTGACGATCTTGTTCCGCCGGCCGGCCGGTGCCTCGGCGGTCAGCCGCAGCACCCGCCCGTCGGGCAGCTCGACCGTCGCGGAGGCACCCGCGATGGGCACCCGGCCCAGAGCCTTGGCGAGCAGCCCGCCCACGGTCTCCACGTCCTCGTCGTCGAACTCCTCCAGGCCGTACAGCTCGCCGAGGTCCCCGATGTCGAGCCGCGCGGTGACCCGGAACCGGTCGTCGCCCAGCTCCTCCACGGGCGGCAGCTCACGGTCGTACTCGTCCGTGATCTCCCCGACGATCTCCTCGAGAATGTCCTCGATGGTCACGATGCCGGCCGTGCCGCCGTACTCGTCGATGACGACAGCGACGTGATTGCGCAGCTGCTGCATCTCGCGCAGCAGATCGCCGGCGTTCTTGGTGTCCGGAACGAACGCGGCGGGCCTCATCGCCGTGGAGACCAGCTCGGCCTCGGCGTCCCGGGAGATGTGCGTCTTGCGCACCAGATCCTTCAGATACACGATGCCCACCACGTCGTCCTCGCTCTCCCCGACCACGGGAATCCGCGAGAACCCGGACCGCAGCGCCAGGGTCAGCGCCTGCCGGATGGTCTTGTACCGCTCGATGACCACGAGATCGGTGCGCGGCACCATGACCTCGCGCACGAGGGTGTCGCCGAGCTCGAAGACGGAGTGCACCATGCGGCGCTCCTCGTCCTCGATGAGGGACTCCTTCTCGGCGAGGTCGACCATGGCCCGCAGCTCGGCCTCGGAGGCGAACGGTCCGCGCCGGAAGCCCTTGCCGGGGGTCAGCGCGTTGCCGATCAGGATGAGCAGCGAGGGGATGGGCCCCATGATCCGGGCCAGCGGCAGCAGCACGTACGCCGCCGCCGTGGCCGTGTTCAGCGGATGCTGGCGCCCGATGGTCCGCGGGGAGACACCCACGGCCACGTACGAGACGAGCACCATGACCCCGATGGCGACCAGCAGCGCCTGCCAGGTCTCGCGGAACTCCTCGAGACAGGCGTACGTCACCAGGGCCGCGGCGGCCATCTCGCAGGCGACGCGCACCAGCAGGGCCACGTTCAGATAGCGCGTCGGATCCGCCGCGACCTGGGCGAGCTTGACCCCGCCCCGCCGCCCGGACCGCACGGCCTCCTCGGCCCGGAAGCTGGAGACCCGCGCGAGCCCGGCCTCGGCACAGGCGGCGAGCCAGGCCACGACAACCAGCGCGACAGCGCCGGCGATCAACGAGAAGCTCATGACACGGTCGGCGCCGGCGACGGCCCCGTCAGCCCCTTCTCACCGCGCCACCCGTCCACGATCGCCGCCTGGAGACCGAACATCTCGGCCTTCTCGTCGGGCTCCTCGTGGTCGTAGCCCAACAGGTGCAGCACGCCGTGGACGGTCAGCAGCTGAAGCTCCTCGTCCATGGAGTGCTGGGTCGGCGCGTCCTCACCCTGCTTCTTCGCCACCTCGGGGCACAGCACGATGTCCCCGAGCAGGCCCTGCGGGGGCTCCTCGTCGTCCTTCTGGGGCGGCCGCAGCTCGTCCATGGGGAAGGACATGACGTCCGTGGGCCCCGGCAGGTCCATCCACTGCACATGGAGCTGCTCCATGGCGTCGGCGTCCACCACGATCACCGAGAGCTCGGAGAGCGGGTGGATGCGCATCCTCATCAGCGCGTAGCGGGCGATGTCGAGGATCGCCTGCTCGTCGACCTCGGTGCCGGACTCGTTGTTGACGTCGATCGACATGACGCAGTCGTTCTACTTCCCTCTGGGGCGGCCCTGGTGGGTGCCGTTCTCCGTACCGTGCTCGGTGTCGTACTTCTCGTACGCGTCGACGATACGGCCGACCAGCTTGTGCCGGACGACATCCTGCGACGACAGCCGCGAGAAGTGCACGTCGGGGACCCCTTCGAGGATCTCCTGCACCTGCCGCAGCCCGCTCTTGGTCCCACCCGGCAGGTCGACCTGCGTCACGTCACCGGTGATGACGATCTTCGACTCGAACCCGAGCCGCGTGAGGAACATCTTCATCTGCTCGGGGCTGGTGTTCTGCGCCTCGTCCAGGATGATGAAGGCGTCGTTGAGCGTGTTGTGCGTCAGCAGGTAGTCCTGCGTGACGTACAGGGAGTCTTCGGCCGCCACCTGGATGCAGACCGTCTCCTCGCGGCCCGCAGGCTCGATCGAGTCGATGAAACGCATCGGGCGCCCGCCCCCACCAGCCGCGTGGTACTTGTCGCGCTTACGGGCGAGGCGGAAGGGTTCGATGCCTTCGGGAAGGCGGATGTCCACGACGTGGGAGTCGTAGCGGTGGGCGGCCAGCGCCGTGCCCTGCTTGCGGTCCTCGGCAAGGCGACGGCGGGTGTACGCGACACCGCCGAGCGACTGGACCAGGGCGATGATGTCGTCGCGCAGAAGGATCGACGTCGTCGAGAACTGGATGCGGCAGGTGCGGTCCTGCTGCGTGACCGGGCCGCCATCGGAGTCGAGGAGCCCCTGAAGCACGCCGAGGCGGACCTCCGAGGTGTTGTACAGGTACTCGTCCGGGACGAACTTGGAGTGGGAGCGCGTGCCGATCAGGTCCAGCTGACGCAGCATGCCCGTGACCGGGTTCTCGATCGTGACGGTGTCGCCGGGCGACTTGATCCGGTTGAGGACGTAGTCAGGCCCCTGCTTGTGGCGCACCGTGACACCCGGCAGCACGGCGTCGAGCGCCTCCGCGAGCTCCCCGTCCTCCGTCGAGAACGACGGTGTCGTCGAGCCCGTCAGACAGCCGTCACCCAGCAACAGCCCCAGCGCGTACGGGTCCATCGGGACCTCGCGCGCGGGGAACTCCACCGGAGCGGTCAGCATCGGCAGCTCGTAACGTCGCGCGTGCGCGGCCCTCAGATTGCCGATCATCTCCTGGGTCTCCAGGACCCGCCACGGCTTGTCGCGGCGGGCGTCGTCACGCGTTCTGACCGTCCAGAGATGCTCCCCGCAGGCCAGCGTCCAGGAGCCGTCCTGGGCGGTGACACGGTAGATGTCCTTCTCACCCTGCGGATAGACGCCGAGCACCGGGGTCGGCTCACCGTTCGAGCCGACGACCAGGTCACCGACCTGGAGATCCCCGATGGGCCGCCAGCCGTCCGGCGTCAGGACGTTCGTGAACAGCGGCTGGGCGCGACCACGCATGTACGCCAGCGGGGCCACCTCGATCGTGCCCGCTGCCATCAGACGCGGGATCGAGTCCGGGTCCAGCATGTCGTGCAGCGCGTCGTAGAGGGGGCGCAGATAGGGGTCGATCTTCTCGTAGAGCGTCCCGGGGAGGAATCCCAGGCGCTCGCCGGCCTCGACCGCGGGCCGGGTCAGGATGATTCGGTTGACCTGCTTGCTCTGCAGCGCCTGCACGGCCTTGGCCATGGCCAGGTAGGTCTTGCCGGTACCGGCGGGGCCGATCCCGAAGACGATCGTGTGCTTGTCGATGGCGTCGACATAGCGCTTCTGGTTGAGCGTCTTCGGACGGATGGTCCGCCCCCGCGACGACAGAATGTTCTGCGTGAGAACCTCCGCCGGAGTTTCCTCCCCCTCGCCCTTCAGCATCGCAATCGACCGCTCGACCGCATCCTCCGACATCGGAGCCCCCGTCCTCAGCACCAGCACCATCTCGTCGAACAGCCGCTGGATGAGCGCCACGTCCCGCGGCTCACCCACCGCGCTGACCTCATTGCCCCGGACATGGATGTCGGCCTCCGGGAAGGCCCTCTCGATGACTCGCAGCAGCGCGTCGCCCGAACCGAGCACCTCGACCATGGGGTGCTTCGCGGGAACGGTGAACTGCGCGCGGGTAGATGTCTGCGTCATGGGCGGGCCCAGGGGGCCGCAGTCTCCTTGTGACAGCCGTGGTCTGACGCGTTCAAGAGTACGACGCCCCCACCTCGCCGACCGAGCCGTTTTCCGGCGCCCCGCCCCGCCCGCGCGCGCTCACATGGAGCGGCCGAACCCGATGGTCGGCACGGCCCGCAGCAGCGGCCACGGCCGCACGCCCTCCGGCACCAGCGGCTCGAGAAAGGCGTACCGCTCCAGGGCCGCCGGATCCTGCGCCCCGCGCTCCTCGTACGCCTGGATCTGCCGCCACCACGCCCCGATCTCCGACCACCCCGGCGCCGACAGGGACCCGCCGAACTCCTGCACCGAGAGGGCCGCCGTGAGCCCCGCGAAGGCCAGCCGGTCCGCCAGCGGCCAGCCGGCCAGCGTGCTGGTGACGAACCCGGCGACGAACACGTCCCCCGCCCCGGTCGGATCCATCGCCTCGACCTCGATCGCCGGCACGGACGCGGTCTCCCCGGTCCGCCCGTCCACCGCGTAGGCGCCCTCCGCCCCGAGCGTCACCACGGCGAGGGGCACATGCTCCGTCAGCGCGTGCGCGGCGGCCCGGGGACAGGACGTCCCCGTGTACCGCATGGCCTCCTCCGCGTTCGGCAGAAAGGCCTCGCACTGCCCGAGGTCCCCCAGGGCCCCCAGATCCCACCGTCCGGTGTCGTCCCAGCCCACGTCGGCGAAGATCCGCGTCCCGGCCCGCGCCGCGTCCGCCACCCAGGGCGCGGAGACCCCGGGGACAAGAGAGGCCACGGCCGCCCGGGCCGGCGGCGGGCAGCGGGGCGCGGGCTCCTCCGGCGGCGGCTCGTGCCCGTGGCTGACCATGGTCCGCTCGCCCTCGTACGCCATCGAGACGGTGACCGGCGAGTGCCATCCCGGGACGGTCCGCGAGAGTCCGAGGTCGATCCCCTCGCCGCGCTCCAGGGTGTCCCAGCAGTACTCGCCGTAGTGGTCGTCCCCGAAGGCCGCCGCGAGCGAGGTCCGCAGCCCGAGCCGGGCCAGCGCGGTGGCCATGTTGGCGACGCCTCCGGGGCTGGACCCCATGCCGCGGGCCCAGGACTCGGTGCCGCGCACGGGCGCGCTGTCGAGCCCGGTGAACACGATGTCGAGGAAGACGGTCCCCGTCAGATAGACGTCGCAGGCCGGGTCGCCGGACCGGCGCAGCGCGGCAAGGGGGTCGGTGCGGTCCGTTTCGGCGGGGTTCACATCACGCTCCCTGCAGGTGGTACGAGTCCGCACAGTGTGCCCGAAACACCCCCGTCCGACGGCGTCCCGACATCAACCCGTCACGAAGGACCACCCCGAGGAAAACCTCGCGGCTACCCGCCCCCGCCCCACCCAAACCAGATGTGTCCCGGCTCACACCACCTCGCCCCCCGCGACCCCCTTCCCGCTTGATACAAATTGGCCCGCACCCGACGTCCCCGGTCCGTCCCGTTCGCAAAGACGTCGGCGTTCACCCCCTCCCCCGGCCTTACCACCCCCTTGCCCAAAACAGCGTCCAAGGCAGGGGGCCGTTCTCCAGGATCGCCCGTGTCGTCGCGCACCCCCCGGCCCGCTCTCGTAGCCCTCTTCACCGCCGGATATCTCGCCGCCTATCTGCTGCCCACCGTCGTCGGCCGGGTGGCCGACAGCCTGGCACTGTCTCCCACTCAGGCCGGTCTCGTCGGCAGCGCGCTGCTGCTGAGCTCGGCCACCGCGGGCTTCACGCTCGCGTCCCGCGTCGAACGGATCGGCGCCCGCAGAGCGGCCCGCGCGGGTCTGCTCCTGGCCGCCGTCGGCTACGGCACGGCGGCGCTCACCGGCACCGTCCCGCTGGTCGTCGCGGGTGCGATGCTCGGCGGCTTCGGCTCGGGCACCGCGACGGCGGTGGCCGCGACGGGGATCGCCGCGCAGAAGGACCCTCACCGGGCGTCCACGCTGGGCCTGTTGAGCGTCTCGGCGCTCGCGGGCGCCCTCTATCTGACGATCCCGAGGATCAGTACGGGCCACGCGGTCCCGTTCGCGGCCCTCGCGCTGACGGCCCTCGCGGTGTGGCCGGCGACGAGCCGCCTGCCGGAGCCCGCGACCCCCGACAACAGCCCGGTCCAGGCCCCGCACACCCCGCTCCCCCACGCCCGTTCGGGCCTGGTCCTGGCCGCGGTGATCGTGTGCTGGTCGATGGCCCAGAACTCGCTGTGGGGCGTCAGCAGCCGCATCGGCACCCAGCAGGCGGGCCTGAGCGAGATCACGGTCGGCAGCGTGTTCGCGGTGGCGCTCGGCGCCGGGCTGCTCGGCGTGATCGGCGCGGGCGCGCTCGGTGCCCGGCTGGGCCGCGCCCTTCCCATCGGCCTCGGCACGGCCCTGATCGCCTGCTGCATCGCGGTCAGCGCCCGCGCGGACGGACTGGGCACCTTCGCGACCGGCGAGATCGCCTGGAACACCCTGTACCCGGTGGTGCTCTCCTACCTGCTGGGTCTGGCGGCCTCGCTCGACCCGCGCGGTCGCTGGGCGGTCCTGGTCGGCTCGGCGTCCTCGCTGGGCACGGCCTGCGGCCCGCTCGTGGGCAGCTCGCTGTCGCAGGCGGTCGGCTTCCCGGTGATGGGCGCGGCGCTCGCCACGCTCCTCGTCCTGCTCGCGCTGCCGCTCACGGCGGTCGCCCTGCACACCGGCGGGCGCCCCCTGTTCGCGGGTGCGGCCCGGCGCAGCAGCGGCGCCCCGGTCGGCGCGATCGTCCCGCCGTCCGGTGTGCCCGAGCAGTCGGTGGTGGAGATCGAGATGCCGGCGGCTGTCGCGGAGGCCGCCCCGGACCCGGTCCAGGGCGACTTCACGGCGGCGGGCCCGCAGGCCCGTACGGCACAGTCCTGACGGGCGCTCAGAACTCGTAGGCGTCGACCTCGGCGAGGTAGCGGGCCCGTCGGGCCTCGTCCTCCTCGCTGCCGTCGAGGAAGGAGGCCTCGAACGAGTTGCGGGCGAGCTCCCGCACCCGTTCGGGGTCGATGTCCAGTGCCTCGTGCACGGCGTGGAAGGTGTCCCCGACGTATCCGCCGAAGTAGGCGGGGTCGTCGGAGTTGACGGTGCACAGCAGCCCGGCGTCCATCATCGCGCGCAGCGGATGGTCCTCCAGGACGTCGATCGTCCGCAGCCGCACGTTCGACAGCGGGCACAGCGTCAGCGGCACCCGGTCCCGTACCAGGCGCTCCACGAGCTTCGGGTCCTCCATGGACCGCAGCCCGTGGTCGACGCGCTCGACACCGAGCACGTCGAGGGCCTCCCACACGTACGACGGGTCGCCCTCCTCGCCCGCGTGCGCGACCTTGCGCAGCCCGAGCTCGCCGGCCGCCGCGTACACCTCACGGAACTTGGACGCGGGGTTGCCGACCTCGGCCGAGTCGAGGCCGACGCCCACGATCCGGTCGAGATGCGGCTTGGCGGCCTCCAGCGTCTCCATCGCCGACTCGGCGGACCGGTCGCGCAGGAAGCACATGATGAGCTTCGTGGAGATCCCGTGCCGCTCCTCGCTGCGCGCGAGCGCCCGCGAGAGGCCTTCCACGACGGTCCCCATCCCGACGCCGCGCGCCATGTGGGCCTGCGGGTCGAAGAAGATCTCGGCGTGCCGCACGCCCTGTTCGGCGGCGCGGGCGAGGTAGGCGTCGGCGAGATCCGCGAAGTCGTCCTCGGTGAGGAGGACGGCCATCAGCGCGTAGTACAGGTCGAGGAAGGACTGCAGGTCCTCGAACAGGTAGGCCTGCCGCAGCGCCTCGGTGTCGGCGTACGGCAGGGTGACGCCGTTGCGCGCGGCGAGCTCGAAGGCCAGCTCGGGTTCGAGGGTGCCTTCGATGTGCAGGTGGAGTTCGGCCTTGGGGATGCGGGCGAGTGGTGCGAGGGACATCCGGCCATCGTACGCAGCGGCCGACCCGGTGCCGGGGCGGCTCAGCGGCGCTTGGGCACCGGTACCCGGTCGAGGTCGCGGGCGACGGTCAGCTCGCCCTCGTACCCGGCGGCCCGCGCCTGCCGCTCGAACTCGCCGGGGTCGGAGTAGCGCTGGCTGAAGTGGGTGAGCACGAGGTGCCGCACCCCGGCCTCGGCGGCGACGCGGGCCGCCTGTCCTGCCGTCAGATGCCCGTGATCGGCACCGAGCTGCTCGTCCTCGTCGAGGAACGTCGACTCGATGACGAGCAGATCGCAGCCCTCGGCGAGCTCCGGGACGCCCGCGCACATCCTCGTGTCCATCACGAAGGCGAAACGCTGCCCGTGGCGCACCTCGCTCACGTCGTCGAGCGTGACGCCGCGCAGCTCGCCGTCCCGCTGGAGGCGGCCCACGTCGGGTCCGGCGATGCCGTGCTCGGCGAGCGCCTCGGGCAGCATGCGGCGGCCGTCGGGCTCCACCAGCCGGTACCCGTAGGACTCGACGGGGTGCGACAGGCGTCGCGCCTCCAGCCGGTACGCGGGGGTCTCGGCGAGCACCGCGCCCTCCCCCGCGACCGGCTCCTGGGCGATGTGGACCGTCTCCCGGTACGCGGTGGAGTACCGGAGCCGGTCGAAGAACCGCTGCCCGGAGGCCGGGTAGTGAGCCGTCACCGGGTGCGGGACCCGGTCCAGGTTGATGCGCTGGATGACGCCCGCGAGGCCGAGGGAGTGGTCGCCGTGGAAGTGCGTGACGCAGATCCGGTTCAGGTCGTGCGCGGCGACCCCGGCCCGCAGCATCTGGCGCTGGGTACCCTCTCCGGGATCGAAGAGGATGCCCTCGGCGTCCCAGCGCAGCAGGTAGCCGTTGTGGTTGCGGTGCCGCGTCGGCACCTGGCTCGCGGTGCCGAGGACGACGAACTCACGTACGGACACGGTCGGTTATCCGGGGGGCCACTGGAGGCCGCGGCCACCGAGCACGTGGGCGTGCGCGTGGAACACGGTCTGGCCGGCGCCGCTGCCCGTGTTGAACACGATGCGGTGGCTGTCCAGCTTCTCCTCGACGGCAACCTCGCCGGCCTCGCGCAGCACGTCCGCGGCGATCTGGGGCTCCGCGGCGGCGAGGGCGGCGGCGTCCGGGTGGTGGACGCGCGGGATGACCAGGACGTGGGTCGGGGCCTGGGGGTTGATGTCGCGGAACGCGACGGTGGTCGGCGTCTCGCGGACGATCGTGGCGGGTACGTCCCCGGCGACGATCTTGCAGAACAGGCAGTCGGCCTGCGGTTCCCCAGTCACGGTGGCGGTCCCCTTTGTGTGCGGGTCGGATGGGTACGGGTCTGGCGGCATCGTATCTGCCGGGTCGGGGCGGGTTGCCGAGTGCGGGTGGAGTGTGGCTGGTCGCGCAGTTCCCCGCGCCCCTGGAGATGCGCGCTTCGTGCGCGATCTCCATCGGGCGGCCACCCGTCGGGGAAATGCGACGCGAAGCGTCTGCATTTCAGGGGCGCGGGGAACTGCGCGACCAGCCCCCACCGGCCCGCAGCCCGCGACGAGAGGGTCACCCCGCAGACGGGGGCGGATCCGGTAGCGCCGGAGGCTCCTTCGCCGGGTTTTCCGCAAGCGCGGCCAACGCAATGCGAACCGCCTCGTCCAACTGCGGGTCACGACCGGCCGCATGGTCCTGTGGCGTGACGACGACCTCCACGTCCGGATCGACCCCGTGGTTCTCGACGCCCCACCCGTAACCCTCCAGCCAGATCGGATACTTCGGCTGGGTCACGAGCGTCCCGTCCACCAGCCGGTACCGGCTGTCGATGCCGATGACACCACCCCACGTACGGACCCCGACGACGGGCCCGATGCCGAGCGCCTTGATCGCCGCGTTGACGATGTCCCCGTCCGACCCGGAGAACTCGTTGGCGACGGCGACGACGGGACCGCGCGGCGCGTCCATCGGGTACGAGAAGGCCCGGCTGCCGCGCGGCACGTCCCAGCCGACGACCCGCCGGGCGAGCTTCTCGACGACGAGTTGGGAGGTGTGCCCGCCCCGGTTCTCGCGGACGTCGACGATCAGCCCGTCCCGCGCCACCTCCACGCTCAGGTCCCGATGGATCTGCGCCCAGCCGGGCGCCTGCATGTCCGGCACGTGGAGGTAGCCGAGCCGCCCGCCCGAGTGCTCGTGGACGTACGCCCGCCGGTCCGCGACCCACGCGTGGTAGCGCAGCGGCTCCTCGTCGGAGAGCGGCACGACGACGACGTGCCGGGGGTCGCCGCCGCCCGCGGGCGAGACGGTGAGCTCGACGGGCCGGTCCGCGGTGCCGACGAGCAGCGGCCCGGGCCCGGTGACGGGGTCGACGGGCCGCCCGCCGACCGCGACGACGGCGTCCCCGGCGCGTACGGCGACGCCGGGCGCGGCCAGCGGCGAGCGGGCGCGCGGGTCGGAGGTCTCGGAGGGCAGCACCCGGTCGACGCGCCAGGTGCCGTCCTCGTGGCGGGAGAGGTCGGCCCCGAGCAGCCCCTGGCGGCGCGCGGCGGCACCGGCGCCGCCGCGCGGGGTGACGTAAGCGTGGGAGGTGCCGAGTTCGCCCTGCACCTCCCAGAGCAGGTCGACGAGGTCGTCGTGGGTGGCGACGCGGTCGAGGAGCGGGCGGTAGCGGTCGAGGACGCCGTCCCAGTCGACGCCGTTCATGTCGGCGCGCCAGAAGTTGTCCCGCATCAGGCGGCCGGTCTCCGCGTACATCTGACGCCACTCGGCGGCCGGGTCGAGGGTCTGGGAGACGCGGGCGAGGTCGACGGTGATGTTCGTGTCGCTGTCGTCGTCGTGGGCGGGACGCCGGTCGCTGGGCACGAGTTTGAGGACCTCGCCGGTCCACAGCAGGACGCGCTTGCCGTCGCCGGTGACCTCGAAGTGATCGGCGTCGGCGCCGAGTTGTTCGAGGCGCTGCTGGGCGAGGTCGTAGCGCTCCAGACGGGACGGGGCCGCGGGGTCGTCGCGTCCGGCCCGGGAGTCGCCGAGGACTCCGGCCACCGGGTGCCGCAGCCACAGGACGCCGTCCTTGGCGGTGCGCAGCGTCGAGTAGCGGGCGGCCTCGACGGGGAACGGGACGATCCGGTCGACGAGGCCCTCCAGGTCGACGCGGGTGGCGGGCGCGCCCTCGCTGTCGGGCGTCTCGTCCTTGTCGACGGGTTCGAACGGCCGCCCGTGGCGCTGCGGTCCGAACGGGGACGGGGTCGTCGCGGCGAGCGCGATCAGGTACGGGCGGACGCCGCCGACGAAGGCCAGGTCGAAGGCGTACTCGTCGTAGACCGGGTCGAAGGCGCGGGCGGACAGGAACGCCAGGTGTTTGCCGTCGAGGGTGAACGCGGGCGAGAAGTCGCGGAAGCGCAGCGGGGTCGCCTCGGTGACGGCGAGGTCGGTGGCGTTGGCCAGCTTCAGTTGGCGCAGTCCGTGCGGGCCGGGGTGCGACCAGGCGAGCCACGCCGAGTCCGGGGAGAACGTGAGCCCGCTCGCGTGCCCGTCCTCGCTGCGGTCCACCTCCCGTACGTCTCCGCTGTCCCGCTCGACGAGGAGGACGCGGCCGTCGTGTGCGGCGACGGCGACGCGGCCCCCGTCGGGCGACACGGTCAGCGCGAGGACGCGGCCGAGGCGTCCGGCGCCGATCCGGCGCGGGGTGGCGCCGGGTGCGGCGCCGGTGGCGGGCGTGAACTCCAGGGCGTCGTCGCCCTCGGCGTCCGTCACCCACACCACGTGCTCCTCGCCGTCGACGCGGAAGGTGTACGGGAGGCGGTTGCGGACGCCGGGCGTGGCGGCGAGGGCGCGGGCGGGGCCGGAGCGGTGGGTGACCCAGTGGACGGCGCCGCGCACGGCGACGGCGCTGCCGCGTCCGGTGTGGTCGGGCGAGGCGTCGCCGAACCAGTGGGCGGCGTCGACGGGGCGCGGCTGGAGGTCGGTGCGCTGCCCGCCGAGCCGGACGTCGATCCGGCGGGGCTCGGTGCTCGCGTCGAGGCCGTCGAGGAGCCAGAGTTCGCCGGCGCTCGCGTAGGTGACGCGGTGGCCGTCGGTGCTCGCGTGCCGGGCGTAGAAACCGTCGAGCGGGGTGTGCCGGCGCAGGTCGGAGCCGTCGGGCAGGGAGGAGTACACGGCGCCGACGCCCTCGTGGTCGCTGAGGAACGCGACGCGCTCCCTGACCCACATCGGGCACTCGACGTTCCCGTCGAGTTCCTGATGCAGCCGCTCGAACTCCGTTGCACCCTCGGCGACTTCGGCGTTCCGGTCGATCCACAGCTTGCCGGCCGTGCCGCCCCGGTACCGCTTCCACCAGGCGGCCTCGCGGCCCATCGGCGCGGACAGCAGCAGCACCCGCCCGTCGGGCCCGTGCGCGACGCCGCCGACCGGACCGTAGGGCAGGGTCTCGGCAGGGCCGCCGTCGAGCGGGACGGCCCGGGCCCAGCTGCGGCGCAGCGAGGCCTGGCCGTGGGTGGTGACGGCGAGGACGCGCCCGTCGGGGGTCCAGCCGCGCACCGAAGTGGTCCAACTGCCCCAGTGCGTCAGCCGTTTCGCCGGTCCGCCGTCGACCGGGGCGATGTGCACCTCGGGGGCGCCGTCGCGCCGCGAGGTCCAGGCGACGGTGGTGCCGTCGGGCGACAGGCGGGGGTGGTTCACCGGCACGTTGTCGGCGCTGACCCGCCAGGCACGGCCGCCGTCGAGGGGCGCGGCCCACACGTCGTCCTCGGCGGTGAAGACCACCAACTCGCCGTGCGGGTGCGGGAACCGGAGGTAGGCAGGATTCGTCACCCCGCCCACCCTAAATTTGCGCTCCGGCCCCGTCAGCCCGTTCTGATCACTTGGCCGGGAAGCGTCAGCCGCGTAGCAGGAGCCACTCCTGGAGCTCCACGATGTTGTCCTCGGGGTCCTTGAGGTGGGCGACGCGCATCCGGTCCGTCATGGGTGCGGGCCCGTGCACGAGAACGCCGCCGCGCCCGGCGACCTCCTCGCAGTAGGCGTCGAGGTCGTCGACGCGGAGCACGACGAGCGAGCGGTGACCTGTCGCCGAATCGCCCAGTTCGCCGAGGACTTCGGCCATCATGGCCCGGTCCTGCAACGCGATCCCGGCGCCCCCGCCCGCGGGGGAGAACTTCTCGTAGGGCCCTTGCTCCGAGCCGGCCTGCGGCTTGAGCCCCAGCACATCGGCGTAGAACCGATAACAAGCTCCGAAATCGGAAACCAGCAACCGCACCTGGGCAAGTTCCATGCCCTCATTTTACGTCGAACATCTGAATGAGGGGCTGGAATTGAAGCGCCCCTGGGGGCGCACGGAGTGTGCCCCTTCAGGGGCGCGGGGAACTGCGCGAGAAGCCCCACCGGGCGGCACCCGGCAACGAACACGCAACCACCTACGGCGCGCATCCGAACCGGCACACCCGGTCACCCCCAGCGACCGGTCCGCCCCAACAGCAACGCAACCGCCGCCGTACCCGCCGTAGAGGTCCGCAACACACTCCGCCCCAACCGATACGTCCCGGCCCCCGCCTCCCCGAACACCTTCAACTCCTCCGGCGAAACCCCACCCTCGGGCCCGACGACCAGCACGATCTCCCCGCCGGACGGCAGATCCGCAGACGCGAGCGCCGAGCTCACACAGTCCCGGTCCTCGTGCAGCACCACACCCAGATCCGCCGAACCCAGCAGCCGCGCCACCTCCTTCGTGGAGGCGAGCTCGGCCACCTCCGGGAACCGGACCCGGCGCGACTGCTTGCCGGCCTCGCGCGCGGTCGCCCGCCACTTCCCGAGCGCCTTCACCCCGCGCTCGCCCCGCCACTGGGTGATGCACCGCGACGCGGCCCAGGGCACGATCGCGTCGACCCCGGTCTCGGTCATGGTCTCGACGGCGAGCTCCCCGCGGTCCCCCTTGGGCAGCGCCTGCACCACGGTGATCCGGGGCCGCTCCTCCGGCTCGACCTGTACCGGCCCGGCCTCGACGACGAGCCGGTCCTTGCCCTCGCTGCTCACGACGACGGCCTCGGTCCAGGCGCCGAGCCCGTCGGTGAGGACGACCTCCTCGCCGGCCCGCAACCGCTTCACGGAGACGGCGTGCCGCCCCTCCGCCCCGTCGAGCACGTATGTACGGTCGCCGGGCACCGGGCCCTCGACCACGAACACCGGCGCCGTCATGCCGCACCCCGCTGACCCGACGCGGCACGCGCGGCGTCGAGTTCGGCGGCGAGCACCTCGACGAGCTGCCCGGCGGGCAGCGCGCGGGCGAGCCGGTGGCCCTGCCCGGCCCAGAGCGCCATGCCCTGCGGGTCACCGGCCCGCGCGGCGGCTTTGCGCAGCGGCGCGGTCATGTGGTGGACCTGCGGATACGCGGCGGGCGCGTACGGTCCGTGCTCGCGCAGGAACCGGTTGACGAGCCCGCGCGCGGGCCGCCCCGAGAAGGCGCGGGTGAGTTCGGTACGGGTGAACAACGGATCGGTCATGGCTTCCTTGTGCACGGTGGGCGCCCCTGATTCGGGGGCGACCAGGAACGCGGTGCCGAGCTGCGCGAGATCGGCGCCGGCGGTGAGGACCGCGGCGATCTGCGCGCCCCGCATGATGCCGCCGGTCGCGACGATCGGCAGCCGTACGGCCTCCCGGACCTGGGTGACCAGGGTCAGCAGGCCGATCCCGGCGCCGTCCGTCTCGGGGTTGTCGCGGTGGGTGCCCTGATGGCCGCCGGCCTCGACGCCCTGGACGCAGACGGCGTCGGCGGCGGCGTCCTGCGCGGCCTGCGCCTCCTCGACCGTGGTGACGGTGACGACGGCGCGGGTGCCGACGCGCTGGAGGGCGTGGACGACCTCGCGGGTGGGGCAGCCGAAGGTGAAGGAGACGACCGGGACGGGGTCGTCGAGGAGGATGGCGAGCTTGGCGTCGTAGCCGTCGTCGCGGCCTCCGTCGGGGTCGCCGAGCGGGGTCCGGTACCAGCCGGCCTCACCGGCGAGCTGATGCCGGTAGACGTCGACCGCGGCGGGGTCGGCCACCTCGGGCTGCGGCATGAAGAGGTTGACGCCGAAGGGGTGCCCGGTGAGCCCCCGCACCTGCTTGATCTCCTGGTACATGCCGTCGGCCGTCTTGTACCCGGCGGCCAGGAAACCCAGCCCGCCCGCCTCGGACACGGCGGCGACGAGCTCGGGACAGGAGGCGCCGCCCGCCATGGGGGCCTGCACGATCGGGTGGGGGAAGAGATCGTTCAGCGCGGAGGACATACCGGCATCGTGCCATGTCACCCCCGCCCGACCGAATCGCCCCGGCCCCGCGCAAAAGGGGCCCGGAAAGCAAACTCCCCGAACCCCTCCGAACGCATCCCGAGCAACGGCTCAACGCCCGTTGAACGCGTCCTTCAGCCGAGAGAACAGACCCTGCTGCCCCGGCTGGAACTGGCCCGTGGGGCGTTCCTCGCCTCGGAGCTGGGCCAGTTCGCGGAGCAGGCGTTCCTGTTCGGCGTCCAGCTTGGACGGGGTCAGGACCTCGACGTGGACGATGAGGTCGCCGCGGCCCCCGCCGCGCAGGTGCGTGACGCCGCGTCCGTGCAGCGGGATCGACTGGCCGGACTGGGTGCCGGGCCGGATGTCGATCTCCTCGACGCCGTCGAGCGTCTCCAGCGGCACCTTCGTGCCGAGAGCCGCCGCCGTCATCGGGATGGTGACCGTGCAGTGCAGGTCGTCGCCGCGCCGCTGGAAGGTCGGGTGCGGCAGCTCGTGGATCTCCACGTACAGGTCGCCGGCGGGGCCGCCGCCGGGGCCGACCTCGCCCTCGCCCGCGAGCTGGATCCGCGTGCCGTTGTCCACACCGGCCGGGATCTTCACCGTGAGCGTGCGGCGGGAACGGATGCGGCCGTCGCCCGCGCACTCGGGGCACGGGGTCGGGACCACGGTGCCGAAACCCTGGCACTGCGGGCACGGCCGCGAGGTCATGACCTGGCCCAGGAAGGACCGCGTGACCTGCGAGACCTCACCGCGACCGCGGCACATGTCACAGGTCTGCGCGGAGGTACCGGGGGCCGCGCCCTCGCCGCTGCACGTCGTACAGACGACGGCCGTGTCGACCTGGAGGTCCTTGGTGGTGCCGAAGGCCGCCTCGTCGAGCTCGACCTCCAGCCTGATCATGGCGTCCTGGCCACGGCGCGTGCGCGAGCGCGGGCCGCGCTGCGACGCCGTACCGAAGAACGCGTCCATGATGTCCGAGAAGTTGCCGAAGCCACCGGCTCCGAACCCGCCCGCACCGCCTCCGCCGGACTGCGACAGGGGGTCGCCCCCCAGGTCGTAGACCTGCTTCTTCTGCGGGTCCGAGAGGACCTCGTAGGCGGCGTTGATCTCCTTGAAGCGCTCCTGCGTCTTCGGGTCCGGATTCACGTCCGGGTGAAGCTCGCGGGCCAGCCTCCGGAAGGCCTTCTTGATCTCGTCCTGGGAAGCGTCGCGGCGCACGCCGAGTACGGCGTAGTAGTCCGTGGCCACTTACGACTCCGCCAGGATCTGTCCGACGTAACGTGCCACTGCGCGTACTGCTCCCATCGTTCCCGGGTAATCCATGCGTGTCGGTCCGACGACGCCGAGCTTGGCGACTGCCTCGCCGCCCGAACCGTAGCCGACCGACACGACGGACGTGGAGTTGAGTCCCTCGTGTGCGTTCTCATGACCGATCCGTACGGCCATGCCCGAATCCCCCACCTCACCCAGCAACTTGAGGAGCACGACCTGCTCCTCGAGTGCCTCGAGGACGGGCCGGATGGTGAGGGGAAAGTCATGTCCGAAGCGGGTGAGATTGGCGGTGCCGCCGATCATCAGCCGCTCCTCGGACTCCTCGACGAGCGTCTCCAGAAGAGTGGAGAGCACCGTCGAGACCGTGCCGCGGTCCTCCGCCTCGAAGGCCTCCGGCAGATCCTGCACCAGCTGCGGCACGTCGGCGAACCGGCGTCCCGCCACCCGGCTGTTGAGCCGGGCCCGCAGATCCGCGAGCGAGCTCTCGCCGAACGGCGCCGGGCAGTCGATCATCCGCTGCTCGACCCGGCCGGTGTCCGTGATCAGGACGAGCATCAGCCGCGCGGGCGCCAGCGAGAGCAGCTCGACGTGGCGCACCGTGGACCGGGTCAGGGACGGGTACTGGACGATCGCCACCTGCCGGGTGAGCTGCGCGAGCAGCCGCACCGTACGGCCGACGACGTCGTCGAGGTCGACGGCGCCCTCCAGGAAGTTCTGGACCGCGCGCCGCTCGGGCAGGGTCATCGGCTTGACGCTGGTGAGCTTGTCGACGAAGAGGCGGTACCCCTTGTCGGTCGGGATGCGGCCCGCGCTGGTGTGCGGCTGGGCGATGTATCCCTCGTCCTCCAGGGCGGCCATGTCGTTGCGCACCGTGGCCGGGGAGACGCCCAGCCGGTGGCGCTCGGTCAGCGCCTTGGAGCCGACCGGCTCCTCGGTGCCGACGTAGTCCTGGACGATGGCGCGCAGCACCTCGAGCCTGCGTTCACTGAGCATCGGCGCACACCTCCAGCGACTTCCCGCTCGGTCTCTGTCTCTCGGACGCTGTTGGCACTCCCTGTGGGCGAGTGCCAGTCGTCCCCGGTCAGTGTACGGCCGGTGGGTACGCCCCTAGCAAGGGCGCTAGCGTCGGGGTCATGGAACGTATCGACTGGGTGGGGACGGGTTGGGAGGAACTGGCCCCGCGCGTGGGCCGGGTCCGGCTGCCGGGCTGGGACTGCACGGCCGGTCTCGTCGCCGGGGACGGCGCGGCGCTGCTGATCGACACGGGATCCTCACTGCGCGAGGGAGCCCGGCTGCGCGGGGACGTACGGCGGCTGCTCGGCCCGCACGCGCGCGTGACGCACATCGCGCTGACCCACCCCCATTTCGACCATGTCTTCGGCACGGCGGCGTTCTCGGGCGTGGAGGTGTTCGGGGCGGTGGGCGTCGACGCGCTCTTCGCCCAGGCACGCGCGCGCGAAGAACTGTGCACGGATGCCGTGCGCAACGGGCTCGGCCCCCGCGAGGCGGCCGAGGCGACCGACGTGCTGGTCGCCCCGCAGCACCGGGTGTGCGGCGAGTGGACGCTCGACCTGGGCGGCGGGCTGCAGGTGCTGCTCGCGAACGTGGGGCCCGCGCACAGCGGCCACGACCTGGCGGTGCTCGTGCCGGGCGCCCGCGAGATCGTCTTCTGCGGGGATCTCGTGGAGGAGTCGGGCGAGCCGCAGGCCGGGCCGGACGCGGCTCCCCGGCACTGGCCGGCGGCGCTGGACCGGCTGCTCGACCTGGGCGGGGAGGACGCGGTGTACGTGCCCGGGCACGGTTCCGCGGTGAATGCCGAGTTTGTCCGGGCGCAGCGGGCTGCGCTGGCCGCGCGTTTCGGCGTGTCGTAGTCCTGGCCTGCCGGTTTCTCCTATCGTCGGCCGAATGCGCCAGTACAGCCCCGACCTGACTCCCCCGTGGAAGCGGAACACGCCGGCCCCCGAGGTTCCGGCCGAGCCCGATCTCGTCGTCGAGGAGGTCACGACCGGTTTCTGCGGGGCCGTGGTCCGGGTCGAGAAGACCGCGCAGGGGCCGACGGTGACGCTGGAGGACCGATTCGGCAAGCACCGGGTGTTCCCGATGGAGCCGCGCGGTTTCCTCCTGGAGGGCAAGGTCGTGACGCTGGTCCGGCCGAGCGCGGGCGGTCCGGTGCGGCCCACGCGGACCGCGTCCGGCTCCGTCGCGGTGCCCGGGGCCCGCGCGCGTGTGGCCCGCGCGGGGCGCATCTACGTCGAGGGCAAGCACGACGCGGAGCTCATCGAACGGGTCTGGGGCGACGATCTGCGCGTCGAGGGGGTCGCGGTCGAGTTCCTGGAGGGCGTCGACGATCTTCCGGCGATCGTGGCGGAGTTCGAGCCGGGGCCCGACGCGCGCCTCGGCGTCCTGGTCGACCACCTCCTGCCCGGTACGAAGGAGTGGCGCATCGCCCAGTCCGTCACCACCGAGCACGCCCTGATCGTCGGCCACCCCTACATCGACATTTGGGAGGCCGTGAAGCCGTCCTCGGTCGGAATCGAGGCCTGGCCCCGGGTGCCGCGCGGCCAGGACTGGAAGACGGGCGTCTGCCGCGCCCTGGGCTGGAAGGTCGCCCACACGGGCGAGGCCTGGCAGCACATCCTGTCCCGGGTCCACACCTACAAGGACCTCGAACCGGCCCTCCTGGGCCGAGTGGAAGAACTCATCGACTTCGTCACAGCCCCCTGACCCAGGCCCCCCTTGGGCCCCTGGGACACGCGGAGCGTGTCTTCAGGGGCGCGGGGAACTGCGCGAGAAGCCCCACCGGGCGGCACCCGGCGACGATCGTCAGCCCCCACGGCGGCGGCGCGACGGAGTCGCTGAAACGGGTACAGCCCCGCGTCCGCGCAGCGGAGCCGCCCATCGGTGCAGGCCCGCGCCGGGCCGGCGGTCCGGACGGCGTGAGCGGCTGGGCAAAGGACGCGGGTCAGTCGACCAGGTCGCGGACCACCGCGTCGGCCAGGAGACGCCCCCGCAGGGTGAGGACCGCCCGCCCGGCGTCGAAGGAGTCGGGATCGAGAAGTCCGTCGCCCAGGAAGCGGCGGGCCGCGTCCGCCCCGGCCGGCTTCAGCAGATCCAGCGGGCATCCGTCCTTCAGGCGCAGCTCCAGCAGGATCCGTTCGACCCGGCGGTCCTCGTCGGCCAGGACCTCTCGCCCGGCCCCCGGCGACTTCCCACCGGCGAGCGCGGCGGCGTACGCCCCGGGGTGCTTCACGTTCCACCACCGCACGCCCCCGACGTGGGAGTGCGCTCCGGGTCCGGCGCCCCACCAGTCGGCCCCGCGCCAGTACAGCTCGTTGTGCAGGCACCGCCCGGCGTCCGAGGTGGCCCAGTTCGACACCTCGTACCAGTCGAACCCGGCCTGTGCCAGCTTCTCCTCGGCGATCAGGTACCGGTCCGCGTGCACGTCGTCGTCGGTCATGGGCACCTCCCCGCGCCGGATCCGCCGGGCGAGCTGGGTGCCCTCCTCGACAATCAGCGCGTAGGCGGAGACGTGGTCGGGCCCGGCGCCGATCGCGGCGTCCAGCGAGGCCCGCCAGTCGTCGTCGCTCTCGCCCGGGGTGCCGTAGATCAGGTCGAGGTTGACGTGGTCGAACCCGGCCGCGCGCGCCTCGGCGACGCAGGCCTCGGGCCGCCCGGGCGTGTGCGTACGGTCGAGGATCTCGAGGACGTGCTGCTTGGCGCTCTGCATGCCGAACGAGATCCGGTTGAACCCCCCGTCCCGCAGCTCGGCGAGATACGCGGCGTCGACGGACTCCGGGTTCGCCTCCGTGGTCACCTCGGCGTCGTCCGCGAGCCCGAACTCGTCCCGCACCGCCCCCAACATCCGGACGAGGTCCCCGGCGGCCAGCAGCGTCGGCGTACCGCCGCCCACGAACACGGTCCGCACGGGCCGCGGGTCGTCCCCGAGCACCTTGCGGGCGAGCCGCACCTCGTCGATCAGGGTGTCCGCGTAGTTGTCCCGGGAGGCGAGGACACCGCCGCTGCCGCGCAGCTCGGTCGCCGTGTACGTGTTGAAGTCGCAGTAGCCGCAGCGCGTGGCGCAGTACGGGACGTGCAGGTAGAACCCGAGCGGTCGCGCGGCGGCGTCGACCAGGGCGGAGGCGGGCAGCGACCCGTCGTCGGGCACGGGCTCACCATCGGGAAGTGCGGAAGGCATGCCCCCATTGTCCAGCCTTCGCGCGCGTTCTCCGCCGCGCTCACTGCGCCTGGAGGACCAGCAGGGCCAGGTCGTCGTCCGGGGGGCTGTCCGCGAAGGCGTGGACGAGGCGGCGGATGCGGTCGGCGAGGAGGGGGGCGGTGAGGCCCGCGCAGCCGGTGAGGGCGTGGGCGAGGCCTTCTCCGTCGTCGAACTGGCGGGGGCCGTTGCGGCGCTCGGTGACGCCGTCGGTGACGCACAGCAGGGTGTCGCCGGAGGTCATCTCGAAGGTGTCGCTGGTGTAGTCGGGGTCGTCGACGACGCCGAGGAGGACCTGGGGCGTGGCAACGGTCCGTACCTCGCCGCCGGGCCGCATGAGCAGGGGCAGCGGGTGGCCGGCGCTGGCCAGGGTGCAGTGGACGGCGCCGCCGTCGGGCGACGGGGTGAGCTCTCCGTAGAGGAGCGAGAGGAAGCGGGAGGTGGAACCCTCGGGCGGGACGCCCTGGCCGCCGGCGGCGGCGAGGGCGCGGGCGGCGGCGTCGGAGGCCTCGGTGGCGTCGTCGAGGAGCAGCCGGTTGAGCCGGTCGAGGACCTTGGCGACGGGGTAGCCCTCGCGGGCGAGGAGGCGCAGCCAGGGGCGGGCGAGGCCGATGACGACGGCGGCCTCGGGGCCCTTGCCCTGGACGTCGCCGACGGCGAAGCACCAGCGGCCGTCGCCGGCGGGGAAGATGTCGTAGAAGTCGCCGCCGGGGCCGCCCGCCTCCTTCGGCTCGTAGACGATGGCGTGCTCCATGCCGGGGATGTCGGCGACGACGCTGGGCAGCAGGCCGCGCTGGAGGATGCGGCTGATGGTGGCCTGGCGGGTGTAGCGGCGGGCGGCGCTGACGGCGAGGGCGACGCGGCGGCTGAAGTCCTCGACGAGCCCGGTGACCTCGTCGGGGAAGTGCTCCAGGCCGGAGCGGCCGATGAGCAGGATGCCGAGGGTGCGGCCGCCGGCGCTGAGCCGGTAGGCGAGCGCGGAGCCGCTGCCGCCGGCCGGTCCCGGCCAGGGCACGGGCACGGCGGCGGAGCGGGCGGCGTCGGGCAGCCGGGGCGGTTCCTTGGCGAGGATCCGGGTGAGGTCCTCGATGCGGCTCTCGTGGGTGTGCCAGACGCGGGCGAGGCGCGGGGCGGGGTGCGGGTCGTAGGAGCGTGCGGCGGCGTCGGCGGTGAGCGTGTCGCCGGGCAGCCCGCGGCCCTCCTCGTCGTGGAGCCAGACGGCGCACCAGTCGGCGAGCCGGGGAACAAGGAGCTGGCCGACGATCGCGGCGACCATGTCCTCGTCGAGCTGGCCGGCGAGCAGGTCGGAGGCCTCGGCGAGGAAGGCGAGCGCGCCGCGGTTGATCCAGTCCTCGTCCTGCGGGGCGCGCACGGGCTGCTGCGGGAGCGGTTCGGCGGAGCGCAGGCCGCGCCGGTCGGGGCGGGCGGCGGGCTGTCCCGCGCCGCCGTCGGGGCCGGTCTCGGTGCCGTCGGCGGGCAGGCGCGCCCAGACGGTCTTGGTGCCGGGCCGGTAGGTGATGCCCCACGCGTCGGCGAGGGACGCGACAAGGTGGAGGCCGCGCCCGTACTCGGGGGTCTCGGGGGTGCGGCAGACGCGGTCGGTGCGGACGGCGCGGGTGGGGTGGTGGTCGGTGACCTCGACGACGAGGCCCGCGGGGTCGTCGGCGGTCGGTCCTTCACGGCGGCACACGAGGTCGACGCCGGTGCCGGCGTGCACGACCGCGTTGGTGACGAGTTCGCTGACGACGACGACCGCGTCGTCGGCGAGGCGGTCGCCGACGGGGGCGGCGGGGCGGGGCGCGGCCGTCCAGTCGGCGAACGCGGCCCGGACGAAACGGCGGGCGGCAGCGGGCGCCAGCGGGTTGCCCGGCAGCGAGGTGCGGACCTCGTCGGGGCGGCCGGGCGCGTCCCCGGTGGAGAAGGCGGTCTCCCGCCGGGTCTCTCGCCGGGGCTCGCGCTGAGTCTCCCGCTGAAGAGGAATGGACCCCACTGTTCGGCTCCTGAGCTGTTCGGGCGTGGACGCACGCCTCAGCCAACAGGAACAGAGTGACAGACCGGGCCCGCTCATAAGCGGCGAGTCACCGAACCGGTCCGCGACGGGTGAGAAGAGTGGTATGCGGCCATTGTTCCGGGAGGGCCGAGGGAGGGCCGGAAACCCGGCCCTCCCGCGCCCGTGACCCGGCCGCGACCGGGCGGGCTCAGCCCTCCCGGCTGCCCGCGTACATCTCGTCCAGCAGCTCCTTGTACTGCCGCTCGACGACCGGCCGCTTCAGCTTGAGGCTCGGGGTCAACTCGCCGTGCTCGATGTCCAGGTCGCGCGGCAGCAGCTTGAACTTCTTGATGGTCTGCCAGCGCTGCAGGCCCTCGTTGAGCTCCTTCACGTAGCCCTCCACGAGCTGGACGGTCGCGGGCGCGGCGACGACCTCCGCGTAGGACTTGCCGTCCAGGCCGTTCTCCTTCGCCCAGTCCAGGATCGACGGCTCGTCGAGCGCGATGAGGGCGGTGCAGAAGTTCCGGTCGGCGCCGTGGACCAGGATGTTGGACACGTACGGGCACACGGCCTTGAACTGGCCCTCGACCTCGGCGGGCGCGATGTACTTGCCGCCGGACGTCTTGATGAGGTCCTTCTTGCGGTCGGTGATCTTCAGGTAGCCGTCGACGGACAGCTCGCCGATGTCGCCGGTGTGGAACCAGCCGTCGGACTCCAGGACCTCGGCCGTCTTGTCGGGCAGCCCGTGGTAACCCTCCATGATGCCGGGGCCGCGCAGCAGGATCTCGCCGTCGTCGGCGATGCGCACCTCGGTGCCGGGCAGCGGCTTGCCGACGGTGCCGGTGCGGTAGGCCTCGCCCGGGTTCACGAAGGACGCGGCGGAGGACTCCGTGAGGCCGTAGCCCTCCAGGATGTGCACGCCGGCGCCCGCGAAGAAGTAGCCGATCTCGGGCGCGAGCGCGGCCGAGCCGGAGATACAGGCGCGCAGCCGGCCGCCGAAGGCCTCGCGCAGCTTGCTGTAGACGAGCGCGTCGGCGACCTTGTGCTTGGAGGCGAGGCCGAACGGCGCGGAGGCGACGCCGGTGCGCCGGAAGTTGTCCTGGGTGACCTTCGCGTACTCGCGGGCGACACCCGCCGCCCACTGGAAGATCTTGAACTTGGCGTTGCCGCCGGCCCGGGCCTTCGCGGCGACGCCGTTGTAGACCTTCTCGAAGATGCGCGGCACGGCGGCCATGTACGTCGGCTGGACGACCGGCAGGTTCTCGATGATCTTGTCGACGCGGCCGTCGACGGCGGTGACGTGCCCGACCTCGATCTGGCCGCTGGTCAGCACCTTGCCGAAGACGTGCGCGAGCGGCAGCCACAGGTACTGCACGTCGTCCTTGGTGACCAGGCCGGTCGCGGCGATCGCCTTCGCCATGTACGACCAGTTGTCGTGCGGCAGGCGCACGCCCTTGGGGCGGCCGGTGGTGCCGGAGGTGTAGATGAGGGTGGCGAGCTGGTCCTTCTCGATCGCGCCGACGCGCTCCTTGACGACCTCGGGGTTCTTCTCCAGGTAGGCGGCGCCGCGCGTCTCCAGGTCGTCGAGGGTGAGCAGCCAGCCGTCGGGGTCGGCGGCGTCCGGCTCCACGCCGGTCGCGTCGATCACCACGACGTGGGCGAGCTCGGGCAGCTCGGCGCGCCGCTCACGGGCCTTGGCGAGCTGCGCGGCGTCCTCGGCGACGAGCACCTTCGACTCGGAGTCGGACAGGATGAACGCCGACTCCTCCGCGTTGGTCTGCGGGTACACGGTCGTGGTCGCCGCGCCCGCGCACATGATGCCGAGGTCCGCGAGGATCCACTCGACGCGGGTCGAGGAGGCGAGGGCGACGCGCTGCTCGGGCTGCACGCCGAGCTCGACGAGTCCCGCCGCGACGGCGTGGACGCGCTGCGCGGCCTGGCCCCAGCTGAGCGACTTCCACTCGTCGGGGCCCTCACCGGAAGCCGATGGCACCGGATAGCGGTAGGCCTCGGCATCGGGCGTCGCGGTCACGCGCTCCAGGAAGAGGGCCGCGACGGACGGCGGCCGGTTCTCGATCAGGGTCTGTGTGTCGCTCACGACGTCCTCCGGGGCCCGCGACAGCGCGGCTTGTTTAACTGGCGAGTAACCATCGAGCAGTGATCAGGGTAAGGCGCACTCGCCCGGCGCGTAAGAGGCTCCGGCCTTGAACTTCCGCGGGATACGCCCGGTCGGCGCCCCGTCCGTCCCGGATCGCACACGGCTTTCACAGGCGCTTTCCGATGCGCGCACGCGAAAGCGGCGGGCCCGGCACGCACACCGCGCACCGGACCCGCCGCCAGAACCCGCTCGGCGGGGGCCTACTTCTTGGCCTTGCCGCCGCTGTCGTCGCTGGACAGCACCGCGATGAAGGCCTCCTGCGGGACCTCCACGGAGCCGACCATCTTCATCCGCTTCTTGCCTTCCTTCTGCTTCTCCAGCAGCTTCCGCTTACGGGAGATGTCACCGCCGTAGCACTTGGCGAGGACGTCCTTGCGGATGGCGCGGATCGTCTCGCGGGCGATGACCCGGGAGCCGATGGCGGCCTGGATGGGCACCTCGAAGGCCTGGCGCGGGATGAGCTCGCGCAGCTTGGCCACGAGCCGCACGCCGTACGCGTAGGCCGCGTCCCGGTGCGTGATCGCGGAGAAGGCGTCGACCTTGTCGCCGTGGAGCAGGATGTCGACCTTCACCAGGTTGGCCGTCTGCTCGCCCGTGGGCTCGTAGTCGAGGGACGCGTAGCCGCGCGTCTTGGACTTCAGCTGGTCGAAGAAGTCGAAGACGATCTCGGCGAGGGGCAGCGTGTACCGGATCTCGACGCGGTCCTCGGAGAGGTAGTCCATGCCGAGGAGCACGCCGCGCCGGGTCTGGCACAGCTCCATGATCGAGCCGATGAACTCGGACGGCGCGAGGATCGTGGCGCGCACGACCGGCTCGTAGACCTTGTCGATCTTGCCTTCGGGGAACTCGCTCGGGTTGGTGACGACGTGCTCGGTGCCGTCCTCCATGTCGACGCGGTAGACCACGTTCGGCGCGGTGGCGATGAGGTCGAGGCCGAACTCGCGCTCCAGCCGCTCACGGATCACGTCGAGGTGCAGCAGGCCGAGGAAGCCGACGCGGAAGCCGAAGCCGAGCGCGGCCGAGGTCTCCGGCTCGTAGACGAGCGCGGCGTCGTTGAGCTGCAGCTTGTCGAGCGCGTCGCGCAGCTCGGGGTAGTCCGAGCCGTCCAGCGGATACAGACCGGAGAACACCATCGGCTTCGGGTCCTTGTACCCGCCGAGCGCCTCGGTCGCCCCGTTGTTCAGGGAGGTGATCGTGTCACCCACCTTGGACTGGCGGACGTCCTTCACACCGGTGATGAGGTAGCCCACCTCACCGACGCCGAGACCGTCGGCCGGCAGCATCTCCGGCGAGTTCGTCCCGATCTCCAGGAGCTCGTGCGTCGCGCCGGTCGACATCATCCGGATCCGCTCACGCTTGTTGAGCTGGCCGTCGACCACTCGGACGTACGTGACGACACCGCGGTACGAGTCGTAGACCGAGTCGAAGATCATCGCGCGGGCGGGGGCGTCCTTGACGCCGACCGGGGCCGGGATCTGCTCCACGACACGGTCGAGCAGCGCCTCGACGCCCATGCCGGTCTTCGCGGAGACCTTGAGCACCTCCTCGGGGTCGCAACCGATGAGGTTGGCGAGCTCCTCGGAGAACTTCTCGGGCTGCGCGGCCGGCAGGTCGATCTTGTTGAGCACCGGGATGATCTTGAGGTCGTTCTCCATCGCCAGGTACAGGTTGGCGAGGGTCTGCGCCTCGATGCCCTGAGCGGCGTCGACCAGCAGGACCGTCCCCTCGCACGCGGCGAGGGAACGCGAGACCTCGTACGTGAAGTCCACGTGGCCCGGAGTGTCGATCATGTTGAGGATGTGCGTGTTGCTCTTGTCGTGGGTGGGAGCCCACGGCAAACGCACCGCCTGGGACTTGATCGTGATGCCGCGCTCGCGCTCGATGTCCATCCGGTCGAGGTACTGAGCACGCATCTGCCGCTGCTCGACCACTCCGGTCAGCTGGAGCATCCGGTCGGCGAGCGTGGACTTGCCGTGGTCGATGTGCGCGATGATGCAGAAATTGCGGATCAGAGCCGGGTCGGTACGGCTCGGCTCGGGCACATTGTTAGGGGTCGCGGGCACGCAGGGTCCTGTCTCTTGAGGCGCCTTGTCCTCAGGTCGGCCTCGGTTGGGATCGTCACGTAGCTTCCATGGTCCCACGGCGGCGGGACTGCGCCCGGTTTGGGCCGCCCGGAGGACGACTGGTACCGTGGGCAGCTGTGTCTCATGCCCTCTCAGCGCGAGGCACACACTCAGAGAAAATCACCGGTACGGGTCCTTCACCGGCCCCGTGCCTGAACCTGCAAAGGCTCATTTCGTGGCGAACATCAAGTCCCAGATCAAGCGGATCAAGACCAACGAGAAGGCTCGGCTGCGCAACAAGGCCGTCAAGTCCTCCCTGAAGACCGCGATCCGCAAGGCCCGTGAGGCTGCTGCCGCGGGTGACGTCGAGAAGGCCACCGTCGCCGCGCGCGAGGCTTCGCGCAAGCTCGACAAGGCCGTCTCGAAGGGCGTCATCCACAAGAACCAGGCTGCCAACAAGAAGTCGGCGCTTGCTTCCAAGGTCGAGTCCCTCAAGGCCTGAACCTTCGACTGATCTGTCGCCGGAAGGACCCGGGCGGGCCCTCTCTCATCCGCCCCCGACCGGCCCCCGAGCCCGCACGCGGCCTGCGTTCGCCACGCGGGTGTGGGCTCACATCTCACAGCTTGCCCCGAGTGCCCCCGCCTCCGACAGGAACGGGGGGCATTCGGCATTTCTCCCACTGACCCCGGGCGCGGGTGTCTCTTCAAGCCCGTCCGGTCTTTGTTTTTCAAGCCCGTCCGGCGTTTGAGGACGAGGCCGAAGGCCGACAGGGGGGTCTGGGGGCGCAGCCCCCAGGGACGGGACGGGAAGGGGCGGCGGGGGCGACTCCCCCGGACCCCAGCCACGACGAACCGGTCGATGAAACAGGGACCTACCCCCGGGCCCGCGCAGCCCGCGCAACCGCCACAACGGCCTTCTCCAGGGCATACCCGGGATCGTCCCCGCCCCCCTTGACCCCGGCATCGGCCTCGGCAACGGCCCGCAACGCCACGGCAACCCCGTCCGGAGTCCACCCCCGCATCTGCTGCCGCACCCGATCGATCTTCCACGGCGGCATCCCGAGCTCCCGCGCCAGATCCGCGGGCCGCCCACCCCGCGCGGACGACAGCTTCCCGATCGCCCGCACCCCCTGAGCCAGCGCACTGGTGATCATCACCGGCGCCACCCCGGTCGCGAGCGACCACCGCAACGCTTCGAGCGCCTCCGCGGCCCGTCCCTCGACGGCCCGGTCCGCGACGGTGAAGCTCGACGCCTCGGCCCGCCCCGTGTAGTACCGCCCGACGACGGCCTCGTCGATGGCCCCCTCGACATCGGCCCCCAACTGCGCGACAGCGGAGGCCAGCTCCCGCAGATCGCTCCCGATCGCGTCGACGAGCGCCTGGCACGCCTCCGGCGTCGCGGACCGCCCGAGCGCCCGGAACTCCCCGCGCACGAACGCCAGCCGGTCCGCCGGCTTCGTCATCTTCGGGCAGGCGACCTCCCGGGCCCCCGCTTTGCGCGCCGCGTCCAGCAGGCCCTTGCCCTTGGCTCCGCCGGCGTGCAGCAGGACGAGCGTGATCTCCTCGGCGGGCGAACCGATGTACGCCTTCACGTCCTTGACCGTGTCCGCCGACAGGTCCTGCGCATTGCGCACGACGACGACCTTGCGCTCGGCGAACAGCGACGGGCTCGTCAGCTCGGCCAGCGTGCCGGGCTGCAGCTGGTCGGGGGCGAGGTCGCGCACGTCGGTGTCGGCGTCGGCCGCGCGCGCGGCGGCGACCACCTGCTGCACCGCGCGGTCGAGCAGCAGGTCCTCCTGGCCCACCGCGACGGTGAGCGGAGCGAGCGGATCGTCGTTTGCAGTCTTCCTGGCCATCGCGGTCAAGCATCCCACGGGGCACTGACAGCCCGGCCGCGGCCGACTCCCGCGGGGCGCCCTACGGCTCCTCGCGCCAGCCGTCCCACTCCCCGGCGAACGTGTCCAGCGCCGCCGGGTCCAGGGCCTCGTCCGGGTCCTCGACGACCAGGAGCCACTGCGCGTCCTCCGCGTCGTCCTCCCCGGCCAGCGCGTCCCGTACGAGCTGGGGTTCCTCGGTGACGCCGAAGCGCTCCCCGAGCGCCTCGGCGGCCTCCTCCGCGGCGTCGCGGTCCGGCAGCACCAGTACGTGTCTCACATCGCTCACGGCACCATCTTCGGGCACGCGCGCCCCGCGGCCCGCACCGGGCGGCCCGGGTCAGCCCTTGGGCACGACCTGGATGTCCAGCTCGATCTTCACGCTGGTCCCGACGGCGGCGATGCCGCGCGCGAGCATGGTCTGCCAGCTGATGGTGAAGTCGTCGCGGTGCAGTTCGGCGGTGGCGCGGCAGGCGGCGCGGGTCTCGCCCTCCATGCCGTTGCCCAGGCCCAGGTACTCGGCGTCGAGCGTGACGGTGCGGGTCACGCCGTGCAGGGAGAGCGCGCCGGTGATGGCCCAGCGGCTGCCGCCCTTGTGCGTGAACTTGTCGCTGTAGAACTCCAGCGTCGGGAACCGCTCGACGTCCAGGAAGTCGGCGGACCTGAGGTGGTCGTCGCGCATCTGCACGTTCGTGTCGATGGACGAGGCGTCGATGACGACGTGCATCGCGGACTGCTCGACGCGCTCGGCGACGCGCAGCGCGCCCGCGAAGGTGTTGAACCGGCCGTGGATCCGGGCGAGTCCGATGTGCCGCGCCGTGAACGCGATCGAGGAGTGCATCGGCTCGATCTCCCAGTCGCCCGCGTCGGGCAGCTGCGGCGGCTGGGCGACCTGGAGCATGACGTCGCCCACGGACGCGTGCCCGCTCTCGGCGACGCTGGCGTTGCCGTGGAACGGCGTGTAGCCGTCGGCGGTCACCGCGAGCCGGTAGTCCCCGGCGGGCACCGTGGCCATGAACGAACCGAACGGGTCCGTCCCTCCCGTGACCACCTGGCGCCCCATGGCGTCGTTGACGACGAGTTCGGCGGTGCGTATCGGCTCGTTGACGGGGTCGAGGACCCGGCAGCTCAGCATCCCCGCGCTGGGTGGCACCGCCATCTCCGCCAGGGGATTGGTCCGTTGTGCCCGGTTCGTACGGTTTCCCAGCCAGCGGCCGAACATGAACTACCTACCCCAGTGCGTCTTGACAACAGTAGTTGCTAGATGAACGAAGACGTATTCGACCATCGTTGCGGCTTTCGAGGCAACACGAGCCCACAACGCGGGAATCGCAGAGAAGGCGACCTCGGGCCCGAATTACCTACTCCGGTTAGCGTTTCGCCAGCTCAGCGGCTTTTTTACTCACCGGTAGCAACCGCGTGCGCACATTCCGCGAAACTTTCGGCGCACCGCTCTCCGCCCCCTCACCGTGGGGGCCGGAGCGACCACGGACGGCGACACGCCCACCCTGTCCCTCTGCCCCCGACCTCCTCCCGTCGCCCGTTCGGGGTTCGATACGCGCCACGTTGCGGTACAACCTCCGGCGACAGTCGATCGGGGCAATCGGGGCGCTCGGCGATCAGCGTCGGGCCACCCCGAGCCTCACCCGTGCCCCGTCCTCACCCCGCACGCCCGCGCCTCCCACCACCGCGATCGCCCCGCCCCGGTCCGTCCGCAGGACCGTCGCCCCCTGTCCGCGCAGCGCCGCCAGGGTGCGCGGCGCCGGGTGTCCGTACGTGTTGTCCGCTCCTACGGAGATCAGCGCGAGCCGGGGCGCCACCGTCCGCAACAGCCCCGGGTCCTGGTACGCCGAGCCGTGGTGCGCGACCTTCAGCACGTCCACCCGGGAGAGCCCGGCCCCGCCGGTCGCCCGCAACAGCGCCCGCTGCGCCGCCGGTTCGAGATCGCCGAGCAGCAGCAGCCTCAGCCCCGCCGTCCGCACGAGCAGCGTCACGCTCGCGTCGTTCGGCCCGTCCGGCGTCGGGGCCGGCCGCGCCGGCGTGCCGCCCGGCGGCCACAGCACCCGCCAGTCGAGCGGACCCGCGCGCCGCCGCTCCCCCGCCGCCGCCCGGCTCACGGGCACCCCGTACCGCGCCGCGACCCGCCGCACGAGCGCCGCCTGGTCCGCCGGTTCCCCGAACCCCGTCGTCTCGATCGCCCCCACCGCGCGCCCCCGCAACACCCCGGCCAGACCCGCCACATGATCGGCATGGAAGTGGGTGAGCAGCACGAGCGGGATCCGTGTGATGCCGAGCGAGCGCAGGCAGCGATCGACGAGCAGCGGATCGGGGCCCGCGTCGATCACCACCCCGGTGCCCGGCCCGGCCGCGAGCACCAGGGCGTCGCCCTGTCCCACGTCGCACATGACCAGCCGCCATCCCGGCGGGGGCCAGCCCGTGAGCACCCGGGTCACCGGCGGCGGCTGGACGACGAACAGCACCAGCAGCACCGCGCAACCTCCCAGCGCCCAGGGCGACCTGACCACTCTTCGGCCCAGCGCGATCAGTACCGCGATGGCGAGGGCGAGCAGGGCCCCGCCGTGCCAGCCGTCCGGCCAGTCGATGCCGCTGCCCGGCAGCGCGGCGCCGGTCCGCGCGATGTCCGCGATCCAGCCCGCGGGCCATCCCGCGCACCAGGCCAGGCTCTTCGCGACGGGCATCGCCCACGGCGCGGTGGCCAGCGCCGCGAACCCGAACACGGTCGCGGGTGCGACGGCGAACTCCGCGAGGAGATTGCACGGCACCGCCACCAGACTCACCCTCGCGGCGAGCACCGCCACCACGGGCGCGCACACGGCCTGTGCCGCCGCGGCAGCCCCGAGCGCCTCCGCGATCCGGGCCGGCACCCCGCGCGCGGTGAGGGCCGCGCTCCAGCGGGGGGCCACGGTCAGGAGGGCGCCGGTCGCGAGGACCGAGAGCAGGAATCCGTAACTCCGGGCCAGCCACGGGTCGTAGAGGACCAGCAGCAGAACGGCCGTGGCCAGCGCCGGGATCAGGGACCTGCGGCGTCCGGTGGCGATGGCGAGCAGGGCGATCAGTCCGCAGGACGCGGCCCGCAGCACGCTCGGCTCGGGCCGGCACACCACGACGAAGCCCAGGGTGAGCGCCCCGCCGAGCGCCGCCGTACCGCGCAGCGGCAGCCCGATCCGGGGTGCCAGGCCCCGCCGTTCGGCTCGCTGCGCGGTGCCGGGCGGTCCGATCAGCAGGGCCAGCAGGATGGTGAAGTTGGCGCCGCTGACGGCCATGAGGTGCAGCAGATCGGTCTCCTCGAAGGCCGCGTGGAGCTCCGGGCCGACCCGGGCCGTGTCGCCGACGACGAGTCCCGGCAGCAGCGCCCGCGCGTCCTGCGGCAGCCCGTCCGTCGCCTCGCGCAGCCCCGCGCGCAGGGCCCCGGCCAGACGCTGCGCCCGGCTCGGCGCGCCGACGACCCGCGGCGGATCGTCCTTCCCGACCCGCAGCACCGCCGCGATCCGGTCGCCGTCGACGACGGGTGGCGCGAGTCTGCCTTCGACGCGGAGCCGGGTGGTCGGCAGGAGCGACAGCCAGTGGCCGCGGCTGGTCGCCGAGCCGTCGGCGATGACCAGGACCGGGGTGCGGCCCCGTGTCCGAGCGCCGTCCGCCGTGGTCAGCCCCACGACGTCGGCCTTCACCAGGACGGCGGGCGGTGTCGTGCGGTCTCCGGCGACCCGGGGCCGGGTGAGCCGTGCGTCGCCGGTGAGCTCGATCTCGGCCCGTACCGTGGCGTGCCGCTCGGCGAGGTCCGGTACGGGACCGCTGCGCGGCTCGGCGCCGTGGAGGCCGGCCGAGACCGCCGCCGCGGCGACGCACAGCAGCAGCGCGGCGGCTGACGGGCTCCGCCAACGTGCCGGTGCCGACTGCCCGGTGCCGGTACCCGCACCGGCTCCGATGTCGCCGGCCCGGGCCACGATCAGCAGCGTCACCCCGGCGATGAGGCATGCGCCCGCGACGAGCGCCGTCGTCAGGGCCGGTGTCGTGAGGGTCACCGCCGCGGTCGCCCACGTCGCGAGCGCGGGCGGCACCAGCCGCAGATCGGTGTGCCGCGCCTCTCCCGGGGCGTCCTCGCGGCCCCGCTCCCCCGTGGTCGTCATGGCCGCACGAGATTCTGCAGGTCCTCGAAGCGGCGGTCCCCGATGCCGTTCACCTCGCGGAGTTCGTCCACGGAGCGGAAACCGCCGTGCTCCGTGCGGTAGTCGACGATGTGCTGGGCCAGCACGGGGCCGACGCCCGGCAGCGCTTCGAGCTGATCGGCGGTCGCCGTGTTGAGCCCGATCGGCGTGGTCGGCGTGCCGCCCGCTCCGGTGCCGGTGGAGCCGGGCGGTGCGGCCGGCGGGGCTGCCGTCACCGGTACGCCGACGAGGACCTGCTCGCCGTCGATGAGCAGCCGCGCCTGGTTCAGGCCCTCCGTGTCCGTCCCGGGGCGGACCCCACCCGCGGCTCGCAGCGCGTCCGCGACCCGGGACCCGGCGGGCAGCCGGCGGAGCCCGGGGCGGCGCACCTTGCCGGCGATGTCGACGACGACTCCGGCGCCGCCCGCCGCCGAAGGGGCGGACGAGGGCGGGGTGCCGGACGCCTTCTGCTCGTCCCGGGCGAATCCCGCGTGGGGCCCGACCTCGCGCACCGACTCCGGGGGCCGCACCGGCTGAGGCCGGCCGGTCCAGAAGTGCTGCACTGCGAACAGGGCAACGGCGGCGGTGAGCACGACGAGGGCGACGGCCCCGCGCCGCTCGATGCCGCAGCGCGTCTGCATCCAGAGAGGCAGCCGGTCCCGTACCGCGAGGGCGGCCCTGGTCCGCCAGGACTCGGCGGCGACCCGTGGCTCGGGAGGCGGCGGATCCGGCGCGGGCAACGGCTCCGGCTCATCCGGAGGCATCGCCGCCGCCGAAGCCCGCACAGGCGTAGCCATTGATACAGGCACAGGCACAGTCGGCGCCTCGTCACCCGGCACCGCATGCGGAGCGAAGAGCGCATGGGCGCGGGTCCGCTCGGCCGCGACCCGGCGGTGCCGGGCGCGCCGGCGTCGCGCCCCGTCACGGTGGCGTGCGCGGCTGTCGGACCCGGGAGTGCGCCCGGGTCCCGTGGTCGTACGGGCTGTCCTGGTCAGTGATCGAAGTGCCATGCCACGAGACGCTAGGCACGGACGCCCCGCACAGTGGATCTTGGTCAATTCCCGGGGACGACACGGCGATTGTGGATAACTCCGTCACCCACACGAGCCGCAGCCGCGAGCACAGCCCCCAGCAACCCCACCCGGCCTCACACCGGCCTCACGCCCTCGGCGACACGACCGCCCCGAGCAGTCCCGGCCCGGTGTGCGCCCCGATGACCGCCCCGACCTCGCTGACATGCAGCTCGGCGAGGCCCGGCACCCGCTCCCGCAGCCACGCGGCGAGCGCCTCGGCCCGCTCGGGCGCGGCGAGATGGTGGACGGCGATGTCGACCTGCCCGCTGCCGGCGCGTTCGGCGACGATCTCCTGGAGCCGGGCGATGGCTTTGGAGGCGGTGCGGACCTTCTCGAGGAGTTCGATGCGGCCGCCGTCGAGCTGGAGCAGCGGCTTGACCGCGAGGGCGGAGCCGAAGAGGGCCTGGGCGGCGCCGATGCGGCCGCCCCGGCGCAGGTAGTCGAGGGTGTCGACGTAGAAGTAGGCGGACGTGCCGGCGGCCCGCTTCTCCGCGGCGAGGACGGCCTCGTCGATGCTGCCGCCCGCGTCGGCGGTCTCGGCGGCGCTGAGGGCGCAGAAGCCGAGGGCCATGGCGACCATGCCGGTGTCGACGACCCGTACGGGCACGGGCGCCTCGCGGGCGGCGAGCACGGCCGCGTCGTACGTCCCGGAGAACTCGGAGGAGAGGTGGAGCGAGACGATGCCGGTGGCGCCGGACTCGGCGACCTTGCGATAGGTCTCGGCGAACAGTTCCGGACTGGGTCTCGACGTCGTCACCGGGCGACGCTTCTGGAGTGCTTCGGCGAGCGAGCGGGCGGAGATCTCGGTGCCCTCTTCGAGTGCTCGGTCGCCCAGGACCACGGTCAGCGGCACCGCCGTGATGCCGTGGCGCTCCATCGTCAGGTGCGGCAGGTAGGCCGTGGAATCGGTGACGATCGCGACATGGCGGGACATGCTCCGGAGATTACCCGCCGGGGATCGCGCGCGGCAGCCCGGCCCCTGTGCGGGGGCCGGTGATCAGGTGGTGCTCTCGGGGCGCGGCTTCTTCTGCCACGGGTAGACGGGGCGTGGTCCGGGCGGGGTGATCTGCGGGCGGGAGCGCTCCGGTCCGGGCTGCGGGGCGGCCTCCGGGGCGGGGGCGGTGCGCGGGGTGGGACCGGTCTGCGGAATGGAACCGGTCTGTGGAGCGGGTCCGGTCTGCGGGGTGTCCGTGGTCGTCCAGTGCCGCAGGGCGCCGGCCTCCACGTCGATCTGGCGGCTGAGGTCGTCCAGGTCGTCGCTCGCGAAGTGGCTGGCGCGGTCGCGGGCGGCGTGCCGCAGCGCGTCGGCGGACCCGGTGATCTGCTCGGTGCGTGCTCTCAGGTCGGGGAGCAGGCGGGCGACGTGCGCCTTGTCCGGTTCGCTCTCCAGGCGCTTGAGGTCGGCGTCCAGCTCGCGGCCGTGGGTGCTGAGCCGGTCGAAGAGGCCGAGGGACTCCTGGAGGGTGGGGTCGTCGCCGACGCCGGCGTGCAGGGCGTCCTGGGTGGCGCGCATGGAGCCACGCAGTCGGAGCCGCAGCTGGGCGAGCTCGCTGGCGGCGCCCGGCTGGGCGAAGCTGCGGGCGCGCAGGGTGGTGTCCTCGACGGCGCGGCGTGCCTGCTCGACCTTGCGGTCGACGCCGCGCTTGGCGGCGCCGACGGCCTTGACCGTCGCGTACGCGCCGAGGGCGAGGAACGCCACGAACATCAGCACCACGATCAGGATCACGGCTTCCATGACGCTCCTCCCACCCACCTCTTCGCTTCTGCCGCCGATCGCCGCGGCGCGTGCTGTCTCCACCGTAAACGGAGCGGGCAGGCCGAGGGTTCCTGAACGACCCCCAACCTGCCCGTAGGGAAGAACCCCGAGTGCCTTACGCAGGCACGATGTTCACCAGCTTCGGCGCGCGGACGATGACCTTGCGGATGCCGGCGCCGTCCAGGGCGGCGACGACCTTCTCGTCGGCCAGCGCGGTGCGCTCCAGGTCCTCCTCGGAGATGCTCGGGGAGACCTCCAGGCGGGCCTTGACCTTGCCCTTGATCTGCACGACGCAGGTGACCGTCTCGTCGACGACGTACCGCGGGTCGGCGACGGGGAAGTCCTGGTGGACGACGGAGTCGCCGTGGCCCAGCTTGCGCCACAGTTCCTCGGCGACGTGCGGGGCCAGCGGCGCGACCAGCAGCACCAGGCGCTCGGCGACGGCGCGCGGCAGGCCGCCGCCCGCATAGGCCTTGGTCAGGTGGTTGTTCAGCTCGGTGACCTTGGCGATGGCGGTGTTGAAGCGCATGCCTTCCAGGTCGCCGCGGACTCCGTCGATCGCCTTGTGCAGGGCGCGCAGCGTGTCGGCGTCGATGTCGCCCTCGGGGACGTCGGCGACGGTGATCTCGCCGGTCGTCTCGTCGACGATGTTGCGCCACAGGCGCTGCAGCAGGCGGAACTGGCCGACGACCGCGCGGGTGTCCCACGGGCGGGAGACGTCCAGGGGGCCCATCGCCATCTCGTACAGGCGCAGGGTGTCGGCGCCGTACTCGGAGCAGATCTCGTCGGGCGTGACGGCGTTCTTCAGGGACTTGCCCATCTTGCCCAGCAGGCGGGAGACCTTCTCGCCCTCGTAGTAGTAGGCGCCGTCCCGCTCCTCGACCTCGGCGGCCGGTACGGCGATGCCGCGCGCGTCCCGGTAGACGTAGGCCTGGATCATGCCCTGGTTGAACAGCTTGTGGAACGGCTCGGCCGAGGAGATGTGGCCCAGGTCGAACAGGACCTTGGACCAGAAGCGCGCGTACAGCAGGTGCAGCACGGCGTGCTCGGCGCCGCCGACGTACAGGTCGACGCCGCCGGTCGGCTGTCCCTCGCGGGGGCCCATCCAGTACTGCTCGATGGCGGGGTCGACCAGCTTGTCGCTGTTGTGCGGGTCCAGGTAGCGCAGCTCGTACCAGCAGGAGCCGGCCCAGTTGGGCATGGTGTTGGTCTCGCGGCGGTACTTGCGCGGGCCGCGGCCGTCGCCCAGGTCCAGCGTGACGTTGACCCAGTCCTGGTTGCGGGACAGGGGCGTCTCGGGCTCGGTGTCGGCGTCGTCCGGGTCGAAGGTGCGCGGCGTGTAGTCGTCGACCTCGGGCAGTTCCAGGGGCAGCATCGACTCGGGCAGCGAGTGGGCGATGCCGTCCTCGTCGTAGACGATCGGGAAGGGCTCGCCCCAGTAGCGCTGGCGGCTGAACAGCCAGTCGCGCAGCCGGAAGTTGACGGTGCCGTGGCCGATGCCCTTGCGCTCCAGCCATTCGGTCATGCGGGCCTTGGCGTCGGCGACGCCCAGGCCGTCCAGGCTGATCTCGTCGCTCGCCGAGTTGACCAGCTCGGCCTCGTGGGCGACGAAGGCGTCGTCCCACGTGGACGGGTCGGTGCCGCGGCCGTCGGACGGCTCGACGACGCAGCGCATGGGCAGCTCCAAGGCGCGCGCGAAAGCGAAGTCGCGGGCGTCGTGCGCGGGGACGGCCATGATCGCGCCGGTGCCGTAGCCCATCAGGACGTAGTCGGCGATGAAGACGGGGACCTGCTCGCCGCTGACCGGGTTGGTGGCGTACGCGCCGGTGAAGACGCCGGTCTTGTCCTTGGCCTCGGCCTGGCGCTCGACGTCGGACTTGGAGGCGGCCTGCTTGCGGTAGGCGGCGACGGCGTCGGCGGGGGTGGCGTGGCCGCCGGTCCACACGTCGTGGGTGCCCTCGGGCCAGGCGGCGGGGACGATGGTGTCGACCAGGTCGTGCTCGGGCGCCAGCACCATGTAGGTGGCGCCGAACAGGGTGTCCTGGCGGGTCGAGAAGACGGTGATGACCTCGTCGGAGGCGTCGAAGCCGAAGTCGATGCGGGCGCCTTCGGAGCGGCCGATCCAGTTGCGCTGCTGCAGCTTGATGGCCTCGGGCCAGTCCAGGCCGTCCAGGTCGTCGATCAGGCGGTCCGCGTAGGCGGTGATGCGCATGTTCCACTGGCGCAGCTTGGCCTTGAAGACGGGGAAGTTGCCGCGCTCGGAGCGGCCGTCGGCGGTGACCTCCTCGTTGGCCAGGACGGTGCCCAGGCCGGGCGCCCAGTTGACGGGCGCGTCGGAGGCGTAGGCCAGGCGGTACTCGCCCAGGACGTCGGCGCGCTCGGTCTCGTTCAGCTCGCTCCAGGTGCGGCCGCCGGGGACGGCGCGCTCACCGGTCTCGAACTGCTGGACCAGTTCGGTGATGGGTCGGGCCTTCTTCAGGTCGTCGTCGTACCAGGAGTTGAAGATCTGCAGGAAGATCCACTGCGTCCACTTGTAGTACTCCGGGTCGATCGTGGCGAACGACCGGCGCTTGTCGTGGCCCAGGCCCAGGCGGCGCAGCTGCGCCTTCATGTTCTCCATGTTGGCCTCGGTCGACGTGCGCGGGTGCGTGCCCGTCTGCACGGCGTACTGCTCGGCGGGCAGGCCGAACGCGTCGAAGCCCAGGGTGTGCAGGACGTTGTGGCCGTTCATGCGCTGGAAGCGGGCGAAGACGTCGGTGGCGATGTAGCCCAGGGGGTGGCCGACGTGCAGGCCCGCACCCGACGGGTACGGGAACATGTCCATGACGAACTTCTTGGGGCGGGACGCGATCGCCGGGTCACCGGCCAGGTCACCGCTCGGGTTGGGCGCCTCGTACGTGCCGTCGGCGTCCCAGAAGTCCTGCCAGCGTGCCTCGATGTCGGCGGCCATGGCCGCCGTGTAGCGGTGCGGCGCGACCGCCGCCTCGGACGGGGCAGCGGTATTCGTCTCGCTCATGATTCTCAAAGCTCCATCGATCGTCTCTGCCAGGCGGCCCTTGCCTAGGAAATGAAAAAGCCCCTCGCACAGGAGGGGACGCCGCGCCGATTCCGACCACACGCCCGGGGGCGGATCGGGACTGATCAGCGCGGCTCGCTAAGCAGAAGGCGTACGGCACGCATGGCGTCAGGGTACCGCAGGCTCCGCGCGGGCCGCGACGGACTTCCACGGGCGGGGGGTTACCCCGCGTACCGGCCCCTATCGGGGCAACACAAAGGCCCGGCTCCCTCCGGACACGGCCAGATAACGACGAGATAACTCAAACCTCGTACTGGCCGGTATGTGTCGACCTAGAGTGCGGGCGTGGGTCCACCGTGCCGAACATTTCGGAGTCGCCCCCATGAACTCTCTGAACCCTCGCGCCTCCCGCTCCGTGAATTCCCCGCAATCCTTGTGGAGTTCGCCGTCCTCCGCCCGTGGCCGCCGTATACGGACGGGGGTGCTGAGCGCGGCGGTCCTGCTGCTCATACCCGTGGTCGTGACGGCGGGTGACGACGCCTTCCGGGCGGCCCTCGACTTCACGACCGGCGTGCTCTGCCTGGTGTCGCTCACGGCGTCCGTCGCATGGGGCCTCGTCGCCTCCGACCGGCTGTTCCTGACCTCGCGGCAGCGGCTGCTCGCCCAGGGCGTCCACCGCGCCACGGCGATCGGCTCGCTGGGGTTCCTGCTGCTCCACGTCAGCGTGAAGCTGGCCCTCGCCCACGTGACGCCGGTCGGCGCCCTGATCCCCTTCGGGACAGGCTTCTCCGGCAGCAGCGGCCTGATCGGCCTGGGCGTCCTCGCCGGGCTCCTCATGGTGACGACCGGCGTCACCGGCGCCCTGCGCAGCTCCATGGCCTCTCCGGCCCGCCTCGCGACCCGCTGGCGCGCGACCCACATGCTCGCCTACCCGGCCTGGTGCCTGGCCCTGATCCACGGCCTGTACGCGGGCCGGCCGCCCAAGACGTACGTGGTGGTCCTTTACGGCCTGTGCCTGGTGGCCGTCGCCGGGGCGGTGGCGCTGCGCGCGGCCCCGCCGCAGGTGAAGCGCGCGGTGGCGGCGCGCATCCTGGCCCTGCTCGACCCCGGCCCCGCCGCCCCGGCCGCGGAGGTGCCCGCACGTCCCTCCACGGAGCCTTTCGTACGGCCTGAAGCCACCCCTGCGCCCCCGCCGACGCGAGCCCCCGCCGGTGTCGGCTTCTCGGCCGCCTACCGGGCCGTGTCCGCGGCGCCGCCCCGGCAGCACCGCGAGCCGCCGCCCGCGCAGCGCTGGCCCACCCCGTCACCCCCGCCGCCCGCGCAGGCCCCGCCCCCGGCGACGTACGGGTACGACCACGCGCCCTATGACGACCACGCGCCCTATGAAGAGACGGGTTCCTGCGAGGCCCCCTTCCAGGCGCCCGCCGCGGGAGAGCCCTGGGGTGCTCCCCCGCCCCCTACCTGGCCCTCTGAAGAAAGCCAGCCCTACGGAGGCACGTGGTGAACACGGCACTGCCCGACGTCCCCGAGGTCCGCGTCGTCGGCCTGCCGCAGCTCACCTCCGGGTTCGACCTCGTGGAGCGGCTCGACCTCGACATGCACCTGAAGGTGCACGGCCCCCTGGAGCCCATGCCCGGGGAGCGCCTGGCGCGCCTGGCGCAGGCGGTGTCGCTGCGCGGCCGGGGCGGCGCCGGTTTCCCCTTCGCCAAGAAGCTGCGCGCCGTCGCCGAGTCGGCGATCCGGCGCGGGGTGCGGCCCGTCGTCGTGGTCAACGGCAGCGAGGACGAGCCGGCCTGCCGCAAGGACACCGTGCTGCTCAACCGCGCCCCGCACCTGATCCTCGACGGCGCCCTGCTGGCCGCCGAGGCGATCGGCGCCCGCACCCTTGTCGTCGGCGTCACCCGGGACTCGACGGAGGCGTCCATGCGCACGGCGCTGGCCGAGCGCGGCCTGTCGAACCGGCGGAACGCGCCGCTGCGCGCGCGGGTGCAGCGCAATCCGGTGCGGATGGTGACCGGGGAGTCCTCGGCGCTGATCCGCTCGGCGGACGGCGGCCCGCCGCTGCCCCCGGGCCGCAAGGTCCGCGCCTCCGACTCCGGCGTGGGCGGCGCCCCGACCCTGCTGTCGAACGCGGAGACGTTCGCCCAGCTCGCGGTGGCCGCCCGGATCGGGGCGGAGCGCTACGGCCGCACCGGCCTGCACGACGAGCCGGGCACGGTGCTCCTGACACTGTCCGGGGCGGTCGCCCGCCCGATGGTCCTGGAGGTGCCCTCCGGCGTCCCGCTGAGGTACGTGCTCCAGCTCGCCGGCGCTCCTCCGCTCCCCCAGGGCGTGCTCACGGGCGGCTATCACGGCAAGTGGCTGGACGGCGTCGGCGCGCAGGACGCGATCGTGTCCCGCGCCTCCCTGGAGGCGTGCGGCGGCGCGCTGGGGGCGGGCGCGATCCTGCCGATCGGCCCGGACACCTGCCCGCTCGGCGAGTCGCTGAAGGTGGCGCAGTGGCTGGCGGCGGAGAGCGCCGGCCAGTGCGGGCCCTGCTATCTCGGGCTGCCGGCGGCGGCGCGCGGCCTGGAGGACGTCCTGAGCGGGGGCGGGCCGACGGCGCTTGAGGCGTTGCGCGAGGTCACGCGCGCGGTGAAGCGGCGCGGGGCGTGCAAGCACCCGGACGGTTCGGCCGCGTTCATCGAGTCGACGATCGCGGCGTTCACCGACGACCTGGCCGCGCACGTGCTGGGCGCCGGCTGCGGCCGTCCGGTCCTCGGTGTGCTGCCGCTGCACGCGCAGGCGCCCGCCGGCTCCTCGCCGTCCGGGAAGCGCCTCGCGGTGGACTGGACGCTGTGCCGCGGCCACGGCCTGTGCGCGGACATCGTGCCGGAGCTGCTGCGGCTCGGCCCCGACGGCTTCCCGACGGTCGCGGAGACGGCGGTGCCGCGCTACGCGGAGGCGAACGCGGCACGGGCCGTCCACCGCTGCCCCGCGCTGGCGCTGCGCCTGGAGGAGGACCCGGCGGCGCTCCCGCCCCGGCCGCCGCTCCCACCCGCCCTGCCGCCGGGCCGCAGCCGCGCGCGCCGCTAGAGGCGGCACACGAAGAAGCGGGCCGTCCGATCGGACGGCCCGCTTCTCTTACTGCTTCCAACTCTTGTGGAGCTAAGGAGAATTGAACTCCTGACCTCCTGCATGCCATGCAGGCGCTCTACCAACTGAGCTATAGCCCCTTGCGGTGTTCCACCCGGTGTTCCTGTCGGTTTCCCCGGCGGCGACGCCAACATTACACGGTCACCCCCGTGATTCACCAAATCGGTTTCCGGAGGGCTCCGGGCCCCACGGAATCCGGCTGCGGCTCAGGCTCTGGCGAAGGAGTAGAAGCGCTTCAGGGTGCAGTGCTCGTCCAGGAGGCGGCCGTAGATCGGCTCGCCCTCCAGTTCCCGATACGTCTCGATCGGGTCGCCTTTTATGATCAGCGCCCGCGCGCACTCCTCGCACCAGTACTGGTACTCGGCGTTCACCGGCTCCATGTCGCGCACGATGGGCGTGCCGCTGCCGCACCAGTCGCACTTCCTCCTGTGTGACCCCATGTCGTTCCGCTCAGCTCCAGCTGTGGCCGCAGGCCGTGCACACGTACGAGATCCCGCCGTTGTCGCCCAGCATCTGGGCGACGTGGGAGGAGCCGCAGGACGGACAGTCGAGGGGAAGCGGGGCGTGCGCGCGGGCGGCGGACGCGGTGGGAGGCACGGTCACAGCGAGGAGGCGGTCGGCCTCCTCGTAGATGCTCAAGGGCATCGCGCGCTCCCTCCCGTCCAGGCCGTAATCGTCGATCGGACGCAGCCCCCTTCCGGCCGTCCGATTCTGCCACGGCCCGGGCTCCCCGGTCAGCGACGCAGGCGTACCAGTCCGGACACGGCACCGAGCACGGCCGCCGCGGCCAGCGCGTACGCGCACGTCAGGAGGGCGTCCGCCGAACTGTACGGGCCGGGCACCCCGGTCGACTCGACGCGGCCGAGGAAAAGTGTGCCGAAGGCTGCCACACCGACGAGTTGGCCGAGCTGGGTCACGGTGGTGAGCAGTCCGCTGGCGTCGGCGGCGTCCTGCGGGCGCACTCCGGCGAGGGCGCGGGTGAGGGTGGGTCCGAAGCCGAGGGCGAGTCCCGCACCGGTGGTCACGAAGGCGGCGTACAGGGCGATTCCGCCGCCGGTGCCGTCGCGCAGGGCGAGGCCGGTGCCGAGCGTCCCGGCGGCGGTGAGCGCGAACCCGGCGGGGATCAGGGCGGGTTGCAGCCGGGCGGGCCAGCGGCGCCAGGTGAGGCCGACGGCTCCGAAGGACACGGCGGTGGTGGCGAAGGTCAGTCCGGCGCGCAGGGCGCTGTAGCCGAGCCCGCTCTGCACGTGCAGCGTGAGGACGAACAGGTAGCCGGCGTTGACGGCCATCACGGTCAGGATGCGCGCGGCGGCCGTGCCGATGCCGGGCAGGCGCAGCACGCGCGGGGCGACGATCGGGTCGCCGCCGCGCCGGGCGAGGGCGGACTCGTGGACGCACAGGAGGGCGAACACGGCGACGGAGGCGGCCATGCAGAGCCAGGCCCACAGCGGCCAGTCCTGTTCCTGGCCGAGCACGAGCGGCACGGTGAGCAGGCTGACGGCGCCGCCCAGCAGGACGAGTCCGGGCAGGTCGAGGGCGCGGGCGGGCCGGCCCGTACGGGCCGGGTCGCGGGGCAGGGCGCGCCCGCCGAGGGCGAGGAGGGCCAGGCCGACGGGCACGTTGACGAGGAAGACGGCGCGCCAGCCGGTGCCGAACAGGTCGGCGCTGACGAGGAGGCCGCCGAGGACCTGCCCGGCGGCGGCGCCGACGGCGAGGACGGCCGCGTACGCGCCGAGGGCGCGGGTGCGGGCCTCGCCGCTGAAGTGGCGCTGCACGAGGCTGAGGACCTGCGGGATCATCAGAGCCGCGCCGGCGCCCTGCGTCATGCGGAACGCGATCAACTGGCCGCTGCTCTGCGCGAGACCGCAGGCCAGCGAGGCGGCGGTGAAGGCGGCGAGGCCGGTGAGGATGACCCGGCGGTGCCCGTGGCGGTCGCCGAGCCGGGCGCCGGTGATCAGCAGGACGGCGTAGGTGATGGTGTATCCGGCGACGACGAGCTGCAACGCGGCGCCGGAGGCGTGCAGTTCGGTGCGGACGGTGGGTGCGGCGACGTTCACGATGAACACGTCGAGCACGGCCATGAACTGGGCGGCGAGCACGACCGCGAGGAGCCGGCCGCGCCCGGTGTCGGCGCCAGGGGCTTTACTGGATACGGGAGTTGGGGACGGGGCGGGCTTCGGTGGCTGAGGACTTTCCGGGACGGTTGTCGTCATGGCGGCAACACTGACGCGGGTACGGCACGGGTACCGAGAGCCCGCTGATGCTGGTACCGGCACCACCCGGCAGGCGCCTTCCGGGGCGCGGCGCGGGAGCACAGGATGGGGGATGTGACGACGATGACCACTGGGCAGCACGGATCGCGGCACGGCGGCGCGCACCCGCGGCCGGGGGATCGCCGCAGGCCGGAGCTCGCGGCGTTCTTACGGGGGCGCAGGGCGCGGGTGAGTCCGCAGGACGTGGGGATGCCGGCGGGCCCGCGGCGGCGCACGCCGGGGCTGCGCCGCGAGGAGGTCGCGCAGCTGTCCGGGGTGGGGGTCACCTGGTACACGTGGCTGGAGCAGGGCCGTCCGATCAACGCGTCGGCGCAGGTCCTGGACGCGGTGGCGCGCACGCTGCGGCTCGATCTGCCGGAGCGGGAGCATCTGTACCACCTGGCGGAGGTGCCGTACGAGCCGGCGCGGGAGGCGGCGCCGGTGGCGGTGGGGCCGGAGCTCCAGGCGGTCCTGGACGCGATGGACCGGCTGCCGGCGGTGGTCTACAACGCGCGCTTCGACCTGCTCGCGACCAACGCCGCCTACCGGGACCTGTTCATTCTGTGGCCGGCCACGATGGGCCCGCGGACGAACGCGCTGTGGACGCTGTTCGTGGCACCGGAGCTGACCTGCCCGCTGGTGTTCCGTGAGGTGGAGCTGCCGGTGATGGTGGCGACGCTGCGCTCGGGGTACGGGCGGCATGTGGGCGAGCCGGCGTGGGAGGAGTTCGTGCGGGAGCTGGCGGCGGCGAGTCCGGAGTTCACGCGGATGTGGGAGAGCGGGGACGTGGCGCCGCCGGGGCCACGCGTGAAGACGTTCCGGCACCGGGCGGTCCCGGTGGAGCTGCGGATGACGTCGACGTCCTTGTCGGTGGACGGGATGCCGGAGTGCCGGATCGTCGTCTACACACCGGTGGACGCGGAGTCGTGGGAGGGGCTCGCCCGGATCCGCGGCCACCGGGAGGACCCGGCGCCCCGGGAGGACTCCTGGAGATGAAAAAAGATCCCGCCCGATCGGATCGATCGGGCGGGATCTGCTGTGGAGCTAAGGAGAATTGAACTCCTGACCTCCTGCATGCCATGCAGGCGCTCTACCAACTGAGCTATAGCCCCTTGCTTCTGTTCTTCCCTCCGGGTTTCTCCCCGGCGGGCCGAACAAGAAGAACTTTAGCCTGCCACCAGCCAGAAAGTGAAATCCGGTCCCCGTGGCCTGCGGGGACCGGCCTCACCGCCGTGCGTGGGCCGCGTCAGTCGTCGTCGCCGAGGACCGGCTCGGGCAGCGTGCCCGCGTTGTGCTCCAGCAGCCGCCAGCCGCGGGCGCCCTCGCCGAGGGCCGACCAGCAGCAGTTCGACAGGCCGCCGAGGCTCTCCCAGTGGTGGGGCTCCAGGCCGAGGAGACGGCCGATGGTGGTGCGGATGGTGCCGCCGTGGCTGACGACGACAAGGAGCCCGTCCTCGGGCAGCTTGTCGGCGTGGCTCAGCACGACGGGGGCGGCCCGGTCGGCGACCTCGGTCTCCAGCTCGCCGCCGCCGCGCCGCACGGGTTCGCCGCGCTTCCACGCCGCGTACTGCTCGCCGTAGCGCGCGATGATCTCCTCGTGGGTGAGGCCCTGCCACTCGCCGGCGTACGTCTCGCGCAGGCCTTCGTCGTGCGTGACGTCGAGGCCGGTGAGGGCGGCGAGCTCGGCGGCGGTGGCCGCGGCCCGCTTGAGGTCGGACGCGACGATCGCGTCCGGCTTCATGGAGGCGAGGAGCCGGGCGGCGCGCCGGGCCTGGCCGAGGCCGGTCTCGGTCAGCTCGATGTCCGTGGAGCCCTGGAAGCGGCGCTCCAGGTTCCAGGACGTCTGGCCGTGCCGCCAGAGGATGACCCGCCGCCCCCGTGCGGAGCGGGTCAAAGCAGCTCCCCCGCGTCGGCGGCGGCGGTCTGCTCGGCGTGCTCGGCGCCCTTGCCGCGGGTGGCCTTGGCGTCCTCGGGCAGGTCGAGCTCGGGGCAGTCCTTCCACAGGCGCTCGAGGGCGTAGAAGACACGCTCCTCGCTGTGCTGGACGTGCACGACGATGTCGACGTAGTCGAGCAGGATCCAGCGGGCGTCGCGGTCGCCCTCGCGGCGCACGGGCTTGGCGCCGAGCTCCTTGCTGAGCCGCTCCTCGATCTCGTCGACGATCGACTTGACCTGGCGGTCGTTGGGCGCGGACGCCAGCAGGAAGGCGTCCGTGATGGACAGCACGTCGCTGACGTCGTAGGCGATGATGTCGTGCGCGAGCTTGTCGGCGGCCGCCTGGGAGGCGACGGTGATGAGCTCGATGGAACGGTCGGTGGCGGTCACTACAAGGCTTTCGGTCGGCGGTCAGGACCCCCGGCGTGGCCCGTGCGGGCCCGCACGGGCGGGTACTCCAAGGGTCTCACGGACCGCCGACACGCCTCACTGCATTACCGGCGCCCCTGCCGCGGGGCGCCGGCCGGGGGTTCAGCTGCCGCCGGTGTAGTCCTGGCCGATGACGACGGTGACGTCCGCGTTGGCCACCGCCTTGCCCTTCTTCACGGCGCTCGCGGGCAGGCCGAGGGTCTTGGCGACCTCGACAGCGTCGGCCTTGCGGGCGGCGTCGGCGTAGGTGACCTGGGAGGTGGCGGCCGTGGTGCCGGTGCCGGCCTCGACGAAGGTGTAGCCGCCGTTGACCAGGGTGATGCGGGCCTTCTCGGACCGGGCCTTGTCGCCGGTGGCGTTCTTGACGCCGACGCGCAGGGCGTCGCCCTCGGCGGGGGCCTTCACGGTGCCGCCGAGCACGTCCTCGACGACGGAGTTCGCGGCGGCCTCGGAGAGGGTGCCGTCCTGGCCGACAGGGAGGAGCGCCGTCTTGTAGTCGCCCTCCTTGGCGTGGTCGGCGAGCTTGGCGAGGAAGGCGCCGAGGTCCTTCTCGGTGAGCGAGGGGTCGAGGATCTGGGCGAGGGTCTGCACGGTCGTCGTCGCGGCCTGCGGGTCGGAGGACAGCTTGCGCAGGACGCCCTGCATGACCTGGCCGAACCGCAGGAGCTGCGCGGTCTGGGCCTCGCCCTTGGCGCGGTAGGTGGCGTACGCGACGGCCGCCGGGCCCGAGAGGGTCTGCTCCTGGCCCTTGTGGACGAGGAAGGTGCCCTTCTTGGCGGGGTCGGGCACGTCGGTGTTCGTGGTGACCTCGATGTTGCCGACGAGTTCGACGAGGTTGTTGAGGTAGGGGGTGTCGAGGCGCCAGGTGCCCTCGATGTCGGTGCCGAGGAGGGTGTCGATGGCGTCGCCGGTGCCGGCGGAGCCGTCCTCGTCGACGGACTTGGCGAGAGTGGTGGCGCTGCCGTCCTCGCCGCTGAGGGCGAGCGCGTTGGGCAGCAGGACGGTGGTGGCCTGGCCGGTGGTGGTGTTGTTGACCAGGAGGGCGGTGGAGGTGCCGCCGCCCTTGGTGTTGTGCAGGTGGACGACGATGACGTCGCGGTTCTGCGGTCCGGCCGCGGCCGGGCCGTCCTTCTTGGTGGCGTCGCCGCCGAGGAACGGCAGCTTGCCCTGGTAGCCGAGGTAGCCGACGCCGCCGACGAGGCACAGGGCGAGGACGACGACGAGGGCGGTGATCCGGTTGCGGCCGCGCCGTTTGGCCTCTTCACGGCGCTCGCTGCGCGACTCCGTGAACTTGAGCCAGTCGATGACGTCCTCGGAGTTCTCGTCCGGTTCCTCGACGAAGTCGAACTGCTCGGCGCCGTGGTCGCGGTCGTCCCGGCGCTCCGGCGCGGCGGGCGAAGGCTCCGGCGCCGGCGCCTGCTGCGGGATGTACGCGGTGGCCTGCTCGGTCTGCCGGGGCTGCTGAGCCGTGCCGGAGGCGGCGCCGTAGGGGTCGTAGCCGCCGCCCTGCTGCGGGTGGCCGGCGTACGGGTCGTACTGCGGCTGCGGCTGCTGCGGGGCCTGCTGCTGTTGCTGCTGCTGCCCGGCCGCGTACGGGTCGTAGCCGTATCCGTACCCTGCGTTCTGCTCGTACGACGGCGCTTGCTGAGCCGGCCGGTAGACAGGCCGGCCGAACTCGTCGTAGCCGACCAGCTCGTAATTCTGCTGGTCGTAACCGTCGTATCGGTCGTTCACCGATGCCCCTCTCGGCGGTGCAGGGTTCAGTCGCCGCGGTACAGCTGGCGCTTGTCGATGTAGCGCACCACACCGTCCGGCACCATGTACCAGATCGGGTCGCCCTTGGCGACTCGGTCACGGCAGTCCGTGGACGAGATGGCGAGCGCGGGCACCTCGACGAACGAGACGCCGTCCTCGGGGAGTCCGGGGTTGGCGAGCGTGTGGCCGGGCCGGGTGACGCCGATGAAGTGTGCCAGGGAGAAGAGCTCTTCGGTGTACCGCCAGGTCAGGATCTGGCTGAGGGCGTCGGCGCCCGTGATGAAGAAGAGGTCCGTGTCCGGGTTGAGCGCGCGCAGGTCGCGCAGGGTGTCCGTCGTGTACGTGGCACCGCCGCGGTCGATGTCGATGCGGCTCACCGAGAACTGGGGGTTCTCGGCGGTCGCGATGACCGTCATCAGATAGCGGTCCTCGGCGGGCGACACGTGCTTGTCGCTCTTCTGCCACGGCTGTCCGGTCGGCACGAAGACCACCTCGTCGAGGTGGAACTGTGCGGCGACCTCGCTGGCCGCGACCAGGTGTCCGTGGTGGATCGGGTCGAACGTTCCGCCCATGACGCCGAGGCGCCGCTTGGCGGGCGAGTCCCACTCGCGATCCGGGCCGCCGGCCGGGCTGTTGACCGGGCCGGTAGGCATGTCCTGCGCTCCCATGCGAGCAGAGCCTACTGGCCCGGTTCCCGTGACCTCGCCCGGGCTCAGCGGTCGCGGTTGAAGCGGGTGGTGATCCACAGCAGCAGAACGAGGATGACGAAGGCGGCGCCGCCCGTCATGAGGGGGCTGATGCTCTCGTGGTTGCCGCCGTGCTCGCCGCCCTCGGCGGCGAGAGTGGCCAGCTGGGCAGCGGTGGCGTGGAGGCTCATCTTCAGCAGGACCTATCCGGTGTGGGATCGGGATAAAGATTTCTGACCCATCGTATGCGGGCCCCTCCGCGGTGCTCACGCCGACTCTGCCGTACGGGCGCCACGGATCGCCGCGCGTGTCCGGAACCATCCCGGTGGTGTCATTCGTCTCGCTTGTAGCCGCGCAGCAGGAACCAGGCGAGAAACACCGCACCGAGGACGGACACCACGATCACGATGCGCAACAGATTGCCCGCGCCCTGCTGGGCCGCGGCGACGGCGATGAGGTGTTCGGCATGATCCATGACGGTTCGCTCCTTCTGTGTGCTGCCCCGCCACGGTATCTCCGCCTAGGGTGGACTCCGCCTCGGGGGCACAACCGAACACCGAATCGCCGTCGACACGATCGACCGGCCATCGACATGGGGGACGCATGCCCGACGTACCGAACGAGCAGCACGACAACGTTCCGAGCAGGCAGCGCCGGCGCTTCCCGGGGATCTCCTCGCGGGCGTACGAGCACCCGGCGGACCGCTCGGCCCTCGTCGCCCTGCGCAAGCTGAGCGGTTTCGACACGGTCTTCAAGGCGCTGAGCGGGCTGCTGCCCGAGCGGAGCCTGCGTCTGCTGTTCCTGTCGGACTCGGTGCGGGTGTCCGACGAGCAGTTCGCGCATCTGAACGCGATGCTGCGGGACGCCTGCTACATCCTGGACCTGGAGAAGGTCCCGCCGATGTACGTGAACCAGGACCCGCAGCCGAACGCGATGTGCATCGGTCTGGACGAGCCGATCATCGTGGTGACGACGGGTCTCGTCGAGCTGCTCGACGAGGAGGAGATGCGGGCCGTGGTGGGCCACGAGGTCGGGCACGCGCTGTCCGGGCACTCGGTCTACCGGACGATCCTGCTGTTCCTGACGAGCCTGGCGCTGCGCGTGGCGTGGATCCCGCTGGGCAATCTCGCGATCATGGCGATCGTGACGGCGCTGCGCGAGTGGTTCCGCAAGTCCGAGCTGTCGGCGGACCGCGCGGGTCTCCTGGTCGGCCAGGACCTCCAGGCGTCGATGCGCGGCCTGATGAAGATCGCGGGCGGCAACCACCTGCACGAGATGAACGTGGACGCGTTCCTGAAGCAGGCCGAGGAGTACGAGGCCGGGGGCGATCTGCGCGACTCGGTCCTGAAGATCCTCAACGTGATGCCGCGCTCGCACCCGTTCACGACGGTGCGGGCCGCCGAGCTGAAGAAGTGGTCCGAGACGCGGGACTACCAGCGGCTGATGGACGGGCACTACCCGCGCCGCAGCGAGGACAAGGAAACGAAGGTGTCGGACTCGTTCCGCGAGTCGGCCGCGCACTACACGGACCACGTGAAGAACTCGAAGGACCCGCTGATGAAGCTGGTCAGCGACCTCGCGGGCGGTGCGGGCGACCTGGGCGGCCGGGTGCGGCGCGGCTTCGGGAACTTCGGCGCGAACGGCTCCGGGAACGGGAACGGGAACGGCGGGGGCAACAGCGGGAATCACGGCACCGACGAGGACGAGTGATCCGCAGGCCTGCGGGCCCGGGGAGCGGGTTCAGGGCTTGAGGGACGGCTGGGCGCCCGGTGCGAGCGCCCCGCACAGCGCGGCCGGGCCGCCCGTCGCGTACGGGTCGGTGCCGGCCGGGCGGTCCTGCTCCCCGGAGCGTCCGGCGCGCTGCCCGGCGAGCAGCGGGTGCAGCCGGGCGGCGGAGTCCGTGGCGCAGGCGAGCGGTCCGGCCTGGACGGTGGAGGCGAGCAGTTCGGCGGTGCGGCCGCGCAGGTCGTCGCGGTCGAAGCGGAAGTGCACGGCGCGGCGCACGGTGAACAGGGAGACGCGGGCGTGCGGGCCGCCGTGGGCGGGGCGCAGGGCGTAGACGAAGGTGTGGTCGGAGAGGACGTCGAGGCTGTTGGCGTCGCTCTCGTCGACGTCGAGGGTGCCGTGGACGCGGATGCCGGGGCCGGCGAGGCGGACCTGGTCGGGGTCGAAGCGCAGCAGCCAGCCGGTGGCGGCGTAGCGCCCGTCGGCGGCGGGGCGGGCGAGGCTGCGGTCGAACTGGGGCAGTTGCTGGGGGTCGACGAGGGCGCGGACGGGCCGGACGGCTCCCCCGGTGAGGACGTCGGGGTCGAGCATGGAGGCGACGAGGTACTGCTTGGCGAGGTCGAGGGCGGTGCGGACCTGGCCGTCGGAGAAGTGGGCGGTGCCGGGGGTGTCGCGGGGTTCGTCGATGCCGTCGGCCGCGGTGGCGAACGAGGCGGCGGGGCTGTGCGCGAGGAGCTCGGCGGCGCCGTCGGCGCCGGGGACGGGGCCGCTGGGCGCGAGGGGTATGACGGTCATGCGGAGCGGGTCGACGTGCCGGGCACCGAGGGGCGCGGTCCGGTAGGGGCTGCGGACGCCCATGTAGATGGCGGTGCCGAAGGCGAGCAGGACGAGGACGACGAGGAGGACGGCCTGGCGGGTCAGGCCGCGGCGCAGGGTGGGGGTGCGGCGGACGGCCGGGGTGTGGTCGTCGATGCGCTCGTCGGCGGAGAACTCCTGGAGGCGGGCAGCGCGTATGAACGATTCGTCGAACACGACGGATCGGTATTCGTCCTCGCTCGCTCCGCCACCGCCCGGGGCGCCGTCCGGCGTCCCCTCCGGTGGGTCTCCTGGCCCGCTCATACCTTCAGGGTAGGTCGCGGCGCGGTCCGGTAAACGTCATGGGCGGCTCCGCTGCGGGGCCCTGGTGTGCGGCCCGGTCGCGCGGCTGCGTCTCCGCCGGCCGGGGTGGGGTCAGGGGGTGCGCGGGACGGCGGAGACGGCGGGCCGGGAGGGGGCGGCGGAGGCGGAGGGGCGGGCCGGGAGGTTCTTCTCCAGCTCGGTCGTGGCGGGCGGCGGTACGCGGTCGTCGGAGCGGCCGGCGGAGGCGCCGCGGTAGACGGCGGTGAAGGCGAGGGCGACCATGCCGATGCCCATGAGGAGGGCGAGGGCCCAGGCGACGGGGCGGCGCCAGCGGGTCATGCCGCCGGAGTAGGGGCCGGTGCGGCCGTCCCGGTCGAGCTCTTCCTCGTAGAGGTCGTCGGCGTCGTCGCGGAAGGGGCCGAACTCGCCGGTGTCGTCGTAGCCGTAGCCGTCGTCGTGGAAGTCGTCGTCGCGGGCGCGGCGGGTGCGGGCGCGGCGGGCCTCGGCCTCCTGGGCCTCGGCGCGGGCCTGGGCCGCGGCGAGCAGGCGCTCGACCGCGGTGGGCTCGTGGACCTCGGCGCTTCGCACGAAGTCCTCGTCGAAGACCACGGAGGCGAACTCTTCGTCCCAGCCCCCGCGGTCGTGGTCGTCGTCGGGCTCCCAGCCGTCCGGGGACGGCGTGCCCCCCACGTCCTCCGGCACCCGACCAGAGTAGACCGGAAGGGTCAATTTGGGCAGACGGTAAGGGAATTCACCGGAATTCCCCGCCGCCTGCCCCGGGTCCGCACAGGTCAGCGGATGTGGCCGTCGCCGGTGACGATGTACTTGGTGCTGGTCAGCTCGGGCAGGCCCATGGGGCCGCGGGCGTGCAGCTTCTGGGTGGAGATGCCGATCTCGGCGCCGAAGCCGAACTGGCCGCCGTCGGTGAAGCGTGTCGAGGCGTTCACGGCGACGGTGGTGGAGTCGACGAGCTGGGTGAAGCGGCGGGCGGCCTGCTGCGAGGTGGTGACGATGGCCTCGGTGTGGCCGGAGGACCACAGGCGGATGTGCTCGACGGCCTTGTCGAGGTCGTCGACGACGGCGGCGGCGATGTCGTAGGAGAGGTACTCGGTGTCCCAGTCCTCGGGGGTCGCCTCGACGACGGTGGCCTTGGAGGCGTCCGCGTAGGCGAGGATCCGCGGGTCGGCGTGGACGGTGACGCCGGCGTCGGCGAGGGCGTCGAGGGCGCGGGGCACGAACGCGTCGGCGATGTCGCGGTGGACGAGGAGGGTCTCCGCCGCGTTGCACACCGAGGGGCGCTGGGCCTTGGAGTTGATCAGGATGTCGACGGCCATGTCGAGGTCGGCGGTGGCGTCGACGTAGACGTGGCAGTTGCCGGTGCCGGTCTCGATGACGGGGACCGTGGAGTTCTCGACGACGTTCTTGATGAGCGAGGCGCCGCCGCGCGGGATGAGGACGTCGACGAGGCCCCGGGCGCGCATGAGCTCGGTGACGGAGTCGCGGGACTCGCCGGGCACGAGCTGGACGGCGTCGGCGGGCAGTCCGGAGCCGCCGACGGCGTCGCGCAGGACGCGGACGAGCGCGGTGTTGGACTCGTAGGCGGAGGAGCTGCCGCGCAGCAGTACCGCGTTGCCCGACTTGAGGCAGAGGGCGGCGGCGTCGACGGTGACGTTGGGCCGGGCCTCGTAGATGATGCCGACGACGCCGAGGGGGACGCGGACCTGACGCAGGTCGATGCCGTTGGGCAGGGTGTTGCCGCGGACGACCTGGCCGACGGGGTCGGGCAGGGCGATGACGTCGCGGACGTCGGAGGCGATGGCGCGGATCCGCTCGGCGGTGAGGGTGAGCCGGTCGATGATCGACTCGCTGGTGCCGGCCTCGCGGGCCTTGGCGATGTCCTTGGCGTTGGCCTCGATGATCTCGGCCGTACGGACTTCGAGGGCGTCGGCGATGGCGCCGAGGGCGTCGTCCTTCTCCGCGCGCGGCAGGGAGGCGATGTCGTGGGCGGCGGCGCGGGCGCGGTAGGCGGCCTGCGTGACCGGGGTCATCGAGTCGTACGGGTTGAGCGTCATACCCCGCAGGGTACTGGGCACGGCGGTGTGTCCAGCCGCTGTTCCGGGGGGTGAGACATGGCCGAAAACGGGTGCGGCCCGGGCCCGTCAGAAGGGGTGGATGCCGACCGGGGTCGCGGGGAGCGGTCCGTAGCCGGCGGCGATGCGCTGGTGGTAGGTGGTGCGGTCGATGACCTCCAGGCCGACGATCTCCCAGGGGGGCAGGCGGGAGGTCCGGCGGTGCTCGCCCCACAGGCGCAGGGCGACGGCGGCCGCGTCGTGCAGGTCGCGGGCCTCTTCCCAGTAGCGGATCTCGGCGTGGTCGGCGGCGTAGCGGCTGGTCAGCAGGAAGGGGTGGTCGTGGGCGAGCTGCTCCAGGGCGCGGCGGACCTCGGCGATCGGGGCCTCGGCGCCGGAGACGCTGAGGGTGACGTGCCACAGGCGGGGGCCCTCGTCGGTGGTCCCGGCGCTGTCGGCGGGGGTGTCCGGGGCCGGGGTCTGGGCGGGGGTCTGGGCGGGGAAGGTCTCCCCCGCGGTCACGCTCGTCAGCGTCCGCTCCGCCGTCCCTCGGGACGTCGCCCCCGGGCGCGCTCGTCTCACGACGGCCTCCTTTGCGCAATGGTCGTGCGGACTGGCTGCGTTGGTACCCCTGCAAAGAGTTGAGCAGGCGACAGAGCTTCGTGGGGCGGTTTTGGGGAAGGTCCCCCGCGGGGGGCAGGCTTTCGGCCGCCCGTCCGGGCTGTTTCGAAGGTCCGGCCCGGCCGTTTCGAAGGTTCGGCCGGGCCGTCGTGAGGGTCTTGCGAGGGTTCAGGGGCGCAGCAGGACGAGGTCGTCCCGGTGCACGACCTCGCGCTCGTAGGCGGGGCCGAGGTCGCGGGCGAGCTCGCGGGTGGAGCGGCCGATCAGCTGGGGGATCTCCTTGGCGTCGAAGTTGACGAGGCCGCGGGCGACGGCCCGGCCGGTCTCGTCGCGCAGTTCGACGGGGTCGCCGGCGCTGAACTCGCCCTCGACGGCCGCGATGCCCGCGGGCAGCAGCGAGGTGCGCCGCTCGACGACGGCCCGTACGGCGCCGGCGTCGAGGGTGAGGGCGCCCTGCGGGGTGGAGGCGTGCTGGAGCCAGAGGAGGCGGTCGGCGCTGCGGCGGCCGGTGCGGTGGAAGTAGGTGCCGGTGTCGCGGGCGGCGAGGGCGTCGGCGGCGTGCGAGGCGGAGGTCAGTACGACGGGGATGCCGGCCGCGGCGGCGATGGAAGCGGCCTCGACCTTGGTGACCATGCCGCCGGTGCCGACGCCGGCCTTCCCGGCGGAGCCGATCTTGACGTGCGCTATGTCGGCGGGGCCGCGGACCTCGGCGATGCGGGAGGTGCCGGGCTTGCTGGGGTCGCCGTCGTAGAGGCCGTCGACGTCGGAGAGGAGGACGAGGAGGTCGGCGTGGACGAGGTGGGCGACGAGGGCGGCGAGCCGGTCGTTGTCGCCGAAGCGGATCTCGTCGGTGGCGACCGTGTCGTTCTCGTTGACGACCGGGAGGGCGCCCATGGCCAGGAGCTGGTCGAGGGTGCGCGAGGCGTTGCGGTGGTGGGCGCGGCGGGCCATGTCGTCGCTGGTGAGCAGGACCTGGCCGACGCGGACGCCGTAGCGGGCGAAGGAGGCGGTGTAGCGGGCGACGAGGAGGCCCTGGCCGACGCTGGCGGCGGCCTGCTGGCGGGCGAGGTCCTTGGGGCGGCGGGTGAGGCCGAGGGGGGCGAGTCCGGCGGCGATGGCGCCGGAGGAGACGAGCACGATCTCCTTCTCCCCGCCGGAGCGGTGCCGGGCGAGGACGTCGACGAGGGCGTCGACGCGGTCCGCGTCGAGGCCGCCGGCGGCGGTGGTGAGAGAGGAGGAGCCGACCTTGACGACGATCCGGCGGGCGTCCGCCACGCCTTGCCGTGTCGTGCCCGACGCCTCGGTCGTTGCCCCGGTTGTCACGCTTGTTGCCGCCCCTGTTGTTGCCCCTGACATGCTCCGCAATCTACGCGACCGGGCGTCCTGGACGCTTTCCGGTTTCGCAGAGCGGACACCGTGACGCACAGCAGTCGCACAGTTGTGTGACCAGAATGCCGCCCCCACGTTCTGTACGTTTTATCCATTTTACTGGTGATTGGTGTCACGGAAGATTGCTACGGGGGCACCGAAAGTCATACGGTCTGTGGTCAGCGTTCTTCCGACGGGCCCCCAACCCGCCGGTTCCACACCCCACACGCCTCCCCCACCCTCGAATTCCTGCCAGGAGCCCAGCCCGTGCCCTCCGCCGGCCTTGCCCCCCGCCGCATCCTGCAGCTCTCCGCGCTGTTCGCGATGTTCGCGCTCTATGCGGCCCAGCTCGTCAGTGCGCTCGTGCCCCACGTGCCACTGTTCGTGGCCACGAGCGCGGCCGGCCTCGCCCTCGACGTGTATCTGCAGTACCGGCAGCCGGGCCTGCTCTCGCTCCTGGGCAAGGTCCGCTTCGACGTCACCGTGCGCCAGCTGCTGCGCGACATGCTGATCCTCGTCGGCCTGCTGCGCATCGACGGCATCGAGCCGCTCGGCGAGCAGGCCCCGCTGCTGATCGCGCTGCTCTGCGTGTACGTGCTGCACTTCGCGTGCCAGGCCGCCGCGGTCCTGGTCCGCCGGCGCCGCCAGCTGCCGATCGTCACGCGCAACATCGACACCTCGGCCCTGCGCCTGTCCTCGGCCCCGCCGCGGATCCTGTCGCGCCGCTCCAGCCACCGCCTGCTGACGTTCTCGATCCCCGCCACCGCGGGCCTGCTCGTGACGGCGGCCACGACGAACGCGCTGTGGGGCGGCATCGGCATCGGCATCGCGCTCGCCCTGTTCCTCGGCGGAACGTTCTACCTGGCGACCTGGCTGCTTCCGAAGAAGCGCCGGCTCTCCGACGAGCAGGTCATGGAGTGGCTGGACAACTGGCTGGCCGCCTACCGGCCGACCGTCGCCATGTACTTCTCGGGCGGCACGACCTCCGCGTACCAGGCGAACATGTGGCTCTCCACGCTCGCCGACGTCGACGGCAAGCCGCTGATCGTGCTGCGCGAGCGCTTCATGGTGAACAAGATCGACGCCACCGACGTGCCGATCATCTGCTTCCCCAAGGTCGCCACGATGTTCTCCCTGGAGAACTCGACGCTGAAGATGATGCTGCACCCGGCGAACGCCGCGAAGACCTCCCAGGTGCTGCGCATCCCGACGATCAAGCACGCGTTCATCAACCACGGCGAGTCCGACAAGCTGAGCTCCTGCAACCCGTACGCGAAGGCGTACGACGAGGTGTGGGTGGCGGGCCCCGCGGCCCGCGACCGCTACCAGCAGGCCGACGTCGGCGTCGAGGACAAGGACGTCGTGGAGGTGGGCCGCCCGCAGCTGTCGCCGATCGAGATCGGCACGGGCGCCGCGCAGGACAAGCCCTTCACCACCGTGCTGTACGCCCCCACCTGGGAGGGCTGGGACGGCAACCCGGGCAACACCTCGGTCGTCCTGGCCGGTGAGAACATCGTGCGGCACCTGCTCGCCGACGACCGGGTCCGGCTGATCTACAAGCCGCACCCGATGACCGGCTCGCAGGTCCCCGCCGCGGGCGCCGCCAACGAGCGCATCAAGGCGATGATCCTGGAGGCGAACACCCGCCGCTCCGGGGCCCGGCCCGACGCCCGCGCCGCCGCCGAGCTGACCGAGCGCGCCGCCGAGCTGCACCGGCTGACCTCCACCTCGTTCCGCTCCAGCGCGGACGAGATGGAGCGCATGATGCTGCAGGGCGAGCCCGACCCGGGCCGCAGCGCCGCCGTGCGCGCGGCGACCACCGCGTGGGAAGAGGCGTACTGGGCGTCGTTCCCCGAGTGGGAGCACCTGATCGTCACCGAGGCCCGCCCGGCGATCTTCACCTGCTTCAACCAGGCGGACGTGCTGATCTCCGACGTCTCCTCGGTCGTCTCCGACTGGCTGAGCAGCGAGAAGCCGTACGCCGTCGCGAACACCTCCGGCCTGTCGGAGTCCGAGTTCCGGCTCGGCTTCCCGACCGTGAGCGCCGCGACGATCCTCACGCCCGAGGCCGTCGAGGTGCCCCGGCTGCTCGCGACCGTCCGCGGCGAGACCGAGGACGTGTACGCCGAGGCCCGCCTGGAGCTGAAGGAGCACCTGCTGGGCCCGTCGGACCCGCCGTCGATCGACCGGTTCAACGGCGCGGTGCGCGCCCTGTGCGGTCGCGCCGACGAGCGCCGGGTGCGGACCGAGGCCCGGGAGGCCGCGGAGATTCCGATACAACGCGACGATTCCCCCGCAGAGCCGATGACCCTGGTCGACGAGGACGCGCCGGAGAACACGGTCGCCGGCTGACCTCGCGGAACGTGAAGGGGGCGGGGGGGGGGGGGGGGGGGGGGCGCGGGGGGGGCCCCCCGGGGGGGGGGGCGGGGGGCGGCGCCGGGGGGCGGGGCCGGCGGGGCGCCGCGCCGGGGGGGGGGGGGGGGGGGCGCCCCCCCCGGCCCCCCCCCCCGCCCCGCCCGCCCCGGCGGGGCGGCGCCCCCCCCCCCCCCCCCCCCCCGCCCCCCCCCCCGCCCCCTTCTTCGTGCCCTCGGTCAGGCGTGCGGGTGCCTCCGGGCGCGCCAGGCGGAGTCGATCATCTCGTCGATGCCGTGCCGGGCGCTCCAGCCGAGTTCGGCGCGGATGCGGTCGGCGGCGGCCACGACCCGGGCCGGGTCGCCGGGGCGGCGCGCGGTGACCTCGGCGACGACCGAGTCCCGGCCGGTGATCTTGAGGATGCGGTCCACCATCTCTCGTACGGAGGCGCCCTCGCCGCGGCCGATGTTCAGGGTGAGCGCGGTGCCCTCGGCGGCGTCCGCCAGGCGGCGGGCGGCGGCGAGGTGGGCGGAGGCGATGTCCTCGACGTGGATGTAGTCGCGCACGCAGGTGCCGTCGGGGGTGGCGTAGTCGTCGCCGAAGATCAGCGGCGGGGCGCCGGCCTCCAGCTTCTCGAAGACCATCGGGATCAGGTTGAACGCGCCGGTGTCGGCCAGCTCCGGTGCGGCGGCGCCCGCGACGTTGAAGTAGCGCAGCGACGCGGCCCGCAGTCCGTGGGCCCGGGCAGCCGCCGCGATCAGCCACTCCCCCGCGAGCTTGGTCTCGCCGTACGGGCTGATCGGCCGGCAGTCGGTGTCCTCGGTGACGAGGTCGACATCGGGCATCCCGTAGACGGCGGCCGACGAGGAGAAGACGAGGCGGTCGACGCCGGTCGCGGCCATCGACTCCAGCAGGACCTGGAGTCCCGTGACGTTCTCCCGGTAGTAGTGCAGCGGTCGCTCGACGGACTCGGCGACCCGCTTCTTGCCCGCGATGTGCACGACCCCGGCCACCGCGTGCTCGCGCAGCGTGCGCTCCAGGAGCGGGCCGTCCAGGACGCTGCCGACCACCAGGGGCACGTCGCCGGGCACGCGCTCGCGCAGCCCCGTCGACAGGTCGTCGTAGACGACGACGTCCTGACCGCCGGTGCGCAGCGCGCGGACGACATGCGCGCCGATGTACCCGGCGCCGCCCGTGACGAGCCAGTTCATACGTCTCCCTTCCGTGGTGACCGATGGGTGCGACTGTGCCATATCGCCGGTGCGCAACGACCGTCACCTTCACGGGCGGCGCGCCTTGAGCGGCCTGAGGTTGTCGCACGACGTGCGAAGGGGCGGGCCCGGAGGAGAGATCCTCCGGGCCCGCCCCTTCGCACGTACCGGCTTCACCGACGCCGGTATCTGCTCTAGAAGGGCTCGAAGCCCTCGTACTCCTGCTGCGCCTCGTCCCGCTCCGCCTGCCGGTCGCGGCGGCGCTGGGCAGCCGGGCGCGGGGCCTCGAAGCGGTGGTCCTCGCCACGGCGGCCGAGCATCTCGGCGCCCGCCGTCACGGACGGCTCCCAGTCGAAGACGACCGCGTTCTCCTCGGGGCCGATGGCGACGCCGTCGCCGTTGCGGGCGCCGGCCTTCATCAGCGAGTCCTCGACGCCGAGGCGGTTGAGCCGGTCGGCGAGGTAGCCGACGGCCTCGTCGTTGTTGAAGTCGGTCTGGCGCACCCAGCGCTCCGGCTTCTCGCCGCGCACGCGGAACAGCGGCTCGCCGCCGACCTCCTCGCGGACCACGGTGAAGCCCGCGTCGTCCACGGCCTTCGGACGGATGACGACCCGGGTCGACTCCTCCTTGGGCTGCGCGGCACGGTGCGCGGCCACCAGCTCGGCCAGCGCGAACGACAGCTCCTTGAGGCCCTTGTGGGCGACGGCGGACACCTCGAAGACGCGGTAGCCCCGCTCCTCCAGGTCCGGCCGGACCATCTCGGCGAGGTCCTGGCCGTCGGGCACGTCGATCTTGTTGAGGACGACGACACGCGGCCGGTCCTCCAGGCCCGCGCCGTACTCCCGGAGCTCCGCCTCGATGATGTCCAGGTCGGAGACCGGGTCACGGTCGGACTCGAGGGTCGCCGTGTCGAGGACGTGCACCAGCACGCTGCACCGCTCGACGTGGCGCAGGAACTCCAGGCCGAGGCCCTTGCCCTGGCTGGCGCCGGGGATCAGACCGGGCACGTCGGCGACCGTGTAGACGGTGGAGCCGGCGGTGACCACGCCCAGGTTCGGGACCAGGGTCGTGAACGGGTAGTCGGCGATCTTCGGCTTGGCGGCCGAGAGCACCGAGATCAGCGAGGACTTGCCGGCGCTCGGGTAGCCGACGAGCGCCACGTCCGCGACGGTCTTCAGCTCCAGGACGACGTCCTGCACGTCGCCGGGAACACCGAGGAGGGCGAAGCCGGGGGCCTTGCGGCGGGCCGAGGCCAGCGCCGCGTTGCCGAGGCCGCCGCGGCCGCCCTGGGCGGCGACGTAGGTGGTGCCCTGGCCGACGAGGTCCGCCAGCACGTTGCCCTGCGCGTCGAGGACGACGGTGCCGTCCGGCACGGGCAGGATCAGGTCCTGGCCGTCCTTGCCGGAGCGGTTGTCGCCCGCGCCGGGCGCGCCGTTGGTCGCCTTGCGGTGCGGGGAGTGGTGGTAGTCGAGGAGCGTCGTGACGTCCTGGTCGACGACCAGGATCACGTCGCCGCCACGGCCGCCGTTGCCGCCGTCGGGGCCGCCGAGCGGCTTGAACTTCTCCCGGTGTACGGAGGCACAGCCGTGGCCCCCGCTACCCGCGGCGACATGCAGCTCGACGCGGTCCACGAAGGTGGTCATGGTTCAGTGCCTCCAGATACGAACGGAATGTCTCTACTTCAACACGCGAAAGGCGGACCCGCTTCCCCGCAGGGAAGTGAGGTCCGCCTCGCGAAAATCCGGGTCAGAAAAGCCGTCAGGCGATTCAGGCGACCGGGACGATGTTCACGACCTTGCGGCCGCGGTGGGTACCGAACTCCACCGCACCGGCGGCGAGAGCGAACAGCGTGTCGTCCTTGCCACGGCCGACGGAGTTGCCCGGGTGGAAGTGGGTGCCACGCTGGCGGACCAGGATCTCACCGGCGTTGACGACCTGACCGCCGAAGCGCTTCACGCCGAGCCGCTGAGCATTGGAGTCGCGACCGTTCCGAGTGGACGATGCGCCCTTCTTGTGTGCCATCTTGTCTCAGTCCCTTACTTCGCAGCCGCGGGGATCTCAGTGACCTTGATCGCCGTGTACTGCTGGCGGTGGCCCTGACGACGGCGGTAGCCGGTCTTGTTCTTGTAGCGAAGGATGTCGATCTTCGCGCCCTTGTGGTGGTCCACGACCTCGGCCTGGACCTTGATGCCGGCCAGCACCCACGGGTCGCTGGTCACGGACTCGCCGTCCACGACGAGCAGGGTCGAGAGCTCGACCGTGTCGCCGACCTTGGCGGTGGAAATCTTGTCAACCTCAACGATGTCGCCGACAGCAACCTTGTGCTGGCGACCACCGCTGCGCACGATGGCGTACACGCGGAACTCTCTCTCGCTCGGAACGGGACCCCCGCAGTCCAGCCGCACGAGGCAGCCTCTCCGGCCCCGAAGAAATCTTCGAAGATCCCGGAGGAAAAAGGTTTACGGGAGTGAGGCGAGTCCGATGGACACGCCGACGGTCAAGATTACGGGTCCTCCACTACCGGGTCAAACTCGGCCCAGCAAGAGCGCCCCGCCGGGCCCCGGGGACGCGGGAGAACCAGAACGCCCCCGCACAGCCGAGCTGTGCGGGGGCGTTCCGAACCGGGCCGAGTCCTACGACTCGTCGGCGACAGCCGCAGCCGTCTTCTTCGCGGCCGTCTTCTTGGTCGCGGTCTTCTTCGTGGTGGCGGCCTTCTTCGCCGTCGTCTTCTTGGCGGCCGTCTTCTTGGTGGCCGCCTTCTTCGTCGTCGCGGCCTTCTTGGCCGTCGCCTTCTTGGCCGTCTTACGGGCCGTCTTCTTGGCGGCGGGCGCCTCGGCCTCCTCCGCGGCGGCCGGCTCCTCCGTGGCCGCGGGGACGACCATGACGGCCGTCTCCTCGGGCGCGGTGGGCGCGGTGGCCTTGCGGACGGCGCGGCGGCGCGGACGGGCCGGGGCGGCGGCCTCGGCCGGCTCCGACTCGGCCACGACGGGCTCCGGCTCCTTGACGGCTTCCTTGACCGGCTCCGTGACGGTCACCACGACGTCCTCGGCGGACGCCTTCGGCGAACCGGCGGGGGCGCTGGCCTTGCGCACGGCCCGGCGACGGGCACGCGGCGCGGGCGCCGCCTCGGGCTCGACGGTGGGCTCGGCGACAGGCTCGGGCTCGGCGACGGGCGCGACCGGCTCGGCCTGCGCGACGACCGGCTCCGGAGCCGGAGCGGCAGGCGCACCGGACGGGGCCGACGCACGGCGCGTGGCGCGGCGGCGCGAGCGGCCACGACCGGCCGCGGCCTCCGCCTCGGCGGGGCTGGAGTACAGCTCCTCGTCGGGCCGGAAGTCGGGCTCGGGCAGCGCCGTCGGCTCGGCGGCCTCGGCGGCGACCTCGGCCTCCGTCTCGACGACCTCGGCGGCCTCGGTCTGCGCCGCCTCGTGCTCGTGCGTGTGCTCACCGGCGCCGGCGCCACGACCGCGCTTCTTGCGCTTGCCGCCGCCACCGCCACCGACGGAGGTCGGCTGCTCCATGTGCACGATCACGCCGCGGCCGTTGCAGTGCACGCAGGTCTCGGAGAAGGACTCCAGGAGGCCCTGGCCGACCCGCTTGCGGGTCATCTGGACCAGGCCCAGCGAGGTGACCTCGGCGACCTGGTGCTTCGTACGGTCCCGGCCGAGGCACTCGAGCAGGCGCCGCAGGACGAGGTCGCGGTTGGACTCCAGGACCATGTCGATGAAGTCGATGACGACGATGCCGCCCAGGTCGCGCAGCCGCAGCTGGCGCACGATCTCCTCGGCCGCCTCCAGGTTGTTCCTGGTCACGGTCTCTTCGAGGTTGCCGCCCTGGCCGGTGAACTTACCGGTGTTGACGTCGACGACGATCATCGCCTCGGTCTTGTCGATCACCAGGGAGCCGCCGGAGGGCAGCCACACCTTGCGGTCGAGCGCCTTGGCGAGCTGCTCGTCGATCCGGTACGTCGCGAAGACGTCGACCTCGGAGGTCCACTTCGACAGCCGGTCGGACAGGTCGGGCGCCACGTGGTTCACGTAGCCGTGGATGGTCTCCCAGGCCTCGTCACCGCTGACGATGACCTTGGAGAAGTCCTCGTTGAAGATGTCGCGCACGACGCGGACGGTCATGTCCGGCTCGCCGTACAGCAGGCTCGGCGACGAGGTCGAGATCTGCTGGGACTTCTTCTGGATGTCCTCCCACTGGGCCTGCAGACGCTCGACGTCACGGCGCAGCTCGTCCTCGCTCGCGCCCTCGGCGGCGGTGCGCACGATGACGCCCGCGTCCTCGGGGACGATCTTCTTGAGGATGGTCTTCAGGCGCGCGCGCTCGGTGTCGGGCAGCTTGCGGCTGATGCCGGTCATCGAGCCCTCGGGCACGTAGACCAGGTAGCGGCCGGGCAGCGAGACCTGGCTGGTCAGGCGGGCGCCCTTGTGGCCGATCGGGTCCTTGGTGACCTGGACCAGGACGGACTGGCCGGACTTGAGGGCGGTCTCGATGCGGCGCGGGCCGTTGGCCAGGCCGAGCGCCTCGAAGTTGACCTCACCGGCGTACAGCACCGCGTTGCGGCCCTTGCCGATGTCGATGAAGGCGGCCTCCATGGACGGCAGCACGTTCTGGACCTTGCCCAGGTACACGTTGCCGACGTACGAGGTCGACTGCTCCTTGTTGACGTAGTGCTCGACGAGGATGTTGTCCTCGAGCACGCCGATCTGGGTGCGTTCGCCGTTCTGGCGGACGACCATCACGCGCTCGACGGCCTCACGGCGGGCCAGGAACTCGGCCTCGGTGATGATCGGGACGCGGCGGCGGCCCTGCTCGCGGCCCTCGCGGCGGCGCTGCTTCTTGGCCTCCAGGCGCGTGGAGCCCTTGATGGACTGCACCTCGTCGACGGAGACGGGCTTGTCGTCCTTCTTGCGGGGCTCGCGGACCTTGACGACGGTGCGCTCGGGGTCGTCGGTGCCCGCCTCGGTGTCCGTGGCGGCGTCACCGGCGCGACGGCGGCGGCGGCGACGGCGACGGCTGCTGCTGGAGCCGCCGGAGCCGTCCTGCTCGTCGGCCGCGTCCTCGTGCTCCTCGGCGTCCTGCTCCTCGGTGTCCTCGTCCTCGCCCTCCTCGTCGGCGGAGGCCTCGGAGTCGCTGTCGGAGTCGGCGGACTCGCCGCGGCGACGGCGACGGCCCCCGCGACGGCGACGGCGGGTGGGCCGCTCGTCGTGCTCGTCGTGGTCGTCGTGCTCGTCGGCCTGCTCCTCCGGCTCCTCCACCTCGGCCTCGGCCTCGGTGTCGGCGGCGGGCTCGGCCGCGGGCCGGCGGCGCTCGGCGGCCGGCTGCTCGCTCTCGGCGCGGCGGCGACGGCGGCGGCGCGGCGTCTGCTCCTCCTCGACGGCGGCGAGCTGCGCGGGCTCGGCCACGACCTCGGTCTCGACCTCGGCCTCCGGCTCGGGCACCTCGGCGGCCTCGGCGGCGGCCGCGGCGGCGGCGCGCTCGGGCGTCTGGAACATCGGCTCGGTGAAGACCGGCGCCTGGAACACGGCGACGGACGGACGCTTCGGGCGACCGCCCTCGGAGTCGCCCTTGGCACGGTCCTGCTTCGAGCTGCGGGGCTCGGCGAAACCGCCGGCGGCCTTGCGGGTGGCGCGGCGACGGCCGCGGCGCGGGCCGGTCTCCTCGGCGGGCTCGGCGGCGGGCGCGGGCTCCTCGGCGACCGGCTCGGCGGCCTGGACGGCCTCGGGCGCGGACACCGTACGGGTGGCGCGGCGACGGCCGCGGCGCGGGGCCGCGTCCTCGGCGGCGGGCTCCTCGGCGGCCTCGGCCTGCTCCGGGGCGGCGACGGGCTCGGCGGCCGGGGCGGCCTCGGCCTGCGCGGGGGTCTCGGGGGCGGCGACGGCGCGGGTGGCGCGGCGGCGGCGACGCGGGGCGGGCTCCTCGGCGGGCGTCTCGACCGGCTCGGGCGCGGCGACGGCCTCGGCGGGGGCGCTCTCGGTGACCTGCGCGGCCTCGGCGGCCTCGGTGGCCTCCGGGGCGGTGACGGCGCGGGTCGCACGGCGGCGACGGCGCGGCGCGGGCTCCTCGGCGACCGGCTCGGCGGCCTGGACGGCCTCGGGCGCGGACACCGTACGGGTGGCGCGACGGCGGCGGCGCGGGGCGGGCTCCTCGGCGGCGACGGGCTCGGTGGCGACCGGCTCGGCGGCGGGGGCCTCCTCGGCGACCGGCTCGGCGGCGGCCGGCGCACCGGCGGGCGCGGAGGCACGGCGGGTGGCGCGGCGGCGCGGGCGGGCGGGGGCGGCCTCGGGCTCGGGGGCCTCGGCGACCGGGGTCCCGGCGGCGGCCTCCTCGGCCTCGTCGGCGGTCTCCTCGGTGGTGTCGAGCTCGGGCTCGACAGCGGCTGCGGCCTGCGGCGGTCCGGCGGGGCGCGACGCGGCCCGGCGCCGGCGGCGCGGGGGCAGGGTGTCGCTGGGGCTGTCCGCGGCAGGGGTGGTGGGTTCGGTCGGCTCGGGCATGCGGGTGGATCTCCCGTCAGGCCCCCGGGCGCCGCGCCTGATCCATGACCGGTGACGTCCGCGGCTCACGCGACCGTGTCGATCGCGGTGCCGCCGGTCCGGGGCGCGGGCGCCGCACGGGGGCTCTCTGTCTGTTCTCGCCGGTTCCGGTACGCCATGTACGTACCGGCCTGGCGAAAGTCCTTGGGTGGGTGCGCTGCCCGACCCAGGTGGCTCCCGAGTACGAGGGCGGCGCTACGACGACCGCCTTACGCGGAACCTTCCACGGCAGGCGCCGGCGCGGCGGCAGAACCTGCGGCCCCCGTGTGTGGGGCGGCCTGGTCTGCCTCGCGGTCGGGCGCGAGCGGGTCGGTCACCGTGCCGGTCTCTTCATCGAAAGGCCCCTGCGCCAGCCTGGTCACCGCTGCGGGGACCGGCGGCGCCAGGTCGGCCACGGCGCGGAGACCGGACAGGACGTCGTCGGGTCGAACGGCAGGCGTCACGTGCCGAACAACCAGGCGCAGTATCGCACAGGCCTTGTCGGTGGGCCTATCAACCGGATCATCGGATGCGGCGACGGCTTCCAGGCTCACGACGGCGGACCGGGAGTCGAACGTCCGGATGCCGCTCTTCGTACGCCGCTGGACCTCGACGGTCTCGGCGGCGCGGAACGTCTCGGCGGCCCGTGCCGCCTCCTCGACGCTCACTCCGTCGAGCCGCAGCTCCCACACGGAGGCGGTGAGGCGGTCGGCGAGGCCGGAGGTGCGGGCCTCGACGGCGTCGATGATGTCGAGGCCCACGGGCATCGACTCGTCGAGCAACTGACGGAGCTTCTCGGGGTCGCGCTGCGCGGTGAGCGCGATCTCCAGGTACTCGGCCTCACTGCCCGTGCCGGTGGGTGCGGCATTGGCGTACGACACCTTGGGGTGCGGCGTGAATCCCGCCGAGTACGCCATGGGCACCTCGGCACGGCGCAGCGCACGCTCGAAGGCGCGCTGGAAGTCACGGTGGCTGGTGAACCGGAGGCGGCCGCGCTTGGTGTAGCGCAGTCGGATGCGCTGCACCGCGGGTGCGGGCGGCGGGCCTACGGGCTGTCGCTTGCCCAGTGTCCCTGTCCTTAGTGAATATCGGTCTTCGTGAGAGGGGTCGTACTCCTACCAAGAGTACGTGCCTGCGCGCTGTGAGGTTCCCTGCGGTCCCCGACCTGGGGCTCCGCGGCCCGCTCGGGGCGCTTCGGCGCGCCGAACAGCGCGCGCCGCACCTCGGCCCGGGCCTGCCGGACACTGGCCCGCACCTCGCGGCCGATCCGCGCGGCGGGCCGCCACACGTGGTCCCGTACGGCGTGTCCCAGCGGGGTGAGCACGGCGCGGTACGTCCAGCGGAGGGGTTCGACGAACGTCCAGCGCAGCAGCCGTCCCAGGAACCGGCCGACGGCGCGCGAGATGCGGCCGGCGATGCGCCAGGCGATGGCGAGCGCGTCGATGATCTCCCGGCCGACGACGCGCAGGGCGCGGCCGACGGGGGTGAGGACGTACCGCCACAGGGCGACCAGCGGCACGACGAACACCCAGCGCAGCAGGGTGGCGAGCCCGCGTCCGAGTCCGGCCGCGGCCCAGGCGAGGGCCCGTCCGACCGGTGCGAGGACGTACTGCCACAGCCAGGTCAGCGGGACCATGATCAGCATGCGGCCCAGCCAGGCAAGGCCGTGGCCGAGGGGCGTGAGCACGTACCGCCACAGCGCCACCCAGGGCCACACGAAGAACGCGAGCCCCAGCCACCGCAGCCCCGTCAGCACCGCGCGCCCCAGCGGCACCAGCACATGTGAGTACAGCCACACCGCCGGCGCCACGATCAACGTCCGCGTCAGCCAGGCCAGGCCGTGACCGAGCGGAGTCAGGACATGGGCGTACAGCCATCGCGCCGGGATCGCGATCAGCACCCGGCACAGCCAGGCGAGGGCGCGGCCCAGCATCACGAGCGGCCACACGAGGACGAACCCGAGCAGCAGGCCGAGACCCCGGCCCAGCGGCACGAGCGCCTTCTCGTACAGGAACCGGCCGCTCACCACGAGCGCGTCCCAGACCAGCCGCACCGGCACCACGACGACGAGCGCCACGATGCGCACCGGCAGCCGGATCGCGGCGACGAGGCAGCCCTCGGGCTCGCCGCGCCGCTTCTCCATGTCCGTGCGCTCCATGCCTGTTGAGACGCCGTCACACACGGAACGGATGCACGAAAGGGCCACCGGATCGGGCGTGTCGGTCCACGCGCGTGGACGGGAACCGTCTCGTATAGGCACACTTTGCGCAGTAGAGATCCAGACATTCGGAGGGGAACCCGCATGATCACGCTCACGAAGGAAGACGGCCCGGCGGACCTGGACGGTGTGACCCACCTGTCCATCGGGGTGTCCTGGGACCCCACTTCGGGGAGCAGTGGCGGGGTTCTCGGCGCCCTGCGCCGCAAGCAGGGCACGGACCTCGACCTCATCGCCATAGCGATGTCGGGCAACGACCCGGTGCGCCTCGCGGGCCTCGACTCGCTCGACCCGATGGGCAACGGCTCGCTGGTGCACAGCGGCGACAACCAGACGGGCAAGGGCGAGGGCGACGACGAGACGGTCACCGTCGAGTTCTCGCGGGTTCCGCAGCAGATCACGTCGATCGTGTTCGTGGCCGCGGCGTACAAGAAGGGCAGCGCGTTCAACAAGGCGCGCAACATCAGCTTCAAGGTGTACGACGCGACGGGCGGCAGCACCCAGCAGGTCGCCGACATCTGGCCGAGCCTGCTGACGTCGGACAACGGCTGCGCGGTGGCCAAGGCGATCCGCGTCGGCGCCACCTGGAAGCTCGAGGTCATCAACACGACCGGCAAGATCAAGCAGGGTGACGAGCACGCCCTGATGCGTTTCGCCGTCAGCAAGTAGGTACGGGCCGGGGGCGGGACCCCCGGACACGCGGGAGCCCCCTTCCGGATCGGAAGGGGGCTCCAACGCGTGGGCGGGCGCGGCTACTTCACCTACTTCACCACGGTGAGCGGGAGCAGCTTCTTGCCGGTCGGGCCGATCTGGATGTTCGTGTCCATCGCCGGGCAGACGCCGCAGTCGAAGCACGGGGTCCAGCGGCAGTCCTCGACCTCGGTCTCGTCGAGGGAGTCCTGCCAGTCCTCCCAGAGCCAGTCCTTGTCGAGACCGGAGTCCAGGTGGTCCCAGGGCAGGACCTCCTCGTACGTGCGCTCGCGCGTCGTGTACCAGTCGACATCGATGCCGTACTTGGCGAGCTCCTTGTCGGCGCTCTGCATCCAGCGGTCGTACGAGAAGTGCTCGCGCCAGCCGTCGAAGCGGCCGCCGTCCTCGTAGACGGCGCGGATGACGTCGCCGATGCGGCGGTCGCCGCGGGAGAGGAGGCCCTCGACGATGCCGGGCTTGCCGTCGTGGTAGCGGAAGCCGATGGAGCGGCCGTACTTCTTGTCGCCGCGGATCTTGTCGCGGAGCTTCTCCAGGCGGGCGTCCGTCTCCTCGGCGGAGAGCTGCGGGGCCCACTGGAACGGGGTGTGCGGCTTGGGCACGAAGCCGCCGATGGAGACCGTGCAGCGGATGTCGTTGGACCCGGAGACCTCGCGGCCCTTCTGGATCACGTTCATCGCCATGTCGGCGATCTGCAGGACGTCCTCGTCGGTCTCGGTCGGCAGACCGCACATGAAGTACAGCTTCACCTGCCGCCAGCCGTTGCCGTACGCGGTCGAGACCGTACGGATGAGGTCCTCTTCGCTGACCATCTTGTTGATGACCTTGCGCATGCGCTCACTGCCGCCCTCGGGGGCGAAGGTGAGGCCCGAGCGGCGGCCGTTGCGGGTCAGCTCGTTGGCCAGGTCGACGTTGAACGCGTCGACGCGGGTCGACGGGAGCGACAGGCCGATCTTGTCTTCCTCGTACCGGTCGGCGAGGCCCTTGGCGATCTCGCCGATCTCGGTGTGGTCCGCGGAGGACAGGGACAGCAGGCCGACCTCTTCGAAGCCGGTCGCCTTGAGACCCTTCTCGACCATGTCGCCGATGCCGGTGATGCTTCGCTCCCGCACGGGGCGCGTGATCATGCCGGCCTGGCAGAAACGGCAGCCGCGGGTGCAGCCGCGGAAGATCTCGACGGACATCCGCTCGTGCACCGTCTCGGCGAGCGGCACGAGGGGCTGCTTCGGGTACGGCCACTCGTCGAGGTCCATGACCGTGTGCTTGGACACGCGCCACGGGACGCCCGACTTGTTCGGCACGACGCGGCCGATGCGGCCGTCGGGCAGGTACTCGACGTCGTAGAACGCGGGGATGTACACGTTCCCCGTCTTCGCGAGGCGGAAAAGGACCTCCTCGCGGCCGCCGGGCCGGCCCTCGGCCTTCCACGCGCGGATGATCTCCGTCATGTCGAGCACGGCCTGCTCGCCGTCGCCGATGATCGCGGCGTCGATGAAGTCCGCGATCGGCTCCGGGTTGAACGCCGCGTGGCCGCCCGCGAGGACGATCGGGTCCTCGAGCGTACGGTCCTGGGACCGCAGCGGGATGCCCGCGAGGTCCAGGGCCGTCAGCATGTTCGTGTAGCCCAGCTCGGTGGAGAAGCTGAGGCCGAAGACGTCGAAGGCCTTCACCGGGCGGTGCGAGTCGACCGTGAACTGCGGCACCCCGTGCTCGCGCATCAGGGCCTCGAGGTCCGGCCACACGCTGTACGTGCGCTCGGCGAGGACGCCCTCACGCTCGTTGAGCACCTCGTAGAGGATCATGACGCCCTGGTTGGGCAGACCGACCTCGTAGGCGTCGGGGTACATCAGCGCCCAGCGGACGTCGGAGGACTCCCACGGCTTGACCGTGGAGTTGAGCTCTCCGCCGACGTACTGGATCGGCTTCTGCACATGCGGGAGCAGCGCCTCGAGCTGCGGGAACACAGACTCGACGGCTTGGGGCGCCGCGGCGGCGGCTTCGGCAGGCATAACCGTGGACCTTCGTGAGCTGACAAGGGAGACCCTCAAGCCTAACCCGCCGAAAGGCGGACCTCCGCCGCCCTTCGCCACAGGCCCGGCAGCTCGTCCTCCCGCCGCGCCGCCGTCGCCTGCTCCTGCCCGTACAGCAGGCCCCAGGTGAAGGCGCTCTCCCCCGCCGCGTGTGCCTGCGCCGCGAGGTCGCGCAGGGCCTCGCGGGCGACGACGCTGTCCTGGTGGTCGCCGAGCAGCGTCTGGACGTCCTTCATCCGGCGGACGAAGCGCTTCGCCTTCTTGCCGAGCGCGGGCACGGCCGTCTCTCCCGCGTACCGGGCGCGTTTGGCGGCCTTGCGGGCCTCGTGCATCGCCAGGTCGCGGTCCGGGCCCGGGTCGAGGGCGAGGGCGTGTTCGACGCGGGACGCGAGTCTGGCGTGGTCGCGCAGTGCGGCGTCGGCGAGGGCCTCGGCGGCCGGGCGGGCGGCCTGCTTCGCGCGCAGCGGCGGATCGGCGAGCAGCGCGTCGAGCCCGTCGAGGAGGGCCAGGTACCGCTTGCTGTCGAGTACGGCGACGGTGCGCCGGCGCGAGCCGTGCCGGCGGGCCGTGGCCCAGGTGCGGAGCCGGCCGCGGACCGGGCCGAGCAGCAGGGGGCGGGGCAGGGCGTCGATGCGGGCGGTGATGCGGTCGGTCAGCACCTCGCGGTCCCGGTCGATGCCGAGCTCGGCGGCGAGCCACTTCAGCTCCTCGCCGAGCGGCCCGGTGGCGTCCGGGTCGAGGACCTTCTTGTACGTCTTGAAGGCGCTGCGCAGCCGTCGGGTGGCGACCCGCATCTGGTGCACGGAGTCGGGGAGGTCGCGGCGGACGGCCGGGTCGAGGTCGACGAGGGCGTCGCGCTGGGCGCGCAGGCGGGCCAGGACGTGGGCGCCGGCCTTCTTGCCCGGGGCCTCGGGCTCCGGGGCCGGTTCGTGTGCCGCGCCGGTCTCGGTGAGGGCGCGGGCCAGTTTGGAGGGGGCGGCGGAGCGGTGCAGGCCGGCCTTGCGCAGCCGTTTGCCGACCTTCGCGAGCAGCTCCGGGTCGGCGTCGTCCGCGAGCTCGACCTCGACCTCCGTCCACGTGACGGGATGTTCGCCGCCGGGCCGCTCGGCGCGGACGGCGTCGACGCTGACCTCGGCGAGCGGGGTGCCGTCCGCGCCGGTCAGCTCGGTCACCTCGCGAGTCGAACGGAGCCTGATCACAGGGACGAGGGCGTCGTCGCGGACGCGGGAGCGGACGAGGCCGGCGAGGGTGCGGGGTACGGGCCCGTCGGTCAGCGGGGCCCGCACCTCGTCGCGGATGCCCTCGCTCAGGGAGACGGGCAGTTTGAGGTGCCAGCCCTCGTCCTTGCCTCCGGTGCGGCGGCGCAGGGTGACGTGGTCGGCGGCGAGGCGCTGGTCGGCGGTGTCGTAGTACACGGCGTCGAGCTCCACGACGCCTTTGCCGACGACGCCCTGCACTCCGGCCACCTTGCGCAGATCAGGCAGCCGGAAGGACTCCCCCGGGGCGTCGTACTTCAGCTCGACCTCACGCTTCGTCTCCGCCATAACCCGAACTTAGTCGCCCACCCCGCCCCCGAAAAGACCACGCCGCCCGACGGGGGCGTACGGGGCCCAGCGAGCACGGCAACCGCCTCCGGCGCGGGGCTGCATCGACATGCGGCACCGCCACACGGTCGCACCGGAAAGGCCCCCCGGCGCGGGCTGCGCGGCACCCAGCACCCGGCACCCGGCACCCGGCACCCGGCACCCGGCGACGATGCTCGCCCCGAACCGGTCACCGGTCGCCCGGGACGCCGTCCCGAACCCATGCCTGGCCCCAGCCCCTCTCCCACCCGCCCGCCCCCTCCGGGGGCCGTCGGCCCCGCACCTGGCACACCCCACCAGGGCACGGGCTGCATCGATGTACGGCTGTGCCCCGAGTCCGCGACCAGCCCCCCGGGCCCGAAGCGCCGACCCACGGCGAGGGCAACCGAGCACACGCCCCGGCTGGGCGCACTTCCCGAGGCGGAGGCCTGCGCTGAACGCCCCTGGAGGGGCCGAGGGCGAAGACGCCGGGCCGCAGGTACTGCGTGACGGTCCAAGGTGACGCGGTGCCCGCATCAGAACCGAAGCTGAGGTCCTGCCCCACGGCCGACGCCACCGGAACCCGTACCCGGCACTGAACTGCTGCCCAAGGCCGGGCACCGGGAGGGGTGACTGGAAGCTGGGGCGACCCAACCCAGAGGAGCCCGCGCCGGAGGCGAAAGGCGCCGGGCCAGACAGGCGCCGCCAGGGGCGCGGGGAACTGCGCGACCAGCCACGACGGCCCGGCACCCGGGGACGATCCTCAACCCCTACGGCGGCAGCCCTTGTCGCCGAGGCCAACCGAATCGCGCACCCGGCGCCGGGCGCCCGGCTGACCCACCCGTCCCAGGCGGGCCTGAACCCGCGCCCCGGAGATGGGGTGCTGCCCCCAGGCCGGGCGCCGGGCCGACGCCCCCGGAGGGGGCGGGTGGGTGGGAGCAGGGGGCGGGCCAGGCCAGAGAGCCAGCGCCGGGAGGCGAAACGCCTCGGGCCAGACAGGCACCGCCAGGGGCGCGAGGAACTGCGCGAGCAACCACGACGACGCGGCACCCGGCGACGCCCCCCGCCCCAACAGCCACACCCCTCGGCCCCGGCAACGACCACCGCCGCCTCAACGGCCACGCCCTCGGCCCCGACGACGACCCCGCCGCAGCGCAGGCCCGCTGGACCAGGGGCCCCCGGCGCCGGGGCGCCATAACAGCCCCGCCCCGAGCGCCCCAGAACCGCCGAACCCCCGGAGGGCTACGCCGACATGGGCCGCTGCACCCGGATCGACTGCAACAGCCCCACCGCCACCCACACCGCGAACATCGACGAGCCTCCGTACGAGACGAAGGGCAGCGGCAGGCCCGCCACGGGCATGATGCCGAGCGTCATGCCGATGTTCTCGAAGGCCTGGAAGGCGAACCAGGCGATGATGCCGGCGGCGACGATCGTGCCGTACAGCTCGGTCGTCTCGCGGGCGATGCGGCAGGCCCGCCACAGCAGGACACCGAGGAGCAGCACGATCGCGCCCGCCCCGAGGAACCCGAGCTCCTCACCGGCGACGGTGAACACGAAGTCCGTCTGCTGCTCGGGCACGAACTGCCCGGTGGTCTGCGAGCCGTGGAAGAGCCCGGACCCGGTCAGTCCGCCGGAGCCGATCGCGATGCGCGCCTGGTTGGTGTTGTAGCCGACGCCGGCGGGGTCGAGCGCCGGGTTGGCGAAGGCGGCGAACCGGGCGATCTGGTAGTCGTCGAGGACGCCGAGTTTCCAGACGGCGACGGCCCCGGCCGCCCCGACGCCGATCAGCCCGAGCACCCACCGGTTGGACGCCCCGGAGGAGAGCAGCACGCCGAGCACGATCATCACCATGACCATGACGGACCCGAGGTCCGGCATCAGCATGACGATCATCATCGGGACGGCGGCGAGCCCGAGGGCCTGCATGACGGTCCGGTGGTCGGGATGCTCCCGGTCACCGGCGTCGACGCGCGCCGCGAGCAGCATCGCCATCCCGAGGATGATCGTGATCTTCACGAACTCGGAGGGCTGCAGCGAGAAGCCGCCGCCGATGATGATCCAGGCGTGCGCGCCGTTCACCGTCGCGCCGAGCGGGGTGAGGACGAGCAGCACCAGGAAGACGGAGATGCCGTAGAGGATCGGGACGGCGGTGCGCAGGGTGCGGTGGCCGAGCCAGATCGTGCCGACCATCAGGGCCAGCCCGATGCCGGTGTTGAGCAGGTGCCGGAAGAGGAAGTAGTACGGGTCGCCCTGGTTGAGCTCGGTGCGGTTGCGGGTCGCCGAGTAGACGAGCGCGGCGCCGATCATCGAGAGCGTGATCGCCGAGAGCAGTATGGGCCAGTCGAGCCGGCGGGCCAGCGAGTCGCGGGCCATGAGCCGCGACATGGTGGAGCGCTGGGGCCCGTACCCGGAGACGGAGAAGCCGTTGGCCATGGGTGGTCAGTCCCTCCTGCCGTACGTGGAGGCGGGCGGCCCGGCGGCGAGTTCCTGTTCGGCGGGCGGCTCCTCCTTCTGCGGCGCGTACGGTTCGATCTTCGGCGCGTCGATCGAGCCGTCGGACCCGATCTTCGGCAGGGAGGTCTGCGGCGAGGGCAGCAGGGCCTTCTTCTTGTTCTGCTTGCCGTTCTCGTCGAGGCCGTAGATGGCGTCGTAGATCTTGCGGACGGCAGGGCCGGACGCGCCGGAACCCGTACCACCCTGGGAGATCGTCATGACGATCGAGTAGTCCTTGGTGTACGTCGCGAACCACGAGGTGGTCTGCTTGCCGTAGACCTCGGCCGTACCCGTCTTGGCGTGCATCGGGATCTTGTCCTGGGGCCAGCCGCCGAAGCGCCAGGCCGCCGTACCGCGGGTCGCCACTCCCGCCAGTGCTTGGTCTATCTCGTCGCGGGTCTTCTTCGTCATCGGCAGCTTGCCGTTGACCTTCGGCTGCAGCTCGGTGGTCTGCTTGCCGTCGGGGCTGATGACCGCCTTGCCGACCTGGGGCTGGTGCAGGGTGCCGCCGTTGGAGATCGCCGCGTAGATGGACGCCATCTGGATGGGGGTGACGAGGGTGTCGCCCTGGCCGATGGAGTAGTTGACCTCGTCACCGGCGCGCATCTGGTTGCCCTCCAGACAGTTCTCGTAGGAGAGCCGCTGGATGTAGTCGCCGCCCTTCTTGGCGGCCTTGCACCAGGCGTCCTTGTTGGCCTTCCAGAAGTCCTGCTTCCACTTGCGGTCCGGGATGCGGCCGCTGACCTCGCTGGGCAGGTCGATGCCGGTCTTCTTGCTGAGGCCGAACTGCTTGGCGGTCTTGAAGAACCAGTCGTTGGCGTTCTTCTTCGGCTTGGTGCCGCCGTCCTTCTTCCACTCGTTGTGCGCGAGTCCGTAGAAGACGGTGTCGCAGGAGACTTCGAGGGCGCGGCCGAGGTTGATCGGGCCGAAGTTCTCCGACTCGAAGTTCTTGAAGACCTGGCTGCCGATGGAGTACGAGCTGGTGCAGGGGTAGCGGCCGTTGAACGGGTAGCCCGCGTTGACCGCCGCGGTCGTGGAGACGACCTTGAAGATCGAGCCGGGGGCCGCCTGGCCCTGGGTGGCGCGGTTGAGCAGCGGGTAGTTGGACTTCTTGCCGGTGAGGTTGGCGTAGTCCTTGCCGCTGATGCCGCCGACCCAGGCGTTCGGGTCGTAGGACGGGTTGGAGGCCATGGCGACGACGCGGCCGGTCTTGGCTTCCATGACGACGACGGCGCCGGAGTCGGCCTTGTAGTTCTCGCCGGTGTTCTTGTCGAACTCGTGGCGGGCGGCCTTCATCGCCTCGTTGAGCTCGTACTCGGCGACGGACTGGACGCGGGCGTCGATGGAGGTGACGACGTTGGCGCCGGGCTGGGCGTCGTCGCTCTTGGCGCGGCCGATGACCCGGCCGAGGTTGTCGACCTCGTAGCGGGTGACGCCGGCCTTGCCGCGCAGTTCCTTGTCGTACGTGCGCTCCAGGCCGGAGCGGCCGACCTGGTCGGAGCGCAGGTAGGGGGACTCGGTGTCCTTCGCCTGCTCGATCTCGGCGTCGGTGACCGGGGAGAGGTAGCCGAGGACCTGTGCGGTGTTGGAGCCGCCGGGGCCCGCGTAGCGGCGTACGGCGGTGGGTTCGGCGGTGATGCCGGGGAAGTCCTCGCCGCGCTCGCGGATCTGCAGGGCCTGCTTGGGGGTGGCCTCGTCGGTGATGGGGATGGGCTGGTACGGCGAGCCGTTCCAGCAGGGCTGCGGCGTCTTGGCGTCGCACAGCCGGACCTTCTCCATGACCTCCTTGGGCTTCATCCCGAGGACGTCGGCGAGCTTGGTGAGGACGCCCTTGCCGTCGTCCTCCATCTTCATCAGGTCGGTGCGGGAGGCGGAGACCACGAGGCGGGTCTCGTTGTCGGCGAGGGGGATGCCGCGGGCGTCGAGGATCGAGCCGCGCACGGCGGGGGTGACGACCTGCTGGACGTGGTTGCCGGAGGCTTCCTTGGCGTACTCGTCCCCGTTGCGCACCTGGAGATACCAGAGGCGGCCACCGAGGGTGAGCAGGAGCGAGAGGACGAGGATCTGCAGCACGATGAGGCGGATCTGGACGCGGGGCGTCCGTCCGGTCTCAGGAATGTTGGTCACAGGCGCTTGACCCCCTTGATGCGTCCGGCGCGCGCCGAGCGCGCCTTCACGGCCTTCATCCGCAGTCCGCCGCGCTGGCTGCCGATGCGCAGCCCGGTGCCGGAGGAGAGCCAGCCGGCGGAGACGTCGGTGGCCTTGGAGCTGCCCCCCGAGCTGTCGGCCAGCGGATCGTTCTCGGCGCGTCTGGCGAGGGCCATGACGCCGGGCACGACGAACGGGGCGAGCAGCAGGTCGTAGAGCGCGGCCGTGAACAGCAGGCTGCCGAGGCCGACATGGCGGGCCGCGGTGTCTCCGACGAGGGCGCCGACGCCCGCGTACAGGAGGGTGGTGCCGACGGCGGCGGCGACCACGACGAGCATGGGGCCCGAGGCGGTCCGCAGCCGTCCGTTGTCGGGCTTGGCGAGGCCGGCGAGGTAGCCGATGACGCACAGGACGAGGGCGTAGCGGCCGGCCGCGTGGTCGGCGGGCGGGGCGATGTCGGCGAGGAGTCCGGCGCCGAAGCCGACGAGGGCGCCGCCGACGTGTCCGTAGACGAGCGCGAGCCCGAGGACGGTCAGGAGCAGCAGGTCGGGTACGGCGCCGGGCAGTTGGAGCCGGGACAGGATGCAGACCTGGACGACCAGGGCGACGACGACGAGTACGGAGGACAGGAGGATCCGGTTGACGCGCATCTTTCTCGGGTCCCCCTGCTACTGGTCGGTGTCGGCCGCGTTGTCGCCGGCCGCGTTGTTGTCTGCCGGGTTGTTCCTGGCCGGGTCGCCGCCGGCTTCGTTGTTCCCCGCCGGGTTGTTCTGGGCCGGGTTCTCGCCGTTGGCGGGCGCCGACGGGGTCGCGGTGACCGTGACGGTCGGCGCGGGCTTCGGCTTGGCGGGCAGGACCTGGTCGCGCGGGTCGGAGCGCGGGGCCTGGACGACGATGCCGACGATGTCGAGCTTGGTGAAGCCGACGTACGGCTGGACGTAGACGGTACGGGTCAGGTCGCCGCCGGACGGATCCACGCGGACGACCCGGCCGACCGGGACGCCGGGTACGAAGGGCTTGTCGGCCTGCGAGCCGAAGGTGACGAGGCGGTCGCCCTTCTTGACCTTGGCCTTGCCGTTGAGTAGCTGGACACGCAGCGGGCGGTCGCCCTGGCCGGACGCGAAGCCGAGCTCGTCGGTCTTCTCCATGCGGGTGCCGACGGTGAAGTCGGGGTCGTTGGCGAGCAGGACCGTCGCGGTGTTCGGGCCGACGGTGGTGACGCGGCCGACGAGGCCGTCCCCGTTGAGGACCGTCATGTCGCGCTGGATGCCGTCACTGGCTCCCGCGTCGATGGTCACGGTCCAGGAGAAGCCCTGTGCGGACCCTATGGCGATGACCTGCGCCCCCTTGATGCCGTACTGGCCGGCTCCGGCGGTCTTCAGCATGCTGTCGAGCTGGTGGATCTTGCTGCGGTTGCGGTCGTCGCTGCCGAGCTTCGCCTTCAGCGCCGCGTTCTCCCGCTCGAGCCGGCTGATCCGGTCGTGCCGGGCTCCGGAGTCGCGTACCGCGCTTATGGCGTTGCCGATCGGATCGACCGCTCCGGAGACGCCGTTCTCCACCGGGCCGAAGACCTTCGCGGCGGCCTGGCGGGCACCCTGGGCCGGCGAGTCCTCCCCACCCCGGATGTCCACCGTGATCAAAGCGAACGCGATGGCGATCAGCAGCACCAGGAGCAGCCGGCTCTCTCGTGTGTCCCTCACGTGCGGCGGCCGTGCCTTCCTCAATCAGAAATCAGAAAACGGGTCACTCAGTATGTCTGGGATATCTGGTGTGTCTGGGATGTCGGGGAAATATTTATGGTCTTGCGATGTCGTCGTGAGGTCGCGCAGTGTCGTGTGGCATCGTGCGCCGCCTTGTGATGGATTGCGCTGTCTTGCCTATATATCAACGATCCGCCGCACGAAGTGGCAGGCACTCGTGCGGCGGACCCACCCTTTAAGGTGTGCGCGCTTCGCTCATCGGCGCGGCTGGGCGTCCAGCACCTGCTGGAGCGCCTCGAACTCCTCCACGCACTTTCCGGAACCGAGGGCCACCGAGTCCAGCGGGTCCTCGGCGATGTGGATCGGCATACCGGTCTCACGGCGCAGTCGCTCGTCGAGGCCGCGCAGCAGAGCGCCGCCGCCGGTCAGGACGATGCCGCGGTCCATCACGTCGCCCGAGAGCTCGGGCGGGCACTTGTCGAGGGTGGTCTTCACCGCGTCGACGATCGCGTTGACCGGCTCCTCGATCGCCTTGCGCACCTCGGCGGCCGAGATGACGACGGTCTTGGGCAGTCCGGACACGAGGTCGCGGCCGCGGATCTCGGTGTGCTCGTCGGAGTCCAGGTCGTACGCGGAACCGATCGTGATCTTGATCTGCTCGGCGGTCCGCTCACCGAGGAGGAGCGAGTACTCCTTCTTGATGTGCTGGATGATCGCGTTGTCCAGCTCGTCGCCGGCGACCCGGATCGACTGTGCTGTGACGATTCCGCCGAGCGAGATGACCGCGACCTCCGTGGTGCCGCCGCCGATGTCCACCACCATGTTGCCCGTGGCCTCGTGGACCGGGAGGCCGGAGCCGATGGCCGCGGCCATGGGCTCCTCAATGATGTGCACCTGGCGCGCGCCGGCCTGCGAGGAGGCCTCGATGACCGCGCGGCGCTCGACGCCGGTGATGCCGGAGGGTACGCAGACCACGACGCGAGGCCGGGCGAGGTAGCGCCGCTTGTGGATCTTCAGGATGAAGTAGCGGAGCATGCGCTCGGTGATCTCGAAGTCGGCGATCACACCGTCCTTGAGCGGACGCACGGCGACGATGTTGCCCGGCGTGCGGCCGATCATCTTCTTGGCTTCGGCGCCGACCGCGAGGATGCCACCGGTGTTGGTGTTGATCGCGACCACGGACGGCTCGTTGAGTACGATCCCGCGGCCCCTGACGTACACCAGCGTGTTGGCGGTCCCGAGGTCGACAGCCATGTCACGGCCGATGAACGACATTGAGTTCCCCATCAGGATTCGTCTGGCCTTCCCAAGTGGAGCGTTTGATTGCTTGTCAGGATGGCGAGGTTGGACGCGGTGCGCGCGTGCGAGGCTCCATCGTAGTCTCGCCTGCACACGCGCGGCGCGAGGGTCTTCGCCATTGTCAGCAGATGAATCCCCGCCCCGCTATTGGGGACGTGCCGACGGGGGGTCGCGTTCCCCCGATCGGGGCGCATATGCCAAAGAGCGGCCTGATTTCTCGGGCCGCTCATGGATCGGTCGGATCAGACGAGACCCGGGAAGAAGATCTTCAGCTCGCGCTCGGCGGACTCCTCGGAGTCCGAGGCGTGGATCAGGTTCTCCCGGACGATGACGCCGAAGTCGCCGCGGATCGAACCCGGGGCGGCCGCGATCGGGTCCGTCGGGCCGGCCAGCTGGCGCACGCCCTCGATGACCCGCTCGCCCTCGACGACCAGCGCGACGACGGGGCCGGAGGACATGAACGCGACCAGCGGCTCGTAGAACGGCTTGCCCTGGTGCTCGCCGTAGTGCTGCTCCAGCGTCTCCTGGCTCAGGGAGCGCAGCTCCAGGGCGCTGATCGTCCACCCGGCCTTGCGCTCGATGCGGCCGATGATCTCCCCGATCAGGCCACGGCGGACCGCGTCGGGCTTGAGCAGGACGAGCGTGCGCTGGGTCATTCGGCTGGACTCCTTGTACGGCCTTGTGGTGCGGTGCGGCTGAGTTTACGGGGGTCATGGGGTGCCCTGGGCCCGGCCCCTCGCCGTAGCTCCGGCGGTCCCGTCGCCGAGAGCGGCCGGTGGGGCTCCTCGCGCAGTTCCCCGCGCCCCTGAAATGCAGGCGCTGCGCGCCGCATTTCCCCGATCAAGGCGCAGGGCGCCTGCCATCTGGGGAAGGCGCGGCGAAGCCGCATGCCTTCCAGGGGCGCGGGGAACTGCGCGACCAGCCACGACGGCGCGGCACCCGGCGACGAAACGACCGGACCTACGGCGCGGCCCGATCAAGCCGTGCCGGACGACTTCTGCGCGGCGGCCCAGCGGAGCTTCGCCTCGTCGATCCGGCGCCCGAAGTGGACCGAGGCCCACCACAACCCCGCGAAGCACAGCCCCAGGAAGAACATGAGCGGCACGAAGAACCCGCTCAGCACCAGCAGGATCTGCAGCGCCCAGCCCAGCTGGACACCCCCGGGCCGCGTCACCATCCCGCACAGCAGCACGCTGAGCAGCATCGCGACCCCGCACACCGTCCACACGAGCCCGGACGACAGATCGGGGTCCTTCATGGCCACGAGCCCGGCGAACCCGATGATGAAGAACTCACCGATCAGGGTCGAGGAACACAACGTACGCACAGCGGATCAGCCCTTCCCCAGCAGCAGCCTGGCCTCGCCGACCGTGATCACGGACCCGGTGACGAGCACGCCCCCGCCCGCGAACTCGCCCTCCTCCTCGGCGAGCGTGATCGCGGCCTCCAGCGCGTCGTCGAGCCGCGGCTCGACGACCACCCGGTCGTCCCCGAACACCTCGACGGCCACCGCGGCGAGCTCGTCCGCGTCCATCGCGCGATGGCTCGAGTTCTGCGTGACGACGATCTCCGCGAAGATCGGCTCGAAGGCCTCCAGCAGCCCTCGTACGTTCTTGTCGCCGCTCGCGCCGACGACACCGATCAGCCGGCTGAAGTCGAAGACCTCACCGATCGCCTCGGCGGTGACCCGCGCCCCCGCCGGGTTGTGCGCCGCGTCCAGGACCACGGTCGGCGAGCGGCGCACGACCTCCAGGCGGCCCGGCGAGCTCACCGAGGCGAACGCGGTGCGGATCGTGTCGATGTCGAGCGGGCGCGTGTGCTGCGAGCCGATGCCGAAGAAGGCCTCGACCGCGGCGAGCGCCACCGCCGCGTTGTGCGCCTGGTGGGCGCCGTGCAGCGGGAGGAAGACCTCCTCGTACTCGCCGCCGAGCCCGCGCAGCGTCACGAGCTGCCCGCCGACCGCGACCTGCCGCGCGACGACGCCGAACTCCAGACCCTCGCGGGCCACGGTCGCGTCCGTCTCCACGGCCTTCTTGAGGATGACCTGCGCGGCGTCCACCGGCTGCTGCGCCATGATCACCGTGGCGCCCTGCTTGATGATCCCGGACTTCTCCCCCGCGATCTCGCCGGGCGTGGAGCCGAGCCGGTCGGTGTGGTCCAGGTCGATCGGCGTGATCACGGCGACGGAGCCGTCGATCACGTTCGTCGCGTCCCAGCTGCCGCCCATGCCGACCTCGACGACCGCGACGTCCACGGGGGCGTCAGCGAAGGCCGCGTAGGCCATGCCGGTCAGCACCTCGAAGAACGACAGCCGGTACTCCTGCTGGGCGTCGACCAGCTCGACGTACGGCTTGACGTCCTCGAACGTCTCGATGAAGCGCTCGTGGCTGATCGGGGCGCCGTCCAGGCTGATGCGCTCGGTGACGGACTGCACGTGCGGCGACGTGTACCGCCCGGTGCGCAGCTCGAAGGCGCCGAGCAGGGCCTCGATCATGCGGGCCGTCGACGTCTTCCCGTTCGTCCCCGTGATGTGGATCGACGGGTACGCGCGCTGCGGCTCGCCCAGCACGTCCATCAGCGCGGCGATGCGGCTGACGGAGGGCTCCAGCTTCGTCTCGCCCCAGCGCGTGGCCAGGTCGGCCTCGACCGCGCGCAGCGCCTTCTCCACCTCGGGTTCCTCGGGGCGGGCCGGGATCCCGTCGCCCTGCGGGGGGCCGCCCTGGGTGCGCAGGGTGCGGCTGCCCGCCTCGATCACCGCGAGGTCGGGATCACGGGTCGTCTCTTCGCCGACGATGTCGTCGAAGGCGTCGGGGGCGCCGGGCACACCGTCGGGCTCGTGGTCGTCGCTGCTGTCGTGCGGGGGGAGGTCACTCACACCCGCCAGTCTACGGAGCCCCGCCGACACCGCCGCCCCCCGTCCCCGGGGCACGCGTCCATCCGCCGTAAACCGCCCCGCCCGCTCGGCGCGGTTCGCCTCCCCTCCCGGAGCCCGGGGGTCCAATCTGACCATGTGGTACGCACATCAACCCGGCCGTCGCACACGGCAGATCCTCGGTGACGGCGCCGTCCTGCTGTGGACCGGCGGCTGGGCCTCGGCCGCCGTCGCCGCGCACCGGCTGATCTCCGAGCCGGACCGCCCCGCCCCGCACGCGAACGCCCGGCTGCCGCTGCTCGGCCCGCGCGTGAACGGCACCCTGCACGACGTCGCGCTGGCCGGCGACCGGCTCGCCGACACGACGCCCGCGGGCCCCGCACCGGCCCAGGCGCTCGCGCTGCTCGCCGCCGTCGCCCTGTTCGTGGTGCCCGTGGGGCTGCTGCTCACGCTGTGGCTGCCGCGGCGGCTGCGCTGGGTGCGGCAGGCCGCCGCCGCCCGCGACCTCGCCGCCACCGAGGACGGCCGCGAACTCCTCGCCCTGCGCACCCTCCTGCGCCCCCTCGACGACGTGGGCCGCACCGCGGGCGCCCTGCCCGACTCCACCCCCGGCAGCCTCGCCGAGGGCTGGCGCGAGGGCGACCCGGCGACCCTGGACGCCCTCGCCGAGGCCGAACTCGTCCGGCTGGGGCTGCGCACGGTATGACGGCGACCGGCCGCGCTCTGCCGCTGCTCCTCGTCGCGGCGCCGGCCGACGCCCCGCCGCACGTCCTGACGACCCTGCGGGACGCGCGCTTCACGTACCGCATGGTGCACACCGGGCAGGACGCGCTGCGCGACCTGTACCGGTACCGGCCCGACCTGCTGCTGCTCAGCCTGCGGCTGCGCGACCCGGGTCCGTGGGACGTGCTGCAGCGGGTCCGCGAGATGACCGAGGACCTGCGGGTCATGGCGCTCGACCGCACCTACCGCGAGCGGACCGCGCTGCGCGCCCTGGAGGCCGGCGCCGACGACGTGCTCTGGCTCGACGTGCCGCTCCCCTTCGCCAAGGCGCTGATCCTGGCCCGGCTGCGGCGCGCGATGCCCGCCGACCCGGCGGGCCAGCTCCTCGACGACGGCGTCCTGCGACTCGACCTGCTGACCCGCGAGGCCTCCCTCGCCGGCACCTTCGTCCCGCTGACCGCCCTGGAGTTCGACCTCCTGTTCGCGCTCGCCTTCAACGCCGGCCAGGTGCTCACCCCCGAGCAGCTCCTCGCCCGCGCCTGGCGGTCCCGCCCCGACGGCGACTCCACGAAGGTCAAGCACGCCGTGCTGCGCCTGCGCCGCAGCATCACCCGTGCCACCGGCCAGGACGCCCCCGTGGAGACCGTCCGCGGCGTCGGCTACCGGTACGTGCCGCCCCGGCCCGCGCGGGCGTAGGTCCCGGGCCCAAAGCCCCGTTCCGTCCCGCGCCGCGCTCTGCGACCCGCGCGCGACCTGAGCGCGCCGCCGCGGCCACCACGACGCCCCACAGTCGTCTCCCATGTCCCTGGTAGCCCTCATCCCCGCACACGACGAACAGGACCGGATCGTCGCCACCCTGGCCGGCCTGTACCGGCAGACCTCGCGCCCCGACCGCATCGTGGTCGTCGCCGACAACTGCACGGACGAGACGGCCCGGATCGCCGCGCACTGCGGGGCCGAGGTCTTCGTGCCCACCGACAACCGCGACAAGAAGGCCGGCGCCCTCAACCAGGCGCTCGGCCCGCTGCTCGACGAGCTCGACGACGACGCCTACGTCCTCGTGCAGGACGCCGACACCGTCCTCAACCCCGACTTCGTCGCCTGCGCCGTCGACGCGATGGCCGACCCGGAGGTCGGCGCCGTCGGCGGCATCTTCTACGGGGAGCCCGGCGGCGGCCTGCTCGGCCTGCTCCAGCGCATGGAGTACCAGCGCTACGCCGGCGAGATCCGCCGCAAGAAGAACGAGGCCGTCGTCCTCACCGGCACCGGCACCCTGTTCCGCGCGTCCGTGCTCCGCGAGGTCCGCGCGGCCCGGCTCGCCGGCACCGTCGGCGGCGGCGACGGCTACTACTCGCTGGCCTCGCTCACCGAGGACGACGAGATCACCAAGGCCGTCAAGACGCTCGGCCACCGCACCGTCTCCCCCGACGGCTGCTGGCTGGTCACCGAGGTCATGCCCTCGCTCGGCAAGCTGTGGCACCAGCGGCTGCGCTGGCAGCGCGGCGCCCTGGAGAACCTGCGCGACTACGGCTGGACCCCGGTCACCGCCCCCTACTTCCGCCAGCAGCTGCAGCTCGGCGTCGGCGCCCTCGCCCTCGGCCTGTTCGCCACCTTCGCCGTGCTCAGCCTCACCCTCGTCGGCTGGCAGGGCTTCTCGGTGTTCTGGACGGCGATCACGCTGCTCTTCGTCGTCGAACGCACCCTGACCGTCCGCCGCCTCGGCTGGCGGGCCTCCCTGCTCGCCGCTCCCCTGGTCCCGGAGCTGCTCTACGACGCGTTCCGCCAGGCCGTGTTCCTGCGCTCCCTGCTCGACCTGGCCCTGCGCCGCGAGGCCCGCTGGGTCGCCACCTGAACCCGCACCACCGTCAACACCGTTTCCACCGACAGGAGTTCACCCATGTACGGAAAGCCCACGGACGCCGCGATACTCGGCGGTGGCGGCACCGGCACCCTCGCCGCCACCGGTTCGTCCCCGCTCGCGATCCTCGCCCTGATCGTCGGCTGCCTCACCCTGATCGCCGCCGGCCTCGCCGTGCGCAGCCTCGTCCCCGTGGTGCGCGGCAAGGACAAGGGCCCGGGACCGCGCTGACCGCCCGCCCCACGGGGAAGGCCCCCGGAACCCTTCGGTTCCGGGGGCCTTCGGCCGTCGTACGGGGTCGGGTCACGCCTGCGGGAGGCGGTCCAGCTGGGCCTGGATGCGGGCGATGTCCTCGTCCGCCTTGGCCAGGCGGCCCTTGATCTTGTCCACGACGTTGTCCGGGGCCTTGGCGAGGAACGCCTCGTTGCCCAGCTTGCCCTCGGCCGCGGCCTTGTCCTTCTCCGCGGCGGCGAGGTCCTTGGCGAGGCGCTTGCGCTCGGCGGCCACGTCGATCGCACCCGACAGGTCGAGGGCGACCTCGACCCCGGCCACCGGCAGCGTGGCGCTGGCGGCGAACGCGTCACCCTCCGGCTGCAGCTTCAGCAGCTGGCGGATGGCGGCCTCGTGCGCGGCGAGCGCGCTGCCTTCGAGGGCGAGGCGGGCCGGGACCTTCTGGCCGGCCTTGAGGCCCTGCTCGGCCTTGAAGCGGCGGACCTCGACGACGACCTGCTGGACCGTCTCGATCTCCTTCTCCGCGGCCTCGTCACGGAAGCCCGAGTCCTTCGGCCACTCGGCCAGGACGACCGTCTCGCCGCCCGTCAGCGTCGTCCACAGCGTCTCCGTGACGAACGGGACGATCGGGTGCAGCAGGCGCAGCGTCACGTCCAGGACCTCACCGAGGACCCGGCCGGACACCTTGGCCTGCTCGCCGCCCGCCATGAACGTCGTCTTCGACAGCTCGACGTACCAGTCGAAGACCTCGTCCCACGCGTAGTGGTAGAGCGCGTCGCTGAGCTTGGCGAACTGGTAGTCGTCGTAGAGCCCGTCGACCTCGGCCACCGTCTTGTTGAGCCGCGACAGGATCCAGCGGTCGGTCGCCGACATCTGCTCGGGCTCGGGCAGCGGGCCCTCGACCGTCGCGCCGTTCATGAGCGCGAAGCGGGTCGCGTTCCAGATCTTGTTGGCGAAGTTGCGGGAGGCCTGGACCCAGTCCTCGCCGATCGGGACGTCGATGCCCGGGTTGGCGCCCCTGGCCAGGGTGAAGCGCAGGGCGTCGGAGCCGTACTTGTCCATCCAGTCCAGCGGGTTCACGACGTTGCCGAACGACTTCGACATCTTCTTGCCGTTCTCGTCACGGACCATGCCGTGGAACGCGATCGTGCGGAACGGCGGCTGGCCGTCCATCGCGTAGAGACCGAACATCATCATGCGGGCGACCCAGAAGAACATCAGGTCGTAGCCCGTGACCAGGACCGAGTTCGGGTAGAACTTCTCCAGGTCCGGGGTCTGCTCGGGCCAGCCGAGCGTGGAGAACGGCCACAGGCCGGAGGAGAACCACGTGTCGAGTACGTCGGTGTCCTGCTTCCAGCCCTCGCCCGTGGGCGGCTCCTCGTCGGGGCCGACGCAGACCAGCTCGCCGTCGGGACCGTGCCAGACGGGGATGCGGTGGCCCCACCACAGCTGGCGCGAGATGCACCAGTCGTTCAGGTTGTCGACCCAGTCGAAGTAGCGCTGCGACATGTCGGCCGGGTGGATGTCGACCCGGCCGTCACGGACCGCGTCGCCCGCGGCCTTGGCGAGCGTCTCGACCTTGACCCACCACTGCAGGGACAGACGCGGCTCCAGCGTCGTCTTGCAGCGCGAGCAGTGGCCGACGGAGTGGACGTAGGGGCGCTTCTCGGCGACGATCCGGCCGTCGGCGCGCAGGGCGGCGACGATCGCGGAGCGGGCCTCGAACCGGTCCAGGCCCTGGAAGGGGCCGTGGGCGGTGATCACGCCGCGCTCGTCGAGGACCTCGATGGCCTCCAGGTCGTGGCGCTGACCGATCGCGAAGTCGTTCGGGTCGTGCGCCGGGGTCACCTTGACGGCGCCGGTGCCGAACTCCGGGTCGACGTGCGTGTCGGCGACGACCGGGATGGACCGGTCGGTCAGCGGCAGCTTGATCTGCTTGCCGATCAGGTGGGCGTAGCGCTCGTCGTCGGGGTGGACGGCGACGGCGGTGTCGCCGAGCATCGTCTCCGCGCGGGTCGTGGCGACGACGATGGTGTCGTCACCCTCGCCGTACTTCATGGAGACGAGCTCGCCGTCGTCGTCCTGGTAGTCGACCTCGATGTCGGAGATCGCCGTCAGACAGCGCGGGCACCAGTTGATGATGCGCTCGGCGCGGTAGATGAGGCCGTCGTCGAACATCTTCTTGAAGACGGTCTGGACGGCGCGGGACAGGCCCTCGTCCATGGTGAACCGGTCCCGGCTCCACGCCAGGCCCTCGCCGAGGCGCCGCATCTGGCCGGCGATCTGGCCGCCGGACTCGGCCTTCCACTCCCAGACGCGCTCGACGAACGCCGCGCGGCCCAGGTCGTGGCGGGACTTGCCCTCCTTGGCGAGCTCGCGCTCCACGACGTTCTGCGTGGCGATGCCCGCGTGGTCCATGCCCGGCTGCCACAGCGTCTCGTAGCCCTGCATGCGCTTGCGGCGGGTGAGGGCGTCGATCAGCGTGTGCTCGAAGGCGTGGCCCAGGTGGAGCGAGCCCGTGACGTTCGGCGGCGGGATGACGATGGTGTACGCCGGCTTCTCGCTCTTCGCGTCCGCCTCGAAGTACCCACGCTCTACCCAGCGCTCGTACAGCGGCCCCTCTACCTCGGCCGGCGCGTACTGGGTCGGCAGTTCGGAGGTGGGCGCTGTCTGCTGCTGAGTGTTCTCGGTCACGGGGTCAGTTTAGAGGGGTCACAGTCCCGTACTGAAACCGAATCCGGGGGACCGATCCGCACGCGCGTACGTCAGGATGTCGGGAGCACATAAACAGCGGGAGGGAACCCCAGTAATGAGCTACAACCAGCCGGGCCCGTACGGAGGCCAGCAGCCCCAGCAGCCCGGGCCCTACGGCCAGCAGCCGCAGCAGCCGGGACCGTACGGCCAGCAGCCCCAGGCGCCGCAGCCCGGCTACGGCTACCCCCAGCAGGCTCCCCAGGGTGTCCCGCCGCAGCAGGGCGGCTACAGCCAGCCGCAGCAGCCCGGCCCCTACGGCCAGCAGCCGCAGGCCCCGTACGGCGGCCAGTACCCGCCGGCCCCGCCGGCCGGTGGCGGCGGCGGCAAGAAGACCGGCCTGATCATCGGCGCCGTCGCGGTCGTGGCCGCGATCGGCGTCGGCGCGTACTTCGTCTTCGGCGGCGGTGGCGGCGCCTCGGTCGCGGACGACGGCCCGCACAAGCTGACGACTCCGGCGACAGTCCTGGGCGAGTACCAGAAGGACGCGAAGGAGAACGACGGCTTCGACTCCAAGGACATGAAGGACGCGGAGAAGGAAGGCCTGAAGAACGGCACGCCCGTCAACGCCGCCTACGGGACCAAGAACGCGTCGAACCCGCTGGCCACCAAGGTGATCAGCTTCCAGGGTGCCTACGGCGAGATCGAGGACCCGGAGAAGCTCGTCGACGGCATGTTCACCAAGGGGGCCCTCGAGGCCGCCAAGGGCAGCGACAGCAGCGACGACAAGGCCTCGCTCGTCGGCAGCCCCACCGACTACAGCACGGACGACTTCATCCTGAAGTGCCAGGAGATGAAGATGGAGCCCGGCAGCAGCGCGAGCGCGACCGGCCCCAAGGAGATGCACATGCCCGTGTGCATCTGGAGCGACAACAGCACCATGGCGATCGTCGTCAGCGCCGACGTCGCGGACATGATGTCCGGCAAGTCGCCCGACCTGAAGGCCGCCTCGGAACTCACCGCGAAGTTCCGCTCCGAGGTCCGCGTCAAGGCCTGACACGCACCCGCGGAAACGTGACGAGAGGGGCCCCGGTCGGTTGTCCGACCGGGGCCCCTCTCCTTGTCAGCTCGCGCCAACCGCCGTGCGGCTACGCCGACTTCTGTTCGCCGCTGCCCGTGCCGCGGGCGTCGCGCGGGATCAGGGTCGGGTTCACGTTCGAGTGGACAGCTTCCGCCGTGATGACGACGCGGGCGACGTCCTTGCGGGACGGGACCTCGTACATCACCGACTGGAGGACTTCCTCCATGATGGCGCGCAGGCCTCGGGCGCCGGTGCGGCGGAGGATGGCCTGGTCGGCGATGGCCTCCAGGGCCTCACGCTCGAAGTCCAGCTCCACGCCGTCGAGTTCGAAGAGGCGCTGGTACTGCTTCACCAGCGCGTTGCGCGGCTCGACGAGGATCTGGAGCAGGGCCTCGCGGTCGAGGTTGTGGACCGAGGTGATGACGGGGAGACGGCCGATGAACTCGGGGATCATCCCGAACTTCACCAGGTCCTCCGGCATGACCTCCTGGAACTGGTCCTTCTCCTCCAGCTCGCGCTTGGAGTGGATCGTCGCGCCGAAGCCGATGCCCTTGGCGCCGGCCCGCGACTCGATGATCTTCTCCAGACCGGCGAACGCGCCGCCCACGATGAACAGCACGTTCGTCGTGTCGATCTGGATGAACTCCTGGTGCGGGTGCTTGCGGCCGCCCTGCGGGGGGACGGAGGCCGTCGTGCCCTCGAGGATCTTCAGGAGGGCCTGCTGGACGCCCTCGCCCGACACGTCGCGGGTGATCGAGGGGTTCTCGCTCTTCCTCGCGACCTTGTCGATCTCGTCGATGTAGATGATCCCGGTCTCGGCCTTCTTGACGTCGTAGTCCGCGGCCTGGATCAGCTTCAGCAGGATGTTCTCGACGTCCTCGCCGACGTAGCCCGCCTCCGTGAGGGCGGTGGCGTCGGCGATCGCGAACGGGACGTTCAGCATGCGCGCCAGCGTCTGGGCGAGAAGTGTCTTGCCCGAGCCCGTGGGGCCGAGGAGCAGGATGTTGGACTTCGCGAGTTCGATCGCGTCGTCACGGCCCTGCGCTCCGCCGTTCTCGCCGGCCTGGACGCGCTTGTAATGGTTGTACACGGCCACGGAGAGCGCCTTCTTGGCGGCCTCCTGGCCCACGACGTAGCTCTCGAGGAACTCGTAGATCTCGCGAGGCTTGGGCAGTTCCTCCCAGCGCACCTCGCTCGTCTCCGCGAGCTCTTCCTCGATGATCTCGTTGCAGAGGTCGATGCACTCGTCGCAGATGTACACACCGGGGCCTGCGATGAGCTTCTTGACCTGCTTCTGGCTCTTTCCGCAGAACGAGCACTTGAGCAGATCGCCGCCGTCACCGATGCGTGCCACGAGGTGCTTCCCCTTCGCCTGGGAGACGCTCGCACAAGCGGCTCCTGGTGCCTGTATCCGACGGTACCTTGCCGGGCCCCCCGTTCGGGCCCCCCTTGGCACGGTTCACTTCGACGTGAACCGTGCCGGGGAACGGCAGACGATACAGCGTGCGGTTACGCGATCGCTTCGTTGTTCATCTTGCGCGTCGAGATGATCTGGTCGATCAGGCCGTACGCGAGCGCGTCCTCGGCCGTGAGGATCTTGTCGCGCTCGATGTCGTCGCGGATCTTCTCGATCGGCGTCGTCGAGTGCTTGGCCAGCATCTCCTCCAGCTGCGTGCGCATGCGGAGGATCTCGTTGGCCGCGATCTCCAGGTCGGAGAGCTGCTCACGGCCGGTGCCGCCGGAGGGCTGGTGGATCAGCACGCGCGCGTTCGGCAGGGCCATGCGCTTGCCCGGGGTGCCGGCGGCGAGGAGCACGGCGGCCGCGGAGGACGCCTGGCCCATGCAGACCGTCTGGATGTCCGGCTTCACGAACTGCATCGTGTCGTAGATGGCCGTGAGGGCCGTGAACGAGCCACCGGGGCTGTTGATGTAGATGGAGATGTCGCGGTCCGGGTCCATCGACTCCAGGCACAGCAGCTGCGCCATGACGTCGTTGGCCGACGCGTCGTCGATCTGCACGCCGAGGAAGATCACGCGCTCCTCGAAGAGCTTCGCGTACGGGTCGTACTCGCGCACGCCCTGCGAGGTGCGCTCGACGAAGCGCGGGATCACGTAGCGGTTGTCGACCTGCGGGCCCGTGTAGAGGCCGCTGCCGGGGATGTTGTTCATGATGGCGGTGTTCCGTCCTGGTGAAGGAAGCAGTGGGCTGGGTCGGCCGGTGCTGATCGCGGGGATCAGGCGCCCGTGCCGCCGCCGCCCGGAACACCCGTAGCGGCAGTGATGATCTCGTCGATGAGGCCGTACTCCTTGGCCTCCTCGGCGGTGTACCAGCGGTCGCGGTCGCCGTCACGGATGATCGTCTCGACGGTCTGGCCGGAGTGCTGGGCCGTGATCCGCGCCATGCGCTGCTTCGTGCGCAGCAGGTACTCGGCCTGGATCTTGACGTCGGAGGCGGTGCCGCCGATGCCGGCGGAGCCCTGGTGCATCAGGATGTCGGTGTTCGGGAGCGCGAAGCGCTTGCCCGCCGTACCGCCGGTGAGCAGGAACTGGCCCATGGAGGCCGCCATGCCCATACCGATCGTGACCACGTCGTTCGGGATGTACTGCATGGTGTCGTAGATCGCCATGCCGGCCGTCACCGAGCCGCCGGGGCTGTTGATGTAGAGGTAGATGTCCTTCTCCGGGTCCGCTGCCAGGAGAAGCATCTGCGCGGTGATCTTGTTGGCGATGTCGTCGTCGACCTGCTGGCCGAGGAAGACGATTCGCTCGCCGAGCAGCCGGTTGTAGACATGGTCGCCGAGGCCACCACCGATGGACGGCTCGCCGGCGGCGGAAGGCATCTGAATCGTCACGTATCCACCTGCTCGTCTCTGACGGCTAGCGCGCCGTCTCGCGTCTCTAACTGAGGCCGGGGCCCTCGCTCGGGGACTCCCCTGCCCTCGTATTCATGGACCCTAACGCGCGGGCCCCTCCGGGGAATCCCGGGAATGGAACTGTTCGCTGTGAGCGCATGCGCTCCGCTGGGGTGCGGGGTCATGACTCGGCCGGGGTTGCGATCGGCCCCTCGGCGGGGGCGCGGTCGCGTCTGCCGTTGGCGGTCTCACGGCGGGTGCGGCTTGTACGGGGCTGGTCGCGCAGTTCCCCGCGCCCCTGAAGGGCACATCCCGCGCGCCCCCCAGAGGCATGCCGGGCGCGCCCCGCGACGGAGTCGCTGAACGGACACAGGCCCGCGCCCCTGAAGGGCACACCCCGCGCGCCCCCAGAGGGCTACTGGTCGTGACCCCGGGCGTGGGGTGCAGCAGGCCCCCGGGACGGGGTCCCGGGGGCCTGCTGCAGGTGGTGCTACGGGGGTCAGGCCTGGGCCTGCTCCTCCGAGGGCTCCGAGGACTCGGCGTCGGCGACGACGGTCTCGGCGACCTCTTCCTCGTCGTCCTCGAGGTCGACGACCTCACCGTTGGTGTCCTTGACCGTGGCGGCCTCGACGACGACCGCGAGGGCCTTGCCGCGGGCGACCTCGCCGACCAGCATCGGGACCTGGCCGCCCTCGACGACGGCCTGGGCGAACTGGTCGGGGGACATGCCGGAGGAAGCGGCGCGACGCATGAGGTGCTCGGTGAGCTCCTCCTGGTTGACGTTCAGCTTCTCCTTGTTGACGAGCTCGTCCAGGACGAACTGCGTCTTGATGCCCTTGACGGCCTGCTCGCGCGTCTCGGCGTCGAACTCCTCGACCGTCTTGCCCTGGATCTCGAGGTACTTCTCGATGTCGAGGCCCATCTGGCCGAGCTGGTGGTGCTCGAGGTTGTGCTTGCGGGTCTGGACCTCGTCCTCGAGCAGCTTCTCGGGGACCGGGACCTCGACCAGCTCGAGCAGCTTCTCGAGGACGCGCTCCTGGGCCTGGGTGGCCTGGTCGTACTGCTTCATGTTCTCGAGGCGCTTGCGGCTGTCGGCCTTCAGCTCGTCGAGGGTGTCGAACTCGGAGGCGAGCTGGGCGAAGTCGTCGTCCAGGGCCGGGAGCTCGCGGGCGGCGACCTGGGTGACCTTGACGGTGACCTCGGCCTCCTTGCCCTCGGCGGAGCCGCCCTTGAGCTCGGAGGTGAAGGTGGCCTCGCCACCGGCCTCCAGGCCCTTCACGGCCTCGTCGATGCCGTCGAGCAGCTCGCCCGAGCCGATGGTGTAGGAGACGCCGGAAGCGACCCCGTCCTCGAGGACCTCGCCCTCGACCTTGGCCTCCAGGTCGATCGTCACGACGTCGCCGTCCTCGGCGGCACGCTCGACCGGGGAGGTGGAGGCGAAGCGCTCACGGAGCTGCTCGACCGACTTGTCCACGTCCTCGTCGGTGACCTCGACCGCGTCGACCTCGACCTCGATGCCGGAGTAGTCCGGGATCTCGATGGTCGGGCGGACGTCGACCTCGGCGGTGAAGTTCAGCGTCTCGCCGTCCTTCAGCTCCGTGATGTCGACCTCGGGCTGGCCCAGGACGTTGAGCTCCGCCTCGTTGACCGCTTCGGTGTAGAACTTCGGAAGCGCGTCGTTGACGGCCTCTTCGAGGACCGCACCGCGGCCGAAGCGCTGGTCGATGACGCGGGCCGGGATCTTGCCCTTGCGGAAGCCCTTCACCGTGACCTGCTGGTTGATCTTCTTGTACGCCGCGTCGAGGCTGTCCTTGAGCTCCTCGAAGGGCACCTCGATGCTGAGCCGAACCCGGGTCGGGTTCAGGGTCTCCACGGCGCTCTTCACGGTTCGGTCTCCTTGGGGGCTGACTTCTGGGTTCCTGCCCGGTCTTGAGAGACACGGTCTGAGAGACACACGGGCACGCAGCTTGCATAGTAACGGCAAGCAGGAGTCGACCCACAACGCGATCATGGGGAGCCCCGCGGAGCCGACGACGAGCGTGGGGGCCGCCGGTGGGCGGCCGTCCGGAACGCTGGTCGGGGTGGCGGGATTTGAACCCACGGCCTTCCGCTCCCAAAGCGGACGCGCTACCAAGCTGCGCCACACCCCGTCGGTGCGACACGTAGGGTACATGCCCGCAGGCAGTGCTACTCCCCCCTTTGCAGGGGGTGGGGCGCAGGGTGTGGACGGGGCGGCCGGCGCGAGTCGGACAACGGGTGTGCGGTCCGGCCCGGGGACCCGCTACGATGCCTGCGTACCGCGGTCACCGAGATCTGGTGTCCTGCGTGCGGGCGTAGCTCAATGGTAGAGCCCTAGTCTTCCAAACTAGCTACGCGGGTTCGATTCCCGTCGCCCGCTCTCTTCCAAGGCCTCCGGCCCGGATCCAACCCAGGTGGACCGGGCCGGGGGCTTTTTCGCTCCCGGCGTCCGGCCGCTCAGAATTTGATCGCGGCGATGCTCGACGCGACGGAGTTGAGGAAGTTGTTGATCGCGGGCGCCATTCCGGTCGAGGCCAGGAAGAAGCCGAAGAGGACCGCCACTATGGCGGGCCCCGCCTTGATCGAACCACCTCGCATCAGCACGACGAGGACGATCGCCAACAACAGCACCACTGACAGCGAAATGGCCACACTGATCACACCCTAGGTCGGTCCGCTCTCCCGGCCCGGGGGGTACAGCCCCACACCCCCCGCCAGAACCATCGTGCCACCAACGCGGGCTCCGTATGCGGCCGGTGACGCATCGTCGGCCACGCGCGCGTGAGGGAGCGGGGCCCGGGCACCCCCGGGGCGCACGAGCAGCGCACGTGGGCGGGGTGGTCGGCGCGCCGGGGGCGGGGGTGGGAGCGCCGGCGAAATCGGCTTGATCGTTTCCATGGGGCACATGCGGCGCACACATGCCCCTCGCACGCCCGCCGCAGGTCCGCCCAGGTCCCGTGCGCCATTTCCTCACTTTCCCCTCGGCGTGATCACACCCACGCACGCGGCGCGGTCGCGAGCAAATTAAAGAGAATCCTCAGAATTCGGCGACGCGCAGCATCGCGCGATCACCGCCCGTTATCCATGCGATCACCGCTCGGGGACGATAGTGACCAATGCGACAACTTGCCGGGTCGGTAACGGATGTTATGCACCGTTTAAGTGGGATGAAAAGCGCGATACCGGACAGGTCGGCAATAAGTCCATGACGGATCCATGGCTGACACACCCATCTCGGCTCGCGTGAATCCCGAGCGCGCCCGAGAGAAAAGCGGGAATGACGTCGGGAGTTTTACGAAATCGCACAGGCGCCACTAGGGTGCCTCAGATGTTCCGCACTGCGCACGGGTCGCACCGCAGTCAGCCGCTGCCTCCGGCCGCACCGACCGTGGACGCGACGCCCTCCCCCCGAGCCCCGCACGATCCGCGCCCCGCAGCCGCCTCCCCGGCGGCCCCCGCCCCCAAACAGCGGGACGCGTTCTTCGACAACGCGAAGTACCTGGCGATCGTTTTCGTCGCCATGGGGCACTCCTGGGAGCCCCTGACGGACGGCAGCCGCGCCGCCGAGGCGCTCTACATGGTCGTCTACACGTTCCACATGCCGGCGTTCATCATCGTGTCCGGCTACTTCTCGCGCAGTTTCGACATGCGGCCGGACCGGCTGCGGCGACTGATCACCGGCGTCGCCGTGCCGTACGTGATCTTCGAGATCGCCTACACCTTCTTCAAGCGGTACGCGGACGACGACCCGTCGCAGCCGTTCAGCCTGCTCGACCCCTGGTACCTGACCTGGTTCCTGGTCGCGCTGTTCGTGTGGCGGCTCACGACGCCGCTGTGGAAGGTCATCCGCTGGCCGATCCCGGTCGCCCTCGGCATCGCGGTGCTCGCCTCGATCTCGCCCGACATCGGCGACGACCTGGACCTCCAGCGGGTCCTGCAGTTCCTGCCGTTCTTCGTGCTCGGCCTGTTCCTCAAGCCGGAGCACTTCCAGCTGGTGCGGCGGCGCGAGGTGCGGATCATCGCGGTGCCGGTCTTCCTGGCCGCGCTCGTGCTCGCGTACTGGGCCGGTCCGCGGATGACGTCCGCCTGGTTCTACCACCGTGACAGCGCGCAGGAGCTGGGGGCGCCGTGGTGGGCCGGTGTCGTGATGACGCTCGCCCTGTTCGGCTGCTCGATGGTGCTGACCGCGTGCTTCTTCGCCTGGGTGCCGGGGCGGAAGATGTGGTTCACCGTGCTGGGCGCGGGCACCCTGTACGGCTACCTGCTGCACGGCTTCCTCGCGAAGGGCTCCCGGTTCTGGGGCTGGTTCGACGGGGAGTGGATCCACAAACCGCTCGGGGAGGTCGCCGTCACCGTCATCGCGGGGACGGTCGTCACACTGCTGTGCACGCCCCCCGTGCAGCGGGCCTTCCGGTTCGCGATGGAGCCGAAGATGGAGTGGGCGTTCAAGAAGGACGCGGCGGAGCTGGCGCGCTCGCGCCGCTGAGCTTCAGAGCCCGAGCAGGGCCCGCATCCGCGCGTACTTGGCGGTCAGCCGGGTGCGGGTCGGCTCGTCGAGGACGGCGAGGCGGGCCGGGTCGGCGTTGTGCGCCAGGTCCGCCTCCTTGACGAGGCGGGCGCCCGGGGTGTCGAGGATGCGACGGGCATAGGTCTGCGGAGATTCGTCCGCGCGCTTGGTGAGCGCGCGGACGATTTCTTTTGTGGCGTCCGTGAGCGGGGCGGAGTCCAGCCACTCGGAGCTCAGGGCGTCGTCCTCGACGGCGTCGTGGAGCCAGGCGGCGGCGATCTGGTCCGGGGTGCCGCCGCGCCGCTCCACTCCCCCGGCGACGGCCTGGAGGTGCTCCGCGTAGGGGCGGCCGGCCTTGTCCGTCTGGGCCGCGTGGGCCTGCCGGGCCACGGCCTCGATCTCTGCCAGGGTCAGCGTCCGCATGGGGCGAGCCTAGGCCGACCCGTTCCCCGCGCGGGCCTCACGGTCCCGAAAAGTCGTTTGGTAAGCTAAGTATTGACGCTTTCTTGACGATCCCTTGACCAAAGTTCTCGCCTCAGGAGGAACGGGCCCATCGGACACGCAGACACCTTGATCGCCATGGGCGGCGCCTTTCTCGCCGCCGCCGTCCTCGCCCGCCTCGGCGGACGCATCGGACTCCCCACCATCCCGTTGTTCATCCTGGCCGGGATCCTGCTCGGCCCGCACACGCCGGGCGTCGTCCTGCTCTCGGACCCGCACGACCTGGAGATGCTCTCCGCGCTCGGCCTGGTCCTGCTGCTCTTCTACCTCGGCCTGGAGTTCCACGTGGACGACCTGCGCGAGGGCGGTCGCAAGATGGCCCTCGCGGGCGGGACGTATCTCGCGCTGAACGTCGGCGCCGGCCTCGGTTTCGGATTCGCCCTCGGCTGGGGCACCTCCGAGGCTCTGGTCCTCGCCGGGGTGCTCGGCATCTCCTCGTCCGCGATCGTCACCAAGGTGCTCGTGGACACCGGGCGCCTCGGCAACCCGGAGACCAGACCGATCCTCGGCATCATCGTGGTCGAGGACATCTTCCTCGCGCTGTACCTCGCGGCGCTCCAACCGATCCTGTCGGGCGCCGACTCGCTGTCCGCCGCCGTGCTCGACGGCGGGAAAGCCTTCGGGTTCCTGCTGCTGCTCGCGCTCGCGGCGCGGTTCGGGACACGGGTCGTGGGGCGGCTGTTCGCCGTCAAGGACGACGAGCTGCTCGTCATCTCCTTCCTCGGCGCGGCCGTGTTCGTGGCCGGGGTCTCCGAGTGGTTCGGGGTCGCCGACGCGATCGGGGCGTTCATGGTCGGCCTGATGCTGGGCTCGACTGCGTCCGGGGACCGGATCCGGACGCTGGTCCATCCGCTGCGGGACGCGTTCGGCGCGATCTTCTTCTTCGCGTTCGGGCTGTCGATCGACCCCGGGGACCTGCCGAGTGTGGTGTGGCCCGTGCTGGTCGCTGTCGCTCTGACGCTGGTGATGAACGTGCTGGCGGGGATGGGGGCGGCCCGGGTGTACGGGTTCGGGCCTCAGGCCGCGGCGAATGTCTCCACGACGCTGCTCGCTCGGGGGGAGTTCGCGTTGATCCTGGCGACGATGGCCGCCGGCGCGGGGCTGGATGCGCGGCTCTCTCCGTTCATCGCGGGGTATGTGCTGGTGTTGGCCGTGCTCGGGCCGTTGGCGGCGGGGCGCTCCGCTTGGCTGGGGCGGGTCATGCCGGTGCGGGCCCCTTCGGTGCGGGATGAGGGGCGGGTCGGCGCCGGGGTGTAGGTCGCCGGTTCGCCGTAGGTTCGTCTGTTCGTCGGCGGCCACCGGCCGGTGGGGGCTGGTCGCGCAGTTCCCCGCGCCCCTGAAATGCATGCCCTTCGGGCGCATTTCCCCGATCAAGGCTCGGGGAGCCTGTGATCTGGGGAAGGCGCGGCGAAGCCGCATGCCTTCCAGGGGCGCGGGGAACTGCGCGAGACGCCCCACCGGCCCGCACCCGGCGACGAGACCGTCAGCCCAGCGGACCTGTGTCCCGGCAGATCAGCAGAAGCGCCCGGTCGTCGTTGACGTCCTTGGCTACCGCCTCGATGAGGTGCCAGGCCGCGCCGTGGAAGCCGCCGGTGACATAGCGGTCGGCCTCGCCGGTGAGGCGGTCGATGCCCTCCGAGATGTCCCGGTCGGCGGTCTCCACGAGTCCGTCCGTGAAGAGCATCAGCACGTCACCCGTGCGCAGGGTCCCCTTGATCGCGTCGAACTCGGCGCCGTCGTAGACCCCGAGCAGCGGGCCCTCCGCGGCCTTCTCCTCCCAGCGGCCCGTGCCCGCGTTGAGCTGGAGGCCCGGCGGGTGACCGGCCGAGTAGAGCTCGTAGTCGCCGGATTCGAGGTCGAGGACGAGGTGGATGGAGGTGGCGAAGCCCTCGTCCCAGTCCTGGCGCAGGAGGTATCCGTTGGCCGCGGGCAGGAACGCGTGCGGCGGGAGCGAGCCGAGCAGGCCGCTGAACGCGCCGGCGAGCAGGAGGGCCCGGGACGCCGCGTCCATACCCTTGCCCGAGACGTCGGTGAGGACGACCTCCAGCGTGCGCCCGTTGTTCGTGCGGGCGGCGACCACGAAGTCGCCGGAGAAGGACTGGCCGCCGGCCGGGCGCAGGGCCATCTCACGGTGCCAGCCCTGCGGCAGCTTGGGCAGCCGGCTCTGGGTGCGGATCCGCTCGCGCAGGTCGAAGAGCATGGTGCCGCCGCGCCGCCAGGGCACGCCGACGCGGCTGCGGAACTGGGCGATGAGCAGCCCGAAGAAGCCGCAGGCGGCGACGGTGAGGACGGTGCCGGGGGTGACCGCGGCGGTGCGCTCGGCGTAGGGGCCGAGCTGGACGGACTCCACGATGAGGGCGACGGCCGCCGCCGCGTACAGGCCGAGCAGGCTGGCCGGGCGCAGCAGCAGTCCGCCCGCGACGATCGGCAGGACGAGGACGGCCGGTGAGCACCAGACGGGGTCGAGGATCGTGAAGCAGGCGATGACCGGCACGGTGAGCAGGAGGCCGACGAGGGCGATCCAGTCCGAGCCGTCCCCGCGGAAGTAGTCGACGCCGGATTTGCGCACGGCGGTGCGGACCCGGTGCATGCGCATCTTCAACCGGGCCGGAAGCGTGTCGGCCTCCGCGCGCTGTTCGCGCCCGTGCCGTTCTCGTCGTACCGCCATTGCTCGTGGACCTTATCCGTGCGGCCTGGACCTGCGCACGGGTGGTCCCACTTGTCCCCCTTTCCGGGCACCGTACCCGGTTGCGGGTCGGGCCGGAATCAGAAGGGGGCGTTCAACGGGCGCCGGTGGGCTGGCAGGCGGGGCACCAGAAGAGGTTGCGAGCCGCGAGTTCGGCGGTGCGGATCTCGGTGGCGCACAGGTGGCAGGGCTGGTTCGCCCGCCGGTAGACGTAGACCTCGCCGCCGTGGTCGTCGACGCGGGGCGGGCGGTTCATCGCCTCGGGGGTGTGCTCGGAGCGGACCGTGTCGATGCGGTTGTGGCGGACGCCCTCGCGCATGAGGGCGACGAGGTCGTCCCAGAGCTGGGTGAAGCGGGCCTCATCGATGTCGCGGCCGAGGACGTACGGGTCGATGCCGTGCCGGAAGAGGACCTCGGCCCGGTAGACGTTGCCGACGCCGGCGACGATCTTCTGGTCCATCAGGAGCGCGGCGATCGTGGTGCGGCTGCGGGAGATCCGGGCGTACGCCTTGGCGGGGCCGTCGGCGGGGCGCAGCGGGTCGGGGCCGAGGCGGTCGTGTATCGCCTGCTTCTCGGCGTCCGTGATCAGGGCGCAGGTGGTGGGGCCGCGCAGGTCCGAGTAGTGCGTGGCGTTGACCAGGCGCAGGCGGACGGTGTCGGTGGGGGGCGGGGCGGGGGTCTCGCCGAGGGTGTACTTGCCGAACAGGCCGAGGTGGATGTGGACCCAGGAGTCCGCGGGGCCGAAGCCGAGGAAGAGGTGCTTGCCGTGGGCCTCGGTGCGGGTGAGTTCCTGGCCGTTCAGGAGTGCGGCGGCGTCGGAGAACTTGCCCTGGGGGCTGGTGACCTGGGTTTTCGTGCCCTGGAAGCGTTCGGCGTGGTCCTGGGCCAGGCGGTGGATCGTGTGGCCCTCGGGCACGCTGGGTTCCTCTCGGGGCGGGCGGGGTCCGGCGGAGCGGGGGTCCGGGTCACGGGGCTGTGTCCCGGGCCCCGCTCCTCGAAGGCCGGAGAGGCTTACTTCGGGTGGTGGTCCGGGATCGGGGGGAGCTCGCCGGTGGTCTCGTAGGCCGAGAGCATGTCGATCCGGCGCTGGTGCCGCTCCTCGCCCGAGTACGGCGTGCTCAGGAAGATCTCGACGAACTTCGTCGCCTCCTCCTGGGTGTGCATGCGGCCGCCGATCGAGATGACGTTGGCGTCGTTGTGCTCGCGGCCGAGCGCGGCGGTCTGCTCGCTCCAGGCGAGCGCCGCACGGACGCCCTTCACCTTGTTCGCGGCGATCTGCTCGCCGTTGCCCGAGCCGCCGATCACGATGCCGAGCGACTCCGGGTCCGCGGCCGTCTTCTCCGCGGCGCGGAGGCAGAAGGGCGGGTAGTCGTCGAGGGCGTCGTAGATGTGGGGCCCGCAGTCGACGGGCTCGTGGCCGTGGGCCTTGAGCCATTCGACCAGGTGGTTCTTGAGTTCGTAGCCGGCATGATCCGAGCCGAGGTACACGCGCATGCGTCCGAGTGTGGCACGCCGGGGGCCGGGGGGCCGCCTCCGGGTGCGGCGCCGCGCGCGAGGCGGGGCCGCCGGTACGGGCTTGGCAACGATACGGACTCAGGGGTTCCGCCGGCGGCCTTGTCGTGGTTTGAATGTGAACGCTCGTTTGCACCAGATCTAAGGACCCGTGCATGACCACGCAGTCAGCCCCCACCACGGACACCCTCGAGAGCGGCTCGCCGGACAGCGGCGACGGGCTCAAGGCCGGCCTGAAGAACCGGCACCTGTCGATGATCGCCATCGGCGGCGTCATCGGCGCCGGCCTCTTCGTCGGCTCCGGCTCCGGCATCGCCGCCGCCGGCCCCGCCATCCTCATCTCGTACGCGCTGGTCGGCGCGATGGTCGTCTTCGTGATGCGGATGCTGGGCGAGATGGCCGCCGCCCGGCCGACGTCTGGCTCCTTCTCCGCCTACGCCGACCAGGCGCTCGGGCGCTGGGCCGGCTTCTCCATCGGCTGGCTGTACTGGTTCTTCTGGGTCGTGGTGCTCGCCGTGGAGGCGACCGCCGGGGCGAAGATCCTCAACGGCTGGATACCGGCCGTGCCGCAGTGGGGCTGGGCCCTGCTCGTCATGCTCGTGCTCACCGTGGTGAACCTGGCCGCGGTCGGCTCCTACGGCGAGTTCGAGTTCTGGTTCGCCGGGATCAAGGTCGTCGCCATCGGCGCGTTCGTGGTCGTCGGTCTGCTCGCCGTGTTCGGTCTGCTGCCGGGCTCCGACAACCCGGGCAGCGGTCTGGCGCACCTGACCGACTCCGGGGGCTTCTTCCCCAAGGGGCCGGGCGCGATCCTCACCGGTGTGCTGATGGTCGTCTTCTCGTTCATGGGTTCCGAGATCGTCACGCTCGCCGCCGGTGAGTCCGAGGACCCGCAGAAGGCCGTCACCAAGGCCACGAACTCGGTGATCTGGCGCATCGGCATCTTCTACCTGGGCTCGATCTTCATCGTCCTGACGCTGCTGCCCTGGAACGACAAGTCCATCGTGGACGAGGGCTCGTACGTCGCCGCGCTCAACTCGATCGGCATCCCCCACGCCGGTCAGGTCATGGACGTCATCGTGCTGACCGCCGTCCTGTCCTGCCTCAACTCGGGCCTGTACACGGCCTCCCGCATGGCGTTCTCGCTGGGCCAGCGCGGTGACGCGCCCAAGGCGTTCGCGAAGACCACCTCGCGGGGTGTGCCGCGGGCCGCGATCCTCGGCTCCGTCGTCTTCGGCTTCCTCGCCGTCTGGTTCAACTACCAGTGGCCGGACACCGTCTTCAACTTCCTGCTCAACTCCTCCGGCGCGGTCGCCCTGTTCGTGTGGCTGGTCATCTGCTTCACCCAGCTGAAGATGCGCGGCATCATCCTGCGCGAGCAGCCGGAGAAGCTCGTCGTGAAGATGTGGCTCTTCCCGTACCTGACCTGGGCGACGATCGCGGCGATCTCCTTCGTCCTCGTCTACATGCTGACCGACGACGCCGGCCGCGAGCAGGTGCTGCTCTCGCTGCTCGTCGCGGTGTTCGTGGTCGGTGTCTCGCTGGTGCGGGAGCGGACGAAGAAGAACGCGGCGCTCACCGACTCGGTCGCCGAATCGGTCACCGACTCGGTGGAGAGCTGACCGAAACCTGACGGAACCTGTCAGGTTATGCGGGCACAGTGCCCGTATGACCACTGCAGAGACCCTTGTTCTCCGGCCCGGTGACGCCGGTTACGACGACGAGATCGCCGGGTTCCAGACCGGCTTCGCCCTCCGCCCCGACGTGGTGTTCACCGCGTCGGGGCCGGACGACGTGGTGGCCGCCGTCGCGCACGCCGCAGCCGCCGGACTCCCCGTCGGCGTGCAGGCCACCGGGCACGGGCTGCCGGACGCGGCCGAGGGCGGCGTCCTCGTCAGTACGCGGCGGATGGACACCGTCACCGTGGACCCGGTGGCCCGGACGGCCCGGATCGGCGCGGGCGCCCGCTGGGGCGCGGTCGCCGAGGCCGCGGCCCCGCACGGACTCGCCCCGCTGAACGGCTCGGCGCCGAGCGTCGGCGCCGTCGGCTACACGCTGGGCGGCGGACTCGGCATCCTGGCGCGGGAGTTCGGCTACACGGCCGACCATGTGCGCTCCGTGGACGTGGTGACGGCCGACGCCGCCTTGCGTCACGTCACCGCCGAGAGCGACCCCGACCTCTTCCACGGCCTGCTCGGCGGCGGCGCGAACCTGGGCGTCGTCACCGCGATCGAGGTGGGCCTGGTCCCGGTGACCCGGCTCTACGGGGGCTCCCTCGCCTACGACGGCCGGGCCACGGACCCGGCGGACATCGTGCGGGAGTACACGCGCTGGGCCGCGACCGTCCCCGACACCCTGACCTCGTCGCTCGCCGCGCTCGTCTATCCGGACCTGCCGTCGATGCCGCCCCATCTGCGCGGCACGTACCTGGTCTCCGTACGGATCGCCTTCACCGGCGACGCGGAGGAGGGCGAGCGGCTCGTGGCGCCGCTGCGGGCCGCGCTCGGCCGGGCGCTCTCCGACACCCTGCGCGAGATGCCGTACGGGGACAGCCACACCATCCACAGCGATCCGGACTTCCCGCACCCCTATTACGGGGACAGCGTGTTCCTGGACGCGCTCGATCTCGCCGCCGTCACCGAGCTGTTCACCGCGTGCGGGCCCGGCGCCGACGGCATGCACATCGTGCAGCTGAACCAGTTGGGCGGCGCGCTGTCGCGGCCCGCACCGAACGCGGTGCCGTACCGGGACGCGGTCTGGCTGGTGCGGATCCTGTCACCGCTCGGTGAGGGCGGGCGGGACGCGGCACGGGCGCATCACGCGCGGGCGTTCGGCGCGGTCGCGGACCGCGTCATGGGCCGCTCCCTCAACTTCGCGTTCGGCGGCGCGGACCGGCCCGAGGGGCTGTACGACGCGGGAACGCGAAAGAGGCTCGCCGATCTGAAGGCCGCGTACGACCCGGCGAACCTCTTCCGGAGGAACTACAACGTCTAGCGGGTGAAGCTCACTTGCCGACGAACTTCCAGGCGGTGGGCAGCGCGCCCATCGCCAGGGCCGCCTTGATCGCGTCGCCGATGAGGAACGGGGTGAGGCCCGCGGCGATCGCGGCGCTCAGGCTCATGCCGGTGGACAGCGCCAGGTAGGGGACGCCGACCGCGTAGACGATCGCCTCGCCGACGAGGAAGGCGCGGGCCGTGCGCCACACCGAGCGGTCGTCGCCGCGGCGGGCCAGGGCGCCGACGGCCGCCGAGGCGAGCATCAGGCCGAGGACGTAGCCGAAGGACGGCATCGCGAAACCGGCGGTGCCCTCGGCGAACCACGGCATGCCGGCCATGCCCGCGAGCGCGTACACGGCGAGCGCGAGGAAGCCGCGGCGGGCGCCCAGCGCGGTGCCGACGAGCAGCGCGGCGAAGGTCTGCCCGGTGACCGGCACGGGCGAGCCCGGCACGGGGATCGCGATCTGCGCGGCGATGCCGGTGAGGGCGGCGCCGCCGAGGACCAGCGCGATGTCCTTGGTGCGGGAGGCGGGCAGCAGGTCGGCCAGGACCTTGCCCGGACGGGCGACGGCGGCGGTGGCGGTACTCATCGGGTCTCCGCGTTTCTGGAGTGCTGGGCAAGGTGGTGGTTCTTCGTGACGCTATCCCAGGGGGCTCACGGCGATCACGGTCGCGCCTCGACAAAGGCTTGCGCGGGGTGTTGGTGGGCTCCGTACAAAGGTCGTCGCGTACACCCCGCGCGGGGTGACCCTCGTCACGGAGGTCAGCTGTCGGGCGGGCGCGTTTTGCGGTCCGGCGCGATCGGCGGCGAGACTGTAGGTTCCCGCCAATTCCTGCGCACCTCAGATCGGCTGACGGACCTGATGCACGACCCCCGGCACGACGACGCCCCGCTCCCCTCCGAAGGGCCGCTGCCCGACGAACCGCTGGGCGGTGGGCTCAAGCAGCGGCACCTGACGATGCTGGGGCTCGGCGGGGTGATCGGCGCGGGCCTGTTCGTGGGGTCCGGGGCCGGGATCGAGGTCGCGGGCCCGGGCATCGTCGTCTCGTATCTGATCGCGGGCGCGCTCGCGATGTGCGTGATGCGGATGCTGGGCGAGATGTCGGCGGCGATGCCGGCCTCCGGCTCGTTCTCGGTGCACGCGGAGCGGGCGCTCGGCCGCTGGGCCGGGTTCAGCGTGGGCTGGCTGTACTGGTTCCTGCTCGTCGTGGTGCTCGCGGTGGAGGCGACGGGCGCGGCGCAGATCGCGAACGGCTGGGTGCCGTCGGTGCCGCAGTGGACGTGGGTGCTGCTGTTCATGGTGGTGTTCACCGCGGCGAACCTGACGGCGGTGAAGAACTTCGGCGAGTTCGAGTTCTGGTTCGCCTCCCTGAAGGTCTTCGCGATCGTCGCGTTCCTGGTGCTCGGGCTGCTGGCGATCTTCGGCCTGCTCCCCGACACGGACCCCGTCGGCCTCACTCACCTCACCGGCGACGGCGGTTTCCTGCCGCACGGCTGGCAGGGCGTCGTCTCGGGCGTGCTCGCGGTCGTCTTCGCGTTCGGCGGCCTGGAGGTCGTCACGATCGCGGCGGCCGAGTCGGACGACCCGGTCCGCTCGGTGGCGCGGGCGGTGCGCAGTGCAGTGTTCCGCATCCTCTTCTTCTACGTCGGCTCGATGCTGGTCATCGTGACGGTGCTGCCGTGGACGGCGCAGAAGGCGGGCGTCAGCCCGTACGTGACCGTGCTCGACGCCATCGGGATCCCGGCGGCGGGGCAGATCATGAACATCGTGGTGTTCGTGGCGCTGCTGTCGGCGCTCAACGCGAATCTGTACGGCGCGTCCCGGATGGTGTTCTCGCTGGCCGAGCGCGGGGAGGCGCCGCGCTCGCTGCTGAAGGTGAGCGGGGGCGGGGTGCCGCGCCGGGCGGTCCTCGCGTCGGTGGCCTTCGGCTTCGTGTCCGTGCTGCTGAATCTGAAGTGGCCCGACTCGGTGTTCCTCTACATGCTCAACTCGGTCGGCGCGGTGCTGCTGTTCGTGTGGGCGCTGATCGCGGTGTCGCAGCTGCGGCTGCGCCGGCGCATCGAGGCGGAGGCGCCGGAGCGCCTGGTGCTGAAGATGTGGGCGTTCCCGTGGCTGACCTGGGCGGCGCTCGCCGCGATGGCGGCGGTGGTCGGCCTGATGCTGACCGACGACGGGGCGCGGCCGCAGCTGCTGTGGTCGACGGGAGCGACAGCGGCGGTGCTGGTCGTGGCGGGTGTGCGGGAGCTGCGCGCACGGCGTGCCTGATCCTTCACGCAGCGTCTACGGGGACGTCGCGGGGTGTGAGCGTCGTGTCCGTATAGCGGAAACGTATTCCCTGTGATCGGGCCGCGCCCCCAGACTGTGGGCCGTTTACGCACCGTTTACTCATGACCCGTCTCAGCTAGTGAACAGGGCACATCCATGTCTCGGACGTCCGCGCAGTCAGCCGCAGAGGATGCGGCAACCGTAGAGGATGCGGTCGCGCAGCCCGTCGAGTCGTCGGCGGCCACCGAGCCGTCGCTCTCGCACGGTCTCAAGCAGCGCCATCTGTCGATGATCGCGCTCGGCGGCGTGATCGGCGCCGGCCTCTTCGTCGGCTCCGGCACCGCGATCGCCGCGGCCGGTCCGTCGATCATTCTCGCCTACGCGATCTCCGGCGCCCTCGTGATGCTGGTGATGCGCATGCTCGGCGAGATGGCGGCGGCGTATCCGGCCTCCGGCTCCTTCTCCGTGCACGCGGAGCGGGGCATCGGTCCGTGGGCAGGGTTCACGGCGGGCTGGTCGTTCTGGTTCCTGCTGTGCGTGGCGGTGGGGCTCGAGGGGATCGGTGCGGCCGGCATCGTGCACGCGTGGGTGCCGGGTGTGCCCGAGTGGGCCTGGGTCGCGCTGTTCATGCTCCTGTTCACCGGCTCGAACCTGGCCGCGGTGAAGAACTTCGGCGAGTTCGAGTTCTGGTTCGCGACGCTCAAGGTCGGCGCGATCGTCCTCTTCCTGGGCATCGGCGTCCTGGCCATCCTCGGCGTCCTGCCCGACGTCGACGCCCCCGGCATGTCCAACCTCACCGGCCACGGCGGCTTCATGCCGAACGGCTCGGAGGGGCTGATCGTCGGTCTGCTCGCGTCCGTCTTCGCCTACGGCGGTCTGGAGACCGTCACGATCGCCGCCGCCGAGTCCGAGCACCCGGTGCAGGGTGTCGCCAAGGCGGTCCGCACGGCGATGTGGCGCATCGCCCTCTTCTACGTCGGCTCGATGGCCGTCGTCGTGGTGCTGCTGCCGTGGACGGCGAAGGAGATCCCGACCAAGGGCCCCTACGTCGCCACCCTGGACCACCTGGGCATCCCGGCGGCCGGCCAGATCATGAACGTCGTCGTCCTGATCGCCCTGCTGTCCGCGATGAACGCCAACATCTACGGCGCCTCCCGCATGGCCGGCTCGCTGGTCGCCCGCGGCATGGGCCCGAAGATCGTCGGCAAGATCTCGGGCGGGGTGCCGCGGGTCGCGGTGCTGCTGTCGGCCGCGTTCGGCTTCGTGTGCGTGCTGCTCAGCTACTGGCGCCCGAACGACATCTTCGCCTGGCTGCTCAACACCATCGGCGCGATCATCCTCGTCGTCTGGTTCTTCATCGCCATCTCGCAGCTGATCCTGCGCCGCAAGCTGGAGCGCGAGGCGCCGGAGAAGCTCGTCGTGAAGATGTGGGCCTACCCGTACCTGACCGTCCTGGCGCTGCTCGGCATGGTCGCGGTGTTCGTCCTGATGGCCCGCGAGCCCGGCACCCGTGAGCAGCTGCTCTACACCGGTGGCCTGACCCTGATCCTCGCGGTCGTCGGCTTCGTCCGGCAGAAGATCGCCGAGAAGAAGTAGTCCCCCTCGCCTCCGAAGGACCCCCGGGCCAACTGGCCCGGGGGTCCTTCGCGTTGCGCGCGGCACTCTTGCTGTTAGCCTGCACTTGCGAATAACTTGCAATAAGCCGTGCAATGAGCAGCCGGAGGGCACACGTACATGGCCATCTACACGCTTCCTGAGCTTCCTTACGACTACGCGGCGCTCGAACCGGTCATCAATCCGCAGATCATCGAGCTGCACCACGACAAACACCACGCGGCGTACGTGAAGGGGGCCAACGACACCCTGGAGCAGCTCGCCGAGGCCCGCGACAAGGAACACTGGGGTGCGCTCAACGGCCTGGAGAAGAACCTGGCCTTCCACCTCTCCGGCCACATCCTGCACAGCATCTACTGGCACAACATGAACAGCCCGAAGGACGGGGGCGGCGGCGAGCCGCTGGCCGCCGACGGCGTGGGCGACCTCGCCGACGCGATCGCCGAGTCCTTCGGTTCCTTCGCCGGTTTCAAGGCACAGTTGACCAAGGCCGCCGCGACGACGCAGGGCTCCGGCTGGGGCGTCCTCGCCTACGAGCCGCTCAGCGGGCGCCTGATCGTCGAGCAGGTCTACGACCACCAGGGGAACGTGGGGCAGGGCTCGACCCCGATCCTCGTGTTCGACGCCTGGGAGCACGCGTTCTACCTGCAGTACAAGAACCAGAAGGTCGACTTCATCGACGCGATGTGGGCCGTCGTCAACTGGCAGGACGTGGCCCGGCGGTACGCGGCCGCGAAGGAGCGGGCCGATCACCTGCTGCTCGTCCCCTGACGGGGACGCGCCGCGTCACATGCGTCCCGCCTCGTGATCGTCTTCTCAACCTTCACTGCGGCGGGCGGCTGAAATGACAGACCCCCGTGAGGACGTGACTCACGGGGGTCTGTCGGTTTTACGGTTTCCGGGGCATCTTGGGCCGATGACCAACGAGGTGGAGCGGGAGCGGCACTGCCCGACGTGCAAGTCCTACGAGCAGCACCGGCATCTGACACCGGCGGAAGACCTCTGGCTTCGTGAGCAGAAGCAGCTGACCTACACCCACAACTGGTGGCGCTGCAAGAAGGCCGGCTGCCGGACGATGCGGCACTACGGCGTCGAGAGCCGCCACCTCCAGCTACCCGAGGACTTCGACGACTAGTTGTCGAAGACCGGCCCGGCCGTACGCGTCCGCTTGATCTCGTAGAAGCCCGGCACCGACGCCACGAGCAGCGTGCCGTCCCAGAGCTTCGCCGCGGCCTCGCCCTTGGGCGCCGGCGTGACGACCGGGCCGAAGAACGCGATCTGCTCGCCGTCCGCGCCGGGGACCGCGATGACCGGCGTGCCGACCTCCTGGCCGACCTTGTCGATGCCCTCCTTGTGGGAGGCGCGCAGCTCGGGCTCGTACTTCGTGTCGTCCCAGTGCTCGATGAGGGAGGCGGGCAGGCCGACCTCGTCGAGGGCGGCGGCGACGGCCTCCTTGGTCGGGCCCTCGCCCCCGTTGTGGATCCGGGTGCCGAGCGCCGTGTACAGGTCGCCGAGCACCTCCGAGCCGTGCTCCTGCTGGGCGGCGATGACGACGCGGACCGGGCCCCAGGCCTTGGTCTCCAGCATGTCGCGGTACTCCTCGGGCAGCTCGTCGAGCTTGTCCTCGTTGAGCACCGCGAGGCTCATCACGTTCCACCGCACCTTGATGTCGCGGAACTTCTCGACCTCGAGCACCCAGCGGGAGGTCATCCACGCCCAGGGACACAGCGGGTCGAACCAGAAGTCGACGGGGGTCTTCTCGACGGGCTTCTCGGCCGTGGCGGGCATGACACTCCTAGGCAGTCGCTGAAGGGGTACGCCCGGGTACAACGCGCTCGTGGTGCGGTCCCATTCCCGGATGTCCGGGGAAGGGGGCGCGTGCGAGGATCATAGGCGTTCGAACGGTCCCACAAGGACCCGTCCAACGTCACGAAGGAGTGCCGCCCGTGCCCGGTGAGAATCTGTCCCGCGACGAGGCCCGCGAGCGGGCGGGTCTGCTGTCCGTCGACGGGTACGAGGTGGCCCTCGACCTGCGGTCCGCCGTCGGTGAGGCGCCGGGCGAGGGACCGCGCACCTTCCGCTCCCTGACCACGATCCGGTTCCGGGCGAACGAGCCCGGCGCGAGCACCTTCGTCGACCTGATCGCCCCGTCCGTGACGGCCGTCTCCCTCAACGGCGAGGACCTCGACCCGGCCGCCGTGTTCGACGGCAGCCGGATCCAGCTGGAGAACCTGGCGGAGGACAACGAGCTGGTCGTCGACGCCCAGTGCGCCTACTCCCGCACCGGCGAGGGCATGCACCGCTTCGTCGACCCCGAGGACGGCGAGGTCTACCTCTACACGCAGTACGAGCCGGCCGACTCCCGCCGCGTCTTCGCCAACTTCGAGCAGCCCGACCTGAAGGCCCCGTACCGGTTCAGCGCGCAGGCGCCCGAGGGCTGGACGGTCTGGTCGAACGGGGTCGGTGAACTCGCCGACGGCGTCTGGCGGTTCGCCGAGACGAAGCCGATCTCCACGTACATCACCGCGATCGTCGCCGGCCCGTACCACTACGTGACGGACACCTACACGCGCGGCGACCTCGAGATCCCGCTCGGCGCCATGTGCCGCAAGGGTCTCGCCCCGTACTTCGACGCCGACGACGTGTTCCTGGTGACGAAGCAGGGCCTCGACTTCTTCCACGAGAACTTCGACTACCCGTACCCCTTCGGCAAGTACGACCAGGCCTTCGTGCCCGAGTACAACCTCGGCGCCATGGAGAACCCGGGCATGGTCACCTTCCGCGAGGAGTTCATCTTCCGCGGCAAGGTCACGCAGGCCTCGTACGAGCGCCGGGCCAACGTGATCCTGCACGAGATGGCCCACATGTGGTTCGGCGACCTCGTCACCATGCAGTGGTGGGACGACCTGTGGCTGAAGGAGTCCTTCGCCGACTTCATGGGCTCGTTCTCCATGGTCGAGGCGACCCGGTTCGAGAACGGCTGGATCACCTTCGCCAACAACCGCAAGTCCTGGGCCTACCGCGCCGACCAGCTGCCCTCCACCCACCCGATCACGGCCGACATCCGTGACCTGGAGGACGCCAAGCTCAACTTCGACGGCATCACGTACGCCAAGGGCGCGTCGGTGCTGAAGCAGCTCGTCGCGTACGCCGGGCGGGACGCGTTCCTCGAGGGCGCGCGCCGGTACTTCAAGCGGCACGCGTACGGGAACACGCAGCTCGGCGATCTGCTGTCCGTGCTGGAGGAGACCAGCGGCCGGGACATGACGTCCTGGTCGCGGGCCTGGCTCCAGACCGCCGGGGTCAACTCGCTGACCCCGCAGGTGACGTTGAGCGGCGACGGGCGGATCACCGAGCTCGCCGTGGTCCAGGAGGCCGCCGCCTCGCACCCCGAGCTGCGGCCGCACCGGGTGGCCGTCGGCCTGTACCGGCGCACGGTCGAGGGCGCCCTGGAGCGGTACGCGCGCGCCGAGGTCGACGTCGACGGGCCGCGCACCGTGGTGAGCGAGCTGGCCGGGGCCGAGGCGCCGGAGCTCGTCCTCGTCAACGACGACGACCTCACGTACTGCAAGATCCGCTTCGACGAGAACTCGCTGGCCACGCTGCGCGAGCAGCTCGGCGACATCAGCGACCCGCTGGCCCGCGCCCTGTGCTGGTCCGCGCTGTGGAACCTGACGCGGGACGCCCTCATGCCGGCCCGCGACTTCATCGGCCTCGTGCTGCGGTTCGCCGGGCGGGAGTCCGACATCGGCGTCCTGCAGATGCTGCACGCCTGGGCCCGCTCGGCGCTCACCCACTACGCCGCGCCCACCTGGCGCGCCGAGGGCGGGCGGCTGCTCGCCGAGGGCGCCGTCAAGGAACTGCGGCTCGCCGAGCCGGGCAGCCAGCACCAGCTGACCTGGGCCCGCTTCTTCGCCTCCGTCGCCTCCAGCGAGGCCGAACTCCAGCTCCTCCAGGGGCTGTTGGAGGGCAGCGCGAAGATCGACGGTCTTGAGGTCGACCAGGAGATGCGCTGGGCGTTCCTGGAGACCCTCGCCACGTACGGGGTCGCCGACGAGACCGTCCTCGCGGACGAGCTGGCCCGCGACGACACGGCCTCCGGCAAGCGGCACCAGGTGCGCTGCCTCGCCGCCCGCCCCTCCGCGGCCGTCAAGGCGCAGGCCTGGGCGCAGGTCGTGGAGTCCGACGCGCTGAGCAACGCGCTGGTGGAGGCCACCATCGCCGGGTTCCAGCAGCCGTCCCAGCGGGAGCTGACCGCGCCGTACGCCGAGAAGTACTTCGCGGTCATCGAGCGGGTCTGGGACGAGCGGTCCATCCAGATCGGCATGGACGTGGTGCGGGGCCTGTTCCCCACCTTCCAGGACTCCGACGCGACGCTCGCGGCGACCGACGCGTGGCTGACCGCGCGCGAGGACGCGGCGCCCGCGCTGCGCCGACTGGTGCTGGAGGCCCGGGACGATCTGGCCCGGGCGCTGCGCGGGCAGGCCTGCGACGCCGGGGCCGCCTCCTCGTGACGGCTGCGGGTGCGCGGGGGCGCCCTTCGGGGCGCCCTGGCATCCGGTGTTACTGAATGCGGGTATGACAGGCCGTAACCCGCCCGGCCGCCTGGCCTTTTCGGCCGGGCGGCCGTTCGACTTTAGGGCGAGCTTGTCCGGCTTTGTCGACGGGACGGTAACAGCGGTTAGCGGGGGCGGCCCGGCCGGGAAGGGCCTGGTCATGAACCACAACTCCCCCGCCCCGCTGTTCCCCCGCCCGTTGCGTGAGCTCGACCGTGTCCAGGTGCGCGTCATGAGCGGCGCCCAGCTCAAGGCCCACGGTGTCGGTGCCGCCGCCGCGCAGGAGCAGTGCCGGCCCGGTGGGCCGTGGCGGCAGCTGCTGCCCGGCGTCTTCCTGCTGCACCCCGGTCCGCCGACCGGTGAGGAGCGGGTGCGGGCCGCGCTGCTGTACGCGGGGCGGCCCACCCGGCGCGGCGGGAGCACTGGCGGCGTGCCGGTGCAGCACGGCCCCGCCGAGGCGGCGCCCGACGCCCTGGTCACCGGGCTCGCCGCGCTCGCTCTGCACGGGTTCGCCTCCGCTCCCCCGCTGAACTCCGTCGATCATGTCGATGTGCTGGTGCCGCGCACGCGGCGGTTGCGGTCCACCGATCTCGCCCGGATCGTGCGGGCCGCGGCACTGCCGACTCCCGTGGTTCTGCAGGGAGTTCCGGTCGCTCCCGTCGCCCGGGCGCTCGCCGACGCCGTCGCCCAGCTCGGTGACGCGGGGGCCGTGCGGCGGCTCCTGACGGAGGCGGTGCGGGGACAGTTCTGCGAACCTGCCGTGGTGGTCCGGGAGTTGTCCCAGGCGCGGCTGCTGACGCGTCCTCATGTCGTCGACGCTGTCGACTCGTTGCTCGCCGAGGGCCGTGCCATCGCCGAGGACCGGCTCTACGCCATGGTGCGCGAGCACGATCTGCCCGCGCCGCTATGGAACGTGGACCTGCGGCTGCCCGGCGGTCCGCACCTGGGGGGCGTCGACGCCTTCTGGCCCGACCAGTCCGTCGTCCTCGAACTCGACGCGCGGGCGCCCCGGCAGGAGGAGGACTCCGTCTGGATCGAGTACGCGCGCAAGCGGGAGCACCTCGAACGGCTCGGGATCACCGTCGTGCACATCACTCCGCGCAAGCTGCGCGAGTCCATGGAGCAGCAGGCCGCCGTGGTGCGGACCGCCCTCATGGCCGCCGGGGACCGGGATCCGGCGGCCTATGTCGTCGTCCTGCCCCGGTGAACGGGCCGGTGCGTCAGCTTTTGCGCAGGACCAGTTCCGTGTTGCGGTCCTTCGGCTTGCCGGCCAGCGTCGTGCGGGCGCCCGGCGCGTTGAAGGACAGCTCCCGGTAGAGCGAGGCCAGGTTCGTCGCGGTCAGGTGCGCGGGGGTCGCCTGGTACGGGGCCGCCGATTCGATGAGCGTCGTGAACAGGGACAGGGTGCCGTCGTGGTTGTCCGCGATCTCGATCACCCGGGCCAGTTGCGGGAAGTCCACGTGCGAGGCCGTCGAGATCTCCCAGAAGCCGGGGGCGCCGTCCGCACCCGGGTGCGGGGTGATCTTGTTCTTGTGGCTGTGGCCGTTCACCCAGGCCAGGACCGGCCGGTGGGCGGCGAGGAGCGCGGTCAGCTCCGCGCCGCCGTGGCGTTTCTCGCGCGGGCGCTGCGGGTCCGGGTTGAGGTTGCGCATCGACTTGCTCGTGTGGTGGGAGAAGACGATCACATGGGCACGGTCGGCTTCCGCCCGGTCCAGTTGGGCCTTCAGCCAGGTGAGTTGGGCCTCGCCGATCGAGCCCTCGTAGTGGCCGCCCGGGTCCGTCGTGTCCAGGCTGATGCCCCGCACCCCGGGCGCGACGGTGAACGTGTAGTACTGCGTGCCCTCGTCCAGGTTGGCCTGCGTGTAGCCGTGGCCCAGGGGGCCCGCGCCCCGGTGCGCCGGGTCCAGGTGCGCGGCCAGGTACTCGGCCGGGGTGAACGGGGCGCGGGACGCGTCCGGGGTGACCTCGCGCATCTGTCGCGACCGGGCCGTCAGCAGCTGCTTGAACGCCGCGCCCTTCAGGTCGCCGCCGCGCTCCACGTTGTCCCAGATCGCCTCGCCGTCGCGGGTGGGGAGCTCCATCAACTTGCGGTCGCCCACGGCGAACTCGGCGAAGAACGGGTCTGCGGGGGCGTAGCAGCCGCCCGGGAGCGCGTCGTGGTTGCCGACCGTCGAGTACCACGGGACGGTCAGGCCCGGGCTCCGGAGGGGGCTGATCGCCGCCTTCAGGAAGCCTTCGATGCGGGGGAAGGCGTGGGCCCGCTTGTCGTTGTCGGGGAGCTTCGAGTCCGGGTGCCAGTACAGCTTCAGGCCGCTGTTCTGCACTCCTTCGTAGTGGGCCGGGTCTCCTGTGTTCGGTGTGATGCCGCCGCCGCTCATCGTCTTGAGGAACCAGTCGAGTTCGCAGCGGGCGTTGTTGTCCGTGTTGTCGCCCGTCGTCATCACGCAGTGCAGGGGGGAGGCCGTGACCGGGCCGCCCGGGAGGCTGTTCACCCGCTCCACCAGCGAGATGGCGCCCGCGACCGAGAGTGCCTCCTGGGGGCGCCAGGCGCTGGACGTCGCGCCGCGCAGGTACTCGTAGCGGAGCGGGTTCTGTACGTCCACGAGGTGCATGTCGGTGAACTGGACGAACGCGGCGAGCGGTGTGCGGCGGGTCTCCCTGCTCCGGTGCGGGGCCGCCAGGTCGTCGCGGGTCACCCTCGCCCAGCCGGGGCCCGCGGTCAGGTGGCGGTAGGCGTGGGTGGGGGACGTGTGCGGGGTCGCCGTCTCGGCCAGGGTCGTGCCCTGCGTGTACGGGGCCCTCGTGACGGGCGTCGTGGTCGTACGTGCCCTGGTGGCGGGCGGGTTCGTCGGGCCGGCGGCGGCTTCGCCGGGGGCGCCCAGCGCGTAGCCGAGGCCCGCGGTGAGGGTGGCCGCTCCGGTCGCGGTCAGTAGGGTGCGGCGGTCCAGTCGTACGGCTTGCGTGACAGAGCGTGTGCGCGGCATGGCGCGGTCTCCCCTGGTGCGGACGCGGCGACAAGTTCCGTCTTGGATGCTTGGCACCGGGGGTGGCCTGCGCGTGAACGGCGACGCAACGGGCGTCGCCTATCGGCGTACTTGGATCAGGGCGCTCGCAGTGTTGGGGGCGGGGGCGGTGAGCGGCTTTGTGACCGTCACTCTGTGTTCACCTTGCGGGGAAGGACGTGGCCCGTCGGGGGGCGGGTGCGCCAGAGTTCGAGGCCCACGTCCACCAGCTCGACGCGGGGCAGTTCGGTCACCGCGTCCAGGTCGTGCCATGCCGCCATGTCCGTCGAGCCGTTCTCCTCGTGCCGCAGGGTGCCGCCCGTGATCTCGCCCTCGTAGACCAGACGGAGTCCGTGGAAGTCGGCGACCTTGCCGAGCTTGCGGGGGTAGCGGCGCAGGACCGAGTGCACGCCGATGAGAGTGCCGGGGGTGAAGGCGTAGCCCGTCTCCTCCTCGACCTCGCGGATCACCGTGTCGTACGGGTCCTCGCCGTGGTCCATCCCGCCGCCGGGCAGCGTCCAGCGCTTGGTGCCGTCGCCCGCGACCCAGCGGGCCAGGAGGATCCGGCCGTCGCGCACGCACACGGCGTAGGCCGCCACCCGCAGCTCTTTATGCATCCCCTGACGCTAAGACCTGTTCCTTGATTACGCCTGGTCGACGTCAAAGTTGCGGCGCACGGAGACGCTGCGACCGGTGGTCCCCTTGGTGCCGGTTTGCCGGGTGTGGCGTATGGCGGGTCTACGCCACGGCCTGAACCCGCCTCGGGCAAGTCTCCCCAAAGTGTGGTCACTTACGTAAAGCTGAGCGGTCATCCGGCACCGAAATCCGGATCCCTTTCGATCTCACCTTGGGATGCTGATGACCTCCGATCCCCAGCACGCGCCGATATCGGGTGCGAGACGCGCGGCCCGGCTCGCGGCCGCCGCCGGCCTCGTGGCCGCGCTCACCGCGGCCGGGCCGATACCCATGGCCCTCGCCGCCGATTCACCGGCCACCGACCCTGCCGTCAAGGCGTCGAGCGACAAGCTCGGCGCCCAGGACGCGGAACTTCTCGCCGACGCCCAGGCCGACGGCAAGAAGAACGTGACCGTCATGGTCGCCACCGCGCCCGGCAGGACCGAGGCCGTGGCCGAGCAGCTGGACTCCGTCAAGGGCGGCTCCGTCGGCCGCACCTACGACAAGCTCGGCTATGTGCGGGCCACTCTGCCGACCGGCCGGGCCGAGGCCGCCATCAAGGCCGCCGAGAAGCTCGACTCGGTGCACGGCATCGACCTCCGCCAGGAGATCGCGCTCGACGACCCGACTCCGGCCGCCGACTCGGCCAAGGGGACCGAGTCGGCCACCGGCTCCGCCGCCGGCCCGGGCGCCGACACCCCCGCCAAGAACCCGTACAACCCGTCGTTCGAGACCGGGGCCGTCGACTTCGTCGCGAAGAACCCGAAGGCCGACGGGCGCGGTGTCACCATCGGCATCCTCGACTCCGGTGTCGACCTCGGGCACCCCGCGCTCCAGAAGACCACCACGGGCGAGCGCAAGATCGTCGACTGGGTCACGGCGACCGACCCGATCGTGGACGGCGACAAGACCTGGCGGCCGATGATCACCTCCGTCACCGGGCCCACGTTCACGGCCAACGGGCGGACGTACAAGGCGCCTTCGGGCACCTTCGGCTTCAGCACCTTCAAGGAGAGCGACACCGCGGGCGGCGACGCCAAGGGTGACGCGAACCGGGACGGCGACACGACCGACGTCTGGGGCGTGCTGTACGACGCCGCCAAGGGCACCGTCACCGTGGACGTCAACGACAACGGTGACTTCACCGACGACGCCGCCATGAAGCCGTACAAGGACGGCTACCAGGTGGGGTACTTCGGCACCGACGACCCCAAGACGGACGTAGTCGAGCGGCAGCCGTTCGTGGTCGAGATCCGCAAGAGCGTTCCGATGGATCCGTACGGGGGCGACTGGGTCGGCAAGAAGGTCGACTTCGTCAACATCGGCGTCATCGAGTCCGAGCACGGCACGCACGTCGCCGGTATCACCGCCGCCAACTCCCTGTTCGGCAACAAGAACATGAACGGCGCCGCGCCCGGCGCCAAGATCGTGTCCTCGCGCGCCTGCTCCTGGAGCGGTGGCTGCACCAACGTCGCCCTGACCGAAGGCATGATCGACCTCGTCACCAAGCGTGGCGTCGACATCGTCAACATGTCGATCGGCGGACTGCCGGCCCTCAACGACGGCAACAACGCGCGGTCCGAGCTGTACACGCGGCTCATCGACCAGTACGGGGTCCAGCTGGTCATCTCGGCCGGCAACTCCGGGCCGGGCGCCAACACCATCGGTGACCCCGGACTCGCCGACAAGGTGCTGTCCGTCGGCGCCGCCATCTCCAAGGAGACCTGGGCCTCCAACTACGGCTCCGTCGTCGAGAAGCCGTACGCGATGATGCCCTTCTCCTCCCGCGGTCCGCGTGAGGACGGCGGCTTCGCTCCGGCCATCACCGCGCCGGGCGCCTCCATCAACACCACCCAGACCTGGCTGCCGGGCTCCCCGGTCGCCGAGGCGGGCTACGCGCTGCCGGCCGGCTACTCGATGCTCCAGGGCACCTCGATGGCCTCCCCGCAGGCCGCCGGTGCCTCCGCGCTGCTGATCTCCGCCGCCAAGCAGAAGAAGATCGACCTCACCCCTGCGAAGCTGCGCACCGCGCTGACGTCGACCGCCCACCACATCAAGGGTGAGCAGGCCTACGCCGAGGGCTCCGGTCTGATCGACGTCGTCGACGCCTGGGACTCCATCCGGGACGGCGCCACCGCGCACACCTACGCGGTCAAGGCTCCGGTCGACACCGCGATCGACTACGCGCTGAAGACGCCCGGGTTCGGCACCGGTCTCTACGACCGCGAGGGCGGCCTGAAGGCCGGTGAGCGGAAGACCTACGAGGTCACCGTCACCCGTACCTCCGGCTCCTCGACGCCCGTGCTGCACCAGCTCTCCCTCGCGAACAACTCCGGCGGCACCTTCCGGATCGCCGGGCCCACCCGCGTGTGGCTGCCGCTGAACAAGCCGGTCACCGTCAAGATCCAGGCCACCCCGGCCTCCGCCGGTCTGCGCAGCGCGATCCTGCGCGTCGACGACCCGAAGACCGAGGGTGTCGACCAGCAGGTCCTCGCCACCGTCGTCGTCTCGACGCCGCTGGCCAAGCCCGCGTACACCTTCCAGGCGAAGGGCTCGGTGCAGCGCAACAGCACCACCTCGTACTTCGTCACCGTTCCCGAGGGCGCCAAGTCGCTCCAGGTGCGGATGAGCGGGCTGAAGGAGAAGAGCCAGACCCGGTTCATCTCCATCCACCCGTACGGCGTTCCGGTCGACGAGACCTCCACGCCGAGCTGCTACCCGAACTACGAGAACCCGGCCAACACCTGCCGCCCGGACCTGCGTTCCTACGCGGACCCGCAGGCCGGTGTCTGGGAGATCGAGGTCGAGTCGCGCCGTACGTCGCCACTGCTCGACAACCCGTACACGCTGGACGTCGAGGCGCTCGGTACCGCGTTCGACCCGGCCGTGCAGACGCTCCCCGAGGCGAAGGTCGGTACCCCGGCCGACGTGTCGTGGAAGGTGACGAACAACTTCGCCGCGATCGACGGCGGCAAGCTCCAGGGCGGTCCGCTCGGCTCCTCGAAGTCGACGCGTCCCACCATCGCCGGCGGTGCCACGCAGACGACGACCGTCGAGGTGCCCGAGGGCGCCGAGCGGCTCGACGTCAGCATCGGCAACGTCTCCGACCAGGCCGCCGACCTCGACCTCACGGTCCTCAAGGACGGCAAGCCGGTCGCCTCGTCCGCCGACGGCGACTCGGAGGAGTCCGTCAGCATCGACAAGCCGGCCGCCGGCACGTACACGGTGGAGGTCGCCGGTTACTCGGTGCCGTCCGGTTCGACCGCGTACGACTACGTCGACGTCTTCTACTCGCCGTCCCTCGGCACGGTGAAGGTCGACGAGTCCAAGCCCGTGTCGCTGGCCAACGGCGCGTCCACGGACGTCACCGCCCAGGTCACCGCCGCGGCCGCCGCACCGGAGGGCCGTGAGTTCTTCGGCCAGGTGCAGCTGCTGAACGAGCGCGGCGTCGCCGCGGGCGTCGGCAACGTGAAGATCGAGAAGGTCACCCCGTAGCAGTCAGGGTGGCCCGGTAGGGGCGGGCGCCGGTCTCCGTGACCGGCGCCCGCCTCTCTTTTTGTCCGCGTCATCCGTGGTCGCACGGCAGGTTCTTCGCTCCGGGGAGCGCGTCGACGACCCTCGTGCGCAGCGAGGTGCGGTCCTTGCCCAGGGCCCAGTTCTCCGGCTCCCGGGAGCCCACGGGAATGCTGATCAAGGGGCGGTCGCCCGGCTTCAGGCGCGGCAGCACGTCCCGGTCCATCGGGAACGTCACCGTCCGCGCCCCGGTCTCCGGCTTGAAGTACCGGGTGACCCGCAGCGTGATCCGGTCCTGGCGGGTGCCGGGCACGGGGTCGACCCGGACCACCGCCCCCTCGGCGATGAGGGCCGAGCAGGCCACGAAGCCCTCGGGGGTCCGCTTGGCGTCCTCCCCCGCCTCGGCTCCCGCTCCTGCGGCCTTGTCGGCGCTGCTCAGCGAGGAGGTACCCGCCCCGTTCACCCCCAGCCACACCAGGCCGCCCGCGAGCGAGGCCACGCAGGCCGCGACCAGGGCGCCGACCGCGATACGGAAGGGCCGGCGTCGGCGGGCGGGAGCCGCGATCGGGCTCCGGTCCGGTTCCTCGCGGGCGGCGAGACTGTCGCCCAGGCCGTGCAGCTGCGCGCGCAGGAGGGCGAGGTCGGCCTCGATCCCGGCCGCCGCGGGGTCGTCGGCCGGGAGCCGCTCGCCCGTGAGGGCCCGCATCAGGAGCCGGTCCTCGTGCGTCTCGTCCGGCACCTCACACCACCTCCTGTTCGTGCAGCCGGGCCCGCAGCGCCCGGACCGCCGTGTGCAGCCGGCTCTTGACCGTGCCCTCGGGCACGCCGAGCTCCGCCGCGATGTCGCGGACCGGCAGATCCGCGTAGAAGCGCAGCACGACCACCTGCCGCTGCTGGTCGGGCAGCTGGTCCAGGCCCTGCGCGACCGCCATCGACAGGACGCGGGTGTCGGCCGCGTCCCGGGCGTTCTCCTGGCGCAGGGACGCCAGGCGCTCGCCGAGCCGTTCCTGCCGACGGCGCGCCCGGTGCCAGTCCATGGCCAGGTTGGAGGCCACGACCGCCGCCCACGCCGACACGTCGCGCGGCGCCTCCTGGCCCTTCGCCGCCCGCTCCAGAAGGCGCAGCCGCACCTGCTGCACCCCGTCCGGCAGGTCCGCGTACGGCACCCCGCCCAGCGAGAGCACGGCCCGCACCCGGTCCTCGACCGCCGCGTCCAGCGGGTCGTCGGCCCGCCCGCGCCCCGCTCTGCGCATGCTCCGCAGCAATGCCCCTCCCCCTTGCTTCGTGTGTCCTACGACGCCGGAGGCCCCCGAAAGGTTCGACGGATTCTGTGGCCTGTCGCACAGCGTCCCAGGGGTCGGACAATGGATTGGACAAGTCGGGTCTGGACAGACGCATCATGGACGTACCCCCAGGCCGGATGGCCGCACGCACGTACGGAGGAACCTGTTGTGAAGGTCGGAATCGTCGGAGCCACCGGTCAGGTCGGCACGGTCATGCGCAAGATCCTGGTCGAGCGGGCCTTCCCGATCGAGGAGCTGCGCCTTTTCGCCTCCGCGCGCAGCGCCGGGTCGGTCCTGGACGGTGTGACGGTCGAGGACGCGTCGACGGCCGACTACTCGGGCCTGGACATCGTGCTGTTCTCCGCCGGTGGTGCCACGTCGAAGGCGCTCGCGGAGAAGGTCGCCTCCCAGGGCCCCGTCGTGATCGACAACTCCTCCGCCTGGCGCAAGGACCCCGAGGTCCCGCTGGTCGTGTCCGAGGTCAACCCGCACGCGATCGCGAACCGCCCCAAGGGCATCATCGCCAACCCGAACTGCACGACGATGGCCGCCATGCCCGTGCTGCGTCCGCTGCACGACGAGGCCGGTCTGGAAGCGCTGGTCGTCGCCACGTACCAGGCCGTGTCCGGTTCGGGCCTGGCCGGTGTCGCCGAGCTGCACGGGCAGGCGCAGAAGGTCGTCGCCGACGCGGACAAGCTGACGCACGACGGCGGCGCCGTGGACTTCCCGGAGCCGAACGTCTACAAGCGGCCCATCGCGTTCAACGTGCTGCCGCTGGCCGGTTCGATCGTGGACGACGGTCTGAACGAGACGGACGAGGAGCAGAAGCTCCGCAACGAGTCCCGCAAGATCCTGGAGATCCCCGAGCTGAAGGTCTCCGGCACGTGCGTCCGGGTCCCCGTCTTCTCCGGGCACTCGCTGCAGGTCAACGCCCGTTTCGCCCGCCCGCTGAGCGTCGAGCGCGCCACCGAGCTGCTGGCGGCGGCCGAGGGTGTCGAGCTGTCCGACATTCCCACGCCGCTGCAGGCCGCCGGTCAGGACGCCTCGTTCGTGGGCCGCATCCGCAACGACGAGACGGTCGAGAACGGTCTGGCGCTGTTCATCTCCAACGACAACCTCCGCAAGGGCGCCGCGCTGAACGCGGTGCAGATCGCGGAGCTGGTGGCGCAGGAGCTGTCCGCCAAGAAGTAAGTGGCACGACCTCACACGTCAGGGGCGGTCGCCGGTTCTTCCGGCGACCGCCCCTGACGTGTGTCCGGGTCCGGCCCGGTCAGCGGGCCTGCGGGCGTTCGACGGCGAAGTGGAGGCAGCCGTACTCCACCGCCCTGACGTGGACGAGGGCCACCTCGGGGTCGGCGAAGGCCTCGTCGAGGGCTGCGTCGAAGCCCGCCGTCGCGTCGGCGGGGATCTCCAGGAGGCGGCCGCCCGCGATGTGGCCGCGGGTGTCGTAGCGGCGCAGGGTGCGCAGGGCGCCGGGGCGGTCGAAGGGGTAGCGGTCGGGGTCGGGGACGTGGCCGGGGCAGTCCTCCGGGGTGGCGTGGAGGAAGACGGGGCCCTGTTCGTCGTAGGCGCCGGGGCGCGCTCCGGTCGCGGCGGCCCAGCGGCGCAGCGGCGCGTAGGAGACGAGGGCGATGCGCTCGCCGGTCTCGATGGGCCGCAGGCAGCAGCGGAGCGGGGAGCCCGCGTCGGCTTCGGTCGCCGTGTACGGGGTGCAGGGGCGGCCCGCGTCGTCGGTGGTGCGCAGTTCCTTGAGCGCGGTGGCTGCGATGGGCTGTGCGTCGTACCTGGTCATGTCCTCCACGGTGCTGCGTGGTGCGCGGTTTCACCGGCGGAAAATGGACATCGCCTTCCCGTACCCCTCGTGGAAGGATGACCCGAAACGTCACAAGCGTAGACCGCCAGTAGAACCGCCATTGGAGATGACCGCGTGCCTGGGACCAACCTGACCCGTGAAGAGGCGCAGCAGCGGGCGAAGCTGCTCACCGTTGACTCCTACGAGATCGATCTCGACCTCTCGGGCGCCCAGGAGGGCGGCACCTTCCGGTCGGTGACCACCGTCCGCTTCGCGAGCGCGGAGGCCGGTGCCGAGACCTTCGTCGACCTGATCGCCGACGCCGTGCACGAGGTCGAGCTGAACGGGCGGTCGCTGGACGCCGCCGCCGTGTTCCAGGACTCCCGGATCGCCCTGACCGACCTGGCCTCGGGGCCGAACGAGCTGCGGGTCGTCGCCGACTGCGCGTACACGAACACGGGCGAGGGCCTGCACCGCTTCGTGGACCCGGTCGACGAACAGGCCTATCTGTACACGCAGTTCGAGGTGCCGGACGCGCGGCGCGTGTTCGCCTCGTTCGAGCAGCCGGACCTGAAGGCGACGTTCCAGTTCACGGTGAAGGCGCCGGCGGGCTGGACCGTGATCTCCAACTCGCCGACGCCGGAGCCCAAGGACGACCTGTGGGTGTTCGAGCCGACGCCGCGGATCTCCACGTACATCACGGCGCTGATCGCGGGCCCGTACCACGCGGTGCACTCCTCGTACGAGAACGCGGAGACGGGGCAGTCGGTGCCGCTGGCGATCTACTGCCGGCCGTCGCTGGCCGAGTTCCTCGACGCGGACGCGATCTTCGACGTGACGCGGCAGGGCTTCGACTGGTTCCAGGAGAAGTTCGACTACGCGTACCCGTTCGCCAAGTACGACCAGCTGTTCGTGCCGGAGTTCAACGCGGGCGCGATGGAGAACGCGGGCGCGGTCACCATTCGTGACCAGTACGTGTTCCGGTCCAAGGTGACGGACGCCGCGTACGAGGTGCGGGCGGCGACGATCCTGCACGAGCTGGCGCACATGTGGTTCGGCGACCTGGTCACCATGGAGTGGTGGAACGACCTGTGGCTGAACGAGTCGTTCGCGACGTTCGCCGAGGCGGCCTGCCAGGCGTACGCGCCGGGTTCGCAGTGGCCGCACTCGTGGACGACGTTCGCCAACTCGATGAAGACGTGGGCCTACCGGCAGGACCAGCTGCCCTCCACGCACCCGATCATGGCCGACATCCGTGACCTGGACGACGTGCTGGTCAACTTCGACGGCATCACGTACGCCAAGGGCGCGTCGGTGCTGAAGCAGCTCGTCGCGTACGTCGGCATGGACGAGTTCTTCCAGGGCGTGCAGGCGTACTTCAAGCGGCACGCGTTCGGGAACACGCGGCTGAGCGATCTGCTGGGCGCTCTGGAGGAGACCAGCGGGCGTGATCTGAAGGCCTGGTCGAAGGCGTGGCTGGAGACGGCCGGTATCAACGTGCTGCGGCCGGAGATCGAGACGGACGAGCACGGTGTCATCACCTCGTTCGCCGTCCGCCAGGAGGCGCCGGCGCTGCCCGAGGGCGCCAAGGGCGAGCCGACGCTGCGTCCGCACCGCATCGCGATCGGTTTCTACGACCTGGACGACGAGAGCGGCAAGCTGCTGCGCGGCGAGCGCTTCGAACTCGACGTCACGGCGACGGAGACGACCGAGGTCGCCGAGCTCGTCGGCAAGCACCGCCCGGCCGTGATCCTGCTGAACGACGACGACCTGTCGTACGCGAAGGTCCGGCTGGACGAGAAGTCGCTGGCGTACGTCGTGGAGCACCTCGGTGACTTCGAGGCCTCGCTGCCGCGCGCGCTGTGCTGGGCCTCGGCCTGGGACATGACGCGGGACGCGGAGCTGTCCACGAGCGCGTACCTGGACCTGGTGCTCTCGGGTGTCGGCAAGGAGTCCGACATCGGTGTGGTGCAGTCGCTGCACCGCCAGGTGAAGCTGGCGATCGACCTGTACGCGGACCCGGCCCGCCGGGACGCGCTGCTGACCCGCTGGACGGAAGCGACGCTCGCGCATCTGCGGACGGCCGAGGCGGGCGGCGACCACCAGCTGGCGTGGGCGCGCGCGTTCGCGGCGACGGCCCGTACGCCGGAGCAGCTCGACCTCCTCGAGGCGCTGCTCGACGGCTCGGAGGTCATCGAGGGCCTGGCCGTGGACACGGAGCTGCGCTGGGCGTTCGTGGAGCGGCTCGCGGCGGTGGGCCGGTACGACGAGGCGGAGATCGCCGCGGAGTACGAGCGGGACCGTACGGCGGCGGGTGAGCGGCACGCGGCGACGGCGCGGGCGGCCCGTCCGACGCTGGAGGCGAAGGAGGCGGCGTGGGCCTCCGTCGTGGAGTCGGACCAGTTGCCGAACGCGGTGCAGGAGGCCGTGATCGCGGGGTTCGTGCAGAGCGATCAGCGGGAGCTGCTGGCCTCGTTCTCGGAGCGGTATTTCGCTGCGCTGGGTGAGGTGTGGGAGTCGCGGTCCCACGAGATCGCTCAGCAGATCGCGATCGGGCTGTACCCCTCGCTCCAGGTGTCGGAGTCGACGCTCGCGGCGACGGACTCGTGGCTGGAGTCCGCCGGGCCGAACGCGGCGCTCCGTCGCCTTGTCTCGGAGTCCCGTGCGGGTGTTTCGCGGGCCCTTGCCGCGCGGGCGGCTGACGTTTAATCCGCCTACGGTCCGGGGGCCGCGCGTTTCGCTCGCGGCTCCCGGCCCGGTGGGGGCTGGTCGCGCAGTTCCCCGCGCCCCTAGAGGCGAGCGGCTTCGCCGCTCAGCCTCTATCGGGGAGATGCCACCCGAAGGGTGTGCATCTCAGGGGCGCGGGGAACTGCGCGACCAGCCACGACGCACCCGCACCCGGGAACGGTGAAGGCCGGGCAGACGCTCCCCCCGTAGCGCCGCCCGGCCTGGTCACCGGCCCACTGGAGATCAGGCCTGACGGAAGCGGTCCTCCAGCGCGGCCCGGCCTTCCTGGGTCAGGGAGCCGTGCACCCGCATGCGGGCGACGCCCCCGTCGGGGAACGCGTCCAGACGGATGTGCGTGGCGACGGCCTGCGCGGCGAGCGGGAAGCGGTGCAGCGTGTCGGGCTGCAGCTTGGTGCGGGGAATGATCTCGAACCACTCGCCGGTCTCACCGTTGCGGCCGCTGACGGCGACCCAGCCGGCCGAGTTGCCCTTGAGGTACGCGGTGTCGATCTCGATGGCGCGGACGGCACCCTGCGCGGCGAGCCGGAAGCGTACCCAGTCGTTCGTGCCGACGACGCGGCGGCGGCGGTTCTCCCAGCCGTCGTCCATCTTCTGCGAGGTGCCCGGCAGGATGATCTGCGTCGGCGACGAGTAGAACTTGTCGGACGCGTCCTCGTAGGCGCCGCCGTTGAGTACGGCCGCGAGGTCGAAGGTGCCGAGCGCGTCGAGCCACTCGGGGTCCGGGAGGACCTCGCCGTGCACGCGGAGGCGGGCGATGCCGCCGTCGGGGTGCTGGCAGACCCGGATGTGGGTCCAGCGGCGCTCGGAGGTGACGGTGAAGGCGTTCGCCGCGTGGCCCTTGACCTGGCTCTTCGGGACGATCTCCTCCCACTTCACGTCGTCGGCGAGGAGCTCGTCGGGGCCGGGGGCGCCGGGCACCGAGGTGGCCTGGATGCTGACCTTCTGCGGGTAGTTGCCGCGGAAGTGGGCGGTGTCGACGATGATGCCGCGGATGATGCCGGGGGCACCGAGCCGCACGATGGCCCAGTCGTGGTCCTCGGGGGCCGGGAACGGCTGCTCGGCGTTGCCGCGGCGACGGCGGGTCTCCCAGCCGTCCATGACCTTGCCCTTGTGCCCGAAGTGCTCGGGGTCGAAGACGGCGCGCTCGCGTATGAGGAGGTTCTCGCGCATGGCGAAGAACTCGTCGTTCGCGGCGATGACGCCCGCGCCGAGGCGGCGGTCCGCCAGGTCGACGAGGTCGGCGAACGCGTCGACGTCACCGAAGGTGCGGTAGTCGGCGTACGGGTCGCCGCCGCCGTAGGGGTTGGCGTCGTTGGCGTGCGGGTCGTCGGTCGCGGCGTTGGCCTCGGAGGAAGTCGTCATACGTCCACTGTCGGGCGAGGCACCACATAGGTCCATCGAAAGTTTCCGAGGTCGCTTTTCAGCTCACCTGAAAGGTTCGGTCTGCCTGAACGTTCCCTGCCCGAGTGTTCAGTCGGAGGGGGTGGGTTCGGTGCGCTGGACAGTGAGCGCGCCGAGGACTCGCCGCACCGTAGCCCATTCCTCGGCCCCCTTGCGCACGGCGGCCACGACGTGGCGCACGGGCCGGTCGGCGCCGAGGGGGCACATCACGACGCCGTCGCGGCGGGCGGCGGCCATCCGGGGCACGAGGGCGACGCCCATCCCGGCCTCGACCATGGCGAGGATCGCGGTCCAGCCGGCGGCGCTGTGGGCCTGCTCGGGCACGAAGCCGGCGGCCTCGCAGGCGGCGGTGGTGATCTCGGACCAGGGGCCGGAGCCGCCGAAGATCCAGGGTTCGCCGGCGAGGTCGGCGAGCCGCAGGCCCGGTTCGTGGGCCAGCGGGTGGCCGACGGGCAGGGCGACGTCGAGCGGGTCGGCGAGCAGCGGCACCCGCGTGAACTTGGGGTCGCGGGCGGTCGGCGCGTGCGCGGCGAGGGAGAGGGCGAGGTCGACGTCGCCGGACGAGAGCAGCTCGTAGGCCTGCGCCGCCTCGGCCTCTCGGACCCGGACGGTGATGCCGGGGTGCGCGGCGCGCAGCGCCCGTACGGCGGGCACGACGAGGGCGGGGACGGCGGTGGAGAACGCGGCGACCCGGACGACGCCCGCGTCCCCGTGCACGTACTGCGCGAGTTCGGCGTCGGCGCGCTCCAGCTGGGCGAAGACGGCCTCGGCGTGACGCAGGACGAGGCGGGCGGCGTCGGTGAGCCGGACGCGGCGGCCCTGGGCCTCCAGGAGCGGGACGCCGAGCTGTTTGGCGAGGTTGGTGAGCTGCTGGGAGACGGCGGAGGGGGTCATGAGGAGGGCCTGGGCGGTGGCGGTGACCGTGCCGCGCTCCTGCAGGGTGCGCAGGATCACCAGCTTCTTGATGTCCCACCGTTCGCGGCGCAGTGCCGCCCGCAGCTCTTCCTCGCTCATGGCTTAAACGTACGGGACGGACTGCCCGCGTCATTCTAAAAAGCTTGACATCAAGATTCTCGATACCGAGACTCTTCGCCATGGGGAGTGGGCGAGAGATCAAGAACGGGCGGGGCGCGGGGCTGCTCGCGCAGGTGCGGCGGCCTCCGGGGGGCCGGGACGCGCGGACGATGCTGCTGGGGCAGTTCCTGGACCGGGCGGGCACGGGCGTGTGGGCGGCGTCCTCCGTCCTGTACTTCACGTTCGTCAGCGGGCTCGACGGCGGACGGCTCGGGCTGCTGCTCGGCGCCGCCGGGGTCGCGGGCGTCGCGGGCTCCCCGCTCGCGGGCCGGCTCGCCGGGCACGTCCCGGTGCGGACGCTGCTGATCTGGTGCCATCTGTTGCGGCTCGCGGCAGTGTGCGCGCTGCTCGTCCTGGACGGATTCTGGGCGCTGCTGCCCACGGTGGCGCTGATCTGCGTCGGGGACCGGGCCGCGAAGACGCTGGAGATGGTCTTCGCCGCGGAGGCCACCGGGGACCGGCGCGCCACGTACCAGGCGCTGTCGCGGAGCGTGGCCAACGCGGCGTACGGGCTCGGGGCGGGGGTCGCGGCGATCGGGCTCGCGGTCGGCACGGACACCGCGTACCGCGTGCTGATTCTCGCGAACGCGCTGTCGTTCCTCGCGGCGGCGGCCCTCACAGCCCGGACCGCGCCGCGCCCGCCACGCCGCCCCGAACCGGCCCCGGCGGGCCGCAGCGCCCGGCCCTCCGCCGGTCCGTGGCGCGACCGCGGCTATCTCACCTTCGTGCTCCTCGACATCCCGCTGAACGTGGACGACGCGATCCTCGGGGTCGGTCTGCCGCTGTGGCTGGTCCACCGCACGGACGCGCCGCATCTCCTGATCCCGGCGTTCCTGGTGATCAACACGGCGATGGTCGTCCTCCTCCAGCTCCGCGTGACGGCGCGCTTCGAGGGTCCGTACGGCGCCCTGCGCGCACTGTCCCGCTACGGCCTGCTGACGGTGCTGGGGTGCGGGCTCCTCGCGGTGTCCGGCGCGGGCGGCGCCTGGTCCGCCTCCCTCGCCCTGCTCGGCTCCACCGTGCTGATCACCCTGGCCGAGCTGATGCGCTCGGTCAGCTCGTGGGAACTGGCGGTGTCGCTCGCCCCGGCCGACGACCGCGCCGCGTATCTGGGCGCCGCCGGTGTCTCCCCGTCCGTGGAGCGCTCGGTCGGGCCGCCGGTCCTGACGTCCGGGGTGATGGCGGCGGGCCCCGCGGGCTGGCTGGCCCTGGGCGCGGCGACGGCGGCCGTCTGCGTGGCCCAACGGAGGCTGTGCGCCCGACGCCTGGACTCGATGCGCTCGAACGCGCCGGGCCCGGAGCCAGTCAGTCCCGCAGCGACGCGTCCAGCGCGGACATGAGCCGCGCCGGACGGCCGCGCCCCTCGGGTGCGCGGGGATAGCGGCGCAGCACGTCGATCAGTACGGGTGTGGCGCGCGCCCGGGCGGCTTCGAGCGCGGCGGCCCCGGCCGCGGGGTCCTCGCCGGCCTCGATCTCCGCGATCCGCGCCGCGTTGGCCGCCGCCCGCAGGATGTGCCCCACCTGGTGCGCCTTGGCGATCGGGTGCAGGTAGGCGGCGGACGCGGCGTCCCCGGCGGCCTGCGCCGCCAGCCGCGCGGCCTCGGTGCCGGCGTCCTTCGCGGCGCGGTGCGCGTCCATCGAGGCAACCCGCTGGAGCCGGCCCCGCGCCGCGCCGCCCACGAACTCCTGTGCCGCGTCGAGCGCGGCCCGCGGCCGGGTGTCCCCGGGCACGGCGCGCTCGAACACGGGCAGCACCTGCCGCGCCGCCTCGGTGGCGTACCGGGCCACGGCCCGCAGCTCCTCCACGGTCAGCTCGAAGTCACCGCTCGCGTCCGTCATCCGGCCGATTCTGGCACCCGGGTCAGGGAGGCCAGGACGACGCCGGTCAGGATCAGGGCCATGCAGCCGAGCCGGGCCCAGGTCATCGACTCGCCGAGCAGCGCGTACGAGAGCAGCGCCACGCACACCGGCTGGAGGTAGTAGACGGCTCCGGCGCGGGCCGGGCCGATGTGGGCGATCGCCTTGTTCCAGGCGAAGAAGGCGAGCGCCGAGGAGACGACGCCCACGTAGAAGAGGGGCGCGATCGTGGCGGTGCTCGGCGTGAAGCCGCCCTGGAGGGCGAGGCTCGTCAGGTAGGCGGGGAGGAGCATCAGGGTGCCGAGGGCGAAGGTGGCGAACAGGAAGGTGACGCCGCCGAGTTCGGCGGGGCGGCGGCGCAGCAGGGCGCTGTAGGAGCCGAAGGCGAGCGCCGCGGCCACGACCCACAGGTCGCCCGGGGCGAGGTCCGGGGAGAGCGAGCCCTTGCTGACCAGGAGGACGACTCCGGCGCAGGCGAGGAGAGTTCCGGTGACGCGGCGGGCGCCGAGGCGGGCGCCGCCGAGCCGTTCGTACAGCGCCATCAGGACCGGGGACGCGGCCATGATCATGCCCATGTTGCCGGCGGAGGTGGTCAGGCCCGCCTGGTTGACGAGTGTGTTGTAGACGGTGACGCCGAGGAGGGCCGCCAGGGTGACGAAGCCCAAGTGGCGGCGGATCAGGGCCCGTTGACGCCAGACCGCGCGGGCACCGAAGGGGGCGACGGCCGCTGTCGCGATGATCCAGCGCCAGAACGCGTGCTGGACCGGGGGCACGCTGTCGTGCAGGGCGCGGGCGGTGACGAAGCTGCCGGACCAGACGACCGTGGCGAGGAGGGCGAGGGCCAGGCCCGCACCGAGGGTGCGGGTGGCGGCCTTGGCGGGGCGTGCGGCGGGGACGGCGGCGCGGGGGCGGTCCAGGAGTGACAAGTGGGGCGGCATCCGTTCTGGAGAGGGCGGCGGGTGGATTCCCGTTCTCGCGTTCCACCGTCGCAGCGCACACCTGTCACGTCCAGCGAATGTTTCCGTAGGGATCTTTCAGCCATCCTGAACAGTAGAGCTGAACAGTAGAGCTGAACTGCCGACCTGAGGCGTCAGGCCTCCAGATAGGCCAGGACCGCCAGGACACGGCGGTTGTCGCTCTCCCCCGGGTACAGGCCCAGCTTCGTGAAGATGTTGCCGATGTGCTTGGCGACCGCCTTCTCGGTGACGACCAGCGACTCGGCGACTCCCGCGTTCGAGCGGCCCTGCGCCAGGAGGCCGAGGACCTCGCGCTCGCGGGCGGTCAGGGAGCCGAGGCGCTGGTCGCGGATCTTGCGGCCCAGGAGCTTGGAGACGACCTCGGGGTCCATCACCGTGCCGCCCGCCGCGACCTGCTCGATGGTCCGCAGGAACTCCGCCCCGTCGGTGACCCGGTCCTTGAGGACGTAGCCGACCGCGCCCGCCCCGTCGGCGAGCAACTCCCGCGCGTACAGCGGCTCCACGTACTGCGAGAGCAGCAGGACGGGGAGCGCGGGGACCTCGCGGCGGGCGGCGAGGGCCGCGCGCAGGCCCTCGTCGGCGAAGTCCGGCGGCAGGCGTACGTCGACGATCGCGACGTCGGGGCGCTCGGCGAGGAGGGCCTCCAGGAGCGCGGTCCCGTTGTCCACGGCCGCGACGACCTCATGGCCGAAGGCGCCGAGGAGCCGGACGAGACCGTCCCTCAGCAGGAAGTGGTCTTCGGCGACGACAACGCGCACGGCACCTCCATCGAGATCTGCGTCGGGCCGCCGGCCGGACTGTGGACGGCGAGGACCCCGTCGAAGGGGGCGAGCCGGCGCTCGATGCCGGCGAGGCCGCTGCCGCGGGCCGGGTCGGCGCCGCCGTGCCCGTCGTCGGTGACGCTGACGCGCAGGGCGCCGCGCTCGGGGTCGTGGGCGAGGTCGATCCAGAGCCGCTCGGCCTCCGCGTGCTTGGCCGCGTTGGTGACCGTCTCGGCGATCGCGAAGTAGACCGCGGACTCGACGGGCGGCTCGGGGCGGGCCGGCAGGTCGACGGTGACCTCGGCGTCGAGCGGGCTGAGCAGGGCCAGGGACCGTACGGCATCGGCGAGTCCGCGGTCGGCGAGGACCGGCGGGTGGATGCCGCGGACGAGGTCGCGCAGCTCCTGGAGGGCGGCCGAGGAGGAGGCGCGGGCCTCGGCGAGCAGGGCGCGGACCGCCTCGGGGTCCTTGTCCAGACGGTGTTCGGCCGCGTCGAGGGTCATGCCCATCGCGACGAGCCGGGCCTGCGCCCCGTCGTGCAGATCGCGCTCGATGCGCCGCAGTTCGGCGGCGGAGGTGTCGACGGCGTCGGAGCGGGTCGCGGCGAGGTGGGCGATCCGCGCGGCCATCACCTCCTGCTCGCTGGGGGCGAGCGCGGAGCGCACGAAGCGGGCGTGGCGGTCGACGAGGGACGGGGCGAGCCGCAGTCCGGCCGCGGCGAGGGCCAGACCGAGCAGGCCCGCCATGAGGCCGGTCGGGACGTCCGTGACATGGATCGCGGTGTACCAGAGGCCGTCCCAGCCGGCGTCCGTCGACAGGTACCAGCCGAAGCAGGCGAGGAAGACGCCCCACAGGCCGTAGCCGACGAGCCCGACAGGGACCGCGACGACCAGCCCGGCGACGAAGGAGTACAGGGCGACCCAGCGCCATTCCCGCAGGCGCTGCGGGTCCTCGATGAGCCAGCGGTAGCGGGCCACGACGCCGTGCCGCTCGCGCTCCCCCGTGCTCGGGGCGGGCGCGGCGCCGACCGTGATCCCGGACCAGCGCTCGGCGAGCGTCCGCTCCCGGTCGACGAGGCGGCGCATGCCGCGGGCCGCCCACGGCAGCAGGCCGGGCACCGGGGTCCACACGGCGAGGCCCACCATCGTCGTCCAGTGCATGGCCACCACGGACAGCCACCACAGGTGGTGTGCGCGCCGCAACGCCCTGATCCGCTTCATGTCCCCCAGCTCCCCTGGCTCGTCGGGACGGCGCGCTGCCGTCACCGCAACGAGTATGTGGCGAACTCCGCGGGGAAATCGGTGGAGTTAACTCCCCTGTTCTCCGCGAGCTCGCCGGCCCACGCCACGTATCCGTCGGGCCGCACCAGGAGCGCGGTGCGCCGCTCGCTCGCCCAGTGCGCGACCTTGACGCGGGCGCTCTCGTACGCGGCCCCTCGGGGCAGGATCAGCACGAACTCGCCCGCGCGCAAGGCTTCGTAGAGGCGGACGCCGTCGCCGAGGAGGACGTCGGGGACGCGGGTGCCGGTGAGGCGGTGGGCGCCCTTGGGGGCCGGGTAGCGGAAGCCGAGGCCGGTGATCTGGCCGATGACCTTGTCGCGGGCGGGGCGGACCCGGCCGAGGAAGCCGGTGAGGGCGGCGCGGGCGGCGAGCGTCCAGGGGTGCTTGGCCATCGCCATGCGCACGATGCCGCCGCTGCTGCGCAGCACGGCCTTGCCGACGGCGTGCCGCTCGGTCTGGTAGGTGTCGAGGAGGGCGTCGCCGGCCCGGCCCTCGACGACGGCGGCGAGCTTCCAGCCGAGGTTCGCGGCGTCCTGGAGGCCGGTGTTCATGCCCTGGCCGCCGGCCGGGGTGTGCACGTGCGCGGCGTCGCCGGCGAGCAGGACGCGGCCCAGGCGGTAGGCGGGCGCCTGGCGTTCGTCGCTGTGGAAGCGGGACATCCAGCGGGCGTCGTGCATGCCGTAGTCGCGTCCGAGGGCGAGCCGGGCGATCTCCTTGATCTCGTCGAGGTCGAGGGGCTCGGAGTCGGGCACGTTGCGCGAGCGGTTCCAGCCGATGACGCGGTAGTAGCCGTCGCCGAAGGGGGCGATGAAGGCGAAGGCGTCGCCGACGGCGCTGACGGTCAGCAGGTTCTCCGGCTCCTCGGCGAGCCGTACGTCGGCGAGGACGACGGAGCGGATGACGGACTTGCCGGGGAAGGGCAGGCCGACGGCCTCGCGCACGGAGCTGCGCATGCCGTCGGCGCCGACCACGTACGCGGCGCGCAGCAGGTCGGTGCTGCCGTCGGCCCGGCGGACCCTGAGGGTGACCCCGTCGGCGTCCTGGGCCAGGCCCGTCACCTCGGTCTCGTAGGAGAAGGTGACGCCGGCGTCGACAGCGCGGCGCTCCAGGACCTGCTCGACCTCGTACTGCGGGATGACGAGGAGGTGGTCGAAGCGGGTGGGCAGGCCGGTCAGTTCGATGGAGAGGCTGCCGAACAGGCGCAGCCGGTCGAGCGGGCGGCCCTTGGCCTCGATGTCGTCGGCGACGCCGCGGGCGTCGAGCTGCTCCAGGGTGCGGGCGTGGACGACGAAGGCGCGGGAGAGGTTGCTGATCTTGTGGGGGCGCTTCTCCACGAGGGTGACGGGGACGCCGGCGGCGGCCAGGTCGCCGGCGAGCAGCAGCCCGGTGGGGCCGGAGCCGACGACGATGACGGAGCGGGAGCTGTCGTGCGCGGTGCCGTTCATGGTGGCCTCCTGCGGACTTCAGAGAGCGGGCCAACGGTTGTTGGCCAACGCTTGTGGGTCAACGCTTGTAGGCAAACGTAGAGCCGGACACTGGACGTGTCAACGGGTGTTGGCCTACGTTTGTTGGCATGAGCGCGCATCAGCAGGTGAGCCAGGAGTCCGAGCAGGCCGGGAAGGAACCGGCGGCCCGGCGGTCGGACGCCACGCGCGCCGCGATCCTGGCGGCGGCGCGGGAGCGGTTCGCGGCGGACGGGTACGAGAAGGCGACGATCCGCGCCATCGCGCGGGACGCGCGCATCGATCCGTCGATGGTGATGCGCTACTTCGGCAACAAGGAGGGGCTGTTCGCGGCGGCGGTCACGATCGAGCTGAGCCTGCCGGACCCGGCGTCGATCCCGCGCGACGAGCTCGGCCGGACCCTGGTGCGCCACTTCCTGTCGCTGTGGGAGGAGAACGAGGTCCTCACCGCGCTGCTGCGGGCGGGCGCCACGGACGCGGCGGCCGCCGAGCGGATGCAGGGGGTGCTGCGGGAGCAGTTGGTGCCGGTGGTCCTGGGCACCTGTCCGGACCCGGCGCAGGCGCCGGTGCGGGCCGCGCTGTGCGCGTCACAGGTGCTCGGCCTCGCGTTGACCCGGTACGTGCTGAGGTTCCCGGGGAGCGTGGCGCTGGAGCCCGAGCAGATCGTGGACTGGCTCGGCCCGACGGTGCAGCGCTACCTCACCGCGGAGCGGCCCTGAAACCCCGGGAACGCGCTGAGGGCGCCCGTCGCGACGCTGTCGCGGCGGGCGCCCTCAGCGGGGAAACTCTGCGGGTCAGCCCTGCTTCTGCTGCTTGCGGGACTTGTCGCCGATGATCACCAGACCGGCGATGACCAGGAACAGCACGATCGGGGCGGCCACGTAGAGGCCGAGCGTCTCGATCACGCTCAGTCCCTGACCCGGGTCGTCACCGTCGTCGCGCGTCAGCGCGAGCGCGGGAGACGACATGAGCAGCATCATCAGCGTCGTACCGGAGGCCAGGGCGCCGGCGCGCAGGGCGTTCTTCTTGTCCACGGTGCCAACGTAGCGAACGCGCGAACGGGTCGCGCGTCCGGGGGGCCTATAAGTGGCCGTGCGGGTGGAACTCGGCGAGCAGGGCGTGGGCCCGGGGCGAGGCGGTCAGGGCCTCCAGGGTGACGGGGGCGCCGTCCGGGCCGGCCACCGGCAGGCGCCAGTTCGGGTACTGGTCCCAGGTCCCGGGGACGTTCTGCGGGCGCCGGTCGCCGACCAGGTCGGGGAGCCAGATGCCGACGAGCCGGGCCGGGGTGCGGGCCAGGAAACGGTGCACGGCCCGCACCGCCTCCTCCTCCCCCGACTCCGCGCCGCCGGGCAGCAGTCCGAGCCGGGCGAACAGGGCGAGCCACTCGGCCGTCTCGGCCGCGGCCCGCGCGGGGCTCTCCCCGGCGAGGCCGAGTCGCTCGCGCAGCCGCACGTCGTCGCCGGACAGGCGGGCCGCGGTGGACGGCAGGTCGTGGGTGGTGGCGGTGGCCACGCAGTCGGCGCGCCAGTCCTCCGGCGGCACGGGCCGCCCGTCGCCCTCCCAGTCCCGCTCGAACCAGAGCACGTTCGTACCGAGCACCCCGCGCTCGCGCAGCGTCTCGCGCACGCCCGGCTCCACGGTGCCGAGGTCCTCGCCGATGACGTACGTGCCCGCGCGCGTCGCCTCCAGGACCAGCACGGCGAGCATGGCCTCGGCGTCGTAGCGCACGTACGTGCCCTCGGTCGGGGGCCTGCCCTCGGGGATCCACCAGAGCCGGAACAGGCCCATGACGTGGTCGATGCGCAGGGCGCCCGCGTGCCGCATCAGGGCGCGCAGCAGGGCCCGGAAGGGGGCGTAGCCGGTGGCGGCGAGGCGGTCGGGGCGCCACGGGGGCAGGCCCCAGTCCTGACCGGCCGCGTTGAACGCGTCCGGGGGTGCGCCGACGCTCATGCCGCGGGCGAACACGTCGGACTGCGCCCAGGCGTCGGAGCCGCCCGGGTGCACGCCGACGGCCAGGTCGTGGACGAGGCCGACGCTCATGCCGGCCTCGCGGGCGGCGCGCTGGGCGGCGGCGAGCTGGGTGTCGGTGAGCCAGGCGAGGCGGCTGTGGAAGTCGACGCGGTCGAGCAGGGCGCGGCGGGCCTCGGCCGTCTCGGGCGAGCGGGGGTCCTGGAGCGCGGCGGGCCAGGTGCGGCGGTCGGGGCCGTGGCGCTCCGCGAGGGCGAGGTAGGTGGCGTGGTCCTCCAGGGCGGTGCCCTGTTCGGAGAGGTAGTCGCAGTAGGCGGCGCGGCGGCCCGGCGGGAGCGGCACGCCGTGCAGCTCTTCGAGGACCCGCTTCTTCAGCTCCCACACGGCGTCCCGGTCGATCGGCTCCCCGTCGGCGAGCACGGCGTGCCGCAGCCGCGCCGCCTCCTTCCGGTCACCGGCGCGCTCCCCCGCGTACGCGTATTCGGGGATCTCCTCGACGCGCAGGTGCACGGGGTCCGGGAAGCGGCGGGAGCTCGGGCTGTACGGGGAGGGGTCGCCGGGGCCGCCCGCGTGCAGCGGGTTGACCTGGAGGAACCCGACGCCGTGGGTGCGCCCCGCCCAGGCCGCGAGGTCGGCCAGGTCGCCGAGGTCCCCCATGCCCCAGGAGCGTGCGGAGAGCAGCGAGTAGAGCTGCACGAGGAGCCCGTGGGCCCGGCGGGGCGGCAGCGGGGCGCGGGGCGGGGCGGCGATCAGGTGGACGTCGGCGGTGCGACCGTCGGGGGCGCGGACGTGGAGCGTGTGCACCCCGGGCGGCGGCTCCCCGGAGCCTCCCGCATCTCCTGTACCTACGGCACCTCCCGCCTCGCCCGCCTCCGGCGTCAGGGACCAGCTCGAACCCTCGGGGAGCCGGTGCTGCCAGGGCGGGGGCGTGCCGTCGAGCCACCACACGACCGTCGGCGGGAGCAGGGACTCCGGCTCCGGGGCGGTCGGGGGCGGGGCCGAGGCGTCCACGTCGAGGGCGGCCAGCGCCGCCGCCACCGTCGCGTCGGGCGTGCGGATCGTGCGGCCCGGGGCGGGGGCGTAGGAGGTGGCCACGCCGTGACGGTCGGCGAGGCGGGTCAGGTTCACCCCGCGGCCAGGCCGCTGGGGGTCGGCTCGGAGGTGAGCGGGGCCAGGTCGGCCAGCGGTGGCTCGGAGGTCAGCGGGGCGTAGTCCGCGAAGGGCGGCTCGCTGGTGAGCGGCGCCTCGGAGGAGCAGGTGGTGGTGTCGGCGCCGGGCATCGTGTCGGGCATCGAGGGGTGCGCCTGTTTGGACAGGGCCGAGAGCAGAAGGTGTGCCGATGCGGCCACGGGGGCCTCCTTCATCGTCATCGTCGTGGGTCCGTCCTGGACCTCCGTGAGTCCCGAGCCCTACCCAGCGCTCGCGATCGCAGACCTTTCCGGGGGTCCGACGTGTCGCTGGTCACATTGTCCACGACGAAAGGATCGTGGCCACAGACCCCGCGCAACCGGAAGTCCTGCGGCCGTCCCACCTCGCCCGACAGGGCAATTGCGGCACAACGGCCACGGACGTTGACACTCCGGCCCGGACAGTGGTGGGCTCGGTAGTCACCCTGGGACGCTCCTGTCCCACCGACCGTCACCGCCGGTCGTCCACCGACCGGCGTCCGCCGACCCACGAGGGAGTCAGCCGTGCAGCTCCGGCGCAGGAGGAGGGCGGCCGCCGTCGCGGTCGCCGTCATCGCGGGGACGCTCGGCGCGACGGGCACGGCGGTGGCCGCTCCCCCGTCCCCGCACACCTCCGCGGGCAAGCCGGAGACGGAGTCGGACGCGGGCCTTCCGGCGGTGTGGCCGCGCCCGCAGTCGATCCGGCGGACGGACGGCGAGGCCGACCCGGTCCGGATCCCCGACAGCGTGACGCTCGTGGTGCCGCCCGGCTCGGACCCGTACGCGGTCGACCTCCTCGTGAAGACGCTGCGCGGCGCCGGGGCCCGGGACGTGCGGCAGGTTCCCTCGGCGTCGGACGTGCCGGACGGTGCCGGGCTCGTCGTGCACGCGGGCGCGGCCGAGCCGCGCGACCGCACGCGGGTGCCCGCCGCCCGCGACCCCCGCACGGGTTCGCTGGAGGCGACGCTGCGCGCGCTCGGCGCGACGGCCCGCGGCGACCTGCCCGCGGGCGGCTACCGGCTCGCGGCCGGACGCGCCGAGGGCCGGCCGGTGATCGCGATGGAGGGCGTGGGGGCCGACGGCCTGTTCCACGCCGCGCAGACCTTCCGGCAGCTGGTCGACGGGCGCGAGGTCGCCGGGGTCGTCGTGCGGGACTGGCCGGGCACGGCCGTGCGCGGGCTCACCGAGGGCTTCTACGGCACCCCGTGGACGACCGAGCAGCGTCTGGCGCAGCTCGACTTCATGGGCCGCACCAAGCAGAACCGCTATCTGTACGCGCCGGGCGACGACCTGTACCGCCAGGCGCGCTGGCGCGAGACGTACCCGGCGGAGCAGCGCGCCGCCTTCCGCCGGCTCGCGGAGCGGGCCCGCGCCAATCACGTGACGCTGGGCTGGGCCGTCGCGCCGGGCCAGGCGATGTGCATGTCGTCGGACGCCGACGTCAAGGCCCTCACGCGCAAGCTGGACGCCATGTGGGCGCTCGGGGTGCGGGCGTTCCAGCTCCAGTTCCAGGACGTGTCGTACAGCGAGTGGCACTGTTCGGCGGACGCGAAGCGGTTCGGTTCCGGGCCGAAGGCGGCGGCGCGGGCGCAGGCGGAGGTCGCGAACGCGGTGGCCCGGCACCTGGCGGACCGGCACCCCGGCACGGCGCTCTCGCTGATGCCGACCGAATACTTCCAGGACGGCGCGACCGCGTACCGCACGGCGCTCGCCGCGGACCTGGCGGACGGCGTGGAGGTCGCCTGGACGGGTGTCGGCGTGGTGCCGCGCACCATCACGGGCAGCGAACTGGACCGCACCCGGCGGGCGTTCAGCTCCTCGGGCGGCGCGCACCAGCTGCTGACGATGGACAACTACCCGGTCAACGACTACGCGCAGGACCGCATCTTCCTCGGCCCGTACACCGGCCGGGAGCCCGCGGTGGCGTCGGGTTCGGCGGCGGTCCTCGCGACGGCGATGGAGCAGCCGGCGGCGTCCCGGATCCCGCTGTTCACGACCGCGGACTACGCGTGGAACCCGCGCGACTACCGCCCCCAGGAGTCCTGGAAGGCGGCGATCGACGATCTCGCGGGCGGCGACCCGGGCACGGAGGCGGCGCTGAGCGCGCTGGCGGGCAACGACGCGTCGTCGGTCCTCGGCGCGGACGAGTCGGCGTACCTGAAGCCGCTGCTCGCGGAGTTCTGGCGGGCCCGTACGACGTCGGACACGAAGCGCAGCGCGCGGGCGGCCAAGGAGCTGCACGGCGCGTTCACGGTGATGCGGCGCACCCCTCGGACGCTCGACGCGACCGCCCTGGACGCCGAGGTGCGGCCGTGGAGCGACAAGCTCGGCCGGTACGGCGCGGCGGGCGAGACCGCGGTCGACATGCTGGACGCGACGGAGCGCGGGGACGGCGCGGCGGCGTGGCGGGCCTCGAAGCGGCTCGCGGGGCTGCGCGCGGAGCTGCGGCGGAGCCGGGTGACGGTCGGCAAGGGGGTGCTCGATCCGTTCCTGGACCGGGCGCAGCGGGCGTTCGAGGCGTGGGCGGGCACGGACCGGGCGGACGCGGCGCACGGGACGCGGGCCGAACTGCCGCGCCGGCGCGCCCTGTCCACGGTGACGGTGCTCGGCGAGCCCGGTACCGGCGGCACGGTGGAGATCCATGTGCCGGGCGAGGGCTGGAAGCGGCTCGGCGCGGTCGCGGACGACGGCTTCACCGAGCTGGACGCGCGCAAGACGCTCGCCGACGGGATCCGGGTGACGGGTGCGGACGAGGACGCGGGCCGGGTCGAGCGCATCGTGCCCTGGTACGCGGACGCCCCGGCGGCGTCGTTCTCGCTGGCCCGTACGGAGGCGGACGCGGAGATCGGCGGCGGCGCCCAGCGGGTGACGGCGCGGCTCACGTCGCAGCGGCCCGGCGGGGTGCGCGGCGCGGTGACGGCGAAGGCCCCGCACGGCATCGAGGTGCGCACGCCGAAGCGGTCCGAACTGCCGCGCGGCGCCCGGCTCGACGTGCCGGTGGAGGTGTCGGTCCCGGCGGGCACCCCGGCCGGGGTCTACGAGATCCCGCTGACGTTCGGCGACGAGACCCGCACGGTCGCGGTCCGCGCCTTCCCGCGCACGGCCGGCCCCGATCTGGCGCGCGCCGGCAAGGCGTCCGCGTCGGCGGAGGAGACGGCCGACTTCCCGGCCTCGGGCGCCAACGACGGCGACGCCGGCACCCGCTGGTCCTCGCCCGCCGAGGACGGCGCGTGGTGGCAGGTGGAGCTGGCCGAGCCGGTCCGGCTGGGCCAGGTGGTGCTGCGCTGGCAGGACGCGTACCCGGCGGCGTACCGCGTGCAGACGTCCGGGGACGGCCGCACCTGGCGCACGGCGGCGACCGTGCGGGACGGGCGCGGGGGGCGTGAGTCGGTGCGGATGGACGCGAAGGACACGCGGTTCGTGCGGGTCGTCGGCGACAAGCGGGCGACGAAGTACGGGATCTCGCTGTGGTCCGTGGAGGCGTACGCGGTGGCCCCGGGCCACTAGCCAGGCTCCCGCGCTCGCCCGGTAACCGGAATCATCATTCCCACTTCGGGCCGCGTCGCGCTCGACTATGTACTCAGTACCTATACCGCGTACATACTGATCCTCATGAGTACCCGCCACGTCCTGCTCGGCCTGCTCGTCGCCGAGCCGCGCCACGGCTACGAGCTGAAGCGACGCCACGACGAGCGGTTCCCTCAGGCGCGTCCGCTCGCGTACGCGCAGGTCTACACGACGCTCCAGCGGCTGGTCCGCGACGGGCTCGTGGAGGTCGAGGGCACCGACTCCGACGGCGGCCCCGAGCGCACCCTGTACCGCGCGACCGAGGAGGGGACGCGTGAGCTGCTCGGCTGGGCCGGGGAGATCACCCCGCCCGCCCCGCACGTCGCCAACGAGATCTTCGCCAAGGTCGTCGTCGCCATCCTGCTCGCGGGCCGGGGCGCCGACCCGGCCGCCCAGCTGCGCGAGCAGCGAGAGGCACACATGGCCCGGATGCGTGAGCTCACCGCCGTGAAGACCGCCCCGGGCGCCGATCTGACGACCGTCCTGTCCGCCGACTACGCCCTCGTCCACCTCGACGCCGACCTGCGCTGGATGACCACCACCGCGGCCCGGCTCACCACACTGACCGCGGAGGTCACCTCAGCATGAGCACACTCCTGGCAGCCGAAGGCCTGACCAAGACGTACGGGAGAACGCCCGCGCTGCGCGGCGCCGCCGTCACGGTCGCGGCCGGGGAGATCCTCGCCGTCACCGGTGCCAGTGGCAGCGGGAAGTCGACGCTGCTGCACTGCCTGTCCGGCCTGGTCCGCCCCGACGCGGGCACGGTGACGTACGGGGAGCGGCGGCTCGACGGGCTCAACGCGGAGCAGCTGAGCGCGCTGCGCCGCACCGAGTTCGGCATCGTCCTGCAGTTCGGCCAGCTCGTCCCGGAGCTGACCGCGCTGGACAACGTGGCGCTGCCGCTGCTGCTCGCGGGCCGCCCGCGCGCGGCGGCGCGGGCCGAGGCGGACGCCTGGCTGGAGCGGTACGGGGTGCGCGGGCAGCGGGAGCTGCGGCCCGGCGAGATGAGCGGCGGCCAGCAGCAGCGGGTCGCGCTGGCCCGCGCCTCGGTCACCGAACCGAAGGTGATCTTCGCGGACGAGCCGACGGGCGCGCTCGACTCCCTCGCCACCGAGCAGGTCCTGACCTCGCTGGTCCACCTGGCCCGCGAGACGCACACGGCGGTGGTCCTGGTGACGCACGAGGCCCAGGTGGCCGCCTACGCGGACCGGGAGGTGCGCCTGCACGACGGGGAGGTCCAGGACGCCTCCGGTGCGGCGGGGATCCCGGCGGCCGGGGCGGAGGCGGCCCTGTGAGCCTCCTCTCCGATCTGCGGCTCGCCCGGCTGCTCACGCGCGGCGCGGACCGCCTGGAGCGGCGCCGGGCGGCGCTGACCGTGCTCGGGGCCACCGCCGCGAGCGGGTTCGGCGGGGCGGCGCTCGCCCTGGCCGGGACCCGGGGCGGCCAGGTGTTCCCGTTCGGCCACGGCCTGCTCGACCAGCCCGGCACCCGGAACGGGGTGGCCGCCGCCCTGCTGCTGCTCCTCGTGCCGGTGCTCGGCTTCCTCGGGCAGTGCGCCCGGATCGGCGCGGTGCACCGCGACCGGCGCCTGGCCGCGCTGCGGCTCGCGGGCGCGGGGCCGCGCCAGGTACGCCGGGTAGCGGCCCTGGAGACGGGCGGCGCCTGCCTGGCGGGCGCGCTGATCACCGCAGCCGGGTTCACGATCGGGGTCGTCCTGATGGATCCCGCGGCCGCGTTCTACGCCTGGAACGGCGACACGGCACTGATCGCGGCCGCCGCCATGGTCGTCGTCATGCCCGTGCTCGGAGTGCTGGTGAGCGCGTTCGCCCTGCGCAAGGTCGTGGCCTCGCCGCTCGGCACGGTGCGGCGGCAGCGGCCCGGGCGCGGCCCCGGCCCGGTGCTCGGCTTCGCGCTGCCGGCGCTGGTGGTGCTGGCCGCGGCGGCGCTCGTCCTGCTCGGCGGCCGGCAGGGCTCGACGACCTCGCTGCCGCTGTTCGTGATCGGGACCGTGGTGCTCACCGGCGCCGCCGCGATCTGGACCGCCGGGGCCTCGGCGCGGATCGTCGGGCGGCGGCTCGGGGCCCGTACGGAGCGGCCCGATGTACTGCTGGCCGCGCACCGGCTCCAGGAGGACCCCTGGGCGGCCTCGCGCAGCCACGCCACGCTGGTGCTGGTCACGGTGGTCGGGGTGGGCTTCGCCGGGGTCGCGGAGATCTTCGTCGAGGGGCTGCACCGCTCGCAGGCCGCGGGCACCCTCGGCACGGACATCGGCTACTACACGTTCGGCCTGTGGCTGACCGCCGCGGCCGTCGGCGTCGCCCTGCTGATCAGCCTGGCCGGGCTCGCCGTGGGCACCGCCGAGTCCCTGTCCACGCGGCGCCGGGCGCTCGCCGCGCAGGCCGCGGCCGGGGTGCCGCGCCGGGTGCTGACCCGGGCGCTGCTCCTGGAGACGGCGCTGCCGCTGGCGCCGGGCCTCGTCCTGGCCACGGTCGGCGGCACGGCGATCCACGGGGCGTACGCGTTCCTGCTGCACATGCCCGTGCCCTGGGGGCTCCCCCTCCTGGTGCCGGTGGCCGTGTTCGCGGTCTGCCTGGTCGCGGCGGCGACGGCGCTGCCGCTGCTGACCCGCTCGCTGAGCCCGGAGCAGCTGCGGGTCGCCTGAGCCGGACACGCGCGAGGGGCGCCCGGAGAGAGATCTCCGGGCGCCCCTTCACGTCGTACGGGGGTGGGTCTACTTCGCCAGGTTCGGCTGTATCGGCGCGGTGGCCAGGGACTGCGGCGAGGTGGTCGACGCGTACGCGGACGGGGCCGACATGCCGGCCGACGGGTCGCCCTCCGGCGCCTCCGCCTGCTCGGGGACGCGGCCGACGATGCGGATGCCGGCCGCGTCGAAGGCCCGCTTCACGCGCCAGCGCAGCTCACGCTCGACGGACAGGGCCTTGCCCGGCATCGTCTTGGCGCTGACCCGGACGACCATCGAGTCGAGCAGCACGCTGTCCAGCCCGAGGACCTCGACCGGGCCCCACAGCATCTCGTTCCACGGCTCGGCCTTGCTCATGTCCTCGCCGACCTCGGTCAGCACGGCGCGCACCTTGTCGAGGTCCTCGTCGGAGCGGACGGTGACGTCGACACCGGCCGTCGCCCAGCCCTGGGAGAGGTTGCCGATCCGCTTGACCTCGCCGTTGCGCACGTACCAGATCTCGCCGTCGGCGCCGCGCAGCTTCGTGACGCGCAGGCCGACCTCGATGACCTCGCCGGAGGCGACGCCCGCGTCGACCGTGTCACCGACGCCGTACTGGTCCTCCAGGATCATGAAGACGCCGGAGAGGAAGTCGGTGACCAGGTTGCGCGCGCCGAAACCGATCGCGACACCGGCGACACCGGCCGAGGCCAGCAGCGGGGCCAGATTGATCTGGAAGGTGCCGAGGATCATCAGGGCCGCGGTGCCGAGGATGACGAACGAGGCGACGGAGCGCAGCACGCTGCCGATGGCCTGCGAGCGCTGCCGCCGGCGCTCCACGTTGACCAGCAGGCCGCCGAGCGCGGTGCCGTCCACGGCCTGCGCCGTGCGGTTCATCCGGTCGATCAGCTTGGTGATGGCCCGCCGTATCGCGACGCGCAGGACGGCGGCGATCACGACGATCAGCAGGATGCGCAGTCCGATGCCCAGCCACGTGGACCAGTTCTGCTCGACCCAGCTGGCGGCCTGTCCCGCCTGCTCCTGGGCGTCCTTGAGCGTGGGCTGGGTGTCGGCGTCCGCGGCCGACAGAACGGACAAGATCACGGCGGGTACCTCCAGGCGTGCCATCTGCCCGCCTCGGGGGACGCGGCTCGGGGAACAGGAGCGGGCAGACCCACCACACTAACGGGGCATCGTGTGTGGATCGTTGTCATGTTCGAGGGAGAGACCGTGCTCACCTGGGGATGAACGAGATGCGGTCGACATGTGGTCGAAAACACTCCCAGCCCGTTACGCGGACATGGTGGCGCCATGACCAGGCATGAGGGGAGACTGACTACGAGATCGTCCCGGCGCGAGCCACGCGCCGCCGGCGTACAAGGAGGCATTCCGTGCCGCATGTCCTGGTCCTCAACGCGTCGTACGAGCCTCTCGGCGTCGTACCGCTCCGCCGCGCGCTCGTACTCGTCCTCGAGAACAAGGCCACGTGCCTCGAGGAGTCCGGCGCCTTCATGCACAGCGCGACACGTACCGTCCCCGCACCCAGCGTGGTCCGGCTCAAGCGGTTCGTCCGGGTCCCTTACCGGGGGCCCGTTCCTCTGACGAGGCGGGCGCTGTTCGCCCGTGACGGCGGCCGCTGCATGTACTGCGGTGGCGTCGCAACCAGCGTCGACCACGTGATCCCGCGCAGCCGCGGGGGACAGCACGCCTGGGACAACGTGGTGGCGTCGTGCCGACGCTGCAATCACACGAAAGCGGACCGGCACCTGGTGGAGATCGGCTGGCGCCTGCGCCACAAGCCGGCCCCGCCCACCGGTCTGGCCTGGCGCATCATCGGGACCGGGCATAGGGACCCGCGCTGGCTGCCGTACCTGCAGCCGTTCGGCGCGGACGAGGCCCTGGCCCGGATCGAAGGCATCTCCGCCTGACCATCGATCCGGGCTTCTGCGTTCTCGGGGGCCTTGGACACCGGAGGCCTCGAAGGGCCGCGCACCCGCGGGTGCGCGGCCCTTCGCCGCCCCGGTACGGTCCCTCCCGTCCTGCCCCCTTGCCGTCCCGTCCCTCGCTTGGAGCGCCGCGATGACCCTCGCCTTCGCCGAGACCCCCACGACCACGCTGGCCGACCTGCTCGGCCGTGTCCGGGTGCTGGACCTCGGCATCAGGGCGCTGTGGGGTCCGGGCCCGCGCCTGGCCGGCCCCGCGTTCACCGTGCGCTGCCCGCCCGGCGACAACCTGATGCTGCACGCCTCGATCCACCGCGCGGCCCCCGGCTCGGTGATCGTCGTCGAGTCCGGCGACCTGGAGTACGCGCTGGCGGGCGGCAACGTGTGCGCGGTCGCCCGGCGCCGCGGCGTCGCCGGGTTCGTCCTGGACGGCGTGATCCGTGACATCGCCGAGATCCGCGAGGCGGGCTTCCCGGTGTACGCGCGCGGTGTCGTGCCGATCCCGGGCACGAAGCAGGCCGTGACCCCGCTGAACGAGCCGGTGCGCTGCGGGGGCGTGACGATCGCGGCGGGCGACACCGTGGTCGCGGACGAGGACGGCGTCGTCGCCGTACCGGGCGAACGCGCGGCCGAGATCCTGGCCGCCGCCCGCGCGAAGCTGGCGAAGGAGGCGGACCAGTCGCTGGACGAGTGGGAGGCCGACCACCGCGCCCGCATCGACAAGCTCCTCGCCGCGGGCGGATTCACGGGCTGACCGGTCCGGCGGGACGGCCCCCGGGGTCAGACAGGCGGCAGCAGGTCGCTCTCGCTGATCGTGTACGTCAGCTCCGGGTACACGAAGTCCGTCTCCCTGTTCTCGCGGCGGCGCAGCGCGTAGAACTCCCGGCGCTGCTCTTCGTCGGCCCGGGTGAGGCGCTCGCCCCGCGGGAGGTGCGGGTGGCCGTCGCGGAAGCGGACGCGGGTCTTCGAGGTCCGGTAGGTCACGCCCAGCCAGCGGTTCTCCACGGACCGGTCGGGCGCGTCGAGGACGATGCGGTGCCGCAGGCGGCGGTTCGTCTCGACGGAGAACACGAGGACGGTGTTGTGGGCGAGGGGGATCTCGTACGCCGCCTCGGACTCCGCCGGTTCCTTCGGCTCGACGATCAGCTTTCTCGGCGGGCCCGCCTCCGGATGCTCGTAGCAGGAGAAGACTGCGATGAAGGACCCCTCGGCCAGGTCGAGGGCCTGGTCGGAGTGCGCGCCCATCGTGGAGTAGGCGTTCGTGTAGCTCTCGATGAGGGCGTTGTCGAGGGGGGTCGGGAGCCCGGCGGTCTCCCGGATGCGCCGCGCGAGCCGTTCGTGGACCGCCCGGAAACGCTGCGCCGGGCGGTCGTAGCGCGTGGTGGTGCGCACGAGCGGGATCCCGTCCGTCTCGTCGGGCCGCGTCAGGACGGCGCCGAGCCGGCCCTTGCCCACGGCTTCCCAGCCGACCGAGGAGAACAGCTCCGCGAAGGGGTTCTCCTCGGCCGGCAGGGCGTACGAGCGGACGGCGTCCGTGAGGTCAGACCCGCGGGGCAAGGTAGTCCCCCGCGTTCATGCTGAAGAGGAACGCGTCGCCGTACTCGACGAACGCCGTGGTCCTGTTCTCCGCCGCGTACCGCCGGCGCAGCTCCTCCATGCCCGCCTCGGTGGGCTGCTCCAGCTCCACCAGGTCACCGGCCGCGTTCCGGAGGTACGTCCGGCCGTCCCGGTGCACGGCCTCCGTGGCCGAACAGCGCACGACGTATCCGAGCCGGGTCGGGAGCCGGTCGGCGTCCAGCGTCGACGGCCGGATCTCGTGCGTGTACAGGCGGTTGGTGGACAGCGGCATGAAGAAGACGGAGCCGGGATAGAGGGTCAGCGTGAACCGGTCCGGGAGCGCGGCCTCGTCACGCTCGGCGGCCGGGTCCTTGAGGCGGAAGTGGAGGCGGGTCAGTCCGCTGGCGCGCTTCACCCCGTGGTCGAAGGGGTCCTCGGCCATGGGCCCCAGCCTGTCGAGCCCCTCGTAGAAGGTGCAGAAGGCCATGACGCCGTTGACCGGCATGTCCTTGGTCTTGTCGGCGTGGGACGAGATCCTGGCCTTGGACTGCTTGCGCTCGGGCGTCGCCGCGGTGTTGTGGTAGGTCTGCGCGAGGACGTGGTTCAGCGGCGCGTGGTCCCGGAAGACGTCCGCGGCCTCGCGGTTGAGCGCCTCGACGATCTCGGTGTCGGCCGGGCCGAAGCCCTCGGTCGGCCCCGACAGGTTCGTGGAGCACCGGAGCAGGCGGAAGCGCAGGGCGTCGCCGTCGCGGGTGACGGGCGTCAGGTAGATCCCGCTGCGGTGGGCGCTGCCCGCCTTGTTCGACTCGGTGAGGGACTGGAACGTGTGCTCCGCGCGGATCCGGGCGAAGTGGTCGGCGTCGAGCGCGAAGTAGCGGCGGTAGTAGACGCCGACGCCGTGCACGCGTACGGGGACCCGGCCCCCGTCGACGACGGTCCAGGAGGGGTCCGCGTCCCCGGCCGCGCCCCGCGACAGCTCGCCGACGACGAACACCCGGTCGGCCGCGCGCAGGCGGGAGGCGCTGATCGCGGCGAGGTCGCCGCTCAGGTACACGGTCCTCCCGGCGACGTCGGGCGCGTCCGACGCGAGCTCCTCCGGTGTGATCACGGCACCGAAGAAGTCCCTGAACGCGTCGTGGCCGTGCAGGTCCGCGGGAGCGACCAGGAGGTTGGCCCCGTCCTCGATGCGAGCCTCGATGCGGGCCTCGGTCCGGGCTTCAATTCGGGCTTCTGTCCGCTCAGTTGTGTCCATCAGACCTGGATGCTCGCACGGGCGCCGAACCCCGGGCAACGCGTTTCGCCGCCCCTTCCCGGGTAACGACTTGGTTGCCCCGGGCTCGCCCCCTATTGACGCCCCCTTCACCCGCGCCATACCTTGCCCGCATCCAATAGGAAACTTTCCTAACAGTGCGCCGAGGAGGCAGGACATGGCCGGGACCCCCGGGACGCCGAGCGTACTGCGCGTCATGAACGACCGCGCCGCGCTCGACCTGCTCATCGCCCACGGCCCCCTCACCCGCACCCGCATCGGCGAGCTGACCGGTCTGTCCAAGCCGACGACCTCGCAGATCCTCGGGCGGCTCGAAGCGGCCCGGCTCGTCCGGACCACCGGCAGCCAGACCGGCCGGCCCGGGCCGAACGCGACGCTGTACGAGATCGATCCCGGCGTCACGCACGTCGCCGCGCTGTCCGCCGACCCGGCCGGCCTCACCGCCGTCGTCGCCGACATCACCGGCACCGAGCGCGGCCGCTGCCGGGTCGAGGCGCACGCCCTCGCCGACGACGTCCCGCACCGCACCGCCCGCCTCGTCGCCGACGCCGTCGACGGCGCGCTCGAACAGGCCGGGCTGGGGCACGACGGCCTCACCGCCACCGTCATCGGCACCCCGGGCGCCATCGACCCCCGCACCGGCGAACTCCGCTACGCCCCGCACCTGCCCGGCTGGCACTCCCGCACCCTGCACGCCGAACTCGCCGAGGTCCTCGGCACGCCCGTCTCCATCGAGAACGACGTGAACCTCGCCGCCGTCGCCGAGCAGTACGAGGGCGCCGCCCAGGACCACGACGACTTCGTGCTCGCCTACGTCGACGAGGGCGTCGGCGCCGCCATCGTGCTCGGCGGCACCCTCCTGCGCGGGGCCACCGGCGGCGCCGGCGAGATCGGCTACATGCCGCTGCCCGGCGCCCCGCTCGCCCGCGGCGGCACCGGCGCCTACGCGCGCGAGGACGCGGGCGGCGGCTTCCAGAGCCTGGTCGCCTCCCCCGCCGTGCGGCGCCTGGCGGGCGGGGTCGAGGACCTGAGCGCCGCGTTCGCCGTCGACGGCGTGCTCGACGAGGTCGCCCGGCGCCTCGCCACCGGCCTCGCCGCGATCGTCGCCGTCGTCGACCCCGAACTCGTCGTGCTGTCCGGCCAGGTGGCCCGCGCGGGCGGCGACGCCCTGCGCGCCCTGGTCGAGGAGGAGCTCACCGGACTCGCCCTCCCCCGCCCCCTGCTCCGCGTCAGCGAACTGGACGGCGACCCCATCCTCACCGGCGCGCTGCGCTCCGCCCTCACCCAGGCCCGCGACACCGTCTTCGACACCACGCGCACCACCTGAGCCCCCCTTTCGCCTTCGGTCCCGTCCCACCCCGACCCCGTCCTGCCGCCCCCCCCAGGGAGACTCCGTCATGCCCGCTCGCCGCCCCACAGTCGCCGCGCTCGCCGCGACCGCGTCCCTCGCCCTGTTCGCCACCGCCTGTACGGGCGCCTCCTCGTCCGGCGCGGACGACGACGTGTCCAAGGAGACGACGATCAACTTCTGGCACGCGTGGTCCGAGCCGTCCGAGCTGAAGGCCGTGAAGTCGCTGGTCTCCGGGTTCGAGAAGGCGCACCCGAACATCCACGTCAACGTCGTCGGCGGGATGACCGACGACAAGATGAACCAGGCGCTGCGCGCCGGCGGCGACAAGGCCCCCGACGTCATCTCGTCGTTCACGACGAACAACGTCGGCAAGTTCTGCTCGTCCGGCGCGCTCGTCGACCTGAACCCGTTCTTCGAGAAGTCGGACATCGACCCGGCGAAGACGTTCCCGAAGGCGATGAACGAGTACACCCAGTTCGACGGGAACCACTGCGCCGTGCCGCTCCTCGGCGACGCTTACGGCCTCTACTACAACAAGGACGCCTTCAAGAAGGCCGGCATCGAGAACCCGCCGAAGACCTGGACCGAGTTCACCGAGGACGCCAAGAAGCTGACGATCGACGACGGCGACAGCTACAAGCAGCTCGGCTTCATGCCGAACTACCACGGCTGGGAGTCGACGACCGAGCACTACCTCGGCCAGTTCTCACCGACGTACTTCGACAAGAACGGCAAGTCGAACCTGGCCGAGGACCCCGCGTTCGAGCAGGGCTTCACGCTGCAGAAGAAGCTCGTCGACACGCTCGGCGGCTTCAAGAAGCTGGAGACGTACCGCTCCAAGCTGGGTGACGAGTGGGGCCCCAAGCACCCGTTCCACACCGGTCAGGTCGCCATGCAGCTCGACGGCGAGTGGCGGCTGGGCATGGCCGAGGCCACCGATCCGAAGTTCGAGATAGGCGTCGCGCCGCTGCCGGTCCCCGACGACCAGGCGGACTCGTACGGCAAGGGCTACATCACCGGCACCATCGCGGGCGTCGCGGCCACCAGCAAGAAGCAGAACGCCGCCTGGGAGCTGCTGAAGTACATGACCACGGACACGGACGCGGTGGTCTCCTTCGCCAACGACATCCACAACGTGCCGTCCACGCTGGCCGCGCTCAAGTCGCCGAAGCTGAAGTACGACCCGCGCTTCAAGACGTTCCTCGACATCGCCGCGCACCCCGGGTCCACGACGACGCCCGCCTCCGTCAACGGCGGCACCTACCTCGCGACCATCCAGCAGTTCGGCTACGACTACGAGTCCGGCAAGGTCACCGACCTCAAGGCGGGCCTGAAGAAGACGGCCGCCCAGATCGACACCGACATCGCACAGGCCAAGTAGGACAGATGAGCTCCTCCACCCACGTGCTGCGTGCGAAACGGCGCCGCTCGGCGCTGACCACGGCCGCCTTCATGTCCCCGTGGCTGATCGGCTTCGCGGTCTTCTTCGCGTACCCGCTGATCTCGACCGTCTACTTCTCCTTCATGCACTACGACGGCTTCAGGCCGCCGACGTTCAGCGGCCTGAAGAACTGGAGTTACGTCTTCCAGCACTACCCGCTGTTCTGGCCCGCCCTGCGCAACACGCTGTGGCTCGTCGTCGTCATGGTGAGCCTGCGGGTGCTGTTCGGGCTCGGCATCGGCCTGCTGATCACGAAGATCAAGACGGGCGTCGGGGTCTTCCGCACGCTCTTCTACCTGCCCTACCTCGCCCCGCCGGTCGCGGCGACGATGGCGTTCGCGTTCCTGCTCAACCCCGGGACCGGGCCGGTCAATTCGATGCTCGACTCGATCGGCGTCCCGGCGCCCGGCTGGTTCAGCGACCCGGCCTGGTCCAAGCCGGCGCTGACCATGCTCGCGCTGTGGGGCGTCGGCGACCTGATGGTCATCTTCATGGCCGCGCTGCTCGACGTCCCGAAGGAGCAGTACGAGGCGGCGGAGCTGGACGGGGCGTCGCCCTGGCAGCGGTTCCGGTTCGTGACCCTGCCGAACATCTCGCCGATCGTGCTGTTCGCCGTCGTCACCGGAGTGATCCAGACGATGCAGTACTACACACAGCCGCTGGTCGCCGGGAAGGTCGCCTCCGGCGTCATCCAGGGCGCGGGCACCCAGTTCGAGCCCGGCTACCCGGACAAGTCGACACTGACGCTGCCGCAACTCGTCTACAACCTCGGGTTCCAGCGGTTCGACTACGGCTCGGCCTGCGTGGTCGCGCTGGTTCTCTTCGCCCTCTCCATGGTGTTCACGGCGCTGCTGATGCGCCGCAAGAGCGGCCTCCTGCAGGCAGGTGACTGACCGATCATGACTCAAGTCCTCGACAAGCCCGTGCGGTTGCAGACCCCGGTCACGCCCGCCGGGCGCAGCGCACGGCGCCGCGCCCTGCTCCACTGGATCGCCGTGCACGCGCTCGGCGTCGCCGCCGCGCTCTTCTTCGTGCTGCCCTTCGTGTTCGTGCTGCTGACGTCGCTGATGAGCGACAGCCAGGCGCTCAGCCGCGATCTGATCCCGCACACCTGGGAGTGGGGCAACTACCGGAAGGTCTTCGACACCCCGGGCTTCCTGACCTGGTGGCGCAACACCCTGGTCTACGCGGGTCTGGGCACCGTTCTCACGGTCGCGTCCTCGATCCCGGTGGCGTACGCGCTCGCCAAGTTCCGCTTCCGGGGCCGGAATCTGTCGCTGATGCTGGTCATCTCGATGATGATGCTGCCGCCCCAGGTCGTCGTCATCCCGATGTATCTGTTCTGGGCCAAGCAGCTGGGCCTGTCCGGCACGCTGTGGCCGATGATCATCCCGATGGCCTTCGGTGACGCGTTCTCCATCTTCCTGCTGCGGCAGTTCCTGATGACGATCCCGAACGAGTACCTCGACGCGGCGAAGGTCGACGGCTGCGGCGAGCTGAAGACCCTGGTGCGGGTGGTGCTGCCGATGGCCAGGCCCGGCATCGCCGCCGTGGCGCTGTTCCAGTTCTTCTACGCCTGGAACGACTACTTCGGACCGCAGATCTACGCGTCCGAGAACCCGGGCGCCTGGACCCTGAGTTACGGCCTGGAGTCCTTCAAGGGCGCGCACCACACCGACTGGAATCTGACGATGGCCGCGACCGTCCTGGTCATGGCTCCCGTGATCCTCGTCTTCTTCCTCGCACAGAAGGCCTTCGTCGAAGGCGTCACCCTCACCGGAGTAAAGGGCTGAGAACCGATATGAAGCTCGCTGTGGTCGGCGGAGGGTCGACCTACACCCCCGAACTCATCGACGGATTCGCGCGGCTGAGGGACACCCTGCCGATCGAGGAGCTCGTCCTCGTCGACCCGGCGGCCGACCGCCTGGAACTGGTCGGCGGCCTCGCCCGGCGCATCTTCGCCAAGCAGGGCCACCCCGGCGTCATCCGCACCACGTCCGACGTGGACGCGGGTGTCGCCGGCGCGGACGCGGTGCTGCTCCAGCTGCGCGTCGGCGGTCAGGCCGCGCGCAACCAGGACGAGACCTGGCCGCTGGACTGCGGCTGCGTCGGCCAGGAGACGACCGGCGCGGGCGGCCTCGCCAAGGCGCTGCGCACGGTGCCGGTCGTCCTGGACATCGCCGAGCGCGTCCGGCGCGCCAACCCGAACGCCTGGATCATCGACTTCACCAACCCGGTCGGCATCGTCACCCGCGCCCTGCTCCAGGCGGGACACAAGGCCGTCGGCCTGTGCAACGTGGCCATCGGCTTCCAGCGCAAGTTCGCGAAGCTCCTCGACGTGACGCCGGGCGAGGTCCACCTGGACCACGTCGGCCTCAACCACCTCACGTGGGAGCTCGGCGTGCGGCTCGGCGGCCCGGACGGCGAGAACGTGCTGCCGCGGCTGATCGCCGAGCACGGCGACGCGATCGCCGAGGACCTGCACATGCCGCGCACGCTCGTCGACCGCCTCGGCGTCGTCCCCTCGTACTACCTGCGCTACTACTACCAGCACGACGCGGTGGTCGCCGAGCTGCGCACCAAGCCGTCCCGGGCGGCGCAGGTCGCCGAGATGGAGCGCGAACTCCTCCAGATGTACGGGGATCCGGCGCTGGACGAGAAGCCGGCGCTGCTCGCCCAGCGCGGCGGCGCGTTCTACAGCGAGGCCGCGGTCGACCTGGCCGCGTCGCTGCTGGGCGGGGGCGGCTCCCCGCATCAAGTGGTGAACACGTACAACAACGGCACGCTGCCGTTCCTGCCCGACGACGCGGTGATCGAGGTGCAGGCCGCCGTCGACTCCAAGGGCGCCCGCCCGCTGCCCGTCCGGGCGCTCGACCCGCTGTACGCGGGGCTGATCGCCAACGTCACCGCGTACGAGGACCTGGCCCTGGAGGCGGCCCTGCGCGGCGGCCGGGACCGGGTCTTCAGGGCGCTGCTCGCCCATCCGCTGATCGGCCAGATCGAGTACGCCGACCGGCTCACCGACCAGTTGATCGCGCACAACCGGGAGCACCTCGCGTGGGCATGAGCGTCCTTGCCATCGACGCGGGCAACAGCAAGACCGACGTCGCGGTGGTCGCGGCCGACGGCACCGTCGTCGCCGAGGCCCGGGGCGGCGGGTTCCAGCCGCCCCGGGTCGGCGTGCGGGAGGCCGTCGACGTGCTGGCGGAGATCGTCGGACGGGCCTTCGCGGAGGCCGGCGTCGACGCGGTCGAGCAGGTCTCGGCCTGCCTGGCCAACGCGGACCTGCCCGTCGAGGAACGGGAGTTGGCGGCCGAGGTACGGCGGCGCGGCTGGTCGGCGGCGGACCGGGTGGAGGTGCGCAACGACACGTTCGCGGTGCTGCGGGCCGGGCTTCTGGAGGACGCGGAGCCGCGCGGCGTCGCGGTCGTCTGCGGGGCCGGCGTCAACTGTGTCGGCATGCTGCCCGACGGGCGCACCGCCCGCTTCCCCGCCATCGGCAAGATCTCCGGGGACTGGGGCGGCGGGGGCGGCCTCGCCGAGGAGGCCCTCTGGTTCGCGGCGCGGGCCGAGGACGGGCGCGGCGAGCCGACGGCCCTGATGCGGGCGCTGCCCGCGCACTTCGGTCTCGGGTCCATGTACGCGCTGATCGAGGCGATGCATCTGGGGCGGATCCCGGTGGCGCGGCGCCACGAGTGCACGCCCGTGCTCTTCGCGGTCGCCGCGGAGGGCGATGCGGTCGCCCGGGGGCTCGTGGAGCGGATGGCCGAGGAGATCGTCGCGATGTCGGTGGTGGCGCTGCGGCGGCTCGACCTGCTGGAGGCGGAGGTTCCGGTGCTGCTCGGGGGGTCGGTCCTCGCGGCGCGGCACGCGCTGCTGGATCGCCGGGTCGGGGAGCTGTTGTCCTCGCGGGCCCCGCAGGCCCGCCCCCGCGTCGTGACGGAGCCGCCCGTTCTGGGGGCGGTTCTCCTGGGCCTGGACGCGGTGGGCTCCGCCCCGGACGCGTACACGAAGGTCCGGGCTCACTACGCCCGTTGAGCGACCGCGGCCCGGTGGGGGCTGGTCGCGCAGTTCCCCGCGCCCCTGAGATGCGCACTTCGTGCACCATCTCAGGGGCGTTCACGCGTCGGGGAAATGCGACGCGAAGCGTCTGCATTTCAGGGGCGCGGGGAACTGCGCGATCAGCCCCCCACTCAGCGGCACTGTGTGGAACCACCGGCCCCCCGATCACGTGTTCCACAGCGGGGGGTTCATACAAGATCCAGGGAAGCCCTGTGCGGATGCCCACCGCGGCAGCGATAATCGCGGCGACCGGACGACCATGGGGGAGGGGCGAGTGACACACCCGCCGAACGGGAGCGCGGCTCCGCCGACGATGCCGAGCGTGCCGCCACAGACCCGGGGCCCGTCCCCGGCCCCGCCGACGAACGCCCCGGCACCCACCACGCCCCCGGCCCCGCCGAGACGCACGGCCTGGGCCGAGGGCGTCGACCGCCTGAGGGCGGCCGCGATCACGGAGCCGGGCCGGCTGCGCATCATCGGCGCCGTGCTCGCCCTGCTCGTCGTCGCGTTCGGCGCGACGACGGCCTGGCAGATGACGGACCGTTCGAGCGCCGCGGACGACGTGCTGCACTCCAGCCAGCCGCTGAGCGCCGACGCCGCCGACATCTACCGCTCCCTCGCGGACGCCAACACCGCCGCGTCCAGCGGGTTCCTGGCGGGGGGCCAGGAACCGGCGGCCGTGCGCGACCGGTACGAGAAGGACATCCGCCGGGCCGCCGACAAGCTCGTGCGGGCCGCGGCCAGCACCGACCCCGACACTCCCTCGGCCCGCACGATCGCGCGGCTGAACACGCTGCTGCCCCAGTACAAGGGCCTCATCGAGCGCGCCCGGGCCAACAACCGGCAGGGCTTCCCGCTCGGCGGCGCGTATCTGCGGTACGCGAACCAGAAGATGCAGACCGAGATGCTCCCGGCCGCCGAGGACCTGTACACGAAGGAGAACCAGCGGCTGCGGGACGACTACGACGCGGCGACCCCGTACCCGTGGATCGCGATCGCGATCGGCGTCCTCGCGCTCGGCGCCCTCGGCTGGGCCCAGCGCCGCAACTACCGCCGCACGAACCGGGTGTTCAACCAGGGCCTGCTCGGCGCGACCGCCGCGACGACGGTCGTGCTGCTGTGGCTGGTGGTGGGGCACACGGTGGCGCGCAGCGGCCTCGACTCCTCGTACGACCACGGGGTGCGCTCGCTGAACGTGCTGCACGACGCGAGCATCGCCTCCCTGAAGGCGCGGGGCAACGAGAACCTGACGCTGGTCAGCCGGGGCGCCGAGACGGTGTCCGTCCAGGGCGAGACCAAGGACAAGTACGACGTCGACTTCCAGAAGCAGATGGACCTGCTCGGCGGCCGGCTGAAGGAGGCCGCGTCGCTCGCCGACGACACCTCGGGCCGCACCCCGGTCGGCACCGCGAACAGCGGGATGAAGGAATGGCTGAAGCGGCACGAGGACGCCCGGGCGCAGGACGACTCCGGCAACTACCAGGGCGCGCTCGACAAGATCATCGGTTCGAAGCAGGAGAAGCCGACGGGTGAGTGCTTCGACCAGGTCGACCAGAGCCTCGACAAGGCGCTGGCGCACGAGCAGCGGCAGTTCGACACGTACGCGAAGGACGGGCGCGGCGCGATGACGGGTCTCGTGGTCGGCTCGGCGGTCCTCGCGGTGCTCGCGGCGGCGGCCGCCGTGCTCGGCATCGGGCGCCGGCTTTCGGAGTACCGGTGAGAGGGGGTGCGGTGATGGACGAGCGACGGGCACGCAAGGTGAGTCTGCGCGGCTGGGGCGGCGTGGCGGCGATGGCGGTGGTGTGCGCCCTGACGGCGGTGTTCGCGCTGCTGCTCCCCCTGACGCAGCGCACGGCGGCGAAGGACGACGGCGCCGGCGTGGGCTCGGCGGGTGTCGCCGACGGCACGCAGGCGCGGGCGACGGACTGCGAGGCGGGCGTGGACGGCAAGGAGCCGGAGCGCAGCCTGCGTCCCAGCGGCGACGAGTCCGGGGACGCCGTGCGGGAGATCAAGGACCGCGGCTATCTGTCGGTCGGTGTCGACCAGAACAGCTACCGCTGGGGCTACCGCGACCCCAACAACCAGGACAAGAAGAGCGAGCTGGAGGGCTTCGACATCGATCTCGCGCACGAGATCGCGGACAAGATCCTCGGCGACCCGAACGCGGTGCGCCTCAAGGCCATCCCGACGAACGAGCGGATCCCCGCGATCCAGCGGGGCGACGTCGACATGGTCGTGCGCACGATGACGATCAGCTGCACGCGCCTGGACGAGGTGGCGTTCTCCACCGCGTACTTCCAGACGGGTCAGCAGGTCCTCGCGCCGAAGACGGACAAGGACATCAAGGGCTTCGGCCCGTCCCTCGCGGACAAGCGGATCTGCACGGCGACCGGTTCGACGGCCTTCGAGACGCTGGACACCGCGAAGAAGTCCGGCAAACTGCCCGCCAGCGCCGACATCTCGACGACGGTGCCGAACCAGCTGGACTGCCTGGTGCGGCTGCAGCTCGGCGAGGTCGACGCGGTGGTGACGGACGGCGCGCTCGCGGCGAGCCAGGCCGCACAGGACCCGACGGTGGAGCTGAAGGGAGACCCGTTCACCGAGGAGTACTACGGCGTCGCGATGAAGAAGGACGCGGACGGTCTGGTGCGCCGGGTCAACAAGGTCCTGGAGGACTACCGCGAGGACGGCGGCTGGCAGAAGTCGTACGACTTCTGGCTCAAGCCGGCGCTCGGCGCGTCCGACGGGCCGCCCGCACCGAAGTACAAGTGACCCGCACACCGCAACGACGAGCACGACACACAGCGAGAGGTGATCGATGGGCGACGCGGGACCCCCTGGTCCGGTGATGGACCGGGACGAGGTGGACCGTGCCCTGGCCCGGCTCGGCGCCGAGCACGAGGCGGTCGAGACGTCGCTGCTCGCGCTCCAGGACCACGCCGGACGCCGCCTGCTGGAGGGCGCCGAGCTGACCGGGACGACCCGGGACCGCTGGGCGTCGGCCGAGCAGGCGATCACGCTGCTGTGGACGTACTTCGACGCGTACGCGGGCACACTGCGCACGGCGCGGGAGATCCGTTCGCGGCGCCGCTGGTCCAGCCGGGACGACCTGGTGGAGCTGACCGAGCTGCTGCGCGGGGAGTGCGTCACCGTGGCGTCCGGCGCGGGCGGCTCCGCGCCGTCGTCGATCACGGGTCCGGCGAAGCTGTCGGAGCGGTTCACGCTGGCCGCGCTCGTGGAGCGGATGAACGAGCTGTACGCGTCCTCGCTCGACATGGTGGTGGCCGCGGACGCGGTCTGGTCGGCGCTGCCCGCCCGGATAGACATGCTCGCGGCCGAGCTGGGGCGCACCCGGCAGCTGGCGCACTCGGTGGGGGTGCGCCCGGGTGAGCATCCGGCGGGCGACGACCTGGAGCGGATCACCGGCGCGCTGACCCGGCTGCGCGCGGAGGTCGTGTCGGACCCACTCACGTACTGGCAGAAGGCGCCGGGGAGTTCGGCGCCGGGCGGCGGCCGTCCCGACACGGCCGCGTACGACCGGCAGGCGCGGGCGCTCGACGAGGTGCGGCGCGAGATCGAGGCCGTGCTGACCGTGCGCCAGGACGCGGAGGCGCGGCTCGGCAAGCTGCGGGACGTGCTGTCGCGGGCGGACCGGACGCTCGCGGAGGCGCGGTCGGCGCGCGGCGAGGTCCTCGCGAAGATCGCCGCGTCGGAGGTGCCCGCGGTGTCGGGTCCGCCGACGGCGCTCCAGGAGCAGCTCGCCGCGGCGGCCGACTACCGGCGGCACGGCCAGTGGCACCGGCTGTCGCCGCTCCTGGAGTCCCTGGAGTCGAAGGCGGAGGACGAACTGCTGCGCGCCCGCGAGTCGTTGACGGCCGTGACGGCGCCGCTGGCGGTGCGCGCCGAGCTGCGCGGCCGGCTGGACGCGTACAAGGCGAAGGTGGCGCGACTCGGTTTCGCGGAGGATCCGTTCCTGGTGGAGCGGTACGACGCGGCGCGCCGCATGCTGTGGAGCGCGCCCTGCGATCTGCGGGCGGCCGAGGCGGCGGTGCTCCGCTATCAGCGGGCGGCGGCCGAGACGCTGTCGTCACCGGGCGGGCCCGCGGGGGCCACGCCCACGGACCGGAGGGGGGAGCCGTAGCCGTGAAGTGCACGCGGCCCGGTTGCACGGGCAGTTACGAGGACATGGGCGGGGAGCTGTACTGCGACACGTGCGGCCTCAAGCCGGCGTCGACGCCTGCGGGCGCCCTGTCGGAGGGGTCGTCGCGCAGTGCGGCGACGCACGCCTCGGCGTCGCCCGCGCCCCGGACTCCGGGCACCTGTCAGCGGCCCGGCTGCGGCGGCCGGTACGAGGACGTGGGCGGCGGCGAGCTGTACTGCGACACGTGCGGGCTGGCGCCGGTGGTGTCGCCGACGGGGATGGTGTCGTCGCCGCCGACGGGGATCGCGGGCGGCGGTTCGCGGGGTTCGCAGAGCTCGTCGAGCGCGCGAGCGTCGTCGCGGACCTCGTCACGGTCCTCGCAGTCGCGCCGCTCGGTGTCGGGCCGGCTGTCGCGTTCGCTGTCGGGTGCTTCGACGTCGCGGTCGGTGTCGGTGCGCAGTTCGGGCGCCTCGGCGAGCAGTTCGGGCCGGGCGCGCCTTGGCGCCGGTCTGGTGCGGGTGCCGGACGTGCCGCGGCCCGACCCGCGCGCGATGGTGCAGAAGCATCCCGAGGTGCCCGAGCGGAAGCGATTCTGCTCGCGTTCGGACTGCGGGGCGCCGGTGGGCCGGGCGCGCGGTGACCGGCCAGGCCGGACGGAAGGGTTCTGCACCAAGTGCGGGCACCCGTACTCGTTCGTGCCGAAGCTGGCGACGGGCGACATCGTGCACGGCCAGTACGAGGTCGTGGGCTGTCTGGCGCACGGTGGGCTCGGCTGGGTGTACCTGGCGATCGACCGTGCGGTGTCGGACCGCTGGGTCGTCCTGAAGGGTCTGCTCGACACGGGCGACCAGGACGCGATGGCGGCGGCGATCTCGGAGCGCCGCTTCCTGGCGGAGATCGAGCACAGCAACATCGTGCGGATCTACAACTTCGTCGAGCACCTCGACCAGCGCACCGGTTCCATGGACGGCTACATCGTCATGGAGTACGTGGGCGGCAAGTCCCTCAAGGAGATCGCCAACGAGCGGCGCACCCCGGACGGCAAGCGGGATCCGCTGCCGGTGGAGCAGGCCTGCGCGTACGGGATCGAGGCGCTGGAGGCGCTCGGTCATCTGCACAGCCGCAATCTCCTGTACTGCGACTTCAAGGTCGACAACGCGATCCAGACCGAGGACCAGCTCAAGGTCATCGACATGGGCGCGGTCCGGCGGATGGACGACGACGAGTCGGCGATCTACGGGACGGTCGGCTACCAGGCGCCGGAGGTCGCCGAGTTCGGCCCGTCGGTCGCCTCCGACCTCTACACGGTGGCGCGCACCCTCGCGGTGCTGACCTTCGACTTCCAGGGCTACACGAACGTGTTCGTGGACTCCCTGCCGGACCCGGACACCATCGAGGTGTTCCGCCGCTACGAGTCCTTCTACCGGCTCCTCGTGCGGGCCACGGACCCGGACCCGGCGCGCCGGTTCGCTTCCGCGCAGGAGATGGCGGAGCAACTGACGGGTGTGCTGCGCGAGGTCGTGGCGCTGCAGACGAACCGGCCGCGACCGGCTCTCTCGACGCTGTTCGGTCCCGAGGTGAAGGTGACGGACACCGAACTGTTCCGCGCTCTGGACGGTGACGTGTCGCAGCTCGGGGTACGGGCCGTGCCGCAGCGCGGACGGCGCGGGTCCCGGTCCGCGGCGCCGCCCGCGGCCCCGGCCCGGCCCGCGCTGCCGCCCTCCCCCGCCGAGCTGGTGCGCCCGCTCGCGGCGGCGGCCACGGCGCTGGCCCTGCCGGTGCCGCGGGTCGACCCGGGCGATCCGAACGCCGGGTTCCTCGCGGGCCTGATGGCGTCGGCGCCGGCCGAGCTGATCGCGGCACTGCACGCGGCGCCGACGGGCTCCGTGGAGCTGCGGCTGCGCGAGCTGCGGGCCCGTCTGGAGATGGGCGAGACGGACTCGGCGCACCGGGGCCTGACGGCCCTGGAGGCGGACCATCCGGACGACTGGCGGGTGGTCTGGTACCGGGGCGCGGCGGCGCTCGCGACGGGCGACCACGCGAACGCGGCGCTGTCGTTCGACGCGATCTACGACGCGTTCCCGGGCGAGCCGGCGCCGAAGCTGGCGCTCGGCGTGTGTGCGGAGGTGCTCGGCCAGTTGGACAACGCGGCGGAGTACTACCGCCTCGTGTGGGCGACGGACCCGAGTTATGTGAGCGCCGCGTTCGGGCTCGCCCGGGTGCAGTGGGCGGCCGGGGACCGGGGCGGCGCGGTGCGCACCCTGGAGTCGGTGCCGGAGGCGTCGATCCACTACACGGCGGCGCGGGTCGCCGCCGTACGGGCCCGGCTGCGCGGCCGGACGGCGGGAGGCACCCCGCAGGGGGACCCGCTGCTCGGGGATCTGACGGCGGCGGCGGGGCAGGTGGAGGCGCTCGACGCGTTCGGTCTGGACGCCGTGCGCCGCGAGGAGTTGTCCACCGAGGTCCTCGGTACGGCGCTGGACTGGGTACTCTCCGGTAGGCAGGGTTCCGCTCCGCCGCAGGCCCCCGCCCGCGCGGCGGTGCTCGGCAGCGACCTGGACGAGCGCGGCCTGCGCCTGGGCCTGGAGCGTTCGTACCGGACACTGGCCAGGCTCGCCCGGCGGGGCGAGGAGAGGATCGAACTGGTGGAGCGGGCCAACCGTTACCGCCCCCGGACGTGGGTGTGAGTTGATGTCGCAGACGCAGAAGGCGGCCGCCATGTCAGTGTGTCCCAGCTGCGCGGAACCGCTCGAGGAGAGCGACCGCTTCTGCGGCGCGTGCGGGTACGACCTGTCGGCGGGGCCGGACGACCGGCCGACGCTGACGATGGCCGCGCCCGACCTCGGGCCACAGAGCACGCCGGACGGCGAACCGGAGCACGCCTCCGTGGAGTGGCCGGCCGCGCAGGAGGTGGACAGCTCGGACACGCCCGCGCCGGTGCATCTGCCGACCGATCTGGAGGGCACGGACTCGGCGGGCGGTGAACTGCCCACGGCGGTCCGCTTCGACGGGCCCGACGCCGCGGCGGACGACGCCGGTGAGGACTTCCGGCTGGCGGCGCCCGACCCGCGGACGGCGACGACACAGGAGCTGGAGGCGGCGACGCCACCGGCCGGCACCAAGCTGTGCGTGGCGTGCCGGTCCGGACAGGTCGACCCGGACGGCTACTGCGAGAACTGCGGGCACGCCCAGCCGCGCGAACGCGACCACATGGAGCAGGAGTTGGGCGCGGTCGCCGCGGTCAGCGACCGGGGTCTGCGCCACCACCGCAACGAGGACGCGTTCGCGGTGTCCTCGGCGGCACTGCCCGACGGCTCCCCCGCGGTGGTCGCCGTGGTCTGCGACGGGGTGTCCTCGGCGACCCGGCCGGACGACGCGTCCCTGGCCGCGTCCCGGGCGGCCAACGAGGCGCTGCACGAGTCGCTGCCGCGCGGCACGCACCCGCAGCAGGCGCTGCACGAGGCGATCGTGGCGGCGGCCGACGCGGTGAACGCGCTGGCGGCGGAGCCGGAGACGGCCCGCGAGCACCAGCCGCACCAGAACGCACCGGCCTGCACCTTCGTCGGTTCGGTCGTCACCAAGGAGCTGCTCGTCGTCGGCTGGGTCGGCGACTCGCGCGCCTACTGGGTGCCGGACGACCGGACGGCGCCCGCGGCCCGCCTCACCGAGGACGACTCGTGGGCGGCGCAGATGGTGGCGGCCGGGCTGATGAACGAGGCGGAGGCGTACGCCGACGAGCGGGCCCACGCGATCACGGGCTGGCTCGGGGCGGACGCGTACGAACTGGAGCCGCACACCGCCTCGTTCAAGCCGGACCGGCCCGGAGTGGTCGTGGTGTGCACGGACGGACTGTGGAACTACGCGGAGTCGGCGCAGGACATGGCGCGGGTTGTCCCGGCCGACGCGGCGGCGCGACCGCTGCACGCGGCGCAGGTTCTGGTCGGTCACGCCCTGGACGGCGGCGGCCACGACAACGTAACAGTGGCGGTGCTGCCGTTCCCCGTCCCGCCGACGGGGGCAGGATCGGCCTGATCCGGTCTGCCACAGAAGGCCTGATACAGCAGGGGGACTTGTCACATGGCCAACTTCTCGAAATCGAACGCCCCGCAGTTCTCGGTGGAGGTCTACCAGAACGAGTACCTGCCGGAGGGGGGCCGTGAGGTCAACGCGATCGTCACGGTCACGTCCACCGGCGGCGGCACGGTCGGAGCGGCGAGCGGCGCGGTGGGGGCGCCGAACCTGTACAGCGCGGGCGGGGGCCCGGACGCGGCGGTCGCGCTGATGGTGGACTGCTCGGGCTCGATGGACTATCCGCCGACGAAGATGCGCGGTGCCCGGGAGGCGTCGGCGGCGGCGATCGACACGCTGCGCGACGGGGTGCGTTTCGCGGTGATCGACGGCACGCACGTGGCGCGGGAGGTGTATCCGGGCGGCGGGCGCCTCGCCGTGGCCGATCCGGCGACCCGCGAGGCCGCCAAGCAGGCGCTGCGCAAGCTGTCGGCGGGCGGCGGCACCGCGATCGGCACCTGGCTGCGCCTCGCCGACCGGCTCCTGTCCTCGCCCGAGGTGTCCCCGACGGCGGTGCGACACGGCATCCTGCTGACGGACGGGCGCAACGAGCACGAGTCGCCGGAGGACCTGAAGGCCGCGCTCGACCACTGCTCGGGCCGCTTCACGTGCGATGCGCGCGGGGTCGGCACCGACTGGGAGGTGAAAGAGGTCACAGGGATCGCCTCCGCGCTGCTCGGCACGGCGGACATCGTCGCGGATCCGGCGCATCTGGCCGGGGACTTCACGCAGATGATGGAGACGGCGATGGGCAAGGAGGTCGCGGACGTGGCGCTGCGCCTGTGGACCCCGCTCGGCTCCGAGATCAAGTTCGTCAAGCAGGTGGCGCCCGCGGTCGAGGAGTTGACCGACCGTCGCACGGAGGTGGGCCCGCGCGCCGGGGACTATCCGACGGGCTCGTGGGGCGACGAGTCCCGCGACTACCACGTGTGCGTGCAGGTGCCGAACGCGGAGCTGGGCCAGGAGATGCTCGCGGCCCGGGTCTCGCTGGTGATCCCGCAGCCCGACGGCACCGCGCAGGCGCTGTCGCAGGGTCTGGTGCGGGCGGTGTGGACGGACGACATGGCGGCCTCCACCTCCATCAACCCGCAGGTCGCGCACTACACGGGCCAGGCCGAACTGGCGCAGGTCATCCAGCAGGGACTGGACGCCCGCAAGGCCGGTGACGTGGACGGGGCGACCGCGAAGCTGGGCCGCGCGGTGCAGCTGGCGGCGCTCTCCGGAAACGCGGACACCGCGAAGCTGCTTTCGAAGGTGGTGGACGTGGTGGATGCCGCGGAAGGTACTGTTCGATTGAAGGCGAAGGTCGCGGAGGCCGACGAGATGACTCTCGAGACCCGGTCCACCAAGACGGTTCGCGTGAAGAAGCAAGCCTGAAGCAGTACGACCGAGCAGCACGCCTGACAGCCAGGCACGTGAAGGAGAGGGGGAAGCGCCGACATGCCGACCTGCCCGAACGGACACCAGTCGGGTTCCGACGACTGGTGCGAGGTCTGCGGTCACCGCATGGCCGGTGCCGTGCCCCCGCCCCCGCCGCCGCCCCCGGCCGCCGGTTACGGATATCCCGGACCGTCGGTGCCGCAGGCGCCGCAGGGCGGCGGACCGGGCGCGCCCGAACTGTGCCCGCAGTGCCGTACGCCGCGTGAGGGCGGTGCGCCGTTCTGCGAGGAGTGCCGCTGGAACTTCCTCACGAACACGGCGACGTCGTACACCCCGGCCGCGCCGAACCCGCCGCTGCCGCACACCTCCGGTGGTCCGCAGGGGGCGCAGGGCGCCAATCCGGCGCTGCGTTTCCAGCAGCCGCCGCAGGGGCCCGACCCGTACGAGTACCAGGGTTCGCGGCCCTCGCAGATGAACCGGCCGGCCGAGCCGATCCCGCCGAACCCGTTCGGCGGCGAGCCCTCGGGGCCGATGGCTCCGCCGCAGGGTCCGCACGGGACGGGCGGCGGTGTCCCGCAGGCCTTCCAGCAGCAGCCGCCGCCTCCTCCGGCGCCTGTGCAGCCCGGCCCGCCCGGTCCCCCCGCGCCGCCCGCTCCGTCCTTCGGCGGCGGCGGGGACGACTGGGTGATCTCGCCCCCGTCCTCGCAGCAGCCGGGTCCGCCCGCGCCGCCGCCGCACGGCTTCCAGCAGCAGCCGATGCCGCCGGCACCGCAGCCCGCTCCGCCCGGCCCTGTGACCTGGTCGGCGACGATCGGTCCGGACCGCGAGTACTTCATGGCGATGATGCAGCGCAGCGGGCCCGAGGCCTCGGGTCTGAACCTGCCCGCGTACTCGCCGGAGCAGCGCCGTGAGCTGGTGGGCAACCAGATCTCGATCGGCCGCCGCCGGCACTCGACCGGAGACACCCCGGACATCGACCTGTCGGTGCCGCCGGAGGATCCCGGGGTCTCGCACCAGCACGCGGTGCTGGTGCAGCAGCCGGACGGTTCGTGGGCGGTCGTCGACCAGAACTCGACGAACGGCACGACGGTCAACGGCGGCGACGAGCCCATCCAGCCCTTCGTCCCGATCCCCCTCCAGGACGGCGACCGCGTCCACGTCGGCGCGTGGACAACGATCACGATCCATCGCGGCTGAGGTCTTCTGGGCCGGTCGTCCGTCTGACGGCCGGTGGGGGCTGGTCGCGCAGTTCCCCGCGCCCCTGAAGGCATGCGGCTTCGCCGCGCCTTCCCCGATGAAAGGTGCCCAGCACCTTGATCGGGGAATTCGACCCGAAGGGTCTGCATTTCAGGGGCGCGGGGCTGTGTCCATCAGCGGCTCCGCCGCGGGGCGCGACCAGCCACGACGAAAGCCGCACCCGCCCACGGCGACCGAGCGGCACCCCCCTAGGCGGACCCCCGCAAAAGCCACACGTGCGGCCCCGCCGGATCGTCCAGCCACGCCCAGGCCCGCCCCCGATCAAGCGTCACCCCGAACCGCTCACGCCCGGGCCGCCCCTCCCGCTCCCACACCCGGAGCACCTCCCGCGCGTCCACACCCCCGTACTCACCGACCAGCGTGAGCACGAACCGGAACCCCTCGTCCCGTGCGAGACTCCGCGGCAGCCTCCCGGCCCACCCGGATCCGGCCTCCCCGTCCCCGGCCCCGCCGCCGGTCCCCCGCAAGGACACGAAGTACGCCGAGGTCCGCAGGAACCTCCCCTGCGCGAACCCCGCGTCCCGCACCGTGAGCACGACGATCCCGGTGGAGAGCGGCGCCAGGATCCGCGCCCCCGGCCGGCACTGCTCCAGCCACACGGACGGCACCCCGCGCAGCGCGCACGTCACGATGATCCGGTCGAACGGCGCCCGCTCGGGGCAGCCGCGCGCCCCGTCCCCGGTGACGACGACCGCCCGGTACCCCGCGGCGGCGAGATGGGCCCGCGCCGACTCGGTGATCTCGGGGTCGAGGTCGACGGTCGTGACGGCGTCGGGCCCGAGCCGGTGCGCGAGCAGCGCCGCGTTGTACCCGGTGCCGGCGCCGATCTCCAGGACCCGGTCCCCGTCCTCCACTCCGAGCTCGACGAGCATCGTCGCCATGAGCGAGGGCTGGCTGCTGGAGGAGATCAGCTCCCCGTCCCGCATCCGGGTGGCCAGCGGCTGGTCCGCGTAGGCTCCCTCCAGCCAGCGCAGGCGCCGCCGCGGGTCGGGATCCTGCCCCCACAGCCGCTCGTAGCCGCCGGGGACGCCGACGATGTAGTAGGGCACGAAGAGGTGGCGCGGCACGGCGGCGAACGCCTCCCGCCAGCGGGGATCGGCGGCGAAGGCCCCGCTCAGCTCGATCTCGCGCACGAGTGCGGCCCGTGCCCGCTCCGCACGGACCGCGAGGTCACCGTCGCTGTCGCCGCCGCCCTCGGCATCGGCGCGCTCTGCACACATATGTCCACCCTGCCCCGGTGGCCACGGTTCGGCGAGCCCCGGGCGAGTCCTAAGGCTCAGGTCCTCGGCCGGGGTGTCTGAGACGATGGACGGGTGACTGAGATCCCGCGCGACACGCTTCAGGAGCTGACGTTCTACGAGCAGGTGGGTGGCGAGGAGACGTTCCGCCGCCTGGTGCACCGGTTCTACGAGGGCGTGGCCGCGGACCCGCTGCTGCGTCCGATGTACCCGGAGGAGGACCTGGGCCCGGCCGAGGAGCGGCTCGTGCTGTTCCTGATGCAGTACTGGGGTGGCCCGCGCACGTACAGCGAGCACCGGGGTCATCCGCGGCTGCGGATGCGGCACGCGCCCTTCCAGGTGGACCGGGCGGCGCACGACGCGTGGCTGCGGCACATGCGGGACGCGGTGGACGAGCTCGGCCTGTCCGAGGAGCACGAGCGCACGTTGTGGAACTACCTGACGTACGCGGCGGCCTCGATGGTGAACACCGCCGGCTGAGCCCCGGCACACCCCGCGCGCCCGGGGCGGAGGCACCGCCTCCGCCCGATCTCCGGCACACGGGCTCCACATTCCGGTCACGATCCGGTCCAGACCTCTTCCGCAATGCGTACCGCCTCTGACAACATCCGGACAGACTTTCGGGGATGTACGGCGTAGAGCACAGGGGATACGGGGGCGGCCGGCATGTGGGATTTTGTCCTCCTACGGGTGCGGGCGCACCGCCTGCTGCTGACCGCGGCCGTCCTCGCCGTCCTGCTCACGACCTCCGTCCTCGCGATGCTCAGCGCGTTCTCCGGGGCGATCGGCGACGCCTCGCTGCGGCACATGCTGCGTACCCGGGACGCGACGACGACCGCGCTCGTGGTGAAGGCGGACGTGCCCGCGTCGGGCCGCGACGCCGCCGCGAGCGCCGTCCGCAAGGGCACCGACCGCGCCTTCGACGGACTGCCGGTGCGCCGGCAGTCGCTCATCTCCTCGGGTGCGTACGCGCTGCCGGGACCGGACCGGGACCGGCCGGATCTGACCCGGTTCGCCGTCCTCGACCGTTCCGAGGTGAAGCTGACCGACGGCCGGCTCCCCCGGGCCCGCGCCGGGAAGGTGGTCGAGGCGGCGCTGCCGCAGGCCGCCGCGCAGCAGCTCAAGCTCGCGCCCGGTGACCGTCTCGTCCTCACCGACCGGCTCGGCGGCAAGAAGCTCACCGTCGAACTGACCGGCGTCTACCGCCCGGCCCGCCCGCAGTCCCCGTACTGGGCGCTCGACGAGCTCGGCGGGCACGGCGTGCAGAAGGTGAGCTTCACGACGTACGGGCCGCTGATGGCGGACCCGGAGCTGCTGTCCGGGGGCCGGGTCGGCGCAGGCGAGTCGGCGTGGCTGGCCGCCGCGGACTTCTCGGCGGTGACCACCGGACGGATCGACGCGCTGCGCGACGCGGCGCGGGCGGGCACCCGGCAGCTGGAACACGACCCCGCGCTCGCCGGCTCGGTGACCGTCACCGGTTCGCTGCCCGACGTGCTGACCCGGGCCGAGCGGGCGCTGCTCGTGTCGCGGTCCACGCTACTGATCGTGGCGCTGCAACTGGTGCTGCTCGCCGGGTACGCGCTGCTGCTCGTGGCGCGGCTGCTGAGCGCCGAACGGGCCGGGGAGACCTGGACGTTGCGGGCGCGCGGCGGTTCCCGGGGGCGGATCGCCTCGCTCGCGGCCCGGGAGGCGCTGCTGCTCGCGCTGCCCGCCGCGGTGTGCGCGCCGCTGCTCGCGGGCCCGCTGACCCGGCTCGTCGCCGCGCAGGGCGCCCTGTCCCGGATCGGCCTGAAGCTCGACGTGGGGGTGGGCGCCGCCTCGGTGTGGCTGGTCGGCATCGGCGTCGCGGTGGGCTGCGCGCTCGCCGTGACGCTGCCCGCGCTGACCGCGCAGGGCCCCGGCGGCGGCCGGGCCAGGGCGCTGCCCGCGCCGCTGCGGGCCGGCGCCGACGTGGGCCTGCTCGTCGTCGCGGCCGTCGCCTACTGGCAGTTGGACCAGCAGACCTCCGGCACGGGCGCGCTGAGCAGCGACAGCAAGGGCAGTCTCGGCATCGACCCGCTGCTCGTGGTGGCGCCCGCGCTGGCGCTGCTCGCCGGCACGGTGCTCACGCTGCGGCTCCTGCCGCCGGTCGCGCGGCTCGCGGAGCGCGGCGCGGCTCGCGGCCGGGGGCTGTCGATGGCGCTCGCGGGCTGGCAGTTCAGCCGCCGCCCGATGCGCGGCGCGGGCCCGGTGCTGCTCCTCGTCCTCGCTTCGGCGATGGGCATGCTGGCCGTCGGCCAGGGCGCCTCGTGGGACCGTTCGCAGCGGGACCAGGCGGACTTCCGGGCGGGCGCGTCGGTACGGGTGCAGGGCACGGAGCCCGGCATGGCGCAGGCGGCGGCGTATCCGGCGGTGCCCGGCGTCAAGGACGCGGCGCCCGCGCGGCGGATCGAGGTGCCGCTGCAGAGCGGCCGGACCAGTACCGCGCTGGCCCTGGACACGGCCCGCGTCCACGACGGGATGCTGATGCGCGACGACCTCTCCGGCTCGACGCCCCAGAAGGTGCTCGGCACGGTCCGCCCGGCGCGGGCCGGCGACCCGGGTGTGCCGGTGCCGAAGGACGTGCGCGGCCTGTCGTTCGCGCTCCGCGCGGTGAACGTCCGGGGCCAGGAGGGCGCGCCGCCGAACGAGACGACGTCGGTGGCGGCCACGGTCGTCGACCGGTTCGGCCTGCCGTACCGGCTCTCCCTCGGCGCGCTGCCCGTCGACGGCCGCGAGCACCGGCTCGACGCGGACCTGGGGCGGGCCGCGCATCCGCTGCGGCTCACCGGCCTGGAGTTCGTGACGGAGCGGCACATCGGCTCGGACGCCTCGCAGAAGGTCGTCCTGCGGTCCGTGCGGGCCCGCACGGCGGCGGGCGCCGACCCGCGGCTCGACCTTTCGGTCACGAAGTGGCGCACGCAGCTCCCGGACCCCGAGGGCGCGACGAGCGGGGACGGTTCCGCTGCGGCGGGCGACGCCCCGGCGACGGCGCCGCGCGTCGGGCGGGCCGGATCCGGGCTCACGTTCACGTACAACACCGGGTTCGTCCCCGCCGGTGACGTCGGGTTCTTCGTGACCGCGCCGAGCACGACGGTGCGGCTCACGGTGCGCCAGCAGGTGGCGCTCACCGTCCCGGCGGTGGCCACCGACCGGTTCCTGGCCTCGGCCGACCTGAAGAAGGGCGACACCATGGACCTGCCGGTGCCCACCGGCACCGTACGGATCCGGATCGCCGGATCGGTCCGTGCCCTGCCGACGACCGGCGCCGCCGACCCCGAGCGCGACGGCGGGGCCGTCCTCCTCGACCTGCACGCGGCGAACCGCGCGCTCACCGAGGTCGGTTACCCGGCGCTCGACCCCGACGAGTGGTGGCTGGCCACGAAGCCGGGCGGTGACGCGCGCGCCGCCGCGGCCGCGCGGGACCTGCCGGGCGTCGACGCCTCGCAGGTGACCTCGCGCGCCGAGCTGGTCGACGCGCTGCGCGACGACCCGCTGGGCGCGGGCCCGCAGTCCGCGCTGTCGGCGGCGGCCCTGGTCGCCGCGGCGCTCGCGGCGGTCGGCTTCGCCGTCAACACGGTGGGCTCGCTGCGCGAACGCGGCGACGAGTTCGCCGTCCTCACCGCCCTCGGCGCGTCCCGCCGCCGGCTCACCCGGCTCGTCGCCGCCGAGCAGGGCGTGCTCGTCGCGATCGGCCTGCTGGTGGGCGCCGCGCTCGGCGCGTTCCTGACCCGGGCCGTGGTGCCGCTGATCGTGCTGACCGGTGACGCGGCCCGGCCCGTGCCCGAGGTGCTCATCCAACTGCCGCCGTCACAGGTCGCGTTGCTGCTCGGCGGCGTCGCCCTGACCCCCGTACTGATCATCGCGGCGCTCGCACTGCGCCGGCCGCCGCAGCTCGCGTCCGTGCTGCGCACGCAGGGAGGCGAGTGACATGGCGGGCCCCACCGCTCCTTGGGTGCGCACCCGGCTGCGCACCGCGCCCGGCACGGCCGCCGCGCTCGGCGTGCTCGTGCTGCTCGCCGCGTTCCTCGCCGCCTCGTTCCCGCGCGCCGTCGCGGGCTACGAGGACGACGGGCTGCGCCGCACCGTCGCCGAACTCCCGCCGCACCGCGCCGTGCTGGCCGTCACGACCGCCGAACCCGGCATCGGACGGCCCGACTCCGAGCGGGCGCAGCTGCTGCGCGGGGACGTCGTCCGCGACGCGTTCGACACGGTCCACGGACTGCTCCCCGCACCCTTCAAGATCGACGCGCACACCTCCTCGTACGGGGTGCGGTCGACGAACGCGCCGGCCGCCGACGAGCAGTGGCTGCCCCGGCCCGACCGGCGGCCCGCCCGCTTCCAGCTCTACGCGCAGAGCGCCCTCGCCGACCACACCACCGAGGTGACGGGCCGGCTGCCGCGCACGACCGCGGCGGCCACCGAGGTGGAGGCCGCGGTGACCCGGCCGGTCGCCCAGCGGATGCGGCTCAAGCCGGGCTCGGTGCTGCACCTCCCGGCGGGCGGCGAGAAGCGGATCACCGTACGGATCACGGGCGTCGTCACGCCCGACGACCCGGCGGGCGGCTACTGGGGCATCGACACCCTGCTGCGCACGCCCGAGCTCAGGCACGAGGACCCCCGCGACCCCGAGTCGCCCCGCTACTGGCTGGCCGGACTGATCCTGGCGCCGGACGCGGCGCCCGTCCTGCTGCGGATGGACGCCAAGCCCGAGCAGTACCTCCAGTACCTGCCCGACGGCTCGGACCTGACCGCCTCCGACCTGCCCCGGCTGCGCGACATGCTCGCGAACATGACCGCGGGGCAGGGCCTGTTGAAGGCGCGCGAGGCGACGAACGCGCCCTACACGTTCATCGCGTCCGGCCTCGGCGACGCCCTCACCTCCTACGAGCGGCTGCGCGCCGGTATCTCGCCGGTCGTGTCGGTCGCCGCGTACGGGACGGCGACGGTCGCCTGCATCGTGCTGCTGATGGCGGGCGGCCTGGGAGCGGACCGGCGCCGGGGCGAGTTCGCGCTGCTGCGCTCCCGCGGCGCCTCCCTGAAGGGGATCGCCGGGCGGCTCGGTGCGGAGACCGCCGTGGTGGCGGTGCCCGCCGCGGCCCTCGGCTGCTTCCTCGCCGTCCGCGCCCTGGATCACGGCACGCTGTTGCCCGCGGTCCTGGGAGCGGCGGCCGTCGCGATGCTCGCGTGCGCGGCGCTGCCCGTGCGGGCCCTGTTCGCGCACCGCACCGTGCGGATGCAGGCCGAGCGCGACGACGTGGCCACCGCCCGCCCCTCGGCCCGCCGCACGGTCGCCGAACTGACCGTCCTCGTCCTGGCGATCGGCGCGATCGTGGCCCTGCGCCGGCGCGGCACGGGCGACGGCGACAGCCTGGTGGCGCTCGCCCCGGTCCTGGTCGGGGTCGTCGCCGCGTTCCTCCTGGTCCGGCTCTACCCGCTGCCGCTGCGCCGGCTCACCGGCCCGATGTCCCGGCTGCGCGGCGCGGTCGGCTATCTGTCGCTGGCCCGCGCGGGCCGGGCGCAGGCGGGCGCGGGCACGGCGGTGCTGCCGCTGCTGGCCCTGCTGACGGCGCTGACCACGGCGGCGTTCGGCGGCAGCGTGCTCGCCGGGATCGACGCGGCCCGCGACCGGGCCGCCCTCCTGGCGACCGGCGCGGACGCCCGGGTCGCCCGGTCCCAGCCGCTGCCCGAGGGCACCGCGGCCCGGGTGAAGGCGGTGCCCGGCGTGCGGGACGTCGCCCCGGTGGCGCTGCGCACCGACCTGCGCACCGGCGCGGGCCGCACGGTGAGCGTGGCGGCGGTGGACCGCGCCGCGTACGCCCGGCTGTCCCGGCACACGGGCCTCGGCGCGTTCCCGGCGGACGCGCTGGCCCCGGCGGCGGGCGGCAAGGGCCCGGTGCCGGCGCTCGCCTCGTCCTCCCTGGCCCACCGCTTCCCGGACGGCCGCCTGACCCTCCAGGTCAACGGCCAGGAACTGCCCGTCCGGATCACCGTCGTCCGTTCCACGACACCTGCCCTGGCGGACGACGCCCGCGACTTCCTCGTCATGGACGCCGCCGGGTTCGGCCGGGCGAGCGGCACCACCACCGACCCGAGCACCCTGCTCCTCACCGGCGACGCCATCGACGGCGCCGCGCTGCGCAAGGCGGCGGGCAGCGGCGTCGTCGACACCCTCGCCGCCGAGCGCGCCCGGTACGTAGACTCGCCGCTGCAGTCCGGGGCGACCGACGTGTACGTGTCGGCGGTCGCGGCGGGCGCCGGGTTCGCGGTGCTGGCGCTGATGCTGTCGCTGGCCCGGGCCACCCCGGAACGGCTCGCGCTCCTGGCCCGCCTGCGTACCCTCGGCCTCACCCGCCGCCAGGGCCGCCGCCTGCTGATCCTGGAGGCGCTGCCGCAGGCGCTGCTCGCGGCGGCGGGCGGCACGCTCACCGGCTGGGCCGCGATCCGTCTGCTGGCCCCCGGCCTCGACCTGTCGACGCTGGCCCTGGCCGACGCCCGGAGCGCCGCGGCCTCCCGACTCACCACCGACCCGCTCTCGCTCGCCGTACCGGCCGTGTGCGTGCTCGGCATCGCGGTCGGGGTGGCGGCACTGCAGGCCTGGTGGGCGGGGCGGCGCGGCTCGGTGAAGGAGCTGCGGGCGGGTGAGTCCGCATGACACACGACGACTCGAACGAGCTGACGTCGACGAACGGGGAGGCCGTACAGCCATGACGACAGAGAGCACCACGACCGGCGCCGGCCCCACCCTCGCCGACCTCGAACAGCGGGCCACCGCCCACCGGGACCGGCCGGCCTTCGGCCACGACGCCCTGATCAGCTGCGACCGTCTGGTCCGCATCTTCACGACGGACGGCGTCGAGGTGCAGGCCCTCCAGGGCCTCGATCTCCTGGTCCGCGAGGGCGAGTTGATGGCCCTGGTCGGCGCCTCGGGCAGCGGCAAGTCGACCCTGATGAACATCCTGGCGGGCCTCGACGAGCCCACGGCGGGCGCCGCCAAGGTCGCCGGGTACGACCTGCTCGCCATGACCGCCAAGGACCGTCTGCGCTACCGCCGCGAGGCCGTCGGCTTCGTCTGGCAGCAGACCGCCCGCAACCTGCTCCCGTACCTCACGGCCAGTCAGAACGTGGCCCTGCCCATGCAGTTGCGCGGCCGGACCAGCCGCTCGAGGAAGGCGGCCCGCGCGGCCGAACTCCTCGACCTGCTGGGCGTCGCCGACTGCCGCGACCGCCGCCCGCAGCAGATGTCCGGCGGACAGCAGCAGCGCGTGGCGATCGCGGTGGCCCTCGCCAACGAGCCGAAGGTGCTCCTCGCCGACGAGCCGACCGGTGAGCTGGACTCGCACACGGGTGAGCAGATCTTCGCCGCGTTCCGCACGGCGAACGAGGAACTGGGCACGACGGTCGTCATCGTCACGCACGACCAGACGGTGGCGACGGAGGTGCGCCGCACCGTGGCCATCCGCGACGGCCGCACCTCGACGGAAGTGCTCCGCCACACCCAGGTCGACGCGACGACGGGCCAGGAATCCCTGATCTCCCGCGAGTACGCCATGCTCGACCGCGCGGGCCGCCTCCAACTCCCGTCGGACTACACGGAATCCCTGGAAATGCGCGACCGCGTCATGCTGGAACTGGAGTCCGACCACATCCAGATCTGGCCGGACGACCAGGAGAGATAGCGGTCGCCCGCGGGTCCGGTGGGGGCTGGTCGCGCAGTTCCCCGCGCCCCTGAAATGCACGCCCTGCGGGCAGTATTTCCCCGATGAAGGCGCGGCGAAGCCGCAGCCCTTCAGGGGCGCGGGGCCGTACCCGATCAGCGACTCCGTCGCGGGGCGCGAGCAATCTGCCCCTGGGGCGCACGAAGTGTGCCTTCAGGGGCGCGGGGAACTACGCGAGAAGCCCCACCGGCCGGCACCCGCCGACGAAACGGTCGAAGCTACGGCGCGCGCAGCGCGAGCCTCAGACGGGGCTGACCGACAACCCGCCGAGGCCGGCCGACGGCCGCCGATAGACAACCGCCCCATAAGCCGTCCGCAGCCGAACCCACGCCCCGGCGACGAGAAGATCGACCGACTCCCCGCGCAGAAAACCCAGCGAAACCGCGGCGTGAGCGACCCGCACGGGAACCCCGCTGCCCCCGATCTCCCGCGACCAGATCTCGCGCCCGACCCGATCGAGCTCACTACGGGTCCGCGCCTCGGGATCCAGCCCCTCGACCCGCTCCCGGAACTCGACGACCGCAGCCCGGACGAGCCCCCGCAGCGCCTCCCCACCGGGAAACTCCTCGACGACCCGCCACCCCCCGCGAGGGGGAAGCACCCCGGCCCACGGCGGCCCGGTCACCGCGCCCGGAACGGATACCGTCCCGGCCGCCTCGTCCACGGCCTCCAGAAGCTCCCCCGCGGACACGGTGACGTCGAGCGCGTCCTCGACCCCGTTCTCGTACGGCTTGAGCAGCCGCACCGCCCGGACGGCCAGCACCTCGAAGGAGGGCGGCCGGCCGAACACCGCGAGCGCCTGCCCACCGGCCTGCGCCTGGAGCCGTACCGCGGCGGCCTTGTCGTAGTGCAGCAGCCGACCGAGGAAGGCGGCGAGGTCCGCCGCCTCCCCGGCATCGGCGAAGTGCAGCACCGGCGCTGCGGTCCCGCTCATGCGGCGAGCGCCTCCGCACGGTCCACGTCGTCGTCCCGGTACTCCTCCAGGAACTCGCGCTCCTCGGCGGTGATCCGGCGCGGCCGCTGCGCCTCGAAGTCGAACGGCACGATGACCGTCGCGGCCCGGACGTACACCTGGTCCGGGTCCTTGACCTCGTAGGCGAGCGTGAACGACGCGGCCTTTATCTCGGTGACCCACAGCTCGATGCTGACCGGGGTGTGCCGGTGCACGAGCTGCCGCTTGTAGTCGATCTCATGGCGTGCCACGACAGACCCCTGCTGGAAGTCCTTGTCCGGGCGGAACAGGAAATCGATGCGCGCCTCCTCCAGGTACCGGAGGAACACGACGTTGTTGACGTGTCCGTACGCATCCATGTCCGCCCAGCGCAGGGGGCAGGCGTATACGTGGCGAGCCATCAGCCGCGGGTCAGCTTCTTGTAGGTGGCGCGGTGCGGACGGGCCGCGTCCGGACCGAGCCGCTCGATCTTGTTCTTCTCGTACGACTCGAAGTTGCCCTCGAACCAGAACCACTTGGACTCACCCTCGTAGGCGAGGATGTGCGTGGCCACTCGGTCCAGGAACCACCGGTCGTGGGAGACGACCACAGCGGCACCGGGGAACTCGAGCAGCGCGTTCTCCAGGGAGCTGAGGGTCTCGACGTCGAGGTCGTTGGTCGGCTCGTCGAGGAGCAGCAGGTTGCCGCCCTGCTTGAGGGTCAGCGCGAGGTTCAGGCGGTTGCGCTCACCACCGGAGAGCACGCCCGCGGGCTTCTGCTGGTCGGGGCCCTTGAAGCCGAAGGCGCTGACGTACGCGCGCGACGGCATCTCGACCTGCCCGACGTTGATGTAGTCGAGCTCATCGCTCACCACGGCCCAAAGAGTCTTCTTCGGGTCGATGTTGGAGCGGTTCTGGTCGACGTACGAGATCTTGACGGTCTCGCCGACCTTGATCGAACCGGAGTCCGGGGTCTCCAGACCCTGGATCATCTTGAACAGGGTCGTCTTACCGGCACCGTTCGGACCGATGACACCCACGATGCCGTTGCGCGGCAGCGTGAAGCTGAGGTCGTCGATGAGGACCTTGTCGCCGAACGCCTTGCCGAGGTTCTGGACCTCGACGACGATGTTGCCGAGCCGCGGGCCCGGCGGGATCTGGATCTCCTCGAAGTCCAGCTTCCGCATCTTCTCGGCCTCGGCGGCCATCTCCTCGTAGCGCGCGAGACGCGACTTGGACTTGGTCTGCCGCCCCTTGGCGTTGGACCGCACCCACTCCAGCTCTTCCTTGAGCCGCTTCTGCCGCTTCTCGTCCTTCTTGCCCTCGACCTTGAGGCGCTCGGACTTCTTCTCCAGGTACGTGGAGTAGTTGCCCTGGTACGGGATGGCGCGACCGCGGTCGAGCTCGAGGATCCACTCCGCGACGTTGTCGAGGAAGTACCGGTCGTGGGTGACGGCCACGACGGCGCCCTTGTACTGGGCCAGGTGCTGCTCCAGCCAGTTCACGGACTCGGCGTCGAGGTGGTTGGTGGGCTCGTCGAGGAGCAGCAGGTCGGGCGCCTCGATGAGCAGCTTGCAGAGCGCGACGCGGCGCTTCTCGCCACCGGAGAGGTTGGTGACGGGCCAGTCGCCGGGCGGGCAGCCCAGGGCGTCCATGGCCTGCTCCAGCTGACCGTCGAGGTCCCACGCGTTGGCGTGGTCGAGGTCCTCCTGGAGCTTGCCCATCTCCTCCATGAGCTCGTCGCTGTAGTCGGTCGCCATGAGCTCGGCGACCTCGTTGAAGCGCTTGAGCTTGCCCATGATCTCGGCGGCGCCGTCCTGCACGTTCTCCAGGACGGTCTTCGACTCGTCGAGCTTCGGCTCCTGCATGAGGATGCCGACGCTGTAGCCGGGCGAGATGAACGCGTCACCGTTCGACGGCTGCTCGAGGCCCGCCATGATCTTCAGGACCGTCGACTTACCGGCACCGTTCGGGCCGACGACACCGATCTTCGCTCCGGGAAGGAAGTTCAGGGTGACGTCATCGAGGATCACCTTGTCGCCGTGCGCCTTGCGCGTCTTGCGCATGGTGTAGATGAACTCAGCCAAGAGAAACCGTCCGGCAGTCGAAGTACGGGTCCGCATCAAGCGGCTCCACCGCGTGAGGGCAGATACACCCCATCTTGCCTGACGGCCACCCCCCGGGGGAAACCCGTATCGGAGCGGGGCCCTGAGCTGGGCTCCTCCCCCGCACTCTCAGGCAGCGTGGCGTCACTGTCGGCGATCTCGCGTGTGCCCTGTCGTCCGGCCGTGACCCACGCCACGGACCGCTCGGTGACGCCGATGCCGATCCGAGCCCGCGGGGTCTGCACTGGAAGGTGCCGCTGATCGTCGAGTGGGCGGGACCGGAGCCGTTCGTCTGGGTCGACGACGAGATCAGCGCCCTGGACAGCGACTGGGTCGGCGCCGCGCACCCCGGGCCGCACCTGCTGCACCGCGTGGACCCGGCGCGGGGGCTGACCGACGCCGACTTCGCCGTGCTCGGCGACTGGCTGCGGGCCGTGGCCTAGAGGGGGTCGGTCAGTCGTAGGGCGTCGAGGCGCGCCATCTCGTCCTCCGAGAGGCGTAGCGCGCCGGCCGCCATGTTCTGTGCGAGGTGGTCCGGGTCACCGGTTCCCGGGATCGCCAGCACGTGCGGACCCTGCTGCAGGGTCCAGGCCAGCCGGACCTGTGCGGTGGAAACGCCGTGCGCGCGGGCGACGGCGCACACGGCGTCGTGGTCGGCGGGCCCCGGACCCGCCTCGCGTCCCGAACCGGCGATCGCGAAGAACGGGACGAAGGCGATGCCGAGCTCGCCGCAGAGCCGCAGGAGTGCCCGGTCCTCGCTCGCCGCACCGATTCCGTACGGGTTCTGCACGCAGACGACCGGGGCGATGGCCCGGGCCTCGGCCAACTGCTCGGACGTGACATGGGAGACGCCGAGGTGGCGGACGAGGCCGGCCTCGCGCAGTGCGGCCAGCGCGCCGAAGTGCTCACCGATCGAGCCGCTCCGCCGGCTCGGGGGCACGCGCAGGTTCACGACGTCCAAGTGGTCGCGGCCGAGTTGGCGCAGGTTCTCCTCGACCTGGCCGCGCAGCTGTTCCGGTTCGGCCCACCACCACGCGCCCGAGGGGTCGCGGCCCGGCCAGACCTTGGAGGTGATGACCAGGTCCTGCGGGTACGGCGCCAGCGCCCGGTTGATCAGTTCGTTGGCGGAGCGCGTCGCCGAGAAGTAGAAGGAGGCGGTGTCGATGTGGTTCACGCCGAGTTCGACCGCCTGCCGGAGCAGGTCGATCGACCGGTCGCGGTCACGCGGCACACCCCGGTCGAAGGGCGCGGTACCCGTCAGCCGCATCGCGCCGAACCCGACGCGGTGGACACTCAGGTCACCGAGTTGCCACGTATCCGTGGCAGGTCCGGTATTCGTCTGTGGGCTCATGGCAAGGATCTCCTCTTGCTGCTCGGAAACGAGGAAGCGACGGGGTGCCGGGGGTGACGGGGGTGACGGGGGTGACGGGGTGGAGCGTCCGGATCGACGCGCGGCGCCGTTCAGGTCGCCCGACCGGGCGAGGACGCCTCTCGGCGGGCCCCTTTGATCCACCGGTCCCCCGGTGGCCCCGGGCATGAAAAAAGCCTCCTCGGCGGATCGGAGTCCGCGCCGAGAAGGCTTACGTGATGATCGGAATTCTAGCAGGGCAGCGCCTCGGAGAGGCCCTGCCCTGCGTTCTCGCCCTGCGCTCTTTCGGCAGCCGCGGCCGCGTCAGTCGTTCTGCTGCTCCGGGGTCGGAGTCTTCTTGCGGCGGGAGAGGAACAGGGCGCCGCCGCCGATGACCACGAAGGCGATGGCCGCTCCCGCGATGATCGGGGTCGCGTTCGAGCTGCCGGTCTCGGCGAGGTCCTGGCCGGGGGTGCCGGTGCCGCCGACGGACGCGGGGCTCGGGCGGGTCGTGGCCTGGGGGCGCAGGCCGCCGTCGTCGGAGGTGACGGCGAGGGCCGCCGACGCGGTGCGGCAGTCCAGGACGCCGCGCAGGCGCTTGGTGAAGCCGTGCGGGCCCCGGATCGTGAAGTCGTAGGCCTGGTCCTCCTGCAACGGGATCGTCACCGTCTGCGTGGACTCGGCGGGGATGGAGTACTCGGTGTCCATCAGGGTGAAGGTGAAGGGCGCGTCGCCCTTGTTCACCGCGGTGATGTCGACGCCGCCCTTCGCGCAGTTCTCGCGGGCGGACAGCGCGGGCACGGGCCCCTTGGCGGCCCAGGTCGCGGTCGCGGTCGCGGAGACGGCGGACTCGCTGGAGCCGGCGAGGATCTGGGTCTGGCTGCGGCTGTCGGAGGTGAAGGCGCGGCCGACGGGCACGGTCGTCGAGCCCTGCACGGTGAGCGCGGCCGAACCGGCGGCGGCGTCCTCGGGCACGTCGAAGTAGATCTTGCTGCCGTCGGAGGCCGAGACGACGGGCTCGCCCTTGTCGTCGACGAGCTTCACGCCACCGGAGGCCGCCTCGGCGGGCGGGGTGACGGTGAGCGCGTCCGCGTTCGTCCGCACGGTGACCGGGCCGAGCCGCTCGCCCGGGTGCCCGGACACGGCGGACGGCGCGAGGCTCAGCGAAGCGGTCGGCTCGGTGAGGTCACGGGCGCTGCGCTGCAGATAGTCGGCGAGCTTCTCGGCGGCGGGACTCTCCGCGTCGACGTCCGCCCCGTCCGAGTACCGCCAGATCGCGACCTGGGTGCCGGTCGCCGCGTCCTGCTCGGTGAGGCTGCCGGCGCCGGCCTTGCGGGCGAGCGCGGCCAGGTCGTTCACCTGCGGGTAGGAGTTCTGCAGGATCCAGCGGATGCGGCCCGCGTCCTTGTTCTGGCTCAGGGACGTGCCGCTCCAGGGGGTCTCCTGGTACTTGGCGTCGGTCTGCGTCGGGTTGTGGAGGTCGACGCAGTACGTCTGCAGCGTGCCGCCGCCGTCGACGGTCATCCGGAACAGGCCCGCGGGGAGCTTCTCGTCACGGCCGCTGTCGTGCAGCACGGCCGTCCCGTAGGTCTCGAGGCCGCCGAGGGTGGCGCCGGCGCCACCCTCCTGCTGGGTGCCGTCGTCGGCCTGAGCCGCTGCGGCGCCGGCTATCGCCCCGGCGGCCAGGAGGCCGGACACGGCGACCGTCGCGGCGGCCCGGGCACAGGCCCGCCCGCGCCACGAGGCCCGCACGGCCCGCGAGAACACAGAAAACACGTAATCCCCTTCAGGCGGAACGCGTCGACACATGGGGGGTGGTGTCCCGCCGGCAGATCGAGGTCACTTCGTCGCCAACCACAGTGACCCGAGCGACATCTGAGGCTCCGTGAACCCGCTGAGCCGCCTCGATTCGCTCGAGCCACGCCCGGCATCCTAGGTAAGCGGCTGTTCACGATCCCCGCAGCGGCCACCCGGCAACCGATCCGACTCGCAATCGTTATCGCCGACACGCGCCCTGAGCTGGACTTGTCGACAAATCACCGGCACGCAAGGCGTGATAGGCCGCACTTCGGGCATCCGGAGCGCGCGCATCCGGAAACTCCAGGTCAGCCGCCTGCGTCAGGGCCCCTCACCCCGCAACCGACCGCCTCAGCCGACCGGCTCCGGCTGAGGCTCCGGCTCGATCTCGAACGACGGTTCGTCCCGGGCCGGTTGGCTCTCGGCGACCGCCTTGCGGGCCGCCGCCCGGCGGAAGGCGGCGGTGCCCCGCGACAGGTCGTGCCCGACGGCCGTCGCCTGGATGTCGGCCGACGTCCAGTGCTGGCCGCCCCGCTCCTCGTCGCGCACCTTCAACCGGCCCTGCACGATGACCGGTTCACCGACCGACACCGACCCCTGCACGTTCGCCCCCAGGTTCCCCCAGGCCCACACCGTGAAGAAGTTCGTGTGGCTGTCCACCCACGCCCCTTGCCCCGCGTCGAAACGGCGCGCCGTCACCGCGAGTCGGAACCGGGCCACCGGCCCCGTCGGCAGCTCCCGGAACACCGGCGTCGTCGCCACGTTCCCCACGACCGTCAGCAGCGTCTCGTTCATGTCCGCTCCCCTCCCGCGCCGGCCCCTGTCCGGACGCGCGATCGCGGCCCGAGCCCTTCCCGGACCGCGATCCCCAGACTGCTCCCGCCGCCGCTCCCCCGTGCCGGCCTGTGCCCTACCGGCCGGTTGTGGAAAACCCCGTCACCCGTACGTACTGCTCCCTGACCTCCCGGTAGCGCAGCAGTTCCGCCGCGACAGGGTCCAGGACCCGGGCCCGGCCGCACGCCGACGCCGCGTCCCGCAGGCGCCGCTCCGCCTCCTGCCCGTACCGCCGCGCCGGTCCCTTCGCGGCGGCCCGGCAGGCCCATTCCACGCACGGTCCGCCGATGATGCCGGTCAGCATCATCAGCACCGGCACCCCCAGGTTCGGCGAGACGACCCCGACGATCTGCGCCACCAGCCAGAGCCCGCCCAGCAGTTGGAGCAGCGTCATCGCGATCTGGACGAGCACGGCGAACGGCCACCACTTGGGGCGCGGCGGCCGGGCCCCCGGCGTGTACGCGGCGCGCTGCCTGCGCGAACCGCCCTGGGGCGCGGCGGCCGAGGCCGCCAGTTCGTCGAGCGCCTCCGGGAGGTCCTCGGCGCCCCGCGCGGCGGCGTCCCGTACGGACTGCGCCCAACTGGCGGGCAGGCCCGTGGCAGCCGCGTCGCCGACCTCCCGTACGGCGTGCTCGACGCGCTGGCGCGCCGTGATCTCGTCGTCGGCCGGGGCCGAGGGCGCCGGGATCGCGGAGGCGAGGGAGCGCCGGGCGTCGTACCAGCGCCACAGCCGCAGCCACGGGGTGCCGCAGGCGCGGTTGGCGCCGCGGGCCCAGGCGCGCTCGGCGGCCTGGCCCGCGGCCGACGCGCCGACGGCCTCGGCGAGCCGGTCGGTGAACTCCTCGCGGGCCAGCTCGCTCAGTCCGACCTGCCGGCCCGCCGCGTACAGCGGTCGCAGGCGGTCGGCGGTCGCGTCGATGTCCGCGGCGATACGGCGTTCGGCGGCCCGCCGGGTCGCGGTGAACTGGTCGAGTGCGTCGCGCAGTTCGCCCACGCCCTCACCGGTGAGCGCGGACAGCGGGAGCACGGTGGCGCCCGGTTCGCCGTGCTCGCCGAGCGCGATGCCGTCCTCGTCGAGGAGGCGGCGCAGGTCGTCCAGGACCTGTTCGGCGGCCTCGTCGGGCAGCCGGTCGACCTGGTTGAGGACCACGAACATCACCTCGGCGTGCCCCGCCATGGGCCGCAGATAGCGCTCGTGGAGCATCGCGTCGGCGTACTTCTCCGGGTCGACGACCCAGATCACGGCGTCGACGAGGTCGAGGACCCGGTCGACGGTGTGCCGGTGCTCGGGGGCGGCCGAGTCGTGGTCGGGCAGGTCGACGAGGACGAGTCCGTCGAGGGAGCCCGGGGCGCCCTGCTGGATCGGGCGGCGGCGGGAGCGGCCCGGGATGCCGAGACGGTCGAGGAGGGCCGCGGCCCCGTCGGTCCAGCTGCACGCGATCGGCGCGGAGGTGGTGGGCCGGCGCAGGCCGGTCTCCGAGAGGGGGACGCCGGCGAGAGCGTTGAACAGGGTCGACTTGCCGCTGCCGGTCGCTCCGGCGACGGCGACGACGGTATGCCGGGACGACAGGCGGCGGCGGGCCGCGGCCTCGTCGAGGACCCGGCCCGCCTCGGCGAGCGTTCCGGCGTCGAGCCGGGCCCGGGACAGGCCGACGAGTTCGCGCAGGGCCTCCAGCCGGCCGCTGAGCGGGTCCGCGGTGTCCGGGGCGTGCGCCGGGGCCGTGGTCAGGGCGTCGGCCGAGCGGCCTTCGGCGCGCCGGGCGATGAGCCCGTCCCCCCAGGGCCCGCCCTTCTCGTCCCGGTCACCCCGCTCGTCCCGCTCGCCCCGGGCTGCCTTCTTCCCTGTGCGGCCGGTCCGCGCCGACCTCTCGGCCTGCTCGGCCCGGGCGGTGTGCTCGGTGTGCTCGGCGTTCCCGGCGTGTCCGGTCTTCTGTTCGGTCTTCTGTTCGGTCTTCTCGGTCGAATCCGTGACGGTGGTCACCGCCCTCACCTCTCCTTCTGCAGCAGCGACAGGGCCGCGATGAGTTCGGCCTGGGGCTCGGGGCCGACCCCGAGTGCGTCCATGGGGGCGAGCCGGCGCTCGCGTTCCGTGCCGAGCACGCTGTCGACGTACTCGGTGAGCAGCCGGCCGCCGCGGTCGCGCAGGCGCAGGGCTCCCTGGGCGCCGATCCGTTCGGCGAGGTGCTCGCCCGCGGCCTTGGCACGGCGGCCTCCGAGCAGGGCGGTGGCGACGAGCGCGGCGACGGCCTCCGGGTCGGGCGGGGTGACGCCGGTCAGCTCGCCGACGCCGCGCACCTGCTCCTCCGCGTACTCCTCCAGGACGCGCCGCCAGCGCCGTACGGCCAGCCCGATGCGGTGCTCGGCGCTCTCCAGTCCCCGGTCGCGCCCGGCCAGTTCGGGTGCGTCGCCGCCCGGTTCGCGGCGCCAGGCCGCCTCCACGCGCGCGTCCGCGGCGGTCACGGCGCACAGCAGGAGCGACCCCAGGCTCTCCACCAGGGCGTCGAGCAACTCCCCCGCCGAGCAGTCCAGCGGATAGCTGCGCCACCGCTTGAGCGCGTCCCCGGCGAGCACGGCGCCGCTCTGCAACCGCTCCTTCACGCGCGCGTGCTCGTCGTCGTACACCTCCTCGGCGGCGGTCGTGAGCCGTACGGTCGCGGAGTACTGGAGGGCGACGGCGGAGGCCAGTTCGGGCATCCGTACGCGCAGGGACTCCAGGACGCCGCGGGCGGTGCGGGCCAGGGCGAGGCCGCGGGCGGCCGGGTCCTGGGCACGGTGGGCGAGCCAGGCGCGCAGCGGGGCGACGGCGGTGGCCGGCAGCAGTCCGCCGTCGCGGGTGGACTCGGGCAGCTCGGGCACGGTGTACATCGGGACCTCGCCGAGCCCCGCCTTGGTGAGCAGGGCGCCGTACTGCTGCGACACCTCGGCGAGCACCTGGTGCGGCACCCGGTCGAGGACGGTGACGAGGCTGGCGTTGTACTCCTTCGCGGTACGGAGCATGCGCCAGGGCACGGCGTCGGCGTAGCGGGCGGCGGTGGTCACCATGACCCACACGTCGGCGGCGCTGATCAGGCGGGCTGCGAGCACCCGGTTCTCGGCGATCAGGGAGTCGACGTCGGGGGCGTCGAGAAGGGCGAGGCCGCGCGGCACGGTGCCGGCGGTCTCCACGCGCAGGGCGCGCTCGCCGTCCTCGATGAGCGGCACGAGCGCGTCCTCGTCCGGCTCCCGCTCCGCGCCGTCGCCCTCCCCCTCGGTCTGGCGGGGCATCCACACGCGCGTGAGGTCGGGCAGGACCCGCATCCCGGAGAACCAGTGGTGGTCATCCGGATGGCAGACCAGCACGGGGGTGCGGGTCGTCGGGCGCAACACGCCCGCCTCGCTCACCACCCGCCCCACGAGCGAGTTCACGAGGGTCGACTTGCCCGAACCCGTGGATCCGCCGATCACGGCGAGCAGCGGGGCTTCGGGCGCCCGCAGGCGGGGCACGAGATAGTCGTCGAGCTGGGCGAGCAACTCACCGCGGTTGGCACGCGCGCGTGGCGCCCCCGGCAGGGGGAGCGGGAAACGCGCGGCGGCGACACGGTCGCGCAGCACGGTGAGAGCGTCGAGCAGCTGAGGCCGTACGTCCAAGGTCACCACATGCGAAGAATGCCCAATTTTGGTGGCATTCTGAAGCATATGACCCCGTCTGCGCGCCGATAAGTCGTGCGATACGACACAGGAAGCGCACAGCGGGCACCGAGGGACAAGTGGGAGCGCAGGCATAACGAGTGCACAACACCCGTGACGCGAGGCGCCAAAAGCGCTGCGGGATTCGTACCCATCTGCGATTATCAGGTCCGCTTCACCGAACCTCCACATCGAGCCACAGCGACGAAACGGAGGCGAAGCAGCAGGGACAGGGACCCGGGAGCTCTATCCTTGTCCCCGGCAAGGTCACGGATCTCCCCCACATCCGTCCGTCCGAGCCACCGGCCACACACCGGCCCCCGTAGCTCAGTGGATAGAGCAGGCGCCTTCTAAGCGCTTGGCCGCAGGTTCGAGTCCTGCCGGGGGCGCCTCTCTGAGGCCCTACTTCGGTGGGGCCTTTCTGTTTGCCGAAGCCACGAGCTTCGCCGTCACGCCGAGGCCGGGAGCACGTGGGAGAACGCGGATCTCCCGAGTTTTCTGGAGGCGCTGTCGGCCTGGATCGACGACGCCGGTGGCTGGTGCCGGAGCGCCGGGCGCGCGATGCCGGCGGACGGTGACTGGCAGTTCCTCGCGCGGGCGCTTGAGGCCGCGACCGTCTACGAGTGAGGCGCGAACTTCCGCCCGTTCGCAGTAACTTGGCGCCTCCTGACACGATGTGATCATGACGACCACGCAGGACATACAGGCGCGCGGTGAGGCTCTGGTCGCCGCTGCGGTTTCCGGGGACGCTCAGGGGGCTCGGCGGGGGACCGACTTCTTCGTGCTCAATTCGTACGTGGACGAGGGCATCCCGTACTGGGAGCGGGCCGTGGCGGCCGGGGACGCCTTCTCGCACTACACGCTGGCCCGGTACCGGAAGGTCCGGGGTGACCGGGCGGGGGCGGACGCGCTGTACCGGGCCGTCGCCGAGCGGCACGCGCCGAGCGCGTACGGGCTCGGGGTGCTGCTGCGGGAGAACGGGGATCCCGAGGCCGTCGAGTGGTTCCGGCGCGGGTGGGAGGACGGGCGGCATCTCGACTGCAAGATCGAACTCGGCAAGCTGCTCGCGGCCGAGGGGAAGCTCGGCGAGGCGTCGAAGTTCCTGATGAGCGACATCGAGCTCGGCGACATCGCGGTCTTCCGCTGGTCGCAGCTGTTCGACTCGATCCGCGCGGACTTCGACCGTGTCGCGGCGGACCTCGACGCCGCCGAGGCCGAGGGGGACGAGGGCGCCGCGGTCGAGGCGCTGCGCCCGCTCTTCGACCTGGAGAGGCACTTCCGCACCTATCCGGGCCTGACCACCGAGGCCGCCGCCCTGTACCGGCGGGCGTCCGCGCTCTCCGCGTCCGCCCGGGTGGACCACGCCGTGTTCCTGACGGAGACGGGCGGCGACGCGGTCTGGCCGGAGGCGCTGGATCTGCTGCACGGCGCGCACGAAGCGGGATACCAGGGGGCCTCGTACGCACTCGGGGTCCTGCACGAGCAGCGCGGCGATCTCGTCGAGGCCGAACGCTGGTACCGGGTCGCGACCGGGTACGGTCATCAGGCGGCGCAGTGGAATCTCGCCCTCCTGTGCAAGCGGCAGCGGCGCTACGAGGAGGCCGAACGCTGGTTCCGGACGGTCGGCGAGGACGACGAGGACGTCGTCGAGCAGCTCGCCCGGATCGCCGCGATCCGCGCGGGCGAGACCGCCGCACCTGGCAAGGACCTGGACCGGCTGCCCGGGCTGCGTGAGCGGGCCGAGGCCGGCGACGTCCAGGCCGGGTTCGCCTACGCCCGGATCGTCCGCGACTGGGGCGGCGCGGACGCGGCCCAGCTGCTCCGGCTGATCGAGCCCGCCGCGCTGGCCGGGGACCCGCAGGCGGCGCATGACCTCGCCGAGGCGTACGACAAGCGGCGCGAGCGCGTACTGCGCGATCAGTGGTACCGGACGGCCGCCGAGGCGGGACATCACGACGCGTGCCACCACATGGGCTGGCTCTCCGAACACCACCGGGACTATCGGGAGGCCGAGCGCTGGTACCTGCGCGCCGCCGAGGACGGGTCCGGGCTCAACAGCATGCTCGCGGGCAAGCTGAAGGCCCAGCGCGGCGCACACGCCGAGGCCGAGCCCTTCCTGCGTGTGCCCTGGGAGCAGGGCGGCGACGCCGTGTACCGCTGGGAGGCAGCCGGGTACTACGGGCTGGTGCTGCACCGGCTGGGGCGGCTCACCGAGGCCGTCGAGCCACTGGAGGCCGCCGCCGAGCACTGGGACGACGTGCGCGCCCGCTACAGCCCCGACGACCTGGACGTCATCTCCCGGATGGTCAGGCCGGACGAGGAACTGGCCGCGGTGAAGGAGAAGTTGGCTGCCTGACCCGCCTCGGCGGTCGTCGGCCGCTACCGTGCGGGCATGATCCTGCCCAAGGTGAGAGACCCCCGTTTCATCACGATCCGCCGCGGCGGGACGCTCACCGACGACGATCACCATCTGCTGGCTCTGTGGGCCGCCGACTGCGCAGAGCACGTCCTGCCCTTGTTCGAGGCGGAGCGGCCCGACGATCCCCGGCCCCGGGAGGCGATCGCGTACGCGCGGGCCTGGGTGCGCGGGGAGTTCACGATGATGGAGACCCGGGCGGCGGGCGGCCATGCGATGGGGGCGGCGCGGGATCTGAAGGGTGCCGCCCGGAACGCCGCGTACGCCGCCGGACAGGCCGCCGTCGTCGCCCATGTCGCCGCCCACGAACTCGGCGCGGCCGCGTACGCGATCAAGGCCGCCCGGGCCGCAGCGCCGAAGGGCGAGGCGGAGGTCGCGGGGCGCCGCGAGTGCCGGTGGCAGCGGGACCGCCTGCCGGACGCGATCCGTGCCCTCGTGCTCGACGACCAGCGGCTGCGGAACGACATCTGCTGGTCCGTCTTCGAGTGTTGAGGTGGGGGTCGGGGTGGGCACCGTGCATGCGCGCCGGCACCCCTCGCCCTCGTACACATTTTCCAAATTCCTCTCCGGTTTCCTGCGTGGCTGGAAGGATCACCCCGACTACGACATCGCTATGACGGGGGATCAGATGGAGAAGCCCAAGCCGACCGCGCGCGCCAGATTCAACTGGTGGCTGCCGACCGTGTACGCCGCCGCCCTCATGCTCACGGATGCGGTGGGCAGCGGGCGGGCCACGGGGATCGTCGCCGCCGTCGGGGGCGTGCTGCTCGGTCTCTACTACGGGTTCGGCGCGCGGCTGCTGGCACGGCAGCGCGGCTGAGTCCCGGCGGTCATCTCCCGAAGAGGGTCCGGGCCGCCTCGGCCACCGCGTCGGGGCGCTCCTGGTGCGCGTAGTGGCCGACGTCCGGCAGCACCTCTATGCGGAGGTCACTCGCGCGGGCCGCGCCCGGGGGTGTGAGGACGGACGGGGGCAGCATGAAGTCCCGTTCGCCGCCGAGGATCACGGTGGGCGTGGCGAGGTGCAGCTTCTTGTACCGGCCCAGGGCGAGGCGGGCGATGTCGCGCAGGGCGAAGGCCCGGTGGAGGGCCTCGCCGGCGCGAGCCCGGTCGGGCTCGGCGCTGGAGCGGGTGTACTCGTCGAGCTCGGCGGACGCCCAGGCCGCCTGATCCACCACTCCTCGGCGCAGGAGGTGGCGGGTGAAGGCGGGGCGCTTGCGCAGCAACCAGCGGCCCAGGAGCGGCTGTTCGAGCAGGGCCGTGTACCAGAAGCGCCAGGCCTGCGGCAGCAGTCTGCGGTGGCGGGGCCAGGGATGCATCATGTTCAACGCCAGGAAGCGCGTCACCCGCCGAGGTGCGCGCAGGCACAGGTGGAAGCCCGTCCAGGCACCCCAGTCGTGCCCGATGAGGTGGACCCGGTCGAGATCGAGCGCGTCGAGCAGGGCGATGACGTCGGCGACGCGGGTGTCCGTGTCGTAGCCGGTGGGCGGCGCGTCGGAGCGGCCGAAGCCTCGCTGGTCCACGCAGATCAGGCGGTACTGATCGCCGAGGAGCGGGGTCAGGCGGCGCCAGGCGGTCCCGTGCTGCGGGAACCCGTGCAGGAGGAGCACGGGCTCGCCCTGTCCGGACTCGGTGATGTGCAGGCGCAGACCGTCTCGTACGGTCACGTACCGGTGCCGCACGTCCTGCGGCTCTTCGGACCCGGTTGACTGCGGTCGGCTCTCGAAGGTCTCCATGGGCTCTCCCCGGGGTTCGCTTGTCTGGTCTCATGGAGGAAGGGGCGGGCGGACACCGAAGCACTCCCTCGGATTCCGAGAATTTCTGCGGGCCAAGGATTTCTGCGCGAAAGGAGCATCGGGGATGAACAGTGGCGGCTGGCCCACGGCCGAGCTGGATCCGGTGCGCCGGCTGAAGGTCATCGCGGGCGCGTCCGGCCGGCCCGTCTACGCGGAGCGCCGCTTCGCGTTCCCTGTCGCACGCGTGTGGGCCGTCGCCTCCGACCTCGAGAACGAACTGCCCCTGCTCGTCTCCGGGTTGCGCTCCTTCGCCGTGACACCTGCGGGCGAGGGCGGAGGTGCCGGTGCCGGGGACCGTTTCGAAGGGCGGGCGCTCAGCGCACTGGGACACCGGGAGCGGTTCGACATCGTGCTGCGGCCCGGCTGGTGCCTGATGCAGAGCGCGGTGCTGGGCAGTGGCATGGCGGCCAGGGCGGACGGTGACGACGGCTGCCTCTTCGCCTTCTACAGCAGCCTGCGGATCCCCGGCGGGCAGCTCGCGGACCGGGTACGGGCCCCGTGGTCCGCGCGCCGCGCCGAACGGATGCTGGACCAGCTGGCCGCACGGGTCGCCTCCAGGTCAGCCCCACCCCGAGCGGAATGACCTCCGGGCGCGGAAGAGCCGCGACCTGACCGTACCGACAGGGAGGTCGAGCAGCTCCGCGACCTCCTGCTCGCCGAGTCCTTCCACGTGCCGCAGCACCAGGACCGCGCGGTGCTCGGGGGCCAGGCGCCGCAGCACGTCGGCGATGTCTGAGGCGAGTTCGGGATCCTCCCCGGTCGTCGTGGGCAGCTCGTCCCACTCCGCCCGCTCCACGGGCACGGTCTGACGGCGACGGCGCCGCTCGGCCCACCTGATCGCCTCTCGCACCGCGATCGCCCGCACCCAACCGAACAGTGCGGCGGGCTCCTTGAGTCGCCCTATCCCCCGGAACACCGCGATCAGCGCCTCCTGCGCCGCGTCCGGCCCGTCCTGCAACGCGATCGGCCCGCAGATCCGGCCCACGTACGGAGCGAGAACGCCGAGCAGCTCGTCCATGGCCAGGACGTCGCCGCTCTGCGCACCCCGCACCAACTCCGCGACCGCTTCGGCCCCCGGCCCGGACCCAGGCCCTGACGCCGCCCCACCCGTCCCGTCGAAAGGCATGGAGGTGACCCTAGTGCGGAGAGCGGGGCCCGCGTGGGGCTCGCCCCCACCTGCCGAGTCGCGCGGGTCTCGCCCCGGTCGGTGTGTGGCCCGCGTCGGGACGCGCCGCTGCGACCCGACGGAGTGTCCGGGGTCCCTGCGGTGCGAGCGGGTGGCGCTCGCCGGTGCGACGACGACTTCCTCCGGGTGACAGCGGGCGCAGCCCGGGCCGGCCCCCGTACGACTCCGGCACCACCAGGTACCGTCCGCCGCCGTATGGCACCCGGTGGCACCATCTGGCACCACGTGGCACCAGAGGGTGCCACCCGTGACGCCTCGGGCACCTGCGGATGCCGCCCACCCTCTCCCGCCGCTCCTCCTCCCCACGCCTCCCGTCACGCTCCGACGCCACCCGCGACCGCAACCGTCCCGCCCCATCACGCCTCCCTCACTCCGCCAACTCCCGCCCACCGCCTGGGCACCACACCGGAACCGAGCCGAGTCCCGACCCACAGCAACCCTCCACCCAGGCCGGCCATCCACCCCCACCCGAACCCCTCCCTCACCTCCAGATGCCACGCGGCGCCAGATGGCGCCACCCGGAGCCACCGTGGCGCCAATTTTCTCCACACGGCTTGCGCATGGCACCACAGTGGTGCCACTATGACGTCATGGACCTGAAGCCGTACGTCGAGTCGCTCCAACGGGAGCTCGCGGTGGCCGCCGAAGCCGGCGGCGACGAAGCCCGCGCCCTGGCCGAACGCCTCACCGCCCCGCTGGAGTCGGCGACCCGCCTGACCCTGCTCAACGCCCTGTCCGCCGCGATGGACGAGATCACCGTCGAGCTCGCCCCGGGCTCGGTCGACGTACGGCTGCGCGGGCTCGACCCCGACTTCGTGGTGACTCCGCCCCCGAGCGACGCCCCGCGCGCCGAGCCCCCGGTGGCCGCCCCCGCCCCGCCCACGCCGGCACCCGTCGCCGAGACCGACGAGGGCGGGACGGCACGGGTCAACCTGCGACTGCCGGCACACCTCAAGGCCCGCGCCGAAGAGGCCGCGACCCGCGAGGGACTGTCGGTCAACGCCTGGCTCGTCCGCGCGGTGTCCGGCGCCCTCGACACCGGCGGCACCACCCCGCGCCCCCAGGAGAAGAGCCGCTCCGTAGGACAGAGCTTCACCGGCTGGGTGCGCTGACCGCGCCCGGCCCGGAACACCTCACCCGACTCCGCGTCGCCCGACTCCACCTCACCTCACTTCCACCGCGTCCCACCAGCAGGGACGCCACCCGACCCAGAAGGACGGAACAGCCATGCCTTCTTTCGACACTCCGGAACCGATCTCCGTCACCGCTCACGTGGGCGCCGGCTCCATCCGGTTCGCCGCGAGCGACCGGCCCGACACGGTCGTCGAGGTCCGCCCCGGCAGCCCGAAGCGGGACAAGGACATCAAGGCCGCCGAGCAGACCGAGGTCGCGTACACGGGTGGCATCCTGACCGTGCGGACGAGGGATCGGCGCTTCATCGGTCCCGCCGGCGCCGTCGACGTGACGGTCGAGCTGCCCGCGGGATCCCGCGTCGACGTGACCGGGTCCTGGACCCAGGTGCTCGGCGACGGGCGACTCGGCGAGGTCCACGTGAAGACCTCCGGCGGCAACATCCGCCTCGACGAGACCGGGCCGCTCCAGGTCAGCGCCGCACACGGCGCGATCCACGTCACCCGCGTGGAAGGTACCGCCGACCTCTCCACGAGTTCCGGCAATGTGCGCGTCGGCGTCATCGACGGCGCCGCCGTCCTCAAGAACTCCCACGGCAACATCACCGTCGGCACCGTGACGGGCGAGCTCCGGGCGAGCGGCGCGCACGGAGAGGTCGACATCACCCGGGCCGAGGACTCGGTCACCGCCACCACGGCGTACGGCACTCTGCGACTCGGCGAAGTCACCTCCGGGGTCGTCCAGTTGGACACCGGGTACGGCAGCATCGAGGTAGGGGTCCGCGAGGGCACCGCCGCCTGGCTCGACGTCAACTCGGCGCACGGACAGGTGCACAACACCCTCGCCGACGCCGCCCCGCCCGTGGAGACGGAACGCACCGTCAAGATCCACGCCCGTACGCGCGCGGGCAACATCGAGGTCCGCCGCGCCCGCCCCTGAGCCCCGCGCCCGCGAGCGGCTCCCCCACATCAGCGCTCTCACCCCGGCCCTCACCGGGCCCGCCCGGCGCCCCGACACGTTCACCATCGCCACCACCTTCACCTTCACCCCGGCCCCCACCAGGAGGGCTCCATGCCTTCATCTGTCATGCCCACGCCCAAAACAGCCACCTCGGCCTCGACCGCCCCCGCGATCTCCGCCGTCGGCCTCCGCAAGTCCTACGGGGACAAGACCGTCCTCGACGGCATCGATCTGCGCATCCCCGCCGGCAGCGTCTTCGCCCTGCTCGGGCCGAACGGCGCCGGCAAGACCACCACCGTGGAGATCCTCTCCACGCTGGTCGGCGCGGACGGCGGCCACGCCCAGGTCGCCGGCCACGACATCACCGCCGAACCCGACGCCGTACGCGCCGCGATCGGCGTCACCGGCCAGTTCGCCGCGCTCGACAACCTCCTCAGCGCCGAGGAGAACCTGCTGCTCATGGCCGACCTGCTGCGCCTCGGCCGACGCGAGGGCCGGGCCCGCACCCAGGCGCTCCTCGAACGGTTCGACATCGCGGACGTCGCCAAGAACCGCGCCGCGACCTTCTCCGGCGGCATGCGCCGGCGGCTCGACCTCGCGATGACCCTGGTCGGCGACCCCCAGGTGATCTTCCTGGACGAGCCGACGACCGGGCTCGACCCACGCAGCCGCCGCACCATGTGGGACACCGTGCGCGGGCTCGTCGCGAACGGCACCACCGTCTTCCTCACCACCCAATACCTTGAGGAGGCCGACCAGTTGGCCGACCGGATCGCTGTGCTCGACGGGGGCCGGATCGTCGCCGAGGGCACCGCCGACGAGCTCAAGGCGCAGATCCCCGGCAGTCACGTACGCCTGCGCTTCGACGACCTCGCCGCCTACGAACAGGCAGGAGCGGCCTTCCCGAGCGCGGCCCGGGACGACGAGAACCTGGCGCTGCGGCTCGCGGGCGGCGGTGACCTCGACGCGCTGCGCACCCTCTTCGACCGGCTCGACGCCGCCGGCATCCGTACCGCCGACTTCTCCGTGCACACCCCCGACCTGGACGACGTGTTCCTTGCCCTGACCGGCGAGGGCACGGGCACCACCGACCCCGCCGCCGCCCAGCTGCACATCAAGGAGACCCTGCGATGAGTTCGCTCGCCTACGCCGTGCACGACTCCCGGATCATGCTGCGGCGCAACCTCAAGCACGCCGTCCGCTACCCGGCGGTCGGCTTCGGCAGCGCCCTGACGCCGATCCTCATGCTGCTGCTGTTCGCGTACGCCTTCGGTGACTCGATCGGCGCCGGCATGGGCGGCGGTCGCGACACCTACGTGAACTATCTGACGCCCGGCATCATCATCATGGGCGTGGCGTCCGGGTCGATGTCGACCTCGATCGCGGTCTGCCAGGACATGACCGAGGGCATCATCAACCGCTTCCGCACCATGCCCATCACCCGCTCCTCGTTCATGACCGGGCATGTGATCGGCAGCGTCGTGCAGACGATGGCGTGTCTCGTGCCGGTCGTCGGTGTCGCGTTCGCCGTCGGCTTCCGGTCGGACGCCACCGTGCTGGAGTGGCTGGCCGCGGCCGGGCTCCTGGCCGCGATCGCGTTCGCGGTGACCTGGCTGTCGGCGGCGCTGGGTCTGATCTCCAAGACGGTCGAGTCCGCGAGCAACAAGCCGCTGCTCGTCCAGTTCCTCCCCTTCCTCGGCTCCGCCTTCGTGCCCGCCGACTCCATGTCACCGGGACTGCGCTGGTTCGCCGAGAACCAGCCGTTCACCCCCATGACGGAGACACTGCGCGGGCTGCTGTCGGGTACGGAGATCGGCAACAGCGGGTGGATCTCGCTGGCCTGGTGCACGATCATCGCCTCCATCGGCTACGTCTGGTCCCGCTCGAGGTTCAACAGCACCACCAAGCGCTGACCGAACGCTGACCATCCGCTGACCGTGCGCTGACCGCCCGCCCGCGCACCACCGGCCGAAGACCATCTCAGCGCCGCCCGCTCACCACCTCAGCGCGCCGAACGCCCCCGCCGGAACGGCCGGGGCCTTCGGCATGACCGGGCTCAGGTCCGCGTACCCGGCCCCCGGCGCGGGCCGCGGGTCCTTCTCCCCTTTGTTCGGCCAGTACGACATGGCCCGCTCGGCCTGCGCCGTGATCGTCAGGGACGGGTTCACGCCGAGGTTCGCGGAGACCGCCGAACCGTCCACCACCGAGATCCCCGGATGCCCGTGCAGCCGGTGATAGGGGTCGACGACCCCGCGCTCCGGCGTCGCCCCGATCGGGCAGCCGCCGAGGAAGTGGGCGGTGAGCGGCTTGCCGAGCAGCTCACCGAGGTTCGTGCCGGCGAATCCGTTGATGGATTCGGCGATGAGGCCCGCCGCCTCCCAGCCCTCCGGGATGTGCACGGGGTTGGGCGTGCCGTGGCCCTGCTCGGCGGTGAGCAGGCCGCGCCGGGTGAGGCTCGTGGTGAGGGAGTTGTCGTGGGTCTGCATGACAAGGCCGATGATGGTCCGCTCGGACCAGCGGCGCAGGACGACGGTGCGGGCGACGAGGACCGGGTGGGAGAGGAAGGCGAGGGCGGCGGCGAGCGGCTTGGGCAGGTTCTGGCGGTACTGCGGGACGCAGAGGAGGGCCATGAGGTTGGAGCCCTTGCCGTAGCGGACGTTCTCGATGTGGGTGGTGGGGTTCGGGTGGACGGACGAGGTGATGGCGACGCCGCGGGTGAAGTCGATGTCCTTGCGCCCGAGCCGCCGCGGCCAGGTCAGGGCGCCGACGAGGGCCTCGGAGTTGGTGCGGGTGAGCACGCCGAGCCGGTCCGAGAGGCGGGGCAGGGTCCCGTCGGCTTTCATGCGGTGCAGCAGGGTCTGGGTGCCGTGGGTGCCGGCGGCGAGGACGACGCGGCGGGCGCGCAGCACGGTGCGGGGGCCGCGGCGCTGTCTGTTCGTGGGCACGGTGGTGATCTCGTGTGTGCCGTCGGCGAGTTCACGGACGGCGGTGACCGTGGTCATGGGGCGGACCTCGGCGCCGGCTCGTTCGGCGAGGTGGAGGTAGTTCTCGGTGAGGGTGTTCTTGGCTCCGACGCGGCAGCCGGTCATGCAGGAGCCGCATTCGGTGCAGGCGGTGCGGGCGGGTCCGGCACCTCCGAAGTAGGGATCGGGAACTTCCGTGCCCGGCCCGGCCGTTGTCGAACCGTCGGCGTCCTCACCGTCGCCGAAGAACACGCCCACGGGCGTGAGCCGGAAGGTGTCCCCCGCGCCCATCCGTCCGGCCGCGTCCCGCAGCAGTTCGTCGGCCTCGGTGGTGGTGGGGTTGGTGCGCACGCCGAGCATGCGGCGGGCCTGGTCGTAATAGGGAGCGAGCTCGCGCTGCCAGTCGGTGATGTCGGCCCACTGGCGGTCGCGGAAGAAGGGGGTCGGGGGGACGTAGAGAGTGTTGGCGTAGTTGAGGGAGCCGCCGCCCACTCCGGCGCCGGCGAGCACCATGACGTTCTTCATCAGGTGGACGCGCTGGATGCCGTACATGCCGAGGCGGGGTGCCCAGAGGTAGTCGCGGAGGGCGAGGGAGGTGCGGGGCAGGGTGTCGCGGGTGTGGCGGCGGCCGGCTTCGAGGACGGCGACGCGGTAGCCCTTCTCGGTGAGTCGCAGGGCGGAGACGGAGCCGCCGAATCCGGAGCCCACGACGACGACGTCATAGTCCGTGCCGGGCTCGCGCCGAGACGCGGCCTCGGGCTGCGACGCAGGCACAGACTCAGACTCTGACGCAGGCACAGGCACAGGCACAGGCACAGAATCAGGCACCGTACAGCTCCTCGATCTCGCGGGCGTACGCCGTCATGACCGCTGTGCGTTTGATCTTCAGGGAGGGGGTGAGCAGTCCGTTGTCCTCGGTGAACTCGCCGTCGACCAGGGTGAACTTGCGGATGGACTCGGCGCGGGAGACGGCCTCGTTGGCGTAGTCGACGGCCTTCTGGACGGCGGCGACGATGCGCGGGTCGGCGATCACCTCGGACATGGGGGTGTCGGCGGGGAGTTTGCGCACGCTGAGCCAGTGGGCGACGGACTCGGGTTCGAGGGTGATGACGGCGGCGATGTAGGAGCGGTTGTCGCCGACGACGATGCACTGGCCGACGGGTGAGCGGCTGCGCAGGCGGTCCTCCAGGACGGCCGGGGAGACGTTCTTGCCGCCGCTGGTGACGAGGATGTCCTTCTTGCGGCCGGTGATGCGGAGGTAGCCGTCGGCGTCGAGTTCGCCGAGGTCACCGGTGGCGAACCAGCCGTCGGGGTCGAGGACTTCGTCGGTCGCGGCCTGGTTCTGCCAGTAGGCGCCGAAGACGATGCCGCCCTTGACGAGCACTTCGCCGTCGTCGGCGATCCGGATCGTGGTGCCGGGTACGGGGAGGCCGACGGTGCCGGGGCGTGGGCGCAGCGGTGGGGTGATGGTCGCGGCGGCGGAGGTCTCGGTGAGGCCGTAGCCCTCGTAGACGACGATGCCGGCTGTGTAGAAGAAGAGGTTGAGGTTGCGGTCGAGGGGGGAGCCGCCGCTGATGGCGTAGCGCAGGCGACCGCCGAGTTCCTTGCGGACGCGGCGGTAGACGAGGAGGTCGTAGAGGCCTGCGGCGAGCCGGAGGGCCGGGGCCGGGCCCTGGCCGCCGTCCAGGAAGCGGGTGAGGTGGGCTTCGGCGAACCGGACGGCGATGCGGTCGGCTCGTTCGAAGGAGGCGCCGCGTCCGATCTTCTCGGCGGTGGCGCGTCCGGTCTCGTGGATCTTCTCGAAGAGGTAGGGGACGCCGACGACGAAGGTGGGGCGGAAGGAGCGGAGTTCGGGGCGCAGTTCGTCGGGCTTGATGCTCGGGCAGTGGCCGAGTTCGATGCGGGCGAGCTGGCAGGCGATCTGGATGGTGCGGCCGAGGATGTGGGCGAGGGGGAGGAAGAGGAGGGTGGAGGCGGTCTGGCCGGTGATGGCCTTGAAGATGGGGTGGAGGAGCTCGACGGTGTTGGCGGCCTCGGCGTACAGGTTGCCGTGGGTGAGGACGCAGCCTTTGGGGCGTCCGGTGGTGCCGGAGGTGTAGCAGACGGTGGCGATGGTGTCGGGGGTGAGGGCGGCGCGCCGCTTGGTGACTTCCTCGTCGGGTATGTCGCGGCCCAGCGTGGCGAGTTCGAGCACGGCGCCGGCGTCCAGCTGCCGGACGCCGGGGCGGTCGTCCTCGGGGAGTGCGGCGAGGGCGGTCTCGGCGGCTGCGGCGTTCTCCGGGGTCTCGACGATGAGGTGGCGGGCGCCGGAGTCCCGCAGGATCCATTCGATCTGCTCGGGTGAGGAGGTGGCATAGACGGGGACGGTCTGGCCACCGGCGGCCCAGATCGCGAAGTCGAGGACCGACCACTCGTAGCGGGTGCGGGACATGAGGGCGACGCGACCGCCGGGTTCGAGTCCGGCGGCGATCAGCCCCTTGGCGGCGGCGGTGATCTCGCGGGCGAAGGCGGCCGCGGTGACCGGCTTCCACTCCCCCGCCTCCTTCCGGCGCAGCACGACGGCGTCCGGAACCTCGGCGGCGTTCGTGTACGGGATGTCGGCGGGGGTGGAGCCGTCGGTGGGCGGTGCGGCGAGCGGGGCGACATGCGCCTCGCGGACGGTTCCGTCTGCGTCCCTGACGAGTTCGGGTGTGGCCCGTTCGGCGAGGTCGCTTCGCTTCCTGGCCCGCTTCAGATCCTTGCGTACGCCCATGACGGCTCCCGGTCGCGCGGCTGCTGGACTCCGGTGCTTGCTCGTACTTACTGGGAGGTCAACTTACCCACGCGTAGGGAAAATTCAACGGGTCACGCAGGAATCCGTACGGGAGGATCCGGGCGGTCCGTACGAGAGAAGCCGGGCGGTCCCGACGGGAGGAGCCGGGCGGGGTGCGCCCGTCGGCGGGAGGGCGGGAGGCGAGGTCAGTCGCGGGGCAGCCAGGCTTCGCCGTCGAGCACGTCGCGCATGCCCACCCACACCATGTTCATGAGCCGCAGGGCGACGCCGTCGGGCGACTGGCCCGGGTTCCGCTCGGTCCAGTCGGTGAGCGCGTCGGCGGCGCCGACCAGGGCGTGGGCGACGAAGTCGGCGTCCTGGTCGCGCAGTCGCTCGCCGCGCCCGCTGTCGCTGATGCCGTCGCTGATCAGTCCGGACACCTCGGCCATGACCGCGCGGCGCGCCTCGGCGACGGCCGCGGCGATCGCCTCGCTGAGCTCGGAGGCCTGGCGGTGGAGCACGACCCAGCTGTCACGGTGCTCGGCGACGAAGGCGAAGAACGCGGAGAGGCCGGCGTAGAGCCGCAGTTCGGGGGCGGCGCCGGCGCCGCGTGCCGCGTCCTGGAAGGCGGCGACCAGACGCGCGGCCTCGCGCCGCAGGCAGGCGAGGAACAGGCCCTCTTTGGAATCGAGGTAGAGATAGACCATCGGCTTGGAGATCCCGGCGAGTTCAGCGATCTCGTCGACACTGGCCGCGTGATAGCCGCGCTTGGCGAAGACGCCCACGGCCACGTCGATGATCTGCTGCTCGCGCACTTCGCGCGGCACGCGCTTGCGCCGGCCTGCCGTGCGCCCTTGAGTCGCTCCCCGTGTCCCCGTCACCCTTGTCAGCCTATCTACGTCGCCGTAACCTTACCAAGCAGTAATCTTACTGGTTAGTAAGAACCTTAACGAGGGAGACTTCCATGAGCGGTGCCGACGAGATCGCGGGCCTCGACTTCGCGAGCGTCACGCCCGAGGAGTTCGCACGGATCGTCAAGGGTCTGTCCGCGAAGGAGATCAACACGATCGCGCAGGACGCCGAGCTGCGCGGACGCGTCCTGAAAGAGGTCTTCGGGCGCATGGAGCGGCAGTTCAAGCCGGAGGCCGCCGGGCAGCTCGAGGCGCTGATCCGCTGGAAGGTCACGGGGCAGGGCGACAATCCGGAAGCCGTCTACGAGACGCACATCTCGAAGGGCAGCTGCACGGTCACCGAGGGCCGCTCGGACGCGGAGCCGCGTGTCACGCTCATCATGGGCGACGCCGACTTCCTCAAGCTGGTCTCGGGCAACTCCTCGCCCGTCACCATGTTCATGATGCGCAAGGTCAAGATCGCGGGCGATGTCGCGCTCGCCTCCGGCCTGACCCGCTACTTCGACATCCCGAAGGCCTAGGGGGCGCGGTCGGCATGGTGTTCTCTCTCGAACTGGACGAGGAGCAGCGGGAGCTGCGGGACTGGGTGCACGGCTTCGCGGCGGAGGTCGTACGCCCCGCGGCGGCGGAGTGGGACGAGCGCGAGGAGACTCCCTGGCCGGTGATCCGGGAGGCCGCGAAGATCGGCCTGTACGGGTTCGAGTCGCTGGCCGAGCTGTTCGGCGACCCGACGGGGATCTCCCTGCAGATCGCCAACGAGGAGCTGTTCTGGGGCGACGCGGGCATCGGCATGTCGCTGTTCGGCACCTCGCTCGCGGTGGCCGGGATCTTCTCCTCCGGCACCCCCGACCAGCTGGCCGAGTGGGTGCCGCAGTGCTTCGGCGACGCGACGGACCCGAAGCTCGCCGCGTTCTGCGTGTCCGAGCCGCAGGCCGGATCGGACGTGGCGGCGATGCGGACGCGGGCTCGCTACGACGGGGCCAAGGACGAATGGGTGCTGTCCGGCCAGAAGGCCTGGATCACCAACGGCGGCATAGCGAACGTGCACGTGGTCGTCGCCTCCGTGGACCCGGAGCTGGGCTCGCGCGGCCAGGCCGCGTTCATCGTGCCGCCGGGCACCCCGGGCCTGGAAGGAGCCCGCAAGATCAGGAAGCTGGGCCTGCGCGCCTCGCACACCGCCGATGTCTTCCTCGACGACGTACGGGTCCCGGGCCACTGCCTGCTCGGCGGCAAGGAGAAGCTCGACGCCCGTCTCGCGCGGGCCCGTGAGGGGACCCGGGGCGGTCGCGGCCAGGCCGCGATGTCCACGTTCGAGGTCAGCCGCCCCACCGTCGGCGCACAGGCCCTCGGCATCGCCCGCGCCGCGTACGAGTACGCGCTCGACTACGCGGGCGAGCGCGAGGCGTTCGGCCGCCCGATCATCGACAACCAGGCCATCGCCTTCGCTCTCGCGGACATCCGTACGGAGATCGAGGCCTGCCGCCTCCTCATCTGGCAGGCCGCGTGGATGGCCCGCAACGACAAGACCTTCGACGCGGGCCAGGGCTCGATGTCGAAGCTCCGCGCGGGCGAGCTCGCGGTGTCGGCGACGGAGAAGGCCGTCCAGGTCCTCGGCGGCGCCGGCTACAGCCGCGAGCACCCCGTGGAGCGCATGTACCGGGACGCGAAGATCTACACCATTTTCGAGGGCACGAGCGAGATCCAGCGCCTGGTCATCGCCCGGGCGATCTCGGGGCGGCACATCCGGTAGACGCACCACACGTCCGATCGGCCCACCACACGTCCGATCGACCCACCACATCCGGGAGAAGTCGGTTCAGGCCCGCGCTGGTTCCCCACGCAGCGCGGGCCTGAGGCATGCCCGGGGGGCGGTCCCGGTCAGCGGTAAAAGTTCTATCACGTGATTGAAATGCGTGATACACAACCAGGCGTCGGGCCCGCTTCGCCAGGGATGCCCGGGTGCTCCCGTGACCGCTCCGCCAGGTGCAACCAGGTGCAACGCAGCGTCAAGTGAGGGGAAGTTCAACGATGTGGACGGCCGAATCACTGAAGTTCGGGGCCTTCCTCGCCCCGTTCCACCCGCTGGACGCGGATCCCGCGCTCCAGTTGCGGCGGGACATCGATCTCATGACCCATCTGGACCACCTCGGGTTCGAGGAGGCGTGGATGGGTGAGCACCATTCGACGGGGGCCGAGATCGTGCCCGCGCCGGACCAGTTCATCGCGGCGGCGGCCGAGCGGACGTCCCGGATCCGGTTCGGCACGGGTGTGGTCTCGCTGCCGTACCACCATCCGCTGATCACCGTCGACCGCATCACGCAGCTCGATCTGCAGACCCGGGGCCGGGTGATCCTGGGGACCGGCCCCGGGAAGATCCCGCTGGACGCGCGCATGATGGGCATCGACCCGGCCGAGCAGCGGCGCATGCAGGGTGAGGCGCTGGAGGTCGTGCTGCCGCTGCTGCGCGGCGAGGTGGTGTCGCGGGAGACGGATTGGTTCACGCTCCGCGAGGCCCGCGCCCAACTGCCGACGTACGATCCGGCCGGCATCGAGGTCGTCGCCGCCTCCACCGTCTCCCCGAACGGCTCGGTGCTCGCCGGGAAGCACGGCCTGTCGCTGCTGTCGCTCGCCGCGAGTTCGCCCGCCGGTTTCGAAGCGCTGGACCGGAACTGGGAGATCTACGAGAAGGTCTCCGCCGAGCACGGGCATGTCGCCGACCGCGCCCGCTGGCGCCTGGTGAACCCGATGTTCCTCGCCGAGACGCAGGCCGACGCCGAGCGCGCGGTCAGCCGCCGCATCCAGGCCATGGCCGCGTACGCGAACCGGCAGACCGGCCGCTACCCGGACTGGGCGGCCACCCCGCAGGGCGTCATCGACTTCTGGCGCCACAACTCCCTCGGCGAGTTCGGGCAGGCCGTCATCGGCACCCCGGACCAGGCCGTCGCCAGGATCGAGGCGCTGATCGAGAAGACGGGCGGCTTCGGCACGATGCTGGTGCTGCACGTGGACATGGCCAACTGGGAGGACACCAAGCGCAGTTACGAACTCTTCGCCTCCGAGGTCGTCCCGCACTTCCGCAACCGGAACCGGAACCGCCAGGCCAGCCTCCAGTTCGCCGAGGACCACCGCGAGCAGCTCATCGGGCAGCTGGCCGGGGCGATCACCAAGGCGCACACCGAGTACTACGGCGAGCCCGGAGAAGCGCCCGCGCAGACACCCGCCGAAGCCCCCACCGAAGCGCCGGTCGGCGCGAAGGAGGCCTGAGCCGTGCGCGCGGTGCAGTTCCTCAAGGGCGAGTTCCGTCTGGCCGACGTGCCCGAGCTCCCGCCCCTCGGACCGCGTCAGCTCCGCGTCGAGGTCGCCGCGTGCGGCATCTGCGGCAGCGATCTGACGGTGTCGAAGGACGCGGACCGGTTCTGCGAGGTGGTCGAGGGGGCCGACTATCCACTCGCCCGGTTCGATCCGGAGCGCCCGATCGTGCTCGGCCACGAGTTCTCCGGCGTCGTCACGGAGGCGGGCGCCGAGGTGAGCGACTTCTCCGTCGGCGACCGCGTGGCGGGCCTCGGCATCGTCACCGATCCGGCCACCGGCGTCCCGACGATCATCGGCTACTCGAACACGTACCACGGGGCGTTCGGCGATTTCATCACCGTGGACGCGTTCTGGGCCCGGCACGTGCCCGACGGGCTCTCGCTGGAACACGCGGCGCTCGCCGAACCGCTGCACGTCGGCGAGATGCACGTCCAGCGCTCCGGGCTCACCGCCGCGGACTCGGCGCTGGTGATCGGGTGCGGCACGATCGGCCTCGGCGCGATCGTCGCGGCAAAGGCCCGCGGCGTCCGCACCGTCATCGCCTCCGAGCCCTCGCCCAAGCGCCGCGAACTCGCCGCGAGGATGGGCGCGGACCACGTCGTCGACCCCGCCGAGCAGGACCCGATCGAGCTCTACAACTCCCTCGTCCAACAAGGCGGGACACGGGAGACGGGCGACGGGATCCTCATCGCGTACGAGTGCAGCGGGCGGGCCGGGATGCTGGGCGGGCTGCTGCACCGGCTTCCCTACGACTCGCGGATCCAGGTCCTCGCGGCGCCGTTCGCCGACGAGACGATCATCCCCGTGGTCGGTCAACTGCGGCGCATCGCCGTGAACTTCGGCCACGGGCCCACCGAGAACGCGTACGAGACGGTGCTGCGGCGGCTGGCCGACGGCGAGATCGACGCCGAGGCGATCATCACGTCCCGCATCCCTCTCGACGAGGTCCCCGAGGCCTTCGCCGCTCTGCGCTCCCCCGCCGAGCACGTGAAGATCCTCGTACTCCCCCACGGCACGGGTCACCGGCAGGGCTGAGGGCGGGGCTCAGCCGAGCATGCGCTCCGCGCCGCCGATGACGAAGGTGACCAGGTCCTCGTAGAACGCGACGAGTTCGTCGCGGCCCAGGCGGGCGCCCCGGCCGCCGAGTCCGTCGGCGTGGCTCAGCATCTGGAGGAAGCCCATCACCACCAACGGCCAGCGCAGATCGATCCGTTCGGCGTCGCAGTCGGGGAAGGCGCGCCCCACCTGCTCGCGCAGGCTAGCCGCGACGGCGTCCTGGCCGGTGGACTCGACGGCCGGGCGGCCGTCGCGCGAGATCTGCACCACGATCTGCACCCAGCGCATGCCGCGCACCCGGTGGCGCAGGAGCAGGGCGAGGTACGGGTCGGTGAGGGCGCGGACGACCTCGGCGGGCGTGGGCGCCTCGTGCCGCTGGGCCAGGGCGTCGCAGTTCGCCGCGATCTCGTCGCGGACGGCGGCGCCGACGCCGAGGAGGACGGCCGCCACCAGGTTCTCCTTGGAACCGAAGTGGTAGTGCACGGAGGCCGGTCCCTGGCCCGCCGCGGCGTTGACCGCGCGGACCGAGACGGCGTCCACGCCCTGGGTGGCGAACAGGCGCTCCGCCGCCTTGATCAACTGCTGCCGGGTGGCGTCACCCTGCCGGTTCGCTGCGCTGGAGGCCATGCCCGGCAGCATAGAGCAGCCTTCTCGTAATTCCATCAGCCGCTTGAATCAGTTGATCAACCAGTGGGCGGAGCGCTCGCCCGGCATTTCTGACGGGCCGCAGCCGGAAGGCCGGCTACGCCCGCCGCAGTCCGTCCGCCTCCTCGATCGCCTCCCCCAGGCCCTGCACGTCCGGGTCCTCGGTGGACGCGCCCAACTCCCGTACGTGGGCGGCGAGCCGGTCGAGGGACGGCTCGCCGGGGAACGGGGTCGCGCCCGCGCCGCCGAGGCGGTGGGCGAAGTAGGCGGCGGCTGCGGACAGGCGCAGCCGGGGCGGGGTCGCCTTCGACCACAGGGGGCGGTCGAGGGCGGCGGCCGAGACGGTGCCGCCGCGCTCGCGCGGGGCCCGGGTCTCGGGGTCGAGCCAGCGGACGGTGGCCCGGGCGACACGGCCCTCGGCGCCCTCGCGGAGCTTGACGGCGTAGAGGGCGGTCACGGTGTGGCCGGGGCCGACCTCGCCGCCGTCGACGGTGTCGTCGCGGAAGTCGTCGTCGGCGACGCGCCGGTCGTCGTAGCCGAGGAGCCGGAAGTCGGTGACGTTCTCGCGGTCGAAGACGACCTGGGCCTTGGCGTCGCGGGCGCGCAGCTGCACGGTGGCGGGCAGCTGGTCGACGAAGACCTTGCGGGCGTCGGCGGGGGTGGAGACGTAGGTGGTGTGGCCGTCGCCCTTGTCGGCGAGGCGTTCCATCAGGGCGTCTCCGTAGTCGCTGCCGACGCCGACGCCGAACAGGGTGATGCCGTGCTCGCGGCGGGCGTCCCCGATCCGTTCGAGGATGGCGTCGGCGGAGGTCTCGCCGGTGTTGGCGAGGGCGTCGGACAGCAGCACGACGCGGTTGGTGGCGCCGTCCCGCACGCCTTCGACGGCGGTGTCGTAGCCGGTGCGGATGCCCGCGTCGAGGTTGGTGGAGTCGGTGGGTTCGAGCCGGTCGACGGCGCGGTGGACGCGGTCGCGGGCGGCGCCGTCGCGGGCGCCGAGCCGGGTCATCGGCAGCACGGTCTCGGCCTCGTCGCTGAAGGTGACGACGGCGATGGAGTCGTCGGCGCCGAGCTGGTCGGTGAGGGTGCCGAGGGACTCCTTGACGAGGTCGAGGCGCCCGGGCTCGGCCATGGAGCCGGAGATGTCGATGACGAACGTGAGGGCGGCGGGCGGGCGTTCGGAGGAGGCGGAGGCCTGGGCCGTGGCGAGGCCGACCCGCATGAGCCGCCAGCCGTCGGCGCCGGACCGGGCACCGTCCACGGTCACCGAGAAGCCGTTGCCCTCGGGGCGCCGGTAGCCCTGCCGGAAGCTGTTGACGAACTCCTCGGGGCGCACGGTGTCCGGCTCGGGCAGCCGGCCGTCGGCGAGGGTGCGCCGGGCGTAGCCGTAGGAGGCGGTGTCGACGTCGAGGGCGAAGGTCGAGCGGTTGTCGCTCATGTCGCGGTGCTCGTCGTCGGGGGCGGCCGAGGCTGCCGCGCCACCGGGGCCCGACCCGGCGGCCGGCATCCGCTTGCTCTCGTCGGAGGCCATGCTGTGGCCGGAGGCGCTGCATCCGGTGAGCAGCAGCCCGCCGGCGAGCGCGGCCACGGCCAGCGCGCCGCCGCGGCGCCTCCCCCGGCCGCGGGTCCTGTCCGTACGGTCTTCCATGCCGCCCCTCCCGTCGCTTCGCACGCCGGTGTCACCGGCGTCCTTGTGACTGTGACGTGGGAGGCGGCCGGAATGTTCGTCCCGGGCGGTTGCGCCTTGGCCTCGAAGGGGTCACGGCGGGCGCCTGTCGTGACCGGTGGGTGATCCTCCGGAGACCGGACCGTCGTGTCAGGACACCACGTCCTTGCGGGCGAACCCCCGGAAGGCCAGGGCGAACAGGACCACCGCGTACGCCACCGACACGGCCGTGCCCTGGATCATTCCGCTCCACTCGGGCTGCGGCTGGATGACGTCCGCCCAGGCGAACTGCCAGTGCGCGGGCAGGAAGTCGCGCCAGTCGCCGAGGGCGGTGACGGCGTCCAGCACATTGCCGACGATGGTGAGGAAGACCGCGCCGCCGACCGCGCCCAGCGGGTTGTCCGTCTTCGTGGACAGCCAGAACGCGAGCCCCGCGGTGACCAGTTGGGACACGAAGAGGTAGGCGATGACGACGAGGAGGCGCTGTGCCGCGGTGCCCGCGTCGAGCGCGCCGCCGGTCGGGATCTCCAGCGGCCCCCATCCGTAGGCGGCGGTGCCGACGCCGAGGGCGACGACGGGGAGCAGCACCATCGCGGCCAGGCTCAGGCCGAGCGCGACGACGAGCTTGGACCACAGCAGCCGGGCGCGCGGCACGGGCGCGGCGAGGAGGTAGCGCAGGCTCGACCAGTTGGCCTCGGAGGCGACGGTGTCGCCGCAGAACAGGGCGACGGGGATGACGAGCAGGAAGCCGGCGGACACGAACAGGCAGGTCGCGGCGAAGTTCGCGCCGGACGCGGTGGCCGTGTCCATCAGCGTCACCCGCCCGTTGCGCCCGCCGGGTTCGCCGCCGATGGCGAACGCGGCGACGAGCACGAACGGCAGCAGGGCGAGCACCGCGCCCATGACGAGGGTGCGGCGCCGCTTGACCTGCCGGACGAGCTCGACCCGCAGGGGCAGGGTGCGGCCGGGGCGGTAGCCGGCGGCCGTCGGGGTCGCGGGGGCGGGGACGGTGGCGGTCATGCGGGGGTCCCTCCGATCAGCGTGAGGAACGCGTCCTCCAGGCGGCGGTGCGGGCCGACGGACGCCACGGGCACGTCGAGCCGGACGAGGTCCGCGACGAGTCCGGTGGCGCTGCCCGTGCCGGTCAGCCGGACGAGCAGGCCGAAGCCGTCGTCGGCGCGGACCGCCGAGTCGACGCCGTCCAGCGCGGCGATCTTCTCCACCACCGGGTCGGCGATCTCGCCGCCCAGGCCGACGAGGAGGGTGTCGCCGGATCCGACGATCTCCGCGACGGGTCCGGCCTGGACGAGCCGCCCGCGGTCCATGACGACGAGGTGCGTGCAGGACTGCTCGACCTCGGCGAGCAGATGGCTGGAGACGATGACGGTGCGGCCGCCGCGCGCGTAGCGGATCATCACCTCGCGCATCTCGCGGATCTGCGGCGGGTCGAGCCCGTTGGTCGGCTCGTCGAGGATCAGCAGGTCGGGCAGGCCGAGCATGGCCTGGGCGAGGGCGAGGCGCTGGCGCATGCCCTGCGAGTAGGTGCGCACGGCGCGGGCCAGCGCGTCGCCGAGGCCGGCGATCTCCAGGGCCTCGTCGAGGTGCGCGTCCTCGGCGGGGCGGCCGGTGGCCCGCCAGTACAGCTCCAGGTTCTCCCGGCCGGACAGGTGCGGCAGGAATCCGGCGCCCTCGACGAAGGCGCCGACCCGGGACAGGACGGGGGCGCCGGGCCGGATCGCGTGCCCGAAGACGCGGATCTCGCCCGCGTCGGGGCGGATGAGCCCCATGAGCATGCGCAGGGTGGTGGTCTTGCCCGCGCCGTTGGGCCCGAGCAGGCCGAGGACCTGGCCCTGTTCGACGCGGAAGGACACGTCGCGCACGGCGTACCGGTCGGTGGACTTCGCGTACTTCTTGCTCAGGTCCGTGATGACGAGCGGGACGTCGGCGAGCTCCGGGTCCGGTGCGGGGGCGCTCGCGCGGCGGCGGGCGGTCAGCACGAGGGCGGCGGCGACGAGCACGGCGCCGGCCGGCAGCCACCACACCCAGGAGGGCAGCGGCGCGGCGGCGGTCTCGACGCCGGGCGCGGTCGGCAGGCTCAGGGCGCCACCGGACAGGCTCACCTTGTACGTGGCGGGCGCCGCCGGTGACGCGTACCCGAGGTCCGTCGAGGACAGGACGAGCCGCAGCCGATGTCCCTCCTGCACCTCGTGGTCGATCGCGGGGAGCGTGATCGTGAGGTCCTTGCCGGCGCCGCCCGCGCCGGTCACCTTCACGGGGGTGACGAGCTGGGAGGGCAGCACCTCGCGCGCGCCGCCGGGACCGGCGTCGTAGACCTTGGCGAACAGGACGGCCGTGCCGGTGGACGAGGTCACGTGCGCGGTGACGGTCGGCGAGCCGGTGACGTGCACGGAGCGGTCCAGGGGCGCCGTGTCGAAGCGGGCGAACTGGCCGGGGAAGTCGAGGGCGACGCTCAGCCCGAGCGAGGAGGACAGCGAGGAGACGCTGCCGAGTCCGGGCACGGCGGAGATCGACGGCGGGCCGCCGCCCGGCGGGTTCTCGAAGGTCTCGGTGCCGGACTTCAGCGGGACGGGCACGCGGCGCTCGCCGCGCAGCCCCGGGTACGTGGCGCCGCTCGCGCCGCGCAGGGTGGCGGCGCCGTCGGTGGAGTCGACGCCGCCGGTGCGGGTGACGCGGAAGGCGGGGCCGGTGCCGGCGCTCTTGTCGCCCTTCAGGTAGCGGTCGAACCACGCGGTGACGCGCCCGGTGACGCGGTCGACCTCCATGTCGCCGCCGTCGTGCCCGCCGGCGAGCCAGTCGACGTCGACGGGTGCGCCGTTGGCCTGGATCTGCCGCGCCATGGCGTCGGCCTGGCCGAGCGGGAACAGGGAGTCGGTCTGCCCCTGGGCGATGAGCGTGGGCACCTTGATGCGCTGCCCGACGGCCGACGGGCTGCGCTCTTCGAGGAGCTTGCGCGCGGCGGCGTCCGGCTCCCCGGACACGGCCACCCGCCGGTACATGGCGCACAGGTCCTTCTCGAACCGCCCGCACCCGGTCCCGGCCGCGCTCGTGCGCGCGCCGAGGTCGGCGGACCCCGAAGTGAAGAAGATCCCGGTCCACAGCTTCTTGAACACGCCGTCGGGGAACAGGGCGTCGGCGAGGTTCCAGTACGTGATCTGCGGGGCGATGGCGTCGACCCGGTCGTCGTGGGCGGCGGCGAGCAGGGACACGGCGCCGCCGTACGAGGCTCCGGTCACGCCGACGCGCGGGTCGCCGGCCTTGTCGAGCCGGACCTCGGAGCGGCCGGCCAGCCAGTCGACGAGCCGGGACACGTCGGCGACCTCGGCGTCCGCGCTGTTGAGCCCGATCTTGCCGCCGGAGCGGCCGAAGCCGCGCGCCGACCAGGTCAGCACCGCGTACCCGTCGCGCGCGAGCCGCTCGGCCTCGCCGCGCACGTCGGCCTTGCTGCCGCCGAAGCCGTGCGCGAGCAGCACGGCGGGCCGCTTCTCGCCGCTGTCACCGGCGGTGAAGTACGAGGTGTCGACCCGTACTCCGCCGCCCATCGCCATCATGCGGTCCTGCCGGTGCACGGTGGGCTCGCCGCCGGAGGCCACCGCGGACCAGGTCCCCGCTCCCGCGAGCAGCACGGCGACGGCCGCCCCGGCGGCCCATCGCCGTCCGCGCCGCCACGCCCCACCCAGTCGTAGATCCATGCGTCCACGCTAAAGGCCGCCCCCTCCCGGCACGTCCCACCGGGGGGCTGAACCCGCTGCCCTCCCCGGGGAGTACGCTCCGCGCCGCGACTACGCCGACCGCAGTAGACGGGCCGGAAAACCTGATCGCGGGTCAGGCGGCGCCTGCTAGAACTCCTCCATGCGGATCGACCGAGCGACCACCGTGCCCGAGATCCTCGCCGCGTCGTCCCTGTTCGACGCGCCGGCCCGCCCGGAGTGGGCCGCCGACTTCCTCGCGACGCCGGGCCACCACCTCTTCCTCGCCCACGAGGACACCGGCCCCGTCGGCTTCGTCAGCGGCGTCGAGACGCTCCACCCGGACAAGGGCCGCGAGATGTTCCTCTACGAGCTGGCCGTCGCGGAGGGCCACCGGCGCCGGGGCACGGCCCGCGCCCTGATCCGCACGCTGGCCGGCCTGGCCCGCGAGCGCGGCTGCTACGGGATGTGGGTGGGCGTCGATCCGGACAACGCGCCCGCGCTCGCGGCGTACCGGAGCGCGGGCGGGGTGGACGAGGGGCCGTGCACGGTGATCGCCTGGGATTTCACCGCGCCGGATCAGGCTCCACCTTCGAGGACCGGGGCGCGCTGAGGGCCGGCCGGGGCCCGGTACCGGAGCAGGAGGGCGGCCCCCGCCGCGGCCAGCGCCACGGCGGCGCAGCCGACGACCGTGGGATTCACCCAGGCAGGCACCATGTCGTACGCCGCGTTGCACGGGTTGTGCAGCGGGAACAGGCGCCGGGCCTCGTCGAGGTGAGCGTCCACGTACGCGCTGTCGTAGCGGACGCCGTGCCTGAGGACGCACGTCTCGCCATGGTCGAGTCCCCCGGTGAACAGCCCCCGCAGCCACGCCCCGAACCCGGCGCCGAGCGCCACGGAGCAGAGCCGGGCCCACCAGCGCGGGGCGCGCCAGGTGCCGTCGCGCAGGCCCGCGACGAGGCGCCAGGTGTGCACCACGTTCCACAGGAACCACAGGCCGACCAGCGCCGCGGCAGTGAGGACCACGGCCTCCTTCACGCACGCGACCCGTACGCCGGTCCGAACACCACCAGCAGGGCCAGGTCCTCGGTGATGTCGGTGAAGCGGTGCTCCTCGCCCGCCGGTACGAAGATCACGGCCCCGGGGCCGACCTCGGCGCTGCGCTCCGGTGTCGTGATCGTCGCGCGGCCCGCCGTGACCACGTAGATCTCGTCCTCCGTGTGCGGGCTCTGGGTGTCCCGGCCGCCGGCCGGGATGCAGTACGTCCCGACGGACAGGTCCGGCCTGCGCAACTGCTCGGACCAGTCGGTGTCTTCGCCCTCGGGCCGCGTCCAGGCGCCCGCCCCCTCGATGATCTCCATGCGGCGAGCCTAGCGATCCGTGCCCGTCTCGCTCGCTCGTTCGGGCGATCGCCTGGCGTGCGCCCGGGACACACGTCGGCGCCGGGCCCCGTACGAGACGGGGCCCGGCGCCGAAGCGGAGGTGGGGTTACGCCTGGGCGTCCTCCGGGAGGGTCACCAGCCAGCGGGTCTCCTTGCGGGGGCGCAGGTAGATGGCCCAGTAGAGCGTGGCGACCGCGGTGATGCCGCCGGTCCACAGGAGGTAGGAGACCTCCTGCTGGCTGAGGATGTAGGCCATGACCGCGATCAGGATCGCGGGGACGGCGGGCCACAGCGGCATGCGCCAGGCCGCCTGGTGGCGGTGGTTGCCGCGGCGGGACATCAGGGCGGCGACGGCGACGAGCAGGTACATGCCGGTCACGGAGACGCCGGTGACGCCGTAGAGGGTGTCGAGGTTGACGAAGCACAGGGCCGCGCCGGGGACGCCGACGACGAGGGTGGCGACCCAGGGGGAGCCGAAGCGGCCCAGCTTGGCGAGGGCGCGGTTGACCGGCGAGGGCCAGGCCTTGTCGCGGGCGGAGGCGAACAGGACGCGGGAGTTCTGGATCACCATGACGATGCCCGCGTTGATGATGGCGAGGGCGACGCACAGGGAGACGAAGGTGCCGACGGCCGAGTTCGACCAGGCCTCGACCATGCTGCTGATGTCACCGGAGGTGAGCACGGAGAGGTCCTTGGCGCCCATCGTGATCGCGATGACGGGGACGATGATGATGACCGTGGAGATGGCGAGGGTCGCGAGAACCGTGCGGGCCACGGACTTGCGGGGGTTCTCCAGTTCCTCGGAGAGGTAGACCGCGGTGGAGAAGCCCTGGGTGATGAAGAGGGCGATGGCGAGGCCGGAGACGACGAGCATCGCGGTGACCGTGTCGTGGTGGCCGTGGGCGCCGGCGACCTGCATGGAGACGAGGGAGTCCGCGCCGCGCTCGGAGTGGGCGAAGCCGAGGACGGCGACGACGGCCGCGGCGATGACTTCCAGGACGAGGAAGACGCCGGTGATCCAGGCGTTGGCCCGCAGGTCGAGCAGGCCGGCGAGGGTCGCGAGGAGCATGACGCCGGCGCCCGCGATCGACGGGTTCAGGTGGACCAGCGGGGCGAGGTAGTCGGCGGTGCCCATGGCGATCACGGGCGGCACGATCATCACGACCAGGAGCGACAGGACGAAGACCAGCCAGCCGGCGAGGCGGCCGGAGAGCGTGGAGACCATGGCGTACTCGCCGCCCGCGCTGGGGATCAGGGTGCCCAGCTCCGAGTAGCAGAACGCGACGCCGATACAGAGCAGCGAGCCGATGGCGATGGTGAGCGCGGTGGCCGTGCCGAGCGAGCCGAAGAGGTCGGGGACGACGACGAAGAGCGTGGAGGCGGGCGTCACGCACGAGAGCGTGAGCAAGGTGCCGCCGACGACGCCGATGGAACGCTTGAGCTTCTGGGGCGGTGCCGAGTTCGGCAGGGGCTCCACCGCGGGTGCGGCGGCAGGGCGAAGCGTGTCGGTCATGGAGGTTCCGATCGACTCGTGCGGCAGGTGGTTCGGCGGGGAGCGCTATCGCCTCCGAGGGCAGTGAGGTGCGCGGTGGTGCAGTGAAGAAAGGTTCGTGTCGCTCCCGGCGCGGTCATAGAACCTCGCCGATATCCGGAACGTCAACGGCCGTTTCCCTGCGGATTCCGCACTTCGCGCCACGCCCGGCCGCCCTCGCTTCCTAAGGTTTCTGTAAAGTTCAGCGCCTTCTACGCAGCCCCTTCGAACTTCGACCTTGACTTCCAAGGCGTACCGCCGGGTACACCTACGTCGACCGGTTTGTCGCCTCCGTGCGGGAACCGTTGCCCAGGCGCCGAAGTTCTTCGGAAAAAGTCCGGAGTCCGGACGTCTCGCGCTCCGCTACCACATCCCACGTCGTGCGGAACCCCGGGAACCGGACCGGCCCCTTTTCGCATCTTCGTACGATGCACAGCTGACGCACAGCGGATGCACACGTACAGGGGACAGGGGCGGGACATGAAGCACATACGGAGCGTGGCCTGGGCGGGGATCGCCGTCGCGGCGCTGGCCACGACCACGGCCTGCAGCGCCGAGACCGCGAAGAAGACGGCCGACGCGGTCGGCAACGCCGACACGATCATGGCGGCGCTGACCCGCGCCTCGGACCGGACGAAGGACCTCGGCTCGGCCGAGATCGAGTCCACCACGGACCTGGGCACGGGGGCGGGCCCGATCTCGATGGACGGCACGTACTCGTGGGGCGACGGCGCCGCGTACGACGTCATGATGGACACGAAGGCCGCGCAGATGCAGTCGGTGCAGGACGACCCGACGCTGCGCGCCAAGATGGTCGACGGCGCCTATTTCTACAACGTGGACCCGCAGCCGAGCGGCCCGCTCACGGGCAAGCACTGGATGCGGGTCGACGTCTCGGCCGTGCTCGGCGAATCCGGCGCCGCCGCTGTCGACAAGAACGCGGATCCGACGGTCGGCCTGCGCTACATCGGCCTGTCGAAGAACGTGAAGGACCTCGGCGAGGAGACGATCCGCGGCAAGAAGGCCACGCACTACCGCGGCTCGATCAACCAGGAGAGCCTGAAGAGCTCCGGCTCCGGCCTGTCCTCCTCGGACAAGCAGGGCCTCGTGCAGTCCTTCACCGGCGGCATCGACAAGGTCACCTACGACGTCTGGGTCGACGGCGACGATCTGCCGGTGCGGATGAACCAGTCGATGGGCCGGGTGAGCATCTCGATGGACTTCCTGAAGTTCGGCTCCACCAAGCCGGTCACGGCGCCGCCGGTCTCCGACACGGCGGACCTGACGGAGCAGGTGAAGCAGCAGGGCGCGGGCGGCACCGCCCCGCAGGGCTGAGCCGGCCGCGCCCGTGTCCTGACCCCGCTCAGTGGTTGCGCGGGAAGCCCAGGTCGACGCCCGCGGGGGCGTCGGCCGGGTCGGGCCAGCGGGTGGTGACGACCTTGCCGCGGGTGTAGAAGTGCGTGCCGTCGTTGCCGTAGATGTGGTGGTCGCCGAAGAGGCTGTCCTTCCAGCCACCGAAGGAGTGGTAGCCGACGGGGACCGGGATCGGTACGTTGACGCCGACCATGCCGGCCTCGATCTCCAGCTGGAAGCGGCGGGCGGCGCCGCCGTCCCGGGTGAAGATCGCGGTGCCGTTGCCGAACGGCGAGGCGTTCATGAGCGCCACGCCCTCCTCGTACGTGTCCACGCGCAGCACGCACAGGACCGGGCCGAAGATCTCGTCCTGGTAGGCCTTGGCGGAGGTCGGGACGCGGTCCAGGAGGGACAGGCCGATCCAGTGGCCGTTCTCGTGGCCCTCGACCGTGTAGCCGGTGCCGTCGAGGACGACCTCGCAGCCGTCGGCGGCGGCGCCCTCGACGTAGGAGGCGACCTTGTCGCGGTGGGCGGCCGTGATGAGCGGGCCCATCTCGGACGTCGGGTCGTTGCCCGGGCCGATCTTGATCTTCTCGGCGCGGTCCTTGATCTTCGCGACGAGCTCGTCGGCGATGGAGCCGACGGCCACGACGGCGGAGATCGCCATGCAGCGCTCGCCGGCCGAGCCGTACGCGGCGGAGACCGCGGCGTCGGCGGCGGCGTCCAGGTCGGCGTCGGGCAGCACCAGCATGTGGTTCTTGGCGCCGCCGAGGGCCTGCACGCGCTTGCCGTTGGCGGCGGCGGTGGTGTGGATGTAGCGGGCGATCGGGGTCGAGCCGACGAAGGAGACGGCGGCGACGTCCGGGTGCTCCAGGAGACGGTCGACGGCGACCTTGTCCCCGTGCACGACGTTGAAGACGCCGTCGGGCAGACCGGCCTCGGCCAGCAGCTCGGCGATCTTGAGGGAGGCCGACGGGTCCTTCTCGGACGGCTTGAGCACGAACGTGTTGCCGCACGCGATGGCCATCGGGAACATCCACATCGGCACCATGGCTGGGAAGTTGAACGGCGTGATGCCGGCGACGACACCGAGCGGCTGGCGGATCGAGGCCACGTCGACGCGGGTCGCGACGGAGGTGGACAGCTCGCCCTTGAGCTGGACGTTGATCCCGCAGGCCAGGTCGACGATCTCCAGGCCGCGGGCGACCTCGCCGAGCGCGTCGGAGTGCACCTTGCCGTGCTCGGCGGTGATCAGCTCGGCGACCGCGTCACGGTTGGCGTCGAGCAGCGCGCGGAAGCGGAAGAGGATCTCGGTGCGCTTGGCGAGGGAGGACTGGCCCCACGTCGCGTACGCCTCCTTGGCGGCGGCGACGGCGGCGTCCACCTCCTCGACGGAGGCGAAGTCGACCCGCGTGGTGACGACGCCGGTCGCGGGGTCGGTCACCGGGCCGTGATTGCCCGACGTGCCCTCGACGGTCTTGCCGCCGATCCAGTGGTGGACCGACTTCGTCTCGGAGAGATTCGTGTCAGACATACGGTGCAACTCCTGTTACGTCTCAGAGGTGGCGGCGTCGAGCGGTGACGTGCCGGTCGTACTCCTCGCGGGCTCTGACCGCCGACGGACGGTCGGCTGTCTCGGCCACGGGCACATCCCACCACGCCTGCGCCGGGGGCGGGCCCGACACTGTGTCTGCCGTTTCGGTCTCGACGTAGACACATGTGGGGCGCTCGGCGGCGCGGGCCGCGGCGAGCGCCTCGCGCAGGTCGCGGACGGTCTTGGCGCGGTGGACCTCCATGCCGAGGCTCGCCGCGTTGGCCGCGAGGTCGACGGGGAGCGGGGCGCCCGTGTAGGTGCCGACACGGTCCTTGTAGCGGTACGCGGTCGCGAAGCCCTCGGCGCCGACGGACGCGGAGAGCCCGCCGATGGACGCGTACCCGTGGTTCTGCAGGACGACGAGCTTGACCGGGATGTTCTCCTGCACGGCCGTGACGATCTCGGTCGGCATCATCAGGTACGTGCCGTCGCCGACCAGCGCCCACACGGGCCGGCCGGGCGCGGCGAGCGCGACACCGAGCGAGGCCGGGATCTCGTAGCCCATGCAGGAGTAGCCGTACTCGACGTGGTACTGGTCGCGGGACCGGGTCCGCCACAGTTTGTGCAGGTCGCCGGGGAGCGAACCCGCCGCGTTGATCAGGATGTCCTCACCGGTCACCAGCGCGTCGAGGGCGCCGAGCACCTGGGCCTGGGTCGGGCGCACGAGGTCGTCCTCGGCGGCGAAACAGGCGTCGACGCGGCGCTCCCAGCGCTCCTTGGCCTCGGTGTACGCGGTGACGTACGCGGCGTCGGCGCGCACCCCACGCACCGCCTCGCGCAGCGCGGTCAGCCCGGCGCGGGCGTCGGCGACGAGCGGCAGAGCGGCCTGCTTGTGGGCGTCGAACGCCGCGATGTTCACGTTCAGGAAGCGGAGGTCCGGCGCGGCGAAGAGGGTGCCGGAGGCGGTGGTGAAGTCCGTGTGGCGGGTGCCGACGCCGATGACGAGGTCGGCGGCGCGCGCCAGCTCGTTCGCCGGCGCGGTGCCGGTGTGGCCGATCCCGCCCACGTCGGCGGGGTGGTCGTACGGCAGGGCGCCCTTGCCGGCCTGCGTCGACGCGACGGGGACGCCGGTGGCCTCGGCGAACTCCCGCAGCGCGTCCTCGGCGGCGCTGTGCCGCACGCCGCCGCCCGCGATCAGCAGCGGGCGCCGGGCCTGGCGCAACGCCTGGGCGGCGGCCGTGAGTTCGACCTCGTCCGGGCGGGACCTGCGCACGGTCCACACGCGCTCGGCGAAGAACTCCTCCGGCCAGTCGTACGCCTCCGCCTGCACGTCCTGCGGCAGCGCGAGCGTCACCGCGCCCGTGTCGACGGGGTCCGTGAGCACCCGCATCGCCTCCAGGGCGGCGGGGATCAGCTGCTCGGGCCGGCCGATCCGGTCGAAGTACCGGGACACGGGCCGCAGGCAGTCGTTGACCGACACGTCTCCCGCGTACGGGACCTGCAACTGCTGGAGCACGGGGTCGGCGGGCCGGGCCGCGAACACGTCGCCGGGGAGCAGCAGGACGGGCAGGTGGTTGATGGTGGCGAGGGCGGCACCGGTGACGAGGTTGGTGGCGCCGGGGCCGATCGACGTGGTGACGGCGTGCGTGGCGAGCCGGCCGCTCTGGCGCGCGAAGCCGACGGCCGCGTGCACCATCGCCTGCTCGTTGCGCCCCTGGTGGAAGGGCATGGTGTCCGCGTACTGCACGAGTGCCTGGCCGATCCCCGCCACGTTCCCGTGCCCGAAGATGCCCCAGGTCGCGGGGATCAGCCGCTGCCGGACGCCGTCCCGCTCGGTGTGCTGGCGGGCGAGGAAGCGGACCAGGGCCTGCGCCGTGGTCAGCCGCGTCGTCCCGGTCGCCGTCCCGGACCCCGTCCCCGTCCCCGTCCCCGTCATCGGTATCCCTCCGTCGCGTGGTCCGGGTGGAAGCGGATCCGCCACTCCCGCTCCGGGCCCGGTCCCGCCATCACGTTCAGGTAGTACATGTCGTGCCCCGGCTGCGCGATGGACGGCCCGTGCCAGCCGTCCGGCACCAGGACCGCGTCGCCGCTGCGGACCTCGGCGAGCAGCTCGGTGCCGCCGGGCCGCGAGGGCGACACCCGCTGGTACCCGTAGCCGCCGTCCCCCTCGATCTCGAAGTAGTAGATCTCCTCCAGCTCGGTCTCGACGCCGGGCCGGTGCTCGTCGTGCTTGTGCGGCGGGTACGAGGACCAGTGGCCGCCCGGGGTGATCACCTCGACGGCGATGAGCTGGTCGCAGTCGAAGGTGTCGGCCGCCGCGAAGTTCCGCACCTGACGGGCCGTCGTGCCGCTGCCGCGGGCCTCGACGGGGACCTCCGGCGCGGGACCGTGACGGACGGGGAGTCGTCGCCCGCATTTCGCTCCTGCCAGGGCGAACCGGCCTCCCGCGCCGGAGGAGAGCTCCGCGCGGGTCTCGCGCGGAAGATACGCGAAGTCGCTCGCGCCGCTGAACACGCTTTCTCTGCCCAGCAGTTCGATGATCCGCCCTGTCACCTCGACGGAGCAACCACCGGACAGCGGCAGAACGATCCATTCACTCGCGCCGGTGTCGAACACGTGCCGCTGCCCGGGTCCCAGTTCGAGCACCTTGAGCGCGGCGCGGGACCAGCCCGCCTGGTCGGGGTCGACGACGAGCGCGTACGTCCCGTCGCCCGCGCTACCGCGGGGAAGGTAGGTCATGCCCCCACTCTCCTCTCCCTCTCCCCCGCCGCTACAGCAGCCCGACGGCCGTGTCGACGGCCTGCTCGACATCGCCGTCCGCCGGGTACAGGAGCGAACGGCCCACCACCAGGCCCTGGACGGTGGGCAGTCGGAGCGCGGACCGCCACTTCTCGAACGTGGCGTCCTGGTCGCCGTCCTTGATGTCGCCGCCGAGCAGGACGGTGGGCAGCGAGGAGGCCTCCATGACGCGGGCCATGCCGTCCGGGTCGTCGGTGACGGGCAGCTTCAGCCAGGTGTACGCGGAGGTGCCGCCGAGCCCTGAGGCGACGGCGACGGACCGGATGACGGCGTCGGCGCTCAGATCCGCCCGGGGCATCGCCGAGCCGGGGTCCCGCCGCACCACGAACGGCTCGACGAACACGGGCAGTCGCAGCTCCGCCATCGCGTCCACGGCCCGCGCCGCCGCCTCCAGGGTCCGTACGGAACCGGATCCCGGGTCGTCGTAGTCGATCCGCAGCAGCAGCTTCCCCGCGTCGAACCGCAGCCGGGCCAGGTCCTGCGGCCGGTGCCCGGTGAACCGGTCGTCGAGCTCGAACGAGGCCCCGGCGAGCCCTCCCCGGTTCAGCGACCCGATGACGACCTTGCCCTCCAGCGCCCCGAGCAGCAGCAGGTCGTCGAGCACGTCGGCCGACCCCAGCACCCCGTCGACACCCGGCCTGCTCAGCGCCCGGCACAACCGCTCCAGCAACTCCCCCCGATCCGCCATCGCCATCCCGTGCTCTCCGACACCGAGCGCCCCCCGGGCCGGATGGTCGGCGGCCACGACCATCAACCGCCCGGCCTCCCCCAACAGCCCGTCAGGCCGCCCCCGCCCAGCAGCCACCCGCCCCACAACCTCCGGCTCCCAAGCCCGCACCCGAGCCAGTCCAGCCATCATCCCGACCCCGCCCTGGGGAACACTCAGCGCGCCTTCAGCGCCGCGAGGGCCTGCACCCTGGGGCGCACGAAGCGCGCCTTCAGAGCCGCGGGGAACTGCGCGACCAGCCACGACGGCGTCGCGCTCGCCCGCCGACCTAGATCCCCCCACCCCCGTGGGCGCCCCACCCGCACCCACAACCCGCCCCACCTCAAGAACCCGCTCAACCTCCGGAGGAAACGGCATGGCCGACGAACACTCGAGCCGCCCCGCGACAATCGCCCCCGCCGCATTCGCAAACTCCACGACCTCCCGAACCCCCCACTCCCCGAGCAACCCGTGACACAGGCCGCCACCGAACGCGTCGCCCGCCCCCAACCCGTTCACCACATCCACCGGCAACGGTGGCACCACCACACACTCCCCGTCCGAGGACAGGGCCAGCACCCCGGCCGGCCCCTGCTTCACGACGGCGAGCCGGACCCCGTACGCAGAGACCAACTCCCGGGCGGCGTCCAAAGGTTCCCGCGAACCCGTGGCGACTTCGACCTCGTCCAGATTCCCGACCGCAACGGTCGCGTACCGCAGCGCCTCCCGGTAGAACGGCCGCGCCTCCTGCGGGCCGCCGCCCCAGAACATCGGCCGCCAGTCCAGGTCGAAGACGGTCGGCCCGGCGGACCCGGCACGTGCCGCGAGCGCCGCGAGCGTCGCGCTCCGGCTGGGCTCCGCGCTCAGCCCCGTCCCAGTCATCCAGAAGATCCGCGCGTCGGCGATCGCGCCGAGGTCCAGCTCGTCCGCCGCGATCTCCAGATCGGGCGCCTTGGGCCGCCGGTAGAAGTAGAGGGGGAAGTCGTCGGGCGGGAAGATCTCGCAGAAGGTGACGGGCGTCGGCAGTCCGTCCACGGCGTTCACCCACCGCGCGTCGACCCCGAACTCCGCCAACTGCCCCCGCAGCCAGTCGCCGAACGGATCCCGTCCCGTACGGGTGATCGTCGCGACGCGCCGCCCCAGCCGCGCCGCCGCGACCGCGACGTTGGACGAGGACCCGCCGAGGAACTTCCCGAACGAGGTCACGTCGGCGAGTCCGACCCCCGTCTGCAGGGGATACAGGTCGACGCCGATACGCCCCATCGTGATCAGGTCGAACTCGCTGCGGGCCATGCGGGGAGTCCCTCCGACGCCTTCGTCCTGCGCCCAGATCTAGTCCCGCCCCGCCCCTCTGTCAACATTTTGTCCGGACATTCGGACGAGATCCGCGTCCCGCCTTGACACCCCTCGCGGGGCACGCCAAGGCTGATTCCATGACGACGCCGGCACCTCGACCGTCCAGCCCGTCCCGACCCGCCGCCCCCTCCGAACCCCCTCGCATCCGCGTCGGCTCGGCCCCCGACTCCTGGGGCGTCTGGTTCCCCGACGACCCCCGGCAGACCCCCTGGCGGCGCTTCCTCGACGAGGTCGCCGAGGCCGGTTACGCGTGGATCGAGCTGGGCCCGTACGGATATCTGCCGACGGATCCGCGCGTGCTGGCCGAGGAGACCGGGCGGCGGGGGCTGCGCGTGTCGGCCGGGACCGTCTTCACCGGACTGCACCACGGCCCGGCCGTCTGGGACCGCACCTGGGAGCACGTGGCGTCGGTCGCCGCGCTGGCCCGGGACACGGGTGCGCGCCATCTCGTCGTCATCCCGTCCTTCTGGCGGGACGACAAGACGGGCGAGGTCCTGGAGGACGCGACGCTCACTGCCGAGCAGTGGGGGCACCTCGCCGCGCAGACGGAGCGGCTGGCCCGCGAGGTCCGCGACCGGTTCGGGCTGCGGATCGTCGTCCACCCGCACGCGGACACCCACATCGACACCGAGGAGAACGTCACCCGTTTCCTCGACGCGACCGACCCCGACCTCGTGTCGCTGTGCCTGGACACGGGGCACTACGCGTACTGCGGCGGCGACAGCGTCGAGCTCATCAAGACGTACGGGGAGCGCATCGGGTACCTGCACCTCAAGCAGGTCGACCCGGAGGTGCTCGCCTCGGTGCGAACGCGGGGGACGCCGTTCGGCCCCGCCGTCGCGCAGGGGGTGATGTGCGAACCGCCGCGCGGGGTGCCGGAGTTGGCGCCCGTGCTCGCGGCGGCCGAGGCGCTCGGCGTGGACCTCTTCGCGATCGTCGAGCAGGACATGTACCCGTGCGACCCGGAGCGCCCGCTTCCGATCGCACGCCGTACGCGGGGCTATCTCCGGTCGTGCGGCGTGTAGCACTATCGGCGCATGAGACGGTCGAGCGTGCCGCGCCAGACGAGTCAGCCGCGCCGGGCGGGGCGCCCCGCCCGCTCCCCCGACGGGGCCTGCGAGACGGCCTCCGCGCCGCCGCATCCGCGGCTGCGCCCGGGGGTCATCGGCTACCGCGGGTTCCGGCTCGCCTTCCCCGGTCCGCGGGCCCGCCTGGAGGCGCCGATCGGCGCGGTGACGCTGATGGTCGGCTTCGAGGGGGCGGTGCGGATCACGGAGGCGGGCGGCGGCTGGGTGGACGTGCGGTCGACGGACGGCGGCGCGGTCGTCCCGCCGGCGCAGGCCCGCGCGGTGGAGCTGCGGTCCGTGCTCTCGGGGCTCACGACGGCGCCGGTGCTCGGCGAGCACGACGGGCGGCTCGCGGGGGTGGAGGTGCTGCTCACTCCGTGGGCGGCGTTCCGGATCCTCGACATGTCGCTGCACGAGGTGGCGGGGCGACAGCTGGATCCGGACACATTGGGAGCGCTCCCTTCCGCCGCCGTGGCCCGGCTGGCCCATGAACTGGCCGGTGCTCCCAGCTGGGCGGCCAGGTTCCGGCTGCTCGACGCGACGCTGGGCCGCTGGCTGGAATCCGGCCCGCACTGCTCGGACGGTACGGTCCGCGCCTGGTACGCGCTGTGCCACAGCGGCGGGACGGTCCCGGTGACCGAGCTCGCGGAGGAGGTGGGATGGGGTGTGCGGCAGCTGGAGAACCGGTTCCGCGAGCAGATCGGGCTCAGCCCGAAGGCGGCCGCGCGGGTGCTGCGGTTGCAGCGGGCGCGGCGGTTGCTGTGTACGGGGAGCAGCCAGGTCGAGACGGCGGCGGTCTGCGGCTTCTACGACCAGGCGCATCTGAGCGGGGAGTTCAAGGCGATGACGGGGTGCACGCCGCGGGAGTTCGTACGGGCCCACGGGAGGCCTCCGGCGGTTGATCGGTTGACGGGCGAAGCCACCAGCCTTCTGTTGAGGCCGGGCCTGCCGTAGCGGGCCCGGCGGGATTCATCGCCGCCCGGCGAACGCCCGCGCCGTAGGCCCTCGCGCCGTCCCGCGCCTACGGCCCGGTGGGGCTTCTCGCGCAGTTCCCCGCGCCCCTGAAGGCACACTCCGTGCGCCCCAGGGGCGTGGTGCCGCCTGGGGCGGGCCCAGCGCCGGGGCGACGCCCCCGGAGGGGGCGGGTGGGTGGGAGAGGGTTCGGGGCAAGGTGAAGGTGCCGGGCGGCGTGCATCGCGGGGCAGGCGCAGGGACGGGCGGTGGCGCCGGGCTCCGCATGATCATGCGCGGGCCCGATACAGGCTCATGTCCCTGGGGGCGGCGATTCATGCGGTCGCGGAGCGTCCTCTTTGCATCATTCGCGTCACAAACGCCCCCTTCGTGTCACGTATGTCAGCCCTACGCGGGTTCTGCGTCACAGGCGTCACACAGGCCCTCCCTTCCTCACAGGTCGCCTCGTTCAACGGGAACAGGGTGGGTGATCGTCGGCGGACACCCCCGCGCCGCCGCGTCGCCCGTCAGGGAGGAGCCACCATGACCGACCACCGGCTCTGGTCGTACAAGGACATCGCCGCGCACATCCGGGTGCAGCCCGACACCGTCCGCTCGTACCGCAAACACGGACTGCTGCCGCCGCCCGACCATGTCGAGGGCGGCAAGCCCTACTGGTACGCCGACACCGTGCGGGCCTGGGTGGCCTCCCGCCCCAGGAACCGGGGCCGCTCCCTGGACTGAACGCCGCTTCGCCGGGCCGCCGTTCTGCGGCCCGGCGGACCCCTGCATAGGATTCGGGCAAATCACCCCATCCGGTGCGAGGGAGCCCGTCGTGACTCACCCCCAGCCCCCGGGATCCCCCCAGGCCCGCATCCCTCGGCAGCCGCCCCCGCCGGGCCCCCAGGTCCGGGCCGGCCTGTGGAAGCGCTGTCTGTGGGGCGGCCTGACCCTGTGGGTGCTGACCGCACTGGTCACGTACGCCACCAAGAACACCACGCTGCTCCCCACCCTCATCCTGCTCGGCAGCTTTCTCGTCCCGGCGGTCTTCGTCCTGTGGGCCTACGAGCGGCACGGCCGCGATCTCGGCATGCACCTGATCCTGGGCTGTTTCCTGGTGGGCGGGATCCTCGGCGTCCTGGGCGCGTCGGTCATGGAGTACTACCTGCTGCACCCCTCCCTCTGGATCTTCGTGGGCGTCGGCCTGATCGAGGAGGCGGTCAAGCTGCTCGCCCTCATGTACGTGCTGCACCGGCACCCGCACATCCGGGGGCTGCGCGCGGGTCTCGTCCTGGGCGCGACGGTCGGCTTCGGCTTCGCGGCGTTCGAGAGCGCGGGGTACGCGTTCAACGCGGCGGTCACCATGAAGGGCATCGACCTGCGCTCCCTCCTGGAGACGGAGGTGCTGCGCGGGCTGCTGGCCCCGTTCGGGCACGGGCTGTGGACGGCGATCGCCGGCGCCGTGCTGCTGGCCTTCCGTCGCCCGACCGGCCGCTACCGCTTCGCCGCGCCCGTCGTCGCGACGTACCTCGGCGTCTCCCTGCTGCACGCGCTGTGGGACTCGATGCACGGGATCGCCCTGTGGCTCGTCGCCCGCATCACGGGGACCGGCCTGGACCGCGCGCTCTTCGCCCAGGGGTACATGCCCGACCCCACCGCCACGCAGGAGCACCTCTTCACGCTCTTCTCGATCGGCGGCCTGGCCGCGGTCTCCCTTCTCGGCATCGGCTGGGCGCGTTCGCTCGCGCGCCGCGATCCCTCTTGGAGAAATACCCCCTAGGGGTATACAGTCGGAGACGTCAGGAGGTGCCGGGGACATCCCGGCCCCCTTCCGACGCACACCCATCGAGGCATTCCGAGGAGAACGACATGAGCGCCCAGACCGAGCTCCCCCAGATCGGCTCCGAGACGTCCGGGTCCTGCTGCGGCGGAGCCTGCCACACGGACGCCGCGGCCCCCGCCGCCGAGGGCGCCGTGACCACCGTCTACCAGGTCAAGGGCATGACCTGCGGCCACTGCGAGGGCGCGGTCTCCAGCGAGATCTCCGAGATCGCCGGCGTCGCCTCCGTCACCGCGGTCGCCGCCACCGGCCAGGTCACCGTGGTCTCCGCGGCCCCGCTCGACGAGGCGGCCGTCCGCGCCGCCGTCGACGAGGCGGGCTACGAGCTGGTCTGACCCCTCACCACTTCGGGGGCCGGGGACATCCCCGGCCCCCGCGCCGTACGCTCGACAGCACCATGACGGACGTACCACCTCTCGACGCACCTCTCGACGCACCTCTCGACACACCGCCGCCACTCACGGAGATCGGCCTCTCCATCGGCGGCATGACCTGCGCCTCCTGCTCCTCACGCATCGAGCGCAAGCTCAACCGCATCGAGGGCGTCACCGCGACGGTCAACCTCGCGACCGAACGCGCGAAGATCTCCTGCGCCCCCGAGATCACCCCCGACCAGCTGATCGCCACGATCACCAAACTGGGCTACACGGCGACCCCGGACGAGGTCACTCCCGAGAGCACGGCGGTCGACTCCGAAGCCCCGCAGCCCGAGGCGAGCGGTACCCGCGACAGCGGCCTCCGGCGGCGCCTGGTCACGGCCGCCGCACTGAGCGTCCCGGTGATCGCGCTCTCCATGATTCCCGCCCTCCGGTTCCCCGGATGGGACTGGCTCGCCCTGGCCCTGGCGACCCCGGTCGTCCTGGGCTGCGGCGCCGACTTCTACCGGGCCGCCTGGACGAACGCCCGCCACGGCGCGGCCACGATGGACACCCTGGTGTCGCTCGGCGTCCTCGCCGCGTACGGCTGGTCCCTGTGGGCCCTGGCCTCCGGCACCTCCCACACGTACCTGGAAGTCGCCGCGGGCGTCGTCACGTTCATCCTGCTCGGCCGGTACCTGGAGGCCCGCGCCAAGCGGAGCGCGGGCGCCGCCCTGCGCAGCCTCCTCGAACTGGGCGCGAAGGACGTCGCCCTCATCGCCCCGGACGGCACCGAGACCCGTGTCCCTGCGCAGCACCTGCGTCCCGGCGACCGGTTCGTCGTACGGCCCGGCGAGAAGATCGCGACGGACGGAACGGTCGTCGAGGGCCACGCGGCCGTCGACGCCTCCCTGCTCACGGGCGAGTCCGTGCCGGTCGACGTGAGCGTCGGCGACGCCGTCACCGGCGCGACCGTCAACGCGGGCGGTCGCATCGTCGTCGAGGCCACCCGGGTCGGCGCCGACACGCAGCTGGCCCGCATGGCGAAGCTCGTCGAGGACGCCCAGACCGGCAAGGCGAAGGTGCAGCGGCTCGCGGACCGGATCTCGGCGGTGTTCGTCCCCGCCGTGCTGGTCATCGCGCTCGGCACCCTGCTCGTACGGCTCCTCGTGACGGACGACGTCACCGGCGCGTTCACCGCGGCCGTGGCCGTGCTGATCATCGCCTGCCCCTGCGCCCTGGGCCTCGCCACCCCGACCGCGCTCATGGTCGGCACCGGCCGCGGCGCCCAGCTCGGCATCCTGATCAAGGGCCCCGAGGCGCTGGAGTCGACGCGCACCGTCGACACGGTCGTCCTGGACAAGACCGGAACGGTCACCACCGGCCGGATGACGCTGGACGCCGTGCACACCGCCGAGGGGATCGACGAGAAGGAGCTGCTGCGGCTCGCCGGGGCCGTGGAGCACGCCTCCGAGCATCCCGTCGGGCGCGCGGTCGCCGCCGGAGCCGCGGACCGCGCGGGCGAACTGCCGCGGGTCACGGGCTTCGCGAACGTGCCGGGGCTCGGCGTGCGCGGCACCGTCGAGGGGCACGCCGTGCTCGTCGGCCGCGAGGCGCTGCTCGCCGACGCCGGGATCGCCGCGCCGGCCGCGCTCATGGAGGCACTGGGTGCCGCGCGGGCGACGGGCGGCACGGCGGTCGTCGTGGCCTGGGACGGCGTGGCGCGCGGCGTGCTCGGCGTCACCGACACGGTCAAGGACACCAGCGCGGAGGCCGTCGAGCGGCTGCGTGCGCTCGGGCTGACCCCGATGCTGCTGACCGGTGACGGCCGGGCCGCCGCCGCGTCCGTGGCCCGCGCCGTGGGCATCGCGCCGGACGACGTGATCGCGGAGGTGCTGCCGCAGGACAAGGTCGCGGTGATCGAGCGGCTGCGGGCCGAGGGCCGTACGGTCGCGATGGTCGGCGACGGGGTCAACGACGCGGCGGCGCTGGCCACGGCGGATCTGGGGCTCGCGATGGGCACGGGGACGGACGCGGCGATCGAGGCCGGCGATCTGACGCTGGTCCGCGGCGATCTGCGGGTGGCGGCCGACGCCATCCGGCTCTCCCGGCGCACCCTCGCCACGATCAAGGGCAATCTGTGCTGGGCCTTCGGCTACAACGTGGCCGCGCTGCCGCTGGCCGCCGCGGGGCTGCTGGACCCGATGATCGCGGGGGCGGCGATGGCCTGCTCGTCGGTTTTCGTGGTGAGCAACAGCCTGCGACTGCGCCGATTCGGCTGACCGGGGCCCGATCCGTCAGTTCTGTCCCACACAGTCTGGACCTGCACACAATCCACACGGCACAATTGCAGCACCCTCACACTGGGGCCCGGGTTCGCATATCGGGTCTCTTGTGAACGCACGGGACAAATGCAAGAGACGTAGATCACATCGATCCCAACGTAACCCTTTGCAGGTCTCGTGAGTCTAAGGAGGCGATGCAGAAACGTCTTGGGGGGCGTTTCCGTATCGAGCGGGTTTGTCTTGGGGGACGGACCCGACTGCGTTGGCCGGGGCACGCGCACCGGGGAGCTTGAGCGGCCCACCCGTGCGTGCGTGTTCCCGGCAGCCGACGCGGACACCTGGACGCCCGGCCGGATCCCGTGGGGGGAATCCGCACCGGGACATGGAAAGCGCCCCGACTGCCGGCCCGTGGGGGGACCGACAGCGGGGCGCTTTCTGCTGCCCGCGACGCGAACAGGGCGGAACGCCGAAGGCCGGCCGCCACGCCCTACGGCGAGACGACCGGCCCTCGAAGCGGAGCGACTCAGCGCTGCTCGACGGGAACGAAGTCCCGCTCGACCACACCGGTGTAGATCTGGCGCGGACGGCCGATGCGCGACCCCGGCTCCTTGATCATCTCGTGCCACTGGGCGATCCAGCCCGGCAGCCGGCCGAGGGCGAACAGGACCGTGAACATCTCGGTCGGGAAGCCCATGGCCCGGTAGATCAGACCCGTGTAGAAGTCCACGTTCGGGTAGAGGTTGCGCGAGACGAAGTACTCGTCGGAGAGCGCGTGCTCCTCCAGCTTGAGCGCGATGTCCAGCAGCGCGTCGTCCTTGCCGAGGGCCGAGAGGACATCGTGCGCCGCGGCCTTGATGATCTTGGCGCGCGGGTCGAAGGACTTGTACACCCGGTGGCCGAAGCCCATCAGGCGGACGCCCTCCTCCTTGTTCTTCACCTTGCGGATGAAGGAGTCGACGTCGCCGCCGTTGGCCTGGATGCCCTCGAGCATCTCCAGGACCGACTGGTTGGCGCCACCGTGCAGCGGACCCCACAGGGCGGAGATGCCCGCGGAGATCGACGCGAACATGTTGGCCTGCGAGGAGCCGACCAGACGCACGGTGGACGTCGAACAGTTCTGCTCGTGGTCCGCGTGCAGGATCAGCAGCTTGTCCAGCGCCGAGACGACGACCGGGTCGAGGTCGTACTCCTGCGCGGGCACGGAGAACGTCATGCGCAGGAAGTTCTCGACGTAGCCCAGGTCGTTGCGCGGGTAGACGAACGGGTGGCCGACCGACTTCTTGTACGCGTAGGCCGCGATCGTCGGAAGCTTGGCGAGCAGGCGGACCGTCGAGAGGTGGCGCTGCTTCTCGTCGAAGGGGTTGTGGCTGTCCTGGTAGAACGTGGACAGCGCGGACACCACGGACGACAGCATGGCCATCGGGTGGGCGTCGCGCGGGAAGCCCTTGTAGAAGTTCTTGACGTCCTCGTGCAGCAGGGTGTGCTGCGTGATCTCGCTCTTGAAGGTCGCGAGCTCGTCCACGGTCGGAAGCTCGCCGTTGATCAGCAGGTACGCCACCTCGAGGAAGGTGGAACGCTCGGCCAGCTGCTCGATCGGGTAGCCGCGGTAGCGCAGGATGCCCTGCTCGCCGTCCAGGTAGGTGATCGCGGATTTATAGGCGGCCGTGTTGCCGTATCCGCTGTCGAGGGTCACCAGTCCTGTCTGGGCCCGGAGCTTCCCGATGTCGAAGCCCTTGTCGCCGACGGTGCTGTCGATCACCGGGTAGGTGTACTCGCCATCGCCGTACCGCAGTACTACAGAGTTGTCGCTCACGTCATCCCTCACCGACGTAGTGCCTCTTCTTCGAGGTGCCCTGACTGCCTCTACCATCCCCCACTTGGCCCACCGGAGTGCACTCGGGGTCGACCATTGGGCCTAATGGCGGCACTGGGTGCCACCAACCTTCTCATCCTGCCCCCTTCGCCCTGGTTCCGGAAGGGGGCTGTGACCTTCCCGACGAATTTGATCGATCAAACTCTTTGAAGGTTCCCGCCCGAGAGCCGGAAATCCAGTGCTGTGTACCGCTTTCCGGCAGAAACCGTGCGTACCGCCTGCCCGAGGGCCTTGCGCGAGCCGACGAGCACGACCAGTCTCTTCGCGCGGGTCACCGCCGTGTAGAGAAGATTCCGCTGGAGCATCATCCATGCCCCGGTCGTGACCGGAATCACCACACACGGATACTCACTTCCCTGCGAACGGTGGATCGTCACGGCGTAGGCGTGCGCGAGTTCGTCGAGTTCGTCGAAGTCGTAGGGCACCTCCTCGTCCTCGTCGGTCAGGACGGTGAGGCGCTGCTCGTCCGCGTCGAGGGAGGTGACGACGCCGACCGTGCCGTTGAACACGCCGTTCGCCCCCTTCTCGTAGTTGTTCCTGATCTGGGTGACCTTGTCGCCCACGCGGAAGACGCGGCCACCGAAGCGCTTCTCGGGGAGCTCGGGGCGGCCCGGGGTGATCGCCTGCTGGAGCAGTCCGTTCAGCGTGCCCGCGCCGGCCGGGCCCCGGTGCATGGGGGCGAGGACCTGCACGTCGCGGCGCGGGTCGAGGCCGAACTTCGCCGGGATCCGGCGCGCCGCGACGTCCACCGTCAGCCGCCCGGCCTCCTCGGTGTCCTCCTCGACGAAGAGGAAGAAGTCCTTCAGGCCCTGGGTGAGCGGGGGCGTGCCCGCGTTGATCCGGTGGGCGTTCATGACCACGCCGGACTCCTGGGCCTGGCGGAACACCTGGGTCAGCCGGACGGCGGGCACCGGGCCGCCGTCGGCGAGCAGATCGCGCAGCACCTCGCCCGCGCCGACGCTCGGCAGCTGGTCCACGTCCCCCACGAACAGCAGATGGGCGCCGGGCGGGACGGCCTTCACCAGCTTGTTCGCCAGCAGCAGGTCGAGCATGGAGGCCTCGTCGACGACGACCAGGTCCGCGTCGAGCGGCCGGTCCTTGTCGTACGCGGCGTCGCCGCCGGGCTTCAGCTCCAGGAGCCGGTGGACGGTGGAGGCCTCGGCGCCGGTCAGCTCGGCGAGGCGCTTCGCGGCGCGTCCGGTCGGGGCGGCGAGCAGCACCTTGGCCTTCTTGGCGCGGGCCAGCTCGACGACGGACCGTACGGTGAACGACTTGCCGCAGCCGGGGCCGCCGGTCAGCACGGCGACCTTCTGGGTCAGGGCGAGCCGGACCGCCTCCTCCTGCTCGGGCGCGAGCGTGGCCCCGGTCCGCTGCGCGAGCCAGGCCAGCGCCTTGTCCCAGACCACGTCCCGGAACGCGGGCATCCGGTCCTCGCCGGTCCGCAGCAGGCGCTGGACCTGGGCGGACAGCGACAGCTCGGCGCGGTGGAACGGGACGAGGTAGACGGCCGTGACCGGCTGCCCGTCCTCCCCCGGCACCCGCTCGCGGACGACGCCGGGCTCCTCGCCGCTCTCCTCGTCGGGCTCGGCGAGCGCGGCGAGGCACTCGATGACGAGGCCGGTGTCGACCTGGAGCAGCTTCACCGCGTCGGCGATCAGCCGCTCCTCGGGCAGGAAGCAGTGCCCCTGGTCGGTGGACTGCGACAGCGCGTACTGGAGTCCCGCCTTCACGCGCTCGGGGCTGTCGTGCGGGATGCCGACGGACTGGGCGATGCGGTCCGCGGTGAGGAAGCCGATGCCCCAGACGTCGGAGGCGAGCCGGTACGGCTGGTTCTTCACGACGCCGATCGAGGCGTCGCCGTACTTCTTGTAGATCCGCACGGCGATCGACGTGGACACCTCGACCGACTGGAGGAAGACCATCACTTCCTTGATGGCCTTCTGCTCCTCCCAGGCGTCGGCGATCTTCTTGGTGCGCTTGGGGCCGAGGCCCGGCACCTCGATCAGCCGCTTGGGGTCCTGCTCGATGATGTCGAGGGTGTCGAGCCCGAAGTGCTGGGTGATCCGGTCGGCGAAGACCGGCCCGATGCCCTTGACCAGGCCCGAGCCGAGATAGCGGCGGATGCCCTGGATGGTGGCGGGCAGGATCGTCGTGTAGTTCTCGACATGGAACTGCTTGCCGTACTGGGGGTGCGAGCCCCAACGGCCCTCCATCCGCAGCGACTCGCCGGCCTGCGCGCCGAGCAGCGCGCCGACGACCGTCAGCAGATCGCCGCCGCCGCGACCGGTGTCCACGCGCGCGACGGTGTACCCGGTCTCCTCGCTGGCGAACGTGATCCGTTCGAGCACGCCTTCCAGCACCGCCAGGGTGCGCGCCGCCGACGCTTGGTTGGACATGCGTCGACGGTAGCGGGCGGCGCTGACAACCGTGCGGGGTCCCGCCTAGGCGTAGTGGCGGTAGACGGCCTGGGCCGCGCAGGCGGGCTTGTCGGAGCCCTCGATCTCGATCGTGAAGGCGAGGCGCATCTCCACGCCGTTGCCCCGGACCTCCTCGACGGACTCGACCGCGCCGTGCAGCCGGATCTTGGCGCCGACCTTCACCGGGCTGGGGAAACGGACCTTGTCCAGGCCGTAGTTGATGCTCATCGAGGTGCCCTCGATGGCGAGCAGCTGGTTGAACAGCGGGATGATCAGGGAGAGGGTGAGGTAGCCGTGGGCGATCGGGCCGCCGAAGGGGCCGTTCGCGGCGCGCTCCGGGTCGGTGTGGATCCACTGGTGGTCGCCGGTGGCGTCGGCGAAGGTGTTCACCCGGTCCTGGGCGATCTCCAGCCAGTCGGTGCGGCCCAGGTCGGCGCCGGCCAGCGCCTTGATCTCGTCGAGGCCGGTGGCGGTGCGCAGGGCGGTCATGGTGGTGCTCCTGTCAGTTGTCCTCGGCGACGGGCGTCGTGCCGAAGAGTTCGCGGATGCGGGGCTTGAGCAGCTTTCCGGCGCCGCTGCGCGGCAGGGCGTCGGCGAAGACGAGCGACTTCGGGATCTTGTAGCGGGCGAGCCGGCCGTCCAGGGACGCCAGGATGTCGGCGGCGCTCGCGTCGGCGCCGGGCGCGCGGACGACGACGGCGCGGGGCACTTCGCCCCACCGGGTGTCCGGTACGCCGATGACGGCGCAGTCGGCGACGGCGGGATGGTCGTGCAGGACGTTCTCGATCTCGGCCGGGTAGACGTTCTCCCCACCGGAGATGATCATGTCCTTGGCGCGGTCGACGAGCGTGACGTAGCCGTCCTCGTCGGCGCGGGCGATGTCGCCGCTGTGGAACCAGCCCGCCCCCAGTACGGCCGCGGTGGCCTCGGGCCGGTTCCAGTACCCCTTCATCACGTTCGGTCCCTCGACGAGCAGTTCGCCGTACGCGGCGTCGGCGCCGGACGGGTCGACGAGGCGGACGTCGCTGAAGAAGTGCGCCACGCCCGCGCTGCCCGCCTTCTCCACGGCGTGCTCGGCGTCGAGCATGCAGACCCCCGGCGAGGCCTCGGTCATGCCGTAGCCCTGGAGGAACTCGATGCCCCGTTCCTGGTAGACGCGGATCAGGGCCACCGGCACCGGGGCGCCGCCGCACAGCAGCATGCGCAGCGAGGACAGGTCGGCGTCGGTGAACCGCGGTGCGGCGGCGACCTGTTGGAACATCGCGGGGACGCCGAACATCACGGTGACCCGGTGCCGCTCGACCAGGTCGAGGGTGCGGTCCGGGGCGAAGGTCTCCTCCAGGACGAGGGTGCCGCCCTTGAGGAGGGTCGGCAGGCACGACATGTTGAGGGCGCCGGTGTGGAACAGCGGGGCGGAGAGCAGCGCGACGTCGGCCCCGGCGAAGTCGCCGTCGACCAGGGCGTTGACACAGTTCCAGGTCAGGTTGCCGTGGGTCAGTACGGCGCCCTTGGCCCGGCCGGTCGTGCCGGAGGTGTACATGATGAGCGCGGGGTCGTCGTGGCTCACCGGCATGTCGAGCGGTTCGAGGGCGATCCCCGCGAGCTCCCGCTCCAGTTCCGGGCCGACGGCGACGGTCCGCGGCACGCCGCATCCTTCGGCGAACTCCGCGAAGTCGCCGGTGTGGACGAGGATCTCGGCCCCGCAGTCACCGAGGCAGTGGTCCAGCTCGGGTGCGGCGAGGCGCGTGTTGAGCGGGACGAACAGCGCGCCGAGCCGGGCGGTGGCGAACAGGGTCTCCAGGAAGGCCGGGTGGTTCGGGCCCAGATAGGCGACCCGGTCGCCGGGGCGGATGCCCAGGCCGCGCAGGTGCAGCGCGAGGCGGGTGACGCGGTCGTGGAGCTCGGCGTAGCTGGTCGCGCGGTCGCGGAAGACGACCGCGGTGCGCTCCGGTGTCTTGCGGGCGCGGCGGGCGGTCCAGGAACCGATGCCGTGGTCACGCATGACGGGGGCCCTGCCTTTCGGACTGCTGGTGGATGGGGTCAGGCCTGGTCGAGGCCGAGGACGCGCAGGGCGTTCTCCTTGAGAATCATCGGCCTGACCTCGGGCTTGATGTCGAGCTCGGCGAAGTCGGCGAGCCACCGGTCGGCGGTGATGACCGGGTGGTCGGACCCGAACAGCACCTTCTTCTTGAGCAGGGTGTTGGCGTACCGGACGAGCTGCGGCGGGAAGTACTTCGGGGACCAGCCGGACAGGTCGATGTACACGTTCGGCTTGTGCGTGGCCACCGCCAGCGCCTCGTCCTGCCAGGGGAACGAGGGGTGCGCCAGGATGATCCGCAGCCCCGGGAAGTCGGCGGCCACGTCGTCGACGAGCATCGGGTTCGCGTGCTTGAGCCGGATGCCGCCGCCGCCCGGGACGCCCGCCCCGATGCCGGTCTGGCCGGTGTGGAAGAGGGCGGGGACGCCGAGTTCCTCGATGGCCTCGTACAGCGGGTACGCCAGCCGGTCGTCGGGCGAGAAGCCCTGGAGGCTGGGGTGGAACTTGAACCCCCGCACCCCGTACTCCTCGACCAGCCGCCGCGCCTGCCGCACCGCCGCCCGGCCCCGCCAGGGGTCGAGGGAGGCGAACGGGATGAGGACGTCGGCGTGTTCGGCGCAGTCCTCGGCGATCTCCTCGTTCGGGATGGGCGGGTGGCCCAGGGCGTGCTCGGCGTCGACGGTGAAGACGACGGCCGCCATGTTCCGCTGCCGGTAGTGCTCGGCGGTCTCCGCGATGGTCGGCATCCGGTGGCCGTGCGCGGCGAAGTACTTCTCCGAGGCGGCCATCAGCTCGGGGCTGAGCGAGGGGTGACCGGTCCGGGACACCTCGGCGTGGGTGTGCACGTCGATGGCGGTCAGCCGGGCCGGGTCGAGGCGGGGTGCGGGCGCCATGTCAGGCACCGGCCGGCGGGCGCGGGGCGGGGATGCCGAAGGTCTCGGGCTCGGCGCCGACACCGGCGGCCCAGGAGGCGGCGATGTCGTCGGCGCTCCAGCCGCCGTCCTGGAAGGCGTGCGCCTTCTCCCGCGGGTGGGTCCACAGCGCGAGGCGGTCGCCGCCGAGGCCGATGGCCTGGCCGGTGACACCGGCGGAGGCGTCGGAGGCGAGGTAGGTGACGAGGCCGGTGACGTCGTCGACGGTGCCGAGACCCTCGTCCCTGCGCATCCAGCGGGGCAGCGGCTCGCCGGTGCGCTCGGACTCCTCGATGGCCGGGGCGAACGCGGGGATCGTCCGGGTCATCTCGGTGGCGGCCACGGGGATCACGGCGTTCACCGTGATGTCCGCGCGGGCCAGTTCCATGGCCCAGGTGCGGGCCATGGCGACGATGCCGGCCTTGGCCGCCGCGTAGTTGGTCTGGCCGAAGTTGCCGCGCTGCCCGGCCGGCGAGCCGACCAGGACGATCCGGCCTCCCTCGCCCTGCTCGCGCATCCGTACGGCGGCGGCGCGGGCGCAGGTGAACGTGCCGCGCAGATGGACGCGGACCACGTCGTCGAAGTCGTCGTCGCTCATCTTCCAGAGCACCTTGTCGCGCAGGATGCCCGCGTTGGTGACCAGCACGTCGAGCCGGCCGAAGTGCTCGACGGCGGCGCCGATCAGCGCCTCGGCGGCCTCCGTGGTCCCGACGGCCGCGGTCACGCCGACGGCCTTGCCCCCGGCGGCCTCGACGGTCCGCACCGCGTCGGCGACGACCTGCTCGTCGACGTCGTTCACCACGACGGACGCCCCTGCGGCGCCGAGCGCACGGGCGTAGGCGAGCCCCAGCCCGCGTCCGCTGCCCGTGACGACGGCGACCTTGCCGCTCAGTTCCATGCGTGATCCCTCTTCTCCATGCCGGGCCGGCTCCGATCTCCATCGACAGGATTCCTGGCGATGCGGGCCAGTCTCACGATCATCAAGATTCCTGTCAATGGGGTAGGGTCGGCCCATCGGACCGCCCGGTGTGGCGGCCCGGCGCCAGACAGCAGGCAGCAGCGACCCGGAGGTTCCATGCCCGAGAAGCCGTCCCCGTCCCTGCTCTACCTCGTCAAACGGGCCGAACTCGTGGTGCGCGCCCGCCTGGAGGAGGTTCTGAAGCCGGCCGGAGTCACGGCGCTGCAGTACACGGCGCTCACCGTCCTGGAGGTCCACGACGGACTGACCGCGGCGCAGCTGGCCCGGGACTCCTTCGTCACCGCCCAGTCCATGGCCGACATGGTCCGCACCCTGGAAGGCCGCGGCTATGTGGCCCGGCACCCCAATCCGGCCAACCGTCGCGAGCTGCTCATCACCCTCACCCCGGCGGGCCGGGAGCTCCTGTCCGCGTACGCGGAGGCGGTGGGCGGCGTGGAGGACCGCATGACGGCGGGTCTGACCGCGACCGAGGCCGACCAGTTGCGCGAGGCCCTGGACCACGCGTGGCGCCGACTCAAGTAGGTCGTCCGGTACGTCGCCCGGTACGGGGGTTGAGTACGCCTACTCATGCTCCCGCGCGGCGCCGGTCCGAGCATGGACGCGTCCGGTTCCAACACCGCGTGCCCTGGGGGGAATCCCGTCCATGTCCGTCCACCCGCTCGTCCGCAGAACGTTCGCCAACCCGCTCTCGGCGGCCTATCTCGGCCTCGTCGGATCGGCCGTCGCCTTCGAGGTGATCGCCGCGACGGTCTCCGACCCGGGGATCGTCGGAGTGTGGCCCTTCCTCTTCACGGCCCCGACGTCTCTCGGCGCGGCCGGCGTCGTCGGCGCGGTGTGGGGCATCGACGCGCCTTACTGGCTCCTGGGAGCCGGCGTCGCCGCGAGCGCCCTCCTCCAGTCCCTCGCCCTCGGCACGGCCCTGGAGATCTTCCGCGGGCGCCGCCGATGACTTTCCCGGCCGGCCCAGGTCGTACAGCTGACCGTGTCGCACCACACCGAGGATCACCATGACCACCACCGCCAAGGGCCCCGCCAGTTACTTCCCGTCGATCGAGAAGAAGTACGGGCAGCCGATCTCCCACTGGCAGAACCTCATCCAGGCCTCGCCACTCACCCGCCACATGGAGCTGGTGAACTGGCTGAAGTCCACCCACGGCCTGGGCCACGGCCACGCGAACGCCCTGGTCGCCCATACGCTGGGGCAGGCCCGCCAGAACTGACCCGAACCACCGCGCGACCACCAGGGGACCCATGAGCGCCGACACCGCCCGCCGCTCGACCGGCCCGTACACCGCGCTGTGCTTCTGGACCGGCGTGATCAGCCTGGGGCTGGAAGTGCTCGGCGTCGTCGGCGCCCTCTACCTGCCCCCGATCGCCCTCCCTGCCCTGCTGGGCCCGATCGGCGGTGGCATCGCGGTGGCGTACGGGGTGGTGGGCTGCGCCAAGGAGACCGCGAACGCGAGGTGCGTCATCGGCCTGACAACGGGCACCCTCGCCTTCCTGGCCCCGGTAGCCCTCCTGTTCGCCGTCGCGTCCCCCTAGGATCCGGTGGGAGCCGGAGGTACGAGCGATGAGTTTCCGACTGGCGGCGTACGCCGTGTGCATCGAGAACGGGCGCGTGCTGCTCGCCCGTCACGTGCCGCACCGGGGCGAGAGCACGTGGACCCTTCCGGGCGGCAAGGTCGAGCACGGGGAGGATCCCTTCGACGCGGTGATCCGGGAGGTCGCCGAAGAGACCGGCTGCGCCGCGGTGGTCGAACGCCTGCTGGGCGTGGACTCACGGGTCATCCCGGCGGCGGAACGCGCCGTCCCCGGCGGACCGGAACACCAGAACGTCGGCGTCTTCTACGGGGTACGCATCACCGGTGGCCACCTCCGCCCGGAGCCGAACGGCGCCATCGCCGAGTCGGCCTGGACCCCGATCCCGGACGTCGCCCGCCTGCGCCGCTCCTCTCTGGTCGACATCGGCCTGGCCCTGGCCCGATCCCTCCCGGCAACCGGCCACGTAGCACCGATCCCGATCGGCGGCCTCCTCCAACACTGAGCCCCTCCGGGGGGCGCGGGCCTGTCTCCGCTCAGCAACTCCGCCGCGGGACGCGACCGTCGCCCCGACCAGCGCCCCCGTCGCGGGCCCGACCGGGGTCCCCTGGGCCGCACGAAGTGCGCCTTCCATGCGCCCGGGGCTGCACCCGATCAGCAACTCCGTCCCGGGGCAGGTCAATCGGGCCCCTGAGGCGCACGAAGTGTGCCTTCCGGGGGCGCGGGGCTATGTCCGATCAGCGACCCCGTCGCAGGGGCACGACCAACAGACCCCTGGGGCGCACGAAGTGTGCCCTCAGGGGCGCGGGGAACTGCGCGAGCAACCACGACGGTGGCGCACCCGGCGACGGCGTCCAACCCCTACGGCGGCGCTGTAGCCGAGGCCCATGAGATCGGGCACCCAGCGCTGGGCAACCGGGATGTGCACCCCGCACGGAGGCGCCGCCCGAGGCCGGGCGCCGGACCGACGCCCCCGGAGGGGGCGGGTGGGTGGGAGAAGGGGGCGGGCAATGGCCTCGCCAGGGGCCCCGGGAACTGCGCGGCCGGCCACGACGGAACGTCAGCCGATCGTCGGCCGCGCCCACCGCGAGCCGGCCCCGCTCACAAGCGGTGCCCCGCCCTAAATACCCCCCATGGGCTCCGGGTCCACCCGAAGCGGCGTGCCCCATACCCGTACGACCTCGTAGTCCGTGAACTCGTGGACCAGCCGGTACGCCATCGCCGCGTCCGGGCGGCGGCGCTGGGCCGCCAGATAGAGGTCCGCCTCACGGCGGTCGTGGCGCGGGGTGCCGCACAGCTGCCAGACCTGGCCGGTCCACATCTCGGGGATCCAGCGCTGCTGGGGCTGCGGACGCTCCTCCCGCGTGCCGTACCGCGACACGACCGGCTGCTGGTCGGCGCGGGCCGGGGCCGGCCCCCCGCCGTACTCCGCGCGGCGCGCCTGGCGGCGGCGCGTCTCGCAGAGCAGGCACAGGTCGGGCGCCGACTCGTCGACCGCGCCGTACGGGTGCTGGGCGCAGCGGGTCGTGGGCGCGGAGCCGGAGACCGTGTCGTCGAGCAGCTCCAGGGCGCGCTTCACATCGCCGCGCACCTCATGGAGCTTGGCGTCCGAGGCCTCCGCGGTGAGGGTCTCGCCGTGCTCGCCCAGGACCCGCAGGGCGCGGCCGAGTGCGGTGAGCTGCGCGTGGTTCACGGTCGGCTCGCTCCTTCTGCGTCATCCATCAGATCCGCCCTCCACGATCGCACGCCGCACCGACAACACCCCCGCGCACCCGACCCGAGCCGCCCCGCCGCGCCCCACCGCGGCCCACCCCACCCCGGCACCCCCACATCACGATCCGGTCACGACCACCGGAACCCCCCTTGCCAGCGACCGTGTAATCGATTCCAATCCCTCATGTAATCGATTCCATGCACATGTGCGCCCACCACACCGCACATGAGCCCCGCAGCCACAAGGAGGTGGCCCGCGATGGCGAGCATCAAGGACGTCGCGGCCGCGGCCGGAGTCTCCGTCGCCACGGTCTCCCGCGTCCTGAACAGCCACCCGTCGGTCAGCCCGGATGCCAGGACGCGCGTGCTGGCCGCCGTGGAGTCGCTCGGCTACCGGCCCAACGCCGTGGCCCGCTCCCTGCGCACCGACCAGACCCGCACCCTCGGCCTGGTCATCAGCGACGTGCTGAACCCGTACTTCACCGAGCTGGCCCGCTCCGTGGAGGAGGAGGCCCGCGCCCTCGGCTACAGCGTGATCATCGGGAACGCCGACGAGCGCCCCGATCTCCAGGACCACCACGTCCAGAACCTGCTCGACCGCCGCGTCGACGGCCTCCTCGTCTCCCCCACCGACGGCGGCTCCCCGCTGATGCTGGCCGCGGCCCGCTCCGGGACCCCGATGGTCTTCGTCGACCGCTGGATCCCGGGCGTGGACGTGCCGGTGGTGCGCTCCGACGGCCGCGCCGCCATCCGCGACCTGGTGGCGCATCTGCACGGACTCGGCCACCGCCGCCTCGCGATCATCGCGGGCCCCGCCGCCACGACCACCGGCAGCGAGCGCATCGCCGCCTTCCGTGAGGCCCTCGCCCCGTACGACATCGAACTGCCCGACGCCTACACGGGCCAGGGCGACTTCCAGGCCGACAGCGGGCGCCGGGTCACCGAGGGGTTCCTCGACCTGGCCGAGCCGCCGGAGGTCGTGTTCGCCGCCGACAACCTGATGGCGCTCGGCGCGCTCGACGCGATCCGCGCGCGCGGGCTGCGCGTCCCGGACGACATCGCGCTCGCCGCGTTCGACGACATCCCCTGGTTCGTGCACACCGCACCGCCGATCACGGCGATCGCCCAGCCGACCAAGGAGCTGGGCCGGGCCGCCGTCCGCGCCCTGATCGACCGCATCGAGGGCCGCTCCCCGGAGTCGGTGACCCTGCCCGCCCACCTCGTCGTACGGGAGTCCTGCGGCGAACCACCCACGTCCCCCCACCCGCTGACCTCGATGGAGAGGAGCCCCAGGTGAACGAGCCCCCGGTGAACCCGGAGAACAGTCCGGAGAGCGGTCCGGACGAGTTGCTGCGTATCGAGGGAATCCGCAAGACGTTCCCCGGCGTCGTCGCGCTCGACAGCGTCGACTTCGATCTGCGCCGCGGCGAGGTGCACGTCCTGCTCGGCGAGAACGGAGCCGGCAAGAGCACGCTGATCAAGATGCTCTCCGGCGCCTACACGCCGGACGCCGGCCGGATCACGGTGGGCGGCGAGGAGGTCCGCGTCCACGGGGCGCAGGACGCCGAGAAGCTGGGCATCGCCACGATCTACCAGGAGTTCAACCTCGTCCCCGACCTGACCGTCGCCGAGAACATCTTCCTGGGACGCCAGCCGCGCCGCTTCGGTCTCATCGACCGGAAGAAGATGGAGCGCGACGCCGAGGCGCTCCTCGCGCGCGTGGGCGTGCACGTGTCGCCCCGCGCGCGCGTCCGCGAACTGGGCATCGCCCGCCTCCAGATGGTGGAGATCGCGAAGGCCCTCAGCCTGGACGCCCGCGTCCTGATCATGGACGAGCCGACGGCCGTGCTGACCTCCGAGGAGGTCGAGAAGCTGTTCGCGATCGTGCGGCAGCTGCGCGAGGACGGCGTCGGGATCGTCTTCATCACGCACCACCTGGAGGAGATCGCCGCGCTCGGCGACCGTGTCACCGTCATCCGCGACGGCCGCAGCGTCGGGCAGGTCCCGGCGTCGACGCCCGAGGACGAGCTGGTCCGGCTCATGGTGGGCCGGTCGATCGAGCAGCAGTACCCGCGCGAACGGCCCGACACCGGCGGCGCGCTGCTGAAGGTCGAGGGGCTGACCCGGGACGGCGTCTTCCACGACGTGAGCTTCGAGGTGCGGGCCGGTGAGGTCGTCGGCATCGCCGGGCTCGTCGGCGCCGGGCGCACCGAGGTGGTCCGGGCCGTGTTCGGCGCGGACCCGTACGACGGCGGGTCGGTGGAGGTGGCCGGTTCCCGGCTGCCGCGCCACGACGTGAACGCGGCGATGGCCGCGGGCGTCGGCCTCGTCCCGGAGGACCGCAAGGGCCAGGGTCTCGTCCTCGACCAGTCGGTCGAGGAGAACCTGGGGCTCGTCACGATGCGGACGGCGTCCCGCGCCGGCTTCGTCGACCGCAAGGGGCAGCACTCCGCCGCCGAGCGGATCGCCGGGCAGCTGGGCGTGCGGATGGCCGGGCTCGGCCAGCACGTGCGCACCCTGTCGGGCGGCAACCAGCAGAAGGTCGTCATCGGCAAGTGGCTGCTCGCCGACATCCGGGTGCTGATCCTCGACGAGCCGACCCGCGGCATCGACGTGGGCGCCAAGGTCGAGATCTACCAGCTGATCAACGAGCTGACCGCCGCCGGGCACGCCGTGCTCATGATCTCCAGCGATCTGCCCGAGGTGCTCGGCATGAGCGACCGCGTGCTCGTGATGGCGCAGGGCCGCATCGCCGGTGAACTCGCCGCCGAGGACGCCACCCAGGACTCCGTGATGGCGCTCGCCGTCAGCACCCCGCACAGCTTCGATGACACCACCCTCGAGGAGGAGGGCATCCGTGACCACTGAAACGCTCAAGAAGAACCAGGGCTCGGCGACGAGCGGCGGGGGCCTGCTGCGGCTGCTCCTCGACAACGGCGCGCTGACCGCGCTCGTCGTCCTGGTCGTCGTGATGTCGCTGCTCTCCGGCGACTTCCTGACCACCACGAACCTGCTGAACGTCGGCGTCCAGGCCGCCGTGACCGCGATCCTCGCCTTCGGCGTCACCTTCGTCATCGTGTCGGCGGGCATCGACCTGTCGGTCGGTTCGGTCGCCGCGCTGTCCGCGACCGTCCTCGCCTGGGCGGCGACGAACGAGGGCGTCCCGGTGCCGATAGCGGTGCTCCTCGCCGTCGTCACCGGTCTGGCCTGCGGCTTCGTCAACGGCGCGCTGATCGCGTACGGGAAGCTGCCGCCGTTCATCGCGACGCTCGCCATGCTGTCGGTGGGCCGCGGTCTGTCCCTGGTGATCTCGCAGGGCTCCCCGATCCCGTTCCCGGACTCGGTCTCGCGGCTCGGTGACACGCTGGGCGGCTGGCTGCCCGTACCGGTCATCGTGATGGTCGTCGTCGGCGTCGTCACCGCGGTCGTGCTCGGCCGCACCTTCATCGGCCGCTCGATGTACGCGATCGGCGGCAACGAGGAGGCGGCCCGCCTGTCCGGGCTGCGCGTGAAGCGGCAGAAGCTCGTCATCTACGGCCTGTCCGGACTGTTCGCGGCCGTCGCCGGCATCGTCCTCGCCTCCCGGCTGTCCTCCGCGCAGCCGCAGGCCGCGCAGGGCTACGAGCTGGACGCGATCGCCGCCGTCGTCATCGGCGGCGCCTCGCTCGCCGGCGGTGTGGGCAAGGCGTCGGGCACGTTCATCGGCGCGCTGATCCTCGCGGTGCTGCGCAACGGCCTCAACCTCCTGTCGGTGTCCGCCTTCTGGCAGCAGGTCGTCATCGGCGTCGTCATCGCGCTCGCCGTCCTGCTCGACACCGTGCGCCGCAAGGCCGGTGCCACGCCGGCCGCGGCCGGCACCGGCGCGGGCGGACCGCGCCAGAAGATGCAGTACGTCATCGCGGCCGTGGTCGCGGCGGCGATCGTCGGCGGGCTCGCGCTGTGGAACAACGGCACGTCGTCCGGCGGCAAGAAGGACCTGCGGATCGGCATGGCCGTCTCCACGCTCAACAACCCGTTCTTCACGGAGATGCGGGCGGGCGCGCAGGCCGAGGCGGAGAAGCAGGGCGTGAAGCTGACCGTCACCGACGCGCAGAACGACGCCTCGCAGCAGGCCAACCAGCTGGAGAACTTCGCGAGCGGCGGCATGAGCGCGGTCATCGTGAACCCGGTCGACTCCGACGCCGTCGGCCCGGCCGTGCGCGGAGCCGACCAGGCGGACATCCCCGTCGTCGCCGCCGACCGCGGTGTGAACAAGGCGAAGACCGCCACGCTCGTCGCCTCCGACAACGTCGCGGGCGGCAAGCAGGCCGCGAGGACGCTCGCCGGCAAGCTCGGCGGCAAGGGCAAGATCGTCATCCTCCAGGGCCAGGCCGGCACCTCCGCGAGCCGCGAGCGCGGCGCCGGATTCGCCGCGGGCATCAAGGAGTTCCCCGGCATCGAGGTCGTCGCGAAGCAGCCCGCGGACTTCGACCGCACCAAGGGCCTGGACGTCATGACGAACCTGCTCCAGTCGCACCCCGACATCGACGGCGTCTTCGCCGAGAACGACGAGATGGCGCTCGGCGCGGTCAAGGCGCTCGGTTCCAAGGCCGGAAAGTCCGTCGACGTCGTCGGCTTCGACGGCACCCCGGACGGCTTCAAGGCCGTCGAGGCGGGCACGCTGTACGCGTCGGTCGCCCAGCAGCCGCGCGAACTCGGCAAGATGGCGGTCCAGAACGCGATCAAGGCGGCGCAGGACGACAGGATCCCGTCCGCGGTGAAGGTCCCGGTGAAGGTCGTGACGTCGAAGAACGTCGCCTCCTTCAAGTGACCTCCGCGCCACCGATCTTCGAGTGACCTCAGGGAGAGGCTCAGCATGAACTCGTACGACCTGCTCGTGGTCGGCTCGGCCAACGCGGACCTCGTGGTCGGCGTCGAGCGGCGGCCCGGCGCCGGGGAGACCGTCCTCGGTTCCGACCTGGTCGTCCACCCAGGCGGCAAGGGCGCCAACCAGGCGGTCGCCGCGGCGCGGCTGGGCGCGCGCACGGCGCTGCTCGCGCGCGTCGGGGACGACGGGCACGGGCGGCTGCTGCGGGAGTCGATGGAGTCGGCGGGCGTGGACACGTCCGGCGTGCTGGTCGGCGGGGCGCCCACCGGCGTCGCGCTGATCACCGTCGACCCGTCCGGCGACAACTCGATCGTGGTGTCGCCGGGCGCGAACGGGCGGCTCACACCGCAGGACGTACGGGCGGCCCGCGACCTGTTCGCCGCCGCGCCCGTCGTGTCGACCCTCCTGGAGATCCCGCTCGACACGGTCGCCGAGGTCGCGCGGTCGCTGGCCGACGGGGCCCGTCTCGTCCTGAACCCGTCGCCGCCGGCGCCGCTGCCGGACGAGGTCCTCTCGGTGTGCGACCCGCTGATCGTCAACGAGCACGAGGCGGCGGTCATTCTCGGTACGGAGCCGGGGGCGACGCCCGAGGAGTGGGCGACGGCGCTGCTCGCGCTCGGCCCGCGCTCGGTCGTCGTGACGCTGGGCTCCGAGGGCGCGCTGGTCGCGGACGCGTCGGGCTCGGCGCGGGTGGCGTCGGTGAAGGTCGAGGCGGTCGACACGACGGGCGCCGGTGACGCGTTCACGGCGGCGCTCGCGTGGCGGCTCGGCACCGGTGCCTCGCTCGCGGACGCGGCGGCCTACGCGGCGCGGGTCGGCGCGGCGGCCGTCACGAAGGAGGGCGCGCAGGCCTCGTACCCGACGGCGGACGAGGTGGCCTCCCTGTGAAGAGGGCCGGAATACTCAACCGGCAGCTCGCCGGCGCCCTGGCCGAACTGGGGCACGGGGACGGGGTCCTGGTGTGCGACGTCGGGATGCCGCTGCCGGACGGGCCCCGGATCGTCGACCTCGCGTTCCGCGCCGGGGTGCCGTCGTTCGCCGAGGTGCTCGACGGGCTGCTGGAGGAGCTGATCGTGGAGTCGGGCACGGCGGCGCACGAGGTGCGCTCCGCGAACCCGGCGGCGGCCGAGCTGCTCCGCGAGCGCGTCCGCCCGCTGTCCTACGTCTCCCACGAGGAGCTGAAGGGGCTTTCGGCGGGCGTGCGGCTGATCGTGCGCACCGGGGAGGCGCGGCCTTACGCGAACGTGCTGCTGCGCTGCGGCGTCTTCTTCTGAACCCGGGTACGAAACCCGCTGAGCGCTGAGGGGCCCGGTCCGCGGACCGGGCCCCTCGGGCTCTCCCCTCCCCTGCGCCGGAACTTTCCTGGAAGTCCCCCCCGGGTCCCCCTCCAAAAGTTCCGACGCACGCTAGACCCGCCTTCCGGGCGGAAGGTTGTGCTCCACGTACGGATTTCTTTGAAACCCGGACGGCGCTCGCTCCGGGTGCCGACATGCCGGGGCGACCGTAGCGTTTGCGGCATGACCGAAGAATCGGGTGAGAAGCCGCTGGCCAAGGACGTCCTCGACGAGCTCGGCGACGACCGGCTGCAGGAGCTCGCGGGCCTGCTCGGCACGGACGCGTCGGGCGCGCACGAGGTCGTGGACGACACGGTGTCGGCGCTCTCCGGTGGCCTGCGGGAGCGGGCCGGGGAGGGTCCGGACGGCGCGGCCGAGGTGCAGGAGGCGCTCGCGGAGGCCGAGCAGCCGCCGCTGCAGGGTGCCTTCACGCTCGGCGGGCTCGGCGGGCTCGCCTCGGGCGGCCTGCTGGCCGGACTCCTCACGAAGCTGAGCCGGCCGGTGGCGAGCGCGATCGCCAAGCGGACGGGCCTGCCCGTGGCGAACGTGACCCGGGGCGTCGAGCTCCTGATCCCGGTGATCCTCACGGTCCTGACGAAGCGCGCGGCGCGCAAGCGCTGAGGCGGGCACGCCCTAGCGCCCCTGCGCCACCGCCCCGAAGCGGGACACCGTCTCCCGCAGGACGTCCCGGCCCTCCCGCTCCCACAACCCGTCGTTGAACAGCTCCACCTCCACCGGCCCCGCGTACCCGGCCTCCTCGACGTGCCGCCACCACAGCGCCAGGTCCACGGCCCCGTCGCCGAGCTGCCCGCGCCCGTTCAGGACGCCGGCCGGCAGCGGTGTCACCCAGTCCGCGAGCTGGAAGCTCGCGATGCGCCCCGCCGCGCCCGCCCGGGCGATCTGCGCCGGGGCCGCGTCGTCCCACCACACGTGGTACGTGTCGACGCACACCCCCACCTGCTCCGCGGGAAACCGCTCCGCGAGGTCGAGCGCCTGCCCGAGCGTGGAGACGGCGCACCGGTCGGAGGCGAACATCGGGTGGAGCGGTTCGATGGCGAGCCGGACCCCGCGCTCACCGGCGTACGGCGCCAGCTCGGCGATCCCGTCGGCGATCCGCTCCCGCGCCCCCACCAGGTCGTAGGACCCGGCGGGCAGCCCGCCCGAGACGAGCACCAGGACGTCCGTGCCGAGGACGGCGGCCTCGTCGACGGCCCGCTTGTTGTCGTCGACGGCGGCACGCCGCTCCGCCGCGTCGAGCGCGGTGAGGAATCCGCCCCGGCAGTGCGTGGAGACGCTCAGACCGGCGTCGCGCAGCAGCCGGGCCGCCTTCTCGACCCCGTACGCCTGCACGGGCTCGCGCCACGTCCCGACGTACCGCACCCCCGACTCGACGCAGGCGTCGACGAGTTCGGGCAGACCCAGCTGCTTGACGGTCATCTGGTTGAGGGAGAAGAGGGGGTGGGCGACAGGGGCCCCGGGCGCGGTCATCGGGTCACTCCGTACAGGGCGAGCAGCTGCTTCATCCGGGCCTCGGCGAGCCCCGGGTCGGGGAACAGGCCGAGCCCGTCGGCGAGTTCGTAGGCCTTCGCGAAGTGCGGGAGCGAGCGGGCGGACTGGAGCCCGCCGACCATCGCGAAGTGGTCCTGGTGTCCGGCGAGCCAGGCGAGGAACACGACACCGGTCTTGTAGAAGCGGGTCGGCGCCTGGAAGAGGTGCCGCGACAGTTCGACCGTCGGGTCGAGCAGCGCGCGGAACCCGTCCGTGTCCCCGCGGTCCAGCACCCGTACGGCGTGCGCGGCGAGCGGCCCGAGCGGGTCGAAGATGCCGAGCAGCGCGTGGCTGAAGCCGCGCGCGTCGCCGGCGATCAGCTCGGGGTAGTTGAAGTCGTCGCCGGTGTAGCAGCGCACGCCCTGGGGGAGTCTGCGGCGCAGTGCGATCTCGCGCCGCGCGTCGAGCAGCGAGACCTTGATGCCGTCGACCTTGTCCGGGTGCGCGGCGATGACCTCGAGGAACGTCTCGGTGGCGGCGTCGAGGTCGGCGGAGCCCCAGTACCCGTCGAGCGCGGGGTCGAACATGGGGCCGAGCCAGTGCAGGACGACCGGTTCGGCGGCCTGGCGCAGCAGGTGTCCGTAGACGTCGAGGTAGTCCTCGGGGCCGCGGGCGACGGCGGCGAGCGCCCTGGACGCCATGAGGATCGCCTGCGCGCCCGTCCCCTCCACGAGCGCGAGCTGCTCCTCGTACGCGGCCCTGACCTCGGCCAGGTCCTTCGGTACGGCGGTGAGCTGGTCGGTGCCGACGCCGCAGGCGATGCGCCCGCCGACGGCCTGCGCCTCGGCGGCGGACCGCTTGATCAGTTCGGCGGCGCCCGCCCAGTCCAGGCCCATGCCGCGCTGCGCGGTGTCCATGGCCTCGGCGACGCCGAGCCCGTGGGACCACAGGTGGCGGCGGAAGGCGAGGGTGGCGTCCCAGTCGACGGCGGCGGGCCCGTCGGGGCTGGTGTCGGCGAACGGGTCGGCGACGACGTGCGCCGCCGAGAAGACGACCCGGGAGGCGAGCGGGGCGCCGGTGTCGAGGGCGAGCGGCGTGCTGCGCGGCTCGTAGGCGCGCAACTCCCCCGCGCTGTCGGGCAGATGGACGGTCACAGCGTGATCTCCGGTACGTCGACGCGGCGGCCTTCGGCGGAGGCCTTCAGGCCCAGCTCGGCGAGCTGCACGCCGCGGGCGCCGGCCAGCAGGTCCCAGCGGTAGGGCGCGTCGGTGTAGACGTGCCTCAGGAAGAGCTCCCACTGCGCCTTGAAGCCGTTGTCGAACTCCTGGTTGTCCGGGACCTCCTGCCACTGGTCGCGGAACGAGTACGTGGCCGGGATGTCGGGGTTCCACACCGGCTTGGGGGTGGAACTGCGGTGCTGGGCCCGGCAGTTGCGCAGGCCCGCGACGGCCGAACCTTCCGTCCCGTCGACCTGGAACTCGACGAGTTCGTCGCGGTTGACGCGCACCGCCCAGGAGGAGTTGATCTGCGCGATCGCGCCGCCGTCGAGCTCGAAGATGCCGTAGGCGGCGTCGTCGGCGGTGGCGGCGTAGGGCTTGCCGTGCTCGTCCCAGCGCTGTGGGATGTGCGTGGCGGTGAGCGCCTGCACGGAGGTGACGCGGCCGAACAGCTCGTGGAGCACGTACTCCCAGTGCGGGAACATGTCGACGACGATGCCGCCGCCGTCCTCGGAGCGGTAGTTCCAGCTGGGGCGCTGGGCCTCCTGCCAGTCGCCCTCGAAGACCCAGTAGCCGAACTCGCCGCGCACGGACAGGATCTCGCCGAAGAAGCCGCCGTCGATGAGGCGCTTCAGCTTGAGCAGGCCCGGCAGGAAGATCTTGTCCTGGACGACGCCGGACTTCACGCCCGCCGCCCGGGCGAGCCGGGCCAGTTCGAGCGCGCCGTCGAGGCCGGTCGCGGTCGGCTTCTCGGTGTAGACGTGCTTGCCGGCGGCGATCGCCTTCTTGAGGACGTCCTCGCGGCCGGAGGTCATCGCGGCGTCGAAGAAGATGTCGACGCTGTCGTCGGCGAGGACGGCGTCGACGTCGGTGGAGATGTTCGCCTCGTCGAGGCCGTGCCGCTCGGCGAGCGCCTTGAGGGCGTACTCCCGGCGACCGAGGAGCACGGGCTCGGGCCACAGCACCGTGCCGTCGCCGAGGTCGAGCCCGCCCTGCTCGCGCAGCGCGAGGATCGAACGGACGAGGTGCTGGCGGTAGCCCATGCGCCCCGTCACCCCGTTCATGGCGATGCGCACCGTCTTGCGTGTCACGTGAGTCCCTCCGTCGGACCTGCGGCGCCGCGGCGACCGCATTTAGCAAGCGCTTTCTACATGAGGAGAAGCTAGCCTCTGCACAGCCGCTCGGACAAGAGCGGGCGCACGACCGATCCGGGCGGGGCTCTCGCCCGCAGACCCGGACCGGCCCTGGACAGGCCAGAGGACCGAGGCCGACGGAGGCTGACTCGACGATGACCGTGACCCTGGCGGATGTGGCCGCCCGCGCACAGGTGTCCCCCGCCACCGTCTCGCGCGTCCTGAACGGCAACTATCCGGTGGCCGCCGCCACCCGTGAGCGCGTCCTGAAGGCCGTCGACGAACTGGACTACGTCCTCAACGGCCCCGCGAGCGCGCTCGCCGCCGCCACCTCCGACCTGGTCGGGGTCATGGTCAACGACATCGCCGACCCGTTCTTCGGGATCATGGCCTCCGCGGTGCAGTCGGAGATCGTGGGCCCGGGCGGCCGGGCGGGCGGCGAGCGCCTCGCCGTCGTCTGCAACACGGGCGGCTCCCCCGAGCGCGAGCTCACCTACCTCACCCTGCTGCAGCGCCAGCGTGCCGCCGCCGTCGTCCTGACCGGCGGCGCGATCGAGGACGAGGCGCATGTCGCGGCCGTCGCGGGCAAGCTGCGGCGCCTGTCGGAGGCGGGCACCCGCGTCGTCCTGTGCGGCCGCCCGCCGGTGCCCGGCACCGACGCGGTCTCCGTGACCTTCGACAACCGGGGCGGCGGACGCGAGCTGACCCGCCACCTCCTCGCCCTCGGACACCGCCGCATCGGCTACGTCGCCGGCCCCGAGGAGCGCACGACGACCCGGCACCGCTTGGAGGGCCACCGCGAGGCGCTCGCCGACGCGGGCGTCACCGCGTCCGACGACCTGGTGGTGCACGGCACGTACGACCGTGCGACCGGCCGCGCGGCGACCGCGGAACTCCTGCGCGGCGCCCCGGACCTGACCGCGATCGTCGCGGCGAACGACACGGTGGCGCTCGGCGCCTGCGCGGCCCTGCGCGAGGCCGGCCTGCGCGTCCCCGAGGACGTGTCGGTGGCCGGCTTCGACGACCTCCCCTTCAGCGCGGACGCCGTCCCCGCCCTCACGACCGTCCGCCTCCCCCTCAGCGACACGGCGGCCCGCGCGGGCCGCATCGCGATGGGCCGCGAGGAGGCCCCCGAGGGCGGTGTCGACGTGGTCGGCGGCGAACTGATCGTCCGCGCCTCGACGGCACCGCCGCGGGCCTGAAAAGGGCAGGGCGCCCGGGAACGAAAAGAACTCAGAGCATGATGAGCAGCCGCGTGTTCGCCTTCAGCTTCCGATTGACCGAGCGGCTCTGCACATATACCTCCAGCTTCGGATTGTTCCCCGCCTTCACCGACACCGTGCCCTTGATTCCCGTACCGAAAAGCAGATTGCGGGCCGCATCTCCCGTATAAGCGCGGTCGGTGTCCTTCTCCACGACGACGACTTCCTTGTCGGGCTGCACCTGGACGCGCGCGCCGAGCTGGTAATAGCAAGCGCCGCGTTCATAGGTGACCCCCGGGTGCGAATTCACGAAGGGGCGGATCTCGACCTCCTTGTCGACCTTCAGGAGGCGGTATTTGTCGGCCGGTATCGGCTCCAGGTTCGCCCGCACCTCGTCGACGGATATGTCCTGGCCGACCGCGAACAGGTTCTTCGTGCCGCGCACGCCCTGCTCGCGCCCGCGCAGGAAGCTGGTGGCGGCGGCGCGCACCGTGCCGATGGCCTCCTCGACGCCCTGCTTCGAGTCGGCGTCCCAGATCGCGATGTTCCCCGCGGGGAAGCCGTAGTTCTGCGCGGTGCGTTTGGCCAGGGAGTTCGGCACGAGGATCGCGGACGTCCAGTGGTCCGGCAGGCCGCCCATCTTGGCGGTGATCCGGTCGAGCCACGGGCCGAGGATCGACATGTCGCCGTCGTGCCGGCGGTCCCCGCCCGACGCGTTCTCCTCGCCGTCCGTCACGACGATCTGGAGGAAGCTGTGCTCCCCGTACTCCTCCCAGATGTGGTCCAGGTCGTCCAGGGACTTGAGGGAGGCCTCGATGAGCGCCGTCGCCCCGTTGTTCACCTTGTAGAGCCCGCGCATGGACGGAAGGTGCTTCACGTCCATGTCCCACACCAGGTTCTCCACCCGGTGGTCGAAGGAATAGAGGCTGATCCGCGTCTCGTGACCGAGGCTGTCCGATTCCGCCTTCAGTCCGGCCACGAATTCGTCGACGACGCGCACGAGCTGGTGCTGGTGCTGGTACATGGAACCGGAACTGTCCACGACGAGTGCGACGTGATTCACCTTGTGCTGGATCTTGCGCACAGACATGCCTACGCTCCCCCTCCGACGGGAATTCCCCGTCCCCCGAGTGATGTATTCACTCTAGGGGCGACCACTGACAACGCCCCTTTCTCCGGGAGCCGCCCGGCGCGGAGCACGCCGAGGCTCCCCGGACCACCCCGGGCCGTAGATGGTTGTACGGCGAAAGGTCGCACTTTGAACGAGAATCCGTCACGGCTCCCTCACGCTTGCCGCTCCCGCCGCCGGCCAGACCGAACAGTCGTCCGGCCGACATAGCCTGGCGAGGTCTCTCATGGCACCGCGCTGCCCCACATCTCAGCCGTGACGCCGCGCCCTGCCCCGCTTGACAGATCGGACCCGCACCATGGCCCCGCCCCGCCCCCGTTTGTCCCGCTTCCGCCGCGAAGTGCCGCTGCCGGCCGTACCCCGCCAGCCCGTCCCCGCGGACGCGGCGGCGCCACCGGCCGACCCGGCCGCGCAGCGCCGGGCCGCGCTCCTCGCGGGCGACGACGCCCTGTCCGAGGTCACGGCCGACGGGCGGACCTGGGTCGGACGCCGGGTGGGCGGGCTCGACGAGGGCCGGGCGGCGGAGCGCAATCTGCGGCTGGTCACCGACGCCCTGCGGCACGCGGGCGTCGACTACTTCATGGTTCCGGGCCGCTCCGTGCAGCGGTACGTCGTCGGCATCCGGCTCACCGACCGCAAGGCCCTGCTGAGCGCCCTGCGCGAGCTGTACGCGGGCACCGCCCTGTACGCCGCCGAGCCCACCTCGGACAACTGGCCCGCGACCGCCGCCCTCTACGCCGAGGGCGCCCTGCCCACCCAGCTCAAGCGGCGCCCGGTCATCCGCTTCGGCGAGATCCTGCTCGGCCCGGCCGGTCAGGTGCTCGGCAGCCTCGTGGGCGGCTGCGACGTGGAGTTCTGGCGGGACGGCGGGCAGCTCCGCGAGCAGCGGGACGAGGGGGACGAGCGCGCCGAGGAGATACTCCGCGGCCTGCGCTTCCAGGCTCCCCCGGCCCTGCTCGACGGCGCCCTCGTCGCCCCGCGCCCCAACGCGGTGTCCGACGTCGTCCCCGCCGCGTCGCAGGAGCCCGCCACCCGCAGCGTCCTCGGCGTCGAGCACCCCACGTTCGCCGAGTTCACCGTGCCCGGCATCGACACCGTCACGTTCCCGCTCGACGTCGTCTACACCTGGGTGGACGGCGACGATCCCGAACTGGCCGCGAAGCGCGAGCTGCACCGCACCGGCCGCGCGCCCGACGCACGGTCCCGCGAGGCGGGCGCCTCCCGCTACACGAGCCACGACGAACTCAAGTACTCGCTGCGCTCACTGGAGATGTACGCGCCGTTCCTGCGGAACGTCTACATCGTCACCGACGGCCAGACCCCGCCCTGGCTCGACACCTCGGTGCCCGGCGTCCAGGTCGTCGACCACCGGGACGTCTTCCGGCCGGCCGACGCGCTGCCTGTCTTCAACTCCCACGCCATCGGCACCCAGTTGCACCACATCGAGGGCCTGTCCGAGCAGTACCTCTACTTCAACGACGACGTGTTCCTCGGCCGCCCCGTGATCGCCGGGCACTTCTTCCACGGCAACGGCATCGCCAAGCTGCCCTTCTCCCCCTCCCAGCTCGGCCTGGGCGCCCCGCACCCGGACGAGCCGGCGCCCAACTCGGCGGGCAAGAACGTGCGGCGGCTGCTGCACGCGGAGCACGGGCGGATGACCGTGAACAAGTTCGCGCACGCCCCGCACCCGCAGATCCGCGCGGTGATGCGGGACATCGAGGAGCGATTCGCCGAGGACGTGGACCGCACGAGCCGGTCCCGGTTCCGGGCGCCGACCGACATCGCGATGGGGGCGTCCTTCCACCACCATCACGCGTTCCTCACCGGGCGCGCGGTCCCGGCCACGTACAAGACGCGTTACGTGGACGTGGCCCGGGCGGACGCGGACGAGCGCCTCGCCGAGCTGCTCGCCAACCGCCGCTTCGACTTCTTCTGCCTCAACGACGTGAACACGCCGGTGGAGCAGCAGGACGAGATCAACGAGAAGATCCACACGTTCCTGGAGGCCTACTTCCCGTTCCCGAGCCGCTTCGAGCGGTCCTCCGGGGCGGCGGACTGACCCCGCACCTCACAGCACCTGAGTCTCCCCCACAGGAGCCTCCAGCACCTGAGTCTCCAGCACCTGCTTCTCCAGCAGGGTGAACGACTTCGGCTTCGCGCCCGGCTGGGGCTTGCCCTCCTTGTGGCCGACGACCCGGTATCCGGCCTTGACGTAGTACGTCTTCAGGGCCGGATTGGTGGACACGCAGTCGAGCCGCACCAAGGGCAGCCCCCGCTCGGCGACGCGGCGCTCCGCCGCGCGCAGGAGTTCCCGGCCCGTGCCGGGCGGGACGCTGCCGTGCGCCACCATCAGGCGGTGCACATATCCGGCCGTCGCGGGCTGCGGGCCCCACGCGGCCTCGTCCTCCCACCACAACTCCCAGGCCCCGACCGCCCGTTCACCGCTCTCCGCGAGCCACACCTCGCCTCCGCGGTCCTGGGTGCGGCGGAAGTGGTCGACGCCGAGCTCGCCCGGGCGCCACTGGCCGGTGACGCCCCGGCTCAGCATCCAGCGGGCGGCGTCGTCACGCAGTCCCACGACGGTGGCGAGGTCGGTGTCGTCGGCGAGGCGGAAGCGCAAGGTGTTCATGGGGCCGTTCTACCGGGAGGGCGCGGGGCGCAGGACGAGGGTCAGGAAGCCGAAGCTGTCCCGGTAGGCGTGCAGCCACTCGTCGCGGCGGGCGTGGGACCAGGCCAGGACCTCGGCGCTGTCCTCGTGGCCGGGGTGGTCGAGGGCCCACTCGGCGAGCATCCCCCACAGCGACCACTCGTAGGCGTCCAGCTCCTGGCGGGTGCTCGCGTGCCCCTCCACCGGCACCCAGCCGTCGCCCACGACCCGGTCCACGGTCGACGCCAGGTCCGTGAACTCGCCGAGCACCTCGACCGCCTCCGGGGTCGGTTCGCTCAGCCAGTAGCCGTCGCCGATCAGCACGCTTCCCGTCGGGGCGAGGCGGGCGCGGGCCCCTGCGAGCGTGGGCAGCAGCCCGCCGAACGCGTGCGCCGAGCCAACGCTCAGCACCGCGTCGAAGGGCTCCGGCGACGTGTACTCCTCGGCCTTCTGGCAGTGCAGTTCCAGCCGGTCCGCGACGCCGCGCTCCTCGGCCGCCGCCCGCGCGATCTCCAGCGACTTCTCGGACAGGTCCACCCCCACGGCCCGCAGCCCCGGCCGCGTCTCCAGCGCCCGCAGCAGCCACTCCGCCGTCCCGCACCCCAGATCGAGCACGCGGCCACCCTCCCCCGGCAGCACCCGGTCGAGCAGATGCCGTACGGACGCGTCGCCGAGCGGGGACTTGATCGGGTGCCGGGTGTGCGCCAGGTTCGAGATCATCTCAGGGGTCATCCGCGCAGCCTCCCAAGCCGATCGTCCGCGCGCACCCGCTTTTCCGTGAGGCGAGACCGGGTGATGATCACCGGATGGACGAGATCACCCTGATGTCCGACCCGAGGGTCGCCGCGATACCCGTACAGGATTGTGGCGAGCCCCTCGTGGACGTACGCCGCGACGGCTCCCTGCTGGTCGACCCCCGCAAGCAGGACCCGGCGGACGCCTTCGCGCATCTGCGGCAGGGCGTACTGGAGCGGCTGCTCACGGCGCAGGCCGCGCTGCCGCCGGGCCTGCGCCTGCTCTTCGTCGAGGGCTACCGGCCCCCCGCGCTCCAGCGGAGCTACTTCGAGGAGTACGCCGACGAACTGCGCGCCGAGCACCCCGACTGGCCCGAGGACCGCATCCGCACCGCCGCCAGCCGCTACGTCTCGCCGCCCGAGATCGCCCCGCACAGCGCGGGCGCCGCCGTCGACCTCACGCTGGCCGACGCCGACGGACGCGAACTCGACCTGGGGACGCGCATGAACGCGAGCCCCGAGGAGAGCGCGGGCGCCTGCTACACCGAGGCCCCCGGCATCGGCCCCGAGGCCCGCGCCCACCGCCGCACCCTCGGCGCCGCGCTCACCGAGGCCGGCCTGGTCAACTACCCCACGGAGTGGTGGCACTGGTCCTACGGCGACCGCTACTGGGCTCTGCGGACCGGGAGCGGCACGGCCCTGTACGGACCGAAAGACCGCTGAGGGTCGGCCGATTCAGCCGATTCCCTTGAGGAAGCCGAGCAGCGCCTCATTGAAGACCTCGGGCTGTTCGGCGCTCGGCAGGTGGCCGGCGCCCTCGATGACCGTGAGCTGCGCGTGCGGGACCAGGGCCGCGATGGACCGCGCGTCGGAGACCGGCGTGTAGACGTCGTCCGCGCCGACCACGATCAGGGTCGGGACCGTGACCGACGCCAGCGTGTCGCCGTAGTCGGGGCGTTCGGCCCGGCCGCGCAGGGCGGCCGCCGCGCCGCGCGGGTCCGTGGCGCGCATCATGCCGAGGACCTGCGCGGCCACGTCGGGGAGCGCGGTGACGTTGTACGCGGCGAGCATCTTGTCGATGACCTCGTCCGCGTAACCGGCCATGCCCTCGGCGAGGAGGCGGTCGGCGAGGGCGTTGCGGAAGGCCTTGCCGTCGGGGGTCTCGGCGCCGTAGGACGTGTCGGAGAGGACGAGGGCGCGGACCCGGTCCGGGTGACGGCGGTGGAAGTCCATACAGATCTGGCCGCCCATGGAGACGCCGCCGATCACGGTGCGTTCGATGCCCAGGTGGTCGAGGAGCGCCGCGATGTCGTCGGCGAAGTCGGAGAGGAAGACCTGGCCCGGGGTCACGTCGCTGTCCCCGTAGCCGCGCAGGTCGGGGGTGATGACGCGGTGTCCGGCGGCGGCGAGGGCGTGGGCCTGCGGGGCCCAGAGCGTGTGGTCGAACGGGTGGCCGTGGACCAGGACGACCGGGATGCCGTCCGCGGGTCCGGACTCGGCGCAGTTCAGGGTGATGTCGCGGTCGGTGAGGGTGATGCGGCGGACGCTGCTCATCGCGGTTCCTTGGGTCGTTCCGGTGGCGGGCTCAGGTCAGGGAGAGGACGCAGAACTCGTGGTCCTCGGGGTCGGCGAGCACCGTCCACGACACGTCGGGGCCCTGGCCGAGGTCGAGGTCGGTGGCGCCGAGGGCGCGGAGTCGGTCCGCCTCGGCCGTCTTGTCGTCGCCGGGGTACGGCAGCAGGTCGAGGTGGATCCGGCGGGTGGGGGCGGCGGTCGGCGGAGTCGGTGCACGCAGGAATTCCACGTACGGGCCGATGCCCTGCGCCGAGCGGAGGCGGGCCACCTCGCCGTTCGTCTCCACGACCGTCCAGTCGATCGCCTCGCCCCAGAAGCGGGCCATCGCGCGGGGGTCGGCGCAGTCGACGACGACGGCCGCGAGGGGCCCGGTGTCCCGGTAGGTCTCGCGCGGCTCCAGCACGCAGAACTCGTTGCCCTCCGGATCGGCGAGGACCGTCCAGGGCAGGTCGTCGCCCTGGCCGATGTCGGCGGGGGTCGCGCCGAGGGTCTTCAGGCGGGCGATCAGGTCCGCCTGGTGGGCGGGCGAGGTGGTGGCGAGGTCGAGGTGCACGCGGTTCTTCGCGGCCGTCTTCGCGTCGGGTACGGCGATGACGTCGAGGGCCACCGCGGTGCCCGGGTCGCGCCAGTCGAAGCCGGGCGGCTGTACGGTCGTCCCGCCGGGCCCGGCGCTGACGGCGTCCCAGCCGAGCGCCTGCCCCCAGAACCGGCCGACCGCGACGTGGTCGACGGCCTTGACGTTCACCTGCATCGGTCGCAACGGCATGTTCGTGATCTTACGGAGCCCGCTCCTCGGGCGTCGCCCCTATTCTCCCGTCATGCCGATCATGAACACGCCCGCGCCCAGCCCCTCCGACGACGCCCAACTGGCCGTCCAGGCCGCCCTGTCCGGCGCCGCCGTCGTGCGCGCGATGTACGGGACCTCGCTCGCCCGCGTCGACAAGGGCGGCGGCGACTTCGCCACCGCCGCGGATCTGGCGGCCGAGGAGGCCGTCCTCGACGTGCTGCGGCGGGCCCGGCCCGGGGACGCCGTGACGGGCGAGGAGAGCGGGCGCGGCGGGGCCGAGGGAGCCGCGCGACGCTGGCTGGTGGACCCCTTGTGCGGGACGCTCAACTACGCCGTCCGCACCCCGCTGGTCGGCGTCAACGTCGCGCTCCAGGTGGACGGTTCGACCCGCGCCGCCGCGACCGCCGATCCCTTCAACGAGGAGGTCTTCTGGACGGACGGCCACGGGAACGGGAACGGGAACGGGACCGGGACCGGGACCGGGACCGGGGGTTCCTGGCTCCGGGACGCAGAGGGCACCGACCACCCCCTCTCCCCCTCGGCCGCCTCCCGCCTCGTGGACGTCAACCTCGATCCGCCGTTCCCGAACGCCCCGGACTTCAGCGCGGCCCGCCTCCTCGCCGCCCCCGGTTTCGCCGAGCACTTCCGCCCCCGCGTCGTCTCCACGACCCTCGCGGTCGCCTGGGTCGCGGCCGGCCGCCGGGCCGCGTACGTCACGGACGGCGACCTCCGCGACAGCGTCCACTTCGCCGCCGGCATCGCCCTGTGCCGCGCGGCCGGCTGCGTCGTGACGGGCCTACGCGGGGAGCCGGTCCTGAGCGGCCCGGACGGGCTGATCGTGGCGGCCGACGCGGAGACGCACGCGGTGCTGCTGGGGCTCGTTCGCGGGGAGCGGTGCGGGCCGGGGGCGGGCGGAGACCGGTCTGTCAGGGCTTGACGGGTTTCACCTTCTTCTCGGTGCCGTTCACCCGGACCGTGACGGGGCCTTGGTCGCGGGCACGGTCAGCCACGATCTCGTAGGACGTGACCTTCCCGTCGCGCCATGCGCAGCCGACCTCGTAGCCGCCCCGGGCCCGGAGGCCGGTGAAGGACCCCTCGGCCTTCCACGCGTCCGGCAGGGCGGGCAGCAGGTGGAGGGTGCCGTCGTGGCTCTGGAGGAGCATCTCCGCGACGGCGCCCGCGATGCCGAAGTTGCCGTCCATCTGGAAGGGCGGGTGGTTGCAGAACAGGTTCGGCAGCGTGTTGTACGTGAGCAGGCCCCGCAGCATGATCCGGGCGCGCAGGCCGTCGCCGAGGCGGGCGAAGAGGGCGGCCCGCCAGGGCCAGGTCCACGAGCGGCGGCTGTCGCCCGACACGGTCGCGGCGGTGAAGGGGACACCTTCCTTCTCTCCGCATCGCGCTTTGAGCGACACGAGGGCGGCGGCCGCGAGGTCGGCGTTCTTCGGGGTGATCTGGCGGCCCGGGTAGACGGCGAAGAGGTGTGAGGTGTGGCGATGGATGTCGGTGGGACTGTCGATGTCCTCCTGCCACTCCTGCAACTGGCCCCATCGGCCGATCTTGTTCGGCGCGAGGCGTGCCTGGAGGTCGGCGATCTTCGCCCGGTGGCCGGGGTCCGCGTCGAGCGCCGCCTCGCAGTCCAGGTAGTTCTGGAACAGGTCCCAGATGATCTGCTGGTCGTACATGACGCCGTCCTCGCGCGGCCCGTGCTCGGGGGACCAACCGTCCGGCGAGACGAGGAGGCCGTCCTCGCGCTCCTTGAGCCGGTCCTCCCAGAACGCGCAGATCTCCTTGATCATCGGGTAGGCGGTCCTGCGGAGGTAGGTCAGGTCCTGGGTGAACGCCCAGTGTTCGTAGAGGTGTTGGGCGTACCAGGCGCTCGCGACGGTGTTCCACTCCCACGCGTTGCCGCCGAAGACGCTCTGGCTGGTGCGGGCGGTCCAGCCCCGCGTGTCCTTGCCGAAGGCGTTGCGGGTCGCGACGCGGCTGGGCACGGCGACCTGTCGGACGAAGCCGACGAGGGCCTCGTGGCACTCGGGCAGGTTCGTCGTCTCGGCTCCCCAGTAGTTCATCTGGATGTTGATGTTGGTGTGGTAGTCGGAGGCCCAGGCCGGGGAGTTGCTGTCGTTCCACAGGCCCTGGAGGTTGGCGGGCAGGCCGCCGGGGCGCGAGGAGCTGATCAGGAGGTACCGGCTGAGGTCGAACATCGTCTGTTCGAGGGTGGGGTCCTCGCCGCCGGCCGCGTAGCGCGCGAGCCGGGCGTCGGTCGGCAGGGCGAGGACGGCGTCGTCCGTGGTGCCCCAGTCGACGGAGACCCGGGAAGTCAACGCCCGGGTGGCGGCCGTGTGTTCGTCGCGCAGTGCGTCGTAGGTGCGGGTGGCCGCCTGGTCGAGCGCCGCCGTGACGGCGGGCCCGGGGTCGGCTCCGCGCCATCCGGCGGCGGCGTCGAGCCGGTAGTCGGTGCGGGCGTCGAGCAGCAGGGTCAGCCGTGTGCAGTCCTTGAACCGCAGTACGGCCCCGTCGGCGCCGAACGTGCCGTCGGTGTCGACGACCCGGACGGTGCAGGCGTGCCGGAGGCCGTTGCCCAGGGCGCCGTGGAAGGCGATCCGGCGGGCGTCGCCGTCGGCGGTCGCCGGTGCGTCCTGCTGCGCCGAGGTCAGGGAGATCGTTCCGGTGAGTCCCCGGTCGTCGTCCGTCGTGTACCGGAAGACCATGACGTCCGCGGAGCGGCTCGCGAAGGCCTCCCGAAATACGCGCCGTCCCGGGGCTCCGAAGCGGCTGACGTGGACGCCCCGGGAGAAGTCGAGGGCCCGCTCGTAGTCGACGACGGTGCGCCGTGCGCGGGTGTCGAATCCCGGGCCCGCCAGGGCGATCTCCGCGATCTGGAAGCCGGTGGCGTCCGCGCCGGGGGTGAAGGCGATCCGGTAGGCGCGGTAGGCCGTGCCGTCGGCGAGGCGGAAGGTCCGGCTCTCGCCGCGCCCGGCGAAGGGGGCGCCGGGGCTCTGCGTATCGAGAGTGACCCAGGCCTGACCGTCCTTCGACGCCTGGAGCTCCCAGCGTCGCGGGTCGTCCTGGGGGCGGTCGGGGGCCGCGGTCAGGGTGTACGAGGTGACGGCGGCGGCGGTGGGCAGGTCGGCCTGCCAGACGACCCGCGCCGCGCCGGGCTCGGCCCGCCAGACCGTGGCCGGGTCGCGGTCCACCGAGGCGGAGATGCCCGTGGCCGCGCCCGCCGCCCCGGAGCCCTCGGAGTGTCCGCTCGGCGACGACAGGTACACGCGGCTGTCGTTCGCGCCGAGGTCGACGCCGGTCAGGCCGATCTCACCGACCTGGAAGTGGCTGACCCCCGCCGCGGGAACGAAGTCGAAGCGGTAGAAGCGGTGGGCGGCGGTGGGTCTGGCGCAGGTGAACTCCTTGGTCTGCGCCCGGTTCTCGAAGGGGGCCGGCAGCGTACGGCTGTCGAGCACGGTCCAGGTGTCGCCGTCGCGGGAGCCGGAGAGCGTCCATTCCCGCGGGTCGCGCTCCGGCACGTCGTTCGCGCTCGTCAGCCGGTAGGAGGTGACCTCGACGGGCTCGGGGAGCTCCGCCTGCCACCGCACCTTCGCACCCGGTCCCTCGATGCACCACTTGGTGCCCGTCCTGCCGTCGTACGTCTTGTCGACGCCCTCCGTCGCGGAGGTCCGGTACGGCCCGCCCGGGGCGGTGACCTTCGGCTTCGCGGGGCCGAAGGCGACGGTGAGGTCACCGAAGTTCCGGTACGAGCCGAAGCCGGTCATGCTCGTGTCGAAGGCGTCGTCCGGTTCTCCGGCGAGGGCGTTGTCGTAGTCGTTGACACCGCCCCACAGGCTCTGCTCGTTGAACTGGATCCGCTCCTCGTCGGGGTCGGCGAAGAGCATCGCGCCGAGCCGGCCGTTCCCGATCGGCAGGGCCTGCGACTGCCAGTCCGTCGCGGGGACCGTGTACGTCAGCGCCTTGCGCGACAGGGCCGGCCACCGGAGGGGCGCGGGGGCGCCCGCGGGCGCGGCGGCGGCCGGTCCCGCCGGGGTCGCCCCGGCGAGCTGGGTGATCAGCGGTGCGAGGGCGAGGGCCCCGCCGAGCTTGAGGACGCTGCGTCGGTGCGGGTCGAGTTCCTGGGGCACGGCGAGACCTCCCGGCCGATTGATCGGCTCATTCGCGGGGCGTGGGGGTGGCGCTTCCCTGAAGTGTGGCGGAGTGCGCATCCTGCCCGCAGGAGAGATCGGATGTCTAGGGGTCTACCGTGCCGGACACATGGACGCCCCGCACCCCTCGGCGTACGCTGGCAGAACCCTCGATCTCTGACTCAGTCAATGATTCACGTCGCAAGGTGGCGTCATGACCGTGCAGGACATCCGGTCCTTCAACCGCTTCTACACCAATGTCATCGGGGCGCTGGACTACGGCCGGCACCTGTACGCCCCGTACACGCTCACCGAGTCCCGGGTGCTGTACGAGCTGGCGCACACGGAGCATGTCGACGCCGCCGATCTGCGCGCGCGGCTGTCGCTCGACTCGGGGTATCTCAGCCGGATCCTCGGGAAGTTCGAGCGGGCGGGGCTCGTCGAGCGGGCCTCGTCGGGGGACGACGCCCGGCGGCGGCGGGTCACCCTCACCGCGCGCGGGCGCGGCGCCGCGGACCTGCTGGACGAGCGGTCCCGGGAGGCGGTCGGTTCGCTGCTCGCCTCCGTGCCGGCCGGTGACCGGGAGCGGCTCTCCGAGGCGCTGCGCACCGTGCGGGAGGTCCTCGGCGACGGGCGCGCCGCCCCGCACCCGGACAACGTGCTGCTGCGCGAGCCCGGACCCGGCGACCTCGGCTGGATCGTGGCGCGCAACGGGGCGGTGTACGCGGCCGAGTTCGGCTGGAACGCGGACTACGAGGGGCTGGTCGCCCGGATCGTCGCCGACTTCGCCCAGGACCACGACCCGCATCTGGAGCGGGTGTGGATCGCCGAGCTGGACGGGCGGCCCGTGGGGTGCGTGATGTGCGTACGGGACGCGGCGCCCGGCACGGCCCGGCTGCGGCTGCTGCTCGTCGAGCCGGAGGCCAGGGGGCTCGGGATCGGGGACCGGCTGGTGCGGGCCGTCGTCGACTTCGCGCGCGGGGTCGGGTACCGGGAGCTCGTGCTGTGGACGAACGACGTGCTGGAGGCGGCCCGGTCGCTCTACCGGCGGCACGGGTTCGTGCTGGCCGGCGAGAAGCCGCACCGGTCGTTCGGGGCCGATCTGACCGGGCAGGACTGGCGGTTGCCCTTGCGCGACGGCGGCGCTGGGTAAGGTCCGGGCCATGAAGCTGGCGTTCTCCACCCTCGGTGTCCCTGGTCTCCCGCTCCCGAACGTCCTCGCGCTCGCCACGGAGCACGGCTATCACGGGGTGGAGCTGCGCGCCCATCCCGAGGAGCCGGTGCATCTGGGGCTCACGCCCGGGGAACGGGCCGATGTGGCCGCGGCGTTCGGCGACGCGGGCGTGGAGGTGCTCGGGGTCGCCGGATACGCGCGCGTGGCGGCGCCCGGGGAGGACGGGCCGGTGCTCGAGGAGATGCGGGAGCTGGTCGATCTCGCCGGGGACATCGGGGCCTCGTACGTGCGGGTCTTTCCCGGGGCCGGGGAGGAGCAGGACGCCGAGGTGGCCGACGCGGCCGCGGCGCGGCGGCTCGGGGCAGTGGCCGCGCATGCGGCGGACCGGGGGGTGCGCGTGCTCCTCGAGACGCACGACTCGCATCGGACCGGGGCGGACGCGTGCCGGGTGGTGGGGGCCGTGGGGCACCGGAGCGTCGGGGTGCTCTGGGACGTGATGCACACGTGGCTGGGTGGGGAGCAGCCCGGCGAGACGTACGCGGCGATCTCGCCCTACCTGGGGTATGTGCAGGTCAAGGACATCGCGGGCGACGGCGACACGGTGCCGCTGCCGCTCGGGCGTGGGGGGTTGCCGCTCGGGGAGTGTGTGGAGGTGCTCAGTCGGGCGGGCTGGGACGGGTGGTTGTGCTGGGAGTACGAGGCCCGCTGGTACGACGGGATCCCGGCGCTTCCGGGGTTGTTGGGGGCGGGGCGCGATTATGTGGGCCGGTTGCTGAACGAGTCGGCGTAGGGCGGGGTTTGGTTGCGTCGCCGGGTGCAGCCCGGTGGGGGCTGGTCGCGCAGTTCCCCGCGCCCCTGAAATGCAGACCCTTCGGGTCGCATTTCCCCGATGAGGCGCAGCCTCATCAGGGGCGCGGGGAACTGCGCGAGAAGCCCCACCGGCCGGCAGACCGCGACGAAGCCGGGGGACGGCAGACGCGGTCGAACACCCGCCACACCCCGGAGGGAACCGCCAAGTGCCTTGACTGGCAGAAACTTTCTCGATATCCGTGTCGCGCGGAAGTTTTCTTCACACCGCCCCTCCCTCCGGAAGGAGCGCACGTGCCCCAGCTGTCCAGACGTACGCTGATCGCCGCCGCGACCGCCACCGCCGGTGTCGCCGCCGCAGGCCTGAGCGCCGCACCCGCCCAGGCGTCCACCTCACCCGATGACGACCGAGCCCGTTCCGACCGGGCCCTCCGGCAGGTCATCTCCGGGATGTCCCTGGAGGAGAAGGTCGGCCAGCTGTTCGTGATGCGGGTCTACGGTCATTCGGCCACCGACCCCGACCAGGCCGACATCGACGCCAACCTCAAGGAGATCGGCGTCCGCACGGCCGCCGAGATGATCGACCGGTACAAGCTGGGCGGCATCATCTACTTCGCGTGGGCGCACAACGTCCGCGACCCGCACCAGATCGCCGACCTGAGCAACGGGATCCAGGCCGCGGGCCTCGCCCAGAACTCCCGCGTCCCGTTGCTGATCTCGACGGACCAGGAGCACGGGATAGTGGCCCGGGTCGGCAAGCCCGCCACCCTGTTCCCGGGCGCGATGGCGCTCGGCGCGGGCGGCTCGCGGGCCGACGCCCACAAGGCGGGCCAGATCGCGGGCGCCGAACTGCGCGCGGTCGGCATCCGGCAGGACTACGCGCCGGACGCGGACGTCAACATCAACCCGGCGAACCCGGTGATCGGCGTCCGCTCCTTCGGCGCCGACCCGAAGGCCGTCGCCGGGATGGTCGCCGCCCAGGTCAAGGGCTACCAGTCCGCGCACATCGCGTCGACGGCCAAGCACTTCCCCGGGCACGGTGACACGGTCGACGACTCGCACGCCAAGCTGCCGTACATCCACCACACGCGCGAGCAGTGGGAGCAGCTGGACAAGCCGTCGTTCGTGGCGGCGATCGCCGCCGGCATCGACTCGATCATGACGGCGCACATCGTCGTCCCGGCGCTCGACCCGGCCGAGGACCCGGCGACCCTTTCGCACCCGATCCTCACCGGCATCCTGCGCGAGCAGCTCGGCTACGACGGGGTCGTGGTCACCGACTCGCTCGGCATGCAGGGCGTGCGCACCAAGTACGGCGACGAGCGGGTGCCGGTGCTCGCCCTGAAGGCAGGCGTGGACCAGCTGCTCAACCCGCCGTCCCTGTCCGTCGCGTGGAACGCGGTGCTGAACGCCGTGAAGGGCGGGGAGCTGACCGAGGAGCGGCTCGACGAGTCGATCCTGCGCATCCTGCGGCTCAAGGCCAAGCTGGGCCTGTTCGACGAGCCGTACGTGGCGCACGACCAGGTCGACAAGACGGTCGGCACGCACCAGCATCTCGCCGCCGCCGACCGGATCGCCGAGCGCACGACGACGCTCCTGGTGAACAAGGACCGGCTGCTGCCGCTGAACCGGCGCACCCACAAGAAGGTCCTGGTGCTCGGCGCGAACCCGGCCTCGCCCTCACTCAGCGACGGACCGCCCACCACCGTGCTCGGGGCCGCGCTCACCGAACTCGGCTTCACCGCCACGGTCCTGGCCACCGGAACGGCCCCCAGCCAGGCCGCGATCGACCAGGCCGTCGCCGCCGCGGCGGGGCAGGACGCGGTGCTGATCGGCACGTACAACGTGACGGCGGGCAGCGCGCAGCAGAAGCTGGTGCGGGCGGTCGCGGCGACCGGTGTCCCGGTGGTCACCCTGTCGATGCGCAACCCGTACGACGTCGCTCAACTGGACGTCTCGGCCGCGCATGTGGCCGCGTACTCCTGGATCGACGTGGAGCTGCGGGCGGCGGTACGTGTTCTCACGGGCGCCGCCGAGCCGCAGGGCAAGCTGCCCGTGCCGGTGCAGCGAGCCGACGACCCGTCGAAGGAACTCTTCCCGATCGGGTACGGGCTGTCGTACTGACGGATTCCCGTCTGCCCGCAGCCGGCTCGATCCCGGCTGCGGGCCGGTGGGGGCCGTTCGCGCAGTTCCCCGCGCCCCTACTGAGGCTGCGCCTCATCGGGGAAATGCGACCCGAAGGGTCTGCATTTCAGGGGCGCGGGGAACTGCGCGGCCCGCCCCCACCGGGCCCGCAGCCGCCCGGTGACCTACGGCCGCAGGGACAGACCGCGCTGAACCCCAGGCCGGTCCAGCCTCTTGTCATGCGCGGCCAGCGCGGTCGTTCCGGACAGGCCCGCCCAGTCGAGGATGCGCGCCGTGGCGAGCTCCTTGTCGGCCGGCTTGAGGGCCGCCACGTTCGCGCCGTGGTTGGCGTGCGGCGCGTGCATCACGAAGGAGTCGCGCGCGCCCTTGCCGAGGCGGAACGGCTCGGCGCCCCACGGGTCGTTGTCGCCGTACACGTACAGCATGCGGGTGGCGTTGTGGCGCACCCAGCTGTCGACGTCACGCATCGCGGACGGCTCGAACGTCATGGGGATGTCGCGCGGCACGAAGTTCCGCGGCGGCTGGTAGCCGTAGCGGGACAGGTCGGCGAGCCACGGCTGCTTGATGTCGGGCGAGCCGAGCTGGGTGCCCGCCTGGTAGTAGTACGGCGTGTACTGGGTCAGGCCCTGGTCGGCGTAGGAGGCCCAGCCGCCGACCTCGTCGACGTACGTGAACAGGTCGTCGTCGGAGACGGTCGCGGCGTCCGGGACGTCGGCGCAGGCGGACTCGGGCTGGTACTGCCAGAAGCCCCAGAACAGGTCGAGGACGGTCGCCTCGTACGCCTTGTCGAGCGAACCGACCGTGTTCACCGTGTAGTTGTTCGCGGCGAGGAAGTCCTTGTACTTCTTCTCGAGCGCGTCACGGCGCACCAGCGTCTCGCGCTGCACCTTCTGCAGGGCGACGCGGCAGTCCTTCGGGCCGACGTTCGCGAGGAAGGTGTCGTAGGCCGAGTCCTCCTTGTTCACGACGTCGTTCGGGGCGACGTAGGCGACGACGCCGTCCATGTCGCGCGGGTAGAAGCGCTCGTAGTAGGTGGCGGTCATGCCGCCCTTGGAGCCGCCGGTCGTCAGCCAGTTCTGGCCGTAGATCGGCTTGAGCGCCTTGAAGATGCGGTGCTGGTCGCTGGCGGCCTGCCAGATGTTCAGCTTCGACCAGTCGGCGGGCTGCGGCCGGGACGGCGTGAAGAAGCGGTACTCCACGGAGACCTGGTTGCCGTCGACGATCCGGGTGGGCTCGCTGCGCGACGGGTTCGTCGACACGTTGTAGCCGCTGGTGAACATGACCGTCGGGCGGCTGACGTCCTTGTGCAGCACGGTGATGCGCTGCTGGAAGGTGCCGGCCTTCGGGTTCCGGTGGTCGACCGGCTGCGTGTAGTTGAGGACGAAGTAGCGGTAGCCCGCGTACGGCTTCTCCTCGATCAGGCTCATGCCGGGTACGGCGAGAAGCCTGTCCTTGATGTCGGTGGCGGCGGCTGCTGCCGAGGATTCCTCGGCGGCGGTCGCCGTCGATATCCCGGCCGCGCTCGCGGTGCCGATGAGCACCACGAGCGACAGCAGCCATCTGAGCGCTGTGCGCATGCACCCTCCCCTGGAGATTCACAGATGCGCCCCGGAAACTATCGGAGCAATTCCTGCACCACCAGAGGTATTTGGTGTTCGCTCAGGATCATGTCATGACCGGATGAGGTGCGACCTCAGCACAGGATCCAGCCGGTTCGGGTGGATGTGCCGCCTACGTGTCCCGTCACGCGGACACAGCGGTGACCGGCGTGGACGGTGACCGGACCGGCGTGGTGAGTGAAGTCGCCGCGGTCGACGACGGCCCGGCTGCCGCGCGCCTGGACGCCGACCGACATGCTGCGCCGGGGCCCCGCGGACTTGGCGAGGGTGACGGCGCAGACGTAGTCGCGGTTGCGGTAGACGACGGTCTTGCCGGTACTGAACGACAGACTGCGCACCTGGTGTCCGGGGCACAGCGCGGCGGCCTGGGCGCTGCCCGCGAACGGCCCGCCGAGCAGCAGCATTCCGGCGCCCGCGAGCACGGTCAGCGCGTACGTACCCGCGCGGCGCGCCCCGCGTATGCCGTCTCCCTCACCTCTCGCCACCGCGGCCCCTCCCGTCGCGTTCGCACCAGGGTACTGATGTACGGACGCGGGACACAGGGGCGACGGTTGCGGAATCGCGCCTTCAGGACACGCTCCTTCAGGACGCGCCTCGCGAGGACGGGCTCCTTCAGGACGCGCCTCGCGAGGACGGGCTCCTTCAGGACGCGCCGGCGACCGCCTCGTCGACGTCCTCGCCGATGAACGTGCTCCACAGGCGGGCGTACTTGCCGCCCAGGCGCAGCAGCTCGTCGTGGGTGCCGTCCTCGGCGACGCGGCCGTCGTCCATCACCACGACGCGGTCCGCGCGGGCCGCCGTCGTCAGGCGGTGCGCGACGACGAGCGTGGTGCGCTTGCCGGCGAGGCGGTCGGTCGCCTGGTTGACCTGTGCCTCGGTGGCGAGGTCGAGGGCGGCGGTCGCCTCGTCGAGCAGCAGGATGTCGGGGTCGACGAGCTCGGCGCGGGCCAGCGCGATCAGCTGGCGCTGACCGGCCGACAGATTGCGGCCGCGCTCGGCGACCTCGTGCAGATAGCCGCCTTCGAGCGTCGCGATCATCTCGTGCGCGCCGACCGCGCGGGCCGCCGCCTCGACGTCGGCGTCGCTCGCGCCGGGCCGCCCGTACGCGATGGCGTCGCGGATCGTGCCCTGGAACAGGTACGCCTCCTGCGGGACGACGCCGAGCCGGTGCCGGTACGCGGTCAGGTCCAGGTCGCGCAGGTCGGTGCCGTCGACGGTGACGCGGCCCGAGGTCGGGTCGTAGAACCGGGCGACGAGCTTGACCAGCGTGGACTTGCCCGCGCCGGTCTCGCCGACGAACGCGACGGTCTGCCCGGCGGGGACGCGCAGGTCGACGCCGGTGAGCGCCGCCTCGTCCGTGCCGTACGCGAAGTCGACGTCCTCGAAGGCGATCTCGCCGCGCAGCGACAGCACGTCGAGCGGCTCGTGGGCCGCCTTCGTGGAGGTCGGCTCGCGCAGCAGCTCCTGGATGCGGCCCAGCGAGACGGTCGCCTGCTGGTAGCCGTCGAAGACCTGGGAGAGCTGCTGGACCGGGGCGAAGAACAGGTCGATGTAGAGCAGGTACGCGACGAGCGCGCCGGTGGTGAGGGTCGTGGCGTCGACCCGGTGCGCGCCCACCACGAGGACGGCCGCGGCCGCCACCGAGGAGAGCAGCTGCACGAACGGGAAGTAGACCGAGATCAGGAACTGGCCGCGGATGCGGGCCTCGCGGTAGCTGGCGCTGCCCGCCGCGTAGCGCTCGAAGCCGTCCTGCTCGCGGCGGAAGGCCTGCACGATGCGCAGTCCGGACACCGACTCCTGGAGGTCCGCGTTGACCGCCGAGACCCGCTCGCGGGCCAGCTCGTACGCCTTGACGCTCGCGCGGCGGAAGAAGAACGTGCCGACGATCAGCGGCGGCAGCGTCGCGAACACGACGAGGGCCAGCTGGACGTCGATGACGAGGAGCGCGGCCATGATGCCGAAGAACGTGACGACGGAGACGAAGGCGGTGACCAGGCCGGTCTGGAGGAACGTCGACAGAGCGTCGACGTCCGTCGTCATCCGGGTCATGATCCGGCCGGTCAGCTCGCGCTCGTAGTAGTCGAGCCCGAGCCGCTGGAGCTGGGCGAAGATCTTCAGGCGCAGCGAGTAGAGGACGCGCTCGCCGGTGCGGCCCGTCATGCGGGTCTCGCCGATCTGCGCGGCCCACTGGACGAGCACGGCGACCAGGCCGAGCCCGGCCGCCGCCCACACCGCGCCGAGCGCGAGCTGCGTGACGCCCTCGTCGATGCCGTGCCGGATCAGGACGGGCAGCGCGAGGCCGACCCCGGCGTCGACCGCGACGAGGGCGAGGCTGATCAGGAGCGGGGCGCCGAAGCCGCGCAGCAGGCGGCGCAGGCCGTAGCTGTCCTCGGGGGTGACGGCGCGGGCCTCGTCGACGTCCGGGGTGTCGGCGGCCGGGGGCAGCGCGTCGACCTGCGCGAGCAGTTCGGGCGTGGCGGGCATCCCGGCGAGCGCCAGGTCCTTGGGCTCGCGGTCCCCCGTCCACAGCCTGGGGGTGACGCCGCGCTCGGCGTCGTACTCGGCGTCGAGCTCCGCGCGTACGGAGGTGTCCTCCGGCTCCTCCTCGGCGCGCTCGGCGAGGTGGCCGGGCGAGACGCCGCCCAGCTCGTCCGGGTCGGTGAGCAGGCGGCGGTAGAGCGCGGAGCCGGCCTCCAGCTCCTCGTGGGTGCCGATCGCGGCGAGCCTGCCGCCGTCGAGGACGGCGATGCGGTCGGCGAGGCCGAGGGTGGAGCGGCGGTGCGCGATGAGGAGGGTGGTGCGGCCGGCCATGACCTGGCCGAGCGCCTCGTGGATCTCGTGCTCGACGCGGGCGTCCACGGCGGACGTGGCGTCGTCGAGGACCAGCAGGCGGGGGTCGGTGAGGATGGCGCGGGCGAGCGCGACGCGCTGGCGCTGGCCGCCGGAGAGGGTCAGGCCGTGCTCGCCGACCTTGGTGTCGTAGCCCTCGGGCAGCTCGGCGATGAACCGGTCGGCCTGCGCGGTGCGCGCCGCCGCCTCGATCTGCTCGTCGGTGGCGTCCGGGGCGCCGTACGCGATGTTGGCGCGGACGCTGTCGGAGAAGAGGAAGGAGTCCTCGGGGACGAGGCCGATCGCGGCGCGCAGCGAGGACTGGGTCAGCTCGCGCACGTCGTGGCCGCCGACGAGGACGGCGCCGCCGGAGACGTCGTAGAAGCGGGGCAGCAGCAGGGAGACGGTGGACTTGCCGGAGCCGGAGGAGCCGACGACGGCGAGCGTCTCGCCGGCCCGGATCTCGAAGGAGAGCCCGTCGAGGACCTTGCGCTCGGCGTCGGCGTACCCGAAGGACACGTCGTCGAACTCGACGGTCGCGGGCGCGTCGGCGGGCAGCTCCTTGTGGCCGTCCTCGATCGACGGCTCGGTGTCGATGAGCTCCAGGACGCGCTCCACGCCGGCGCGGGCCTGCTGGCCGACGGTGAGGACGACGGCGAGCATGCGGACCGGGCCGACGAGCTGGGCGAGGTAGCTGGAGAAGGCGACGAAGGTGCCGAGGGTGACCTGGCCGCGTACGGCGAGCCAGCCGCCGAGGGCCAGCATCGCGACCTGGCCGAGCGCGGGCACGGCCTGGAGGGCGGGGGTGAACTTCGCGTTCATCCGGATCGTGCGCAGTCGTCCGGCGAACAGCTTGCGGCCGACCTCGCGCAGCTTCCCGGTCTCCTGCTCCTCCTGCCCGAAGCCCTTCACGACGCGGACGCCGCTGACGGCCCCGTCGACGACCCCGGCGACGGCGGCGGCCTGCGCCTGCGCGTACCAGGTGGCGGGGTGGAGCCTGGAGCGGCTGCGCTTGGCGATGAACCAGAGGGCGGGGGCGACGGCCAGGGCGACGAGGGTCAGCGGCAGCGAGAGCCACGCCATGATCACGAGGGAGATCAGGAACAGCAGGACGTTCCCGATCGTCATCGGGAGCATGAACAGCAGGCCCTGGATGAGCTGGAGGTCGCTGGTGGCGCGGCCGACGACCTGACCGGTGGACAGCTCGTCCTGGCGCCGGCCGTCGAGCCGGGTGATCGTCCCGTACATCTCGGTGCGCAGGTCGTGCTGGACGTCGAGGGCGAGCCGGCCGCCGTAGTAGCGGCGGATGTAGGTGAGGACGTAGACGACGACGGCCGAGCCGATCAGGAGGCCGGCCCACACGCCCATGGAGCGGGTGTGGTCGCCGACCACGTCGTCGATGATGACCTTGGTGATCAGCGGGACCAGGGCCATGACGGCCATGCCGCCGAGCGACGCGCCGAGTGCGAGCACGACGTCCTTGGGATACCGCCACGCGTACCCCGCGAGTCTCCCCGCCCAGCCCCGTTCCTGCGCCACTGCGCGCCGCCTCCCACTGCCTCGTTCCACGTCCTGATCTGCCGAAGGGCCAACAAGGGGGGCGGTCGATTTCATCCCGCGGCAACATTCGGCGCCACGACCGGCGCCACTGCAGCGGCACTACAGCGCCACGACGGCGTCAGGACGGGCGCCGTGATCGGCACGGCCATGTGGTTTTGACTGCACACGATCACCCCGTCTCGTTCACCCATTCTCTACGTGTTCATGTCACGCTCCGGATGACCGCAGTCAACCCGCGTAGATCGGACGGACACCCCACATGCCCGGAACGCGCATACGCACACTGGCCCTCGCGGCAGCCGCCGTGCTCGCCGCAGTGACCCTGCCGACGACCACCGCGGCCACGGCGAACGCCTCCACCGCGTACGACGACACCTACTACCAGGACGCGCTCGGCAAGACCGGCCCCCAGCTCAAGTCCGCGCTGCACACGATCATCAGCAAGCAGACCAAGCTCTCGTACGACGGCGTCTGGAACGCCCTGAAGACCACCGACCAGGATCCGAACAACAGCAACAACGTGATCCTGATCTACAGCGGCACCTCCCGCGCCAAGTCCCTCAGCGGCGGCAACACCGGCAACTGGAACCGGGAGCACGTCTGGGCCAAGTCCCACGGCGACTTCGGCACCACCACCGGCCCCGGCACCGATCTGCACCACCTGCGGCCCGAGGACGTGACGGTCAACTCCATCCGCGGGAACAAGGACTTCGACGAGGGCGGCAGCGCCGTGCCGAACGGCGGCGGCAGCCTCACCGACGCGGACTCCTTCGAACCGCGCGACGCCGTCAAGGGCGACGTCGCCCGCATGATCCTCTACATGGCCGTGCGCTACGAGGGCGACGACGCCTTCGCCGACCTGGAGCCCAACGAGTCCGTGGACAACGGCAGCGCGCCCTACATCGGCAAGCTCGCCGTCCTGAAGAAGTGGAGCGCGGAGGACCCGCCGGACGCCTTCGAGAAGAACCGCAACGAGGTCATCTACACGACCTACCAGCACAACCGGAACCCGTTCATCGACCACCCGGAGTGGGTCGAGTCGATCTACTAGGCCCCCCGCGAGGCCGTCGGGCTCGCGCCGGACGGACGGTGTGCGGGCCGCACCCGATCGTGGCATCGGAGACGATGGACGCGAACGACGGGTGCGACCGCACACCGCACGCACGACGAACGGACGGGGACGCGCAGCGATGGACGACAGGCACCCGCACGACGCCGAGCACGCCTGGGCCGCCTTCACCACCGGCCTGGCCGAGGAGCTGCTCGACCTGCCCGACGGAAGCGTCGTGGTGATCCAGGAGACCGCGGACAGCGGCCACAACCGCTTCGTGCAGTTCGTACGGGAGGAGGAGCGCACCTACGCCGAGCTGGTCGGCGACTCCTATCTCGATCCCGCCGTACGCGCGGGCGAGGAGGGAGCCCGGCTGATCAGGGCCGCCGGATGGCTGGATCCGGACGCCGACGACAACAGCCGCAACTGGAAGTTCGAACTCTTCCTGGCGACCACGGCCGAGTACCAGGCCCTGGCCGGCATGTCCGTCACCGGCCTGCGCGACGCCCTCCGTCTCCCGTCCCCCTCCGCCCTGACCTACCAGATTTGGAACGAGAAGCCGGGCGTCGGCTCCCTCGACCTGTACGCCCTGGGACTCCCGCGCACGGAGTAGCGCGGGCCGGATCCGACGTCGATGCCCGCGCAGTCCTGGGCGCGCCGCTCATGAGCCTGCAAGCCTGGAGTCAAGATCAATAGCTACTGGTATCCGGCGACGATGACCTGGCAGGACATCGATCCCCGCTGTCACCCCTTCGACCCGGATCAGGCACTGGAGACGGTCCGTGCCGTGATCAGTGCCCCCGATCCGGAGTCGGGCCGCCCCCGCGGCCTCTGGTCCGACAACTCGGTCGCCCGTGGACTCGCCGAGCACTACGGCTCGTGGGCGTTCGGCTGGTTCACCGCGACGCAGGAGTATCCGGATTCAGGAGCTGTCATCCGACAGCTCCCACCCAGCGGTCTCGGATCCGGCGACCTCGACCAGCAGGCAGTCCGCTACACGGAGGCACTCCTGCGGTGGCGATCCTGGCTGGAGGAACTGGCGGCGACCTTCGCTCCGTTCATCCCCGAGCCAGGGGCCGATGCCGAGACGATTTCGCGGCTACGCGAGAGCGCGATCGCACCCCTCGTGAGGCTGGTCGTTCAACGGACGGACGCCGGGGAGCTGTGGTGCGGCACTCTTGGCGCCGCTCTCCGCTGGTTCCTGGAATCGACAGGCATGCGCTCGGCCGAGGCCGAGGAACTGGCGGACGACATCGCCGACGGCGCGTTCGGAAGCTGGATCGCACCCGACCGGACGGCCATCGACCGAGCCCGCGCCGCCATCGGACATCACAGTGTGTGACGACCTTCAGACGGCCGCGCCGCATCAGCCGTACAGCTCCGGCCGCCGGTCGCCGAACACGTCGTTGTGGTCGCCGAGGCGCTTGTCGCGGGCCTCGGGGAGGTCGCAGGAGGCGAGGAGGAGGGTGGGGCCGTCGGTCGGGGTGCGGCCGGCCAGGGGGAAGCCGTCGGGGTCGGTGATGATCGAGCCGCCGGTCCAGCGGACGCCGCGCTCGTCGCCGGCCCGGTCGCAGGCGGCCACGTACATGCGGTTGACGGCGGCGTCGGCCTGGACGCGGACGGCCTCGGCGGGGCGCTCGCCCTCGGGGCGGGGGAACAGCGGCCAGTTGACCGGGGCGCACAGGAGGTCCGTGCCGGCCAGGGCGGCGAGGCGGACCCACTCGGGGAACTCGAGGTCGTAGCAGACCATCACGCCGACGCGGCCGACGCCCTCGATGTCGACGACGGGCGGGCGCTCGTCGCCGGGGACGAAGAACTCCTTCTCCGTGCCGAAGAGATGGGCCTTGCGGTAGACGGCGCGGACGGTGCCGGCCGGGTCGATGACCACCGCGGAGTTGCGCACCTGGTCGTCCTCGTCGAGCTCCGCGAGGCCCGCGACCAGGGTCACGCCGTGCCGGCGGGCGGCGGCGGACCAGGCGGCGACGGTCGGGCCGTCGACGGGCTCGGCGAGGGCGCGGGCCTCCGCCGGGGACTCGAAGACGTAGCCGCTGTTGGTGAGTTCGGGGAGGACGACGACGCGGGCGCCCGCGTTCGCGGCGGCCTCGATCGCCTCCTCGGCGGCGGCGAGGTTCGCCGCCACGTCCCCCACGTGGAGGGCGAGCTGGGCGCAGGCCACGGTCGTCGTCATCACAGAGTCCTCCATCATCCCAGGTGCGTCGGGGCGAACATGCGGAGCAGGGCCGGGAGCACCACGACGTGCGGGCCCGGTGCGGACAGGGCCTTCGCCAGGTCGTCGCGGAGCGCCTCGGGGCTCGTACGGACGGCCGGGACGCCGAAGGACTCGGCGAGGGCCACGTAGTCGGGGCGGCTCAGCTCGGTGGCGGTGGCCTGGCCGAAGGCGTCGGTCATGTACTCGCGCAGGATGCCGTAGCCGCCGTCGTCGACGATCAGCCAGGTGACGTCGAGGTCGTGCTGGCGGGCGGTGGCGAGCTCGGCGATCGAGTACAGGGCGCCGCCGTCGCCGGAGACGGCGAGGACGGGCCGGGTGGGGTCGGCGACGGCCGCGCCGAGCGCCGCCGGGAAGCCGTAGCCGAGGCCGCCGGCGCCCTGGGCGGAGTGCATGGCGCCGGGCCAGGCGGACCAGGCCCAGTAGGCCAGGATCGTCATGTCCCAGAAGGAGGGCGAGCCGGCCGGGAGAGCCTCCCGGACCGACCTCAACACCTGCTGCTCCAGGGTCAGTTCCTGCGCGTCGATCCGCTCGCGCACGGCCTTCAGGACGGCCGCCACCCGGGCCGACGCGTCGGCGTCGGTGCGCTCCTCGACCGTCTCCACCAGAGCCTGGAGGGCGAGGCGGGCGTCGGCGTGGATGCCGAGCGCGGGGTGGTTGGACTCCAGCTTGCCCGCGTCCGCCTCGATCTGGATGACCCGGCCGCGCGGCGCGAACGTGTGGTAGTTCGAGGAGAGTTCGCCGAGTCCGGAGCCGACGACGAGCAGGACGTCGGCGTCCTCCAGGAAGTCGGTGGTGTGGCGGTCCTCCAGCCAGGACTGGAGCGAGAGCGGGTGCTCCCAGGGGAAGGCGCCCTTGCCGCCGAACGTGGTGACGACGGGGGCGTCGATCCGCTCGGCGAGCGCGCGCAGCTTGCCCGCCGCGTCGGAGCGGACGACCCCGCCGCCCGCGATGATCGCCGGGCGCTCGGCCTTCGCGAGGAGGTCGGCGGCGACGGCGGTCAGCTCGGGGCGGGGCACGAGGTCGCGGGGCGTGGCGTCCATCGCGGTGACGACGGGCAGGGTCGTCGGGGCGAGGAGCACGTCCTGCGGGATCTCGACCCAGACCGGGCCGTGCGGCGCGGTCAGCGCCGACTCCCAGGCCGCGGCGATCGCCGACGGGATCTGGGAGGCGGTGCGGACGGTGTGGACGGACTTGACCACGTCCCGGAAGGAGGCCTGCTGGTCGCGCAGCTCGTGCAGATAGCCGTGCCGGCCGCCACCGAGCCCGGCAACGGGCACCTGGCTGCCGATGGCGAGCACAGGCGCGGAGGCGGCGGCCGCCTCCTGGAGCGCGGCGAGCGACATGAGCGCGCCGGGGCCGGTCGAGAGCAGCAGCGGGGCCACCTCGCCGGTGATCCGGCCGTACGCGTCGGCCGCGAAGCCCGCGTTGTTCTCGATGCGGAGTCCGACGTAGCGCAGGTCGGAGCGGCGCAGCGCGTCGAACATGCCGAGGGCGTGCTGGCCCGGCAGGCCGAACACGGTGGACGCGCCGAGGCCGTGCAGCGTCTCGACGACGAGGTCGCCGCCGTTGCGTCCCGCGGGTGGGTTGAGCGCGGCCTCGGTCTGCGCGGCGGTCGGCGTCAGGTCCAGGTCGTGGTCGTGCGTCATTCCGCCTCCGCGGGTTTCGGGTCTGCGCCGGCTCGCCGTAGGGGGGTGGGTCGAGTCGCGGCTGCGGGCCGGTGGGGGCTGGTCGTTCCCCGCACCCCTGAAATGCAGGCGCTGCGCGCCGCATTTCCCCGATAGAGGCTGAACGGCGAAGCCGTTCGCCTCTAGGGGCGCGGGGAACTGCGCGATCAGCCCCCACCGGCCCGCACGCGTGACCGGAGCCGAGCCCCTACGGCGAAGGGGCCCGTCCGGTCAATTGTCACTCGCCGCGAGCGGACGCGATCTGGCGGGACATGATCGTCGTCAGTTCGTACGCGGTGTGCGACGCGGCGACGGCCGTGATCTCGGCGTGGTCGTAGGCCGGGGCGACCTCGACGACGTCGGCGGAGACCAGGTTGCAGGAGGAGAGGCCGCGGAGGATCTCCAGGAGCTCGCGGGAGGTCATGCCGCCCGCCTCGGGGGTGCCGGTGCCGGGGGCGTGGGCCGGGTCGAGGCAGTCGATGTCGATGGAGATGTACAGCGGGCGGTCGCCGATGCGCTGGCGCAGCTGGTCGGCGACCTCGTCGGCGCCGCGGCGGTAGACGTCCGCCGAGGTGACGATGCCGAAGCCGAGCTTCTCGTCGTCGGTGAGGTCCTGCTTGCCGTAGAGCGGGCCGCGGGTGCCGACGTGGGAGAGCGCGGAGGTGTCGAGGATGCCCTCCTCGACGGCGCGGCGGAACGGCGTGCCGTGCGTGTACTCGGCGCCGAAGTACGTGTCCCAGGTGTCGAGGTGCGCGTCGAAGTGGAGCAGCGCGACCGGGCCGTGCTTCTTGGCGACCGAGCGCAGCAGCGGCAGCGCGATGGTGTGGTCGCCGCCGAGGGTCATCATGCGGGCGCCGGAGCCGAGCAGGTCGTCGGCGGCGGCCTCGATGGTCTCGACGGCCTCGTTGATGTTGAACGGGTTGGCCGCGATGTCACCGGCGTCGGCGACCTGGGCGAGCGCGAAGGGGGACGCGTCCTGCGCCGGGTTGTAGGGGCGCAGGAGGCGGGAGGCCTCGCGGATGGCGTTGCCGCCGAAGCGGGCGCCGGGCCGGTAGGAGACGCCGGTGTCGAAGGGGACACCGACGACGGCGACGTCGGCGGAGCCGACCTCGTCGAGGCGGGGCAGGCGGGCGAACGTGGCCGGGCCCGCGTACCGCGGGATCCGGGAGGAGTCGACCGGGCCGACGGCGCCGGTGGGGCCGTTGGGAACGCGGGGCGTCTCGAAGCTGTTCATTGCGCGCATGCCTTCTTTCGAACGCGGGTCAGCGGATTGCGGAGGGGTTACTGGGACACGGCCACGGGGGCCGCCTCCGGGGTCTCGCCGCCGCGGCCGGCGAGCCGGTCGCGCCAGTTGGCGAGGACGGTGGCGTCGGTCGCCTTCGTGGCCAGGGAGACGACCACGTAGGTGACGAGGGACGCGGCCAGGCCGTAGTAGACGGCCTCGTTGGCGAGGATGCCGTAGTGCCACATCAGGCCGACGACGGCGAGACCGCCGACGGCGATGGAGGCGAGGGCGCCCTCGGCGGTGCCGCGCTTCCACAGCAGGCCGCCGAGGATGGGCACGAGGAGGCCGCCGACGAGCAGGTTGTAGGCGACGGTGAGGGCCTCGACGACGTTGTTCAGGGCGATCGCGGTGACGATCGTGGCGGCGCCCATGACGAGGATGAACAGGCGGTTGCCCTTGACCTCGTCGTGGCCGTCGCCGCTGTCGGCGGGCAGCCCGCGCAGCCGCTTCCAGATGTCGTTGTTGGCGACGGTGGCGCAGGCGATGAGGGCGCCGGACGAGGTCGACATGACGGCGGCGAGCGCGGCGGCCAGGACCAGGCCGCGGACGCCGACGGGCAGTTCGTCCTTGACGATGCGGGCGAAGGCCTCGTCGGCGGTGCCGAGCCCGGTCGGGTACATGACCTTGGCCGCGGTGCCGATGACGGCGCCGCCGATCGCGTAGGCGAGGCAGTAGACGCCGGAGACGGTGCCGCCCCAGCGGGCGACCTTGTCGTTGCGGGCGGTGAAGACGCGCTGCCAGATGTCCTGGCCGATGAGCATGCCGAACGTGTAGATCAGCACGTACGTGAAGATCGTCTCGCCGCCGATGCCCAGCGGGTCGAAGTACGAGGTGGGCAGCGCTTCCTTCATCTCGCTGAAGCCGCCCGCCTTCACGACGGCCACGGGCAGCAGGATGATCAGCACGCCGATGGTCTTCACGACGAACTGCACCATGTCGGTGATCGTGATGGACCACATGCCGCCGAGCGTCGAGTACGCGACGACGATGGTGCCGCCGATGACGATCGCGAGGGTGCGCGGGACGTCGAAGAGGACGTCGAAGATCGTGGCGTACGCGATGGTCGAGGTGACCGCGAGCATCAGCGTGTACGCCCACATGACGATGCCGGAGATCAGCCCGGCCCGGCCGCCGTAGCGCAGGTCGAGCATCTCGGAGACGGTGTAGACCTTCAGCCGGGCGATGCGCGCGGAGAAGAACAGCGACAGGGCGAGGATGCCGAGGCCGATGGTGAAGACCATCCAGGCGCCGGACAGGCCGTACTGGTAGCCGAGGCCGACGCCGCCGATGGTGGAGGCGCCGCCGAGGACGATCGCGGCCATCGTGCCGGAGTACATGGCGGGGCCGAGCCTGCGGCCCGCGACCAGGAAGTCGCTCTTGGACTTGGCGCGGCGCATGCCCCACCAGCCCATGGCCAGCATGCCGGCCAGATAGGCGACGATCACTACGTAGTCGACGGCCATGGACGACCTCCTTTGCACACCTCGGTGGCGTGTCGTGCTGGGTTGGTCCGGCTCACGGGCCCTGAGAGAGGGCCACCTCGGCAGCGGGGACATCCGCCCGTACCCGCACCCACCGGTTCATTGCCTCATGAATGTAAGTGGCCGAAAAGCAACACTGAAGTGTAAGTTTCATCTACTTCATCCGATGCGAGTAGAGGATTCATCCACCGTGCCGGTGCCCGCTCCCCCCACCTCGGGCGTTCCGCTCGCCGCGCTGCTCGCCCGCGCCGACCTGGGGCTTCGCCAGATCGCGGGGCCCGACGCGGCCGATGTCCTGGTGCACGGCGCGCACACCTCGGAGCTGCCCGACCCCCGCCCGTACCTGCTCGGCGGTGAGCTGCTTCTCACAGCCGGCGTGCAGGCCGGCGAGGGCACCTTCGACGCGGGTACGAGCTTCGACACGTACGCGGCGCGGGTCGTCGCCGGCGGGGCCGTCGCCCTGGGCTTCGGTGTCGCGCCGGTCCACGACACGGTGCCGCCGGGCCTGGTCGCGGCGTGCGACGCGCATGGCCTTCCGCTCGTGGAGGTACCGCCGGCCATCACCTTCAGCGGGATCGCCCGGGCCGTGTGGGAGCTGATGGCGCAGGCCCGGCACGCCGAGCTGCGCCGGGTCACCGAGGCGCAGCAGGCGCTGGCCTCCGCGGCGGCGCGGCCCGATCCGGTGCGGGCGGTGCTCGGCCGGCTGGCGCAGCGGACCGGGGGCTACGCGGTGGCCGTCACCGCGGACGGGACGGAGCTGGAGAGCGCCGGGCCGCGACCGCCCGGGCGCGCCGCCGCCGCGCTGTCCGCCCTCACCGATGTGGTGCGCCCGCGCACCAGCCGGCTGCTGCCCGCGCCCGCGTCCGCCGCGGACACCGTCGGGGAGCTGCACCTCTCGGCGTACGCGCTGAGCGGGGGCGGGGCGCTCGGGCTCGCGGCGCCCTCGCGCGCGTCCGGCGACCACACGATCGCCGGAGCGGCCGTCGTCCTCCTCTCCCTCCTCGCCGGGGCGCACCGCTCCGCCGACGACACCCAGCGCACGGCCGCGCTCGTGGGGCTGCTGCTCGGGGCGGAGCGGGACGGCACCGCGGCGGGGCTGCTCGGCCCCGGGCGCTGGAAGGTCGTCCACGCCTGGGCGAACGGGGCGTCGTCCCCCGCCCCCGATCTCGGTACGCCGCTCGTCGCCACGGACGGCACCCTGACCCGCGCCCTCGTCCCGGCCGATCAGGACGTCTCCCCGTACGAAGGCTGCGCGCTCGGCGTCAGCGCGCCCGTGTCACCCGGCGACCTCCCCCTCGCCGACGCACAGGCGGCGAGCGCGCTGGCCCGCGCCCGGGCGACCCGCTCCCCCCTGGTCCACCACCGCCCCGACGGAGCCGCGCCCCCCGCCCTGGCCCCGCTCCTCCCCCACCCCGCACTCCTGGAGACCCTGCGCACATGGCTCTCCGTGCACGGCAGCTGGGAGACCACGGCCCTGACCCTCGACGTCCACCGCAACACGGTCCGCCAGCGCATCACCCGCTGCGCGGACCTCCTGAACGCGGACCTGAACGACCCGGACGTCCGCATGGAACTGTGGTTCGCGCTGCGGCATCTGTAGGGGGCGCTTCGGTGGTCCTCGCCGGACGCGGGCCGGTGGGGGCTGGTCGCGCAGTTCCCCGCGCCCCTGAAAGGCTGCGGCTTCGCCGCGCCTTCCCCCGACAACAGGCGCCCCGCGCCTTGATCGGGGAAATGCGACCCGAAGGGTCTGCATTTCAGGGGCGCGGGGAACTGCGCGAGAAGCCCCACCGGCCGCAGCCCGCGACGCGACCTGGGTGCCCCTCCCGTACCCGGCATCCCGCCCGCCCAGAGCCCACCCTGCGAAATCGATCAACGCCGCACAGCGACCACCGGCACAATGGACCCATGCCGATACCCGGGATCCCCAGCGATACACCCAGCCGTGCCGCCCTGACCGCCCACCTCGTCCGGACCCGCATCGCCGGTGACGTGGCCACGCCCCGGGAGAACAACCTCTCCCACTACCGCAAGCTGGCGAACGGTGACCGCCACTTCTGGCTGGGGCTGGAGCTCGGCGACCGGTGGACCGACGAGCAGGACGTCCTCGCGGTGATGGCGGAGCGCTGCGGCGTCGTGGACGACCCGGAGCACCGCTACGGCCAGGACACGATCGACCCGGAGCTGACGGTCGACGCGCTGGAGCGGATGGCGGCCCGTCTGCACAAGGCGGCGGAGGACCGCCAGCGGGTGCTGTTCGCGACGGGCCACCCGGGCGGGCTGCTCGACGTGCACCGCGCGACGGCCGCGGCCCTGCGCGCGGCGGGCTGCGAGATCATGGTGATCCCCGAGGGCCTGGCCACGGAGGAGGGCATGGTCTTCCAGTTCGCGGACGTCGCGGTGCTGGAGCGCGGCGCGACGCTGTGGCACACCCACTCCCCCGACCCGATGACCCGCATCCTGGACGGCCTGGAGCGCGAGGGTCGCCCGCTGCCCGACCTCGTCGTCGCCGACCACGGCTGGGCGGGCTGCGCGGCCCAGCGCGGCCTGGACTCGGTCGGCTACGCGGACTCCAACGACCCGGCGCTGTTCGTCGGCGAGGCCGAGGGCACGATGCAGGTGACGGTCCCGCTGGACGACCACGTCACGAGCCCGCGCCACTACGACCCGATGACGGCGTACCTGCTGAACGCGGCGGGCCTGCTGGACGACTGACCCAGGCCCGGGCCATGGTCACAGCGCCGCGCCCACGGTGAGCCCGTCGAGGACCGCCTCCTCGACCGTGCGCGGCGCGACCCGGTCCCCGACGGCGACGACGTGGTCCCCTTCGGGGGCGAACTCGTCGACCGGCTCGTGTCCTTGGGCGAGCACGACCCCGGCGACGCCTTCGAGCAGCACGGGTTCCTCCGTGAGCGTGTGCTGGAGGTAGACGGTGTCGCGGTCGGCCCCGTAGAGGCGCACGTTGGGCACGATGTCGACGCGGGCCCGCGCGGCGCGGGCGAGCAGGGCGGAGCGTACGTACTGCTGGAGGTGCTCCCCGGCGGCGAAGCCGGTGACGCACAAGGTCACCTTCCGCCCCTGGACCGCCAGTTGGAGGGCCACGCCGAGCCCGATCCAGTCGCCGCGCCAGTCCGCGACGACGATCCGCCCGCGCGGCACGGCGGCCCCTTGAATCACTTGCCAGGCGTCCAACACCGTTGGTTCGTCGAGCAGTTCGAGGTGTGGTCGGCGCGGCCGGGCCCCGGTGGCGAGGACGACGGCGTCGGGCGCGAGCGCGTCGAGGACGGCGGCGTCGACCGGCGCGTCGACCGTGATCCGTACGCCGGCCCGCCGCGCCTCCCCCTCCAGGTTGGTGATGGCGCCGCCGAACTCGGCGCGTTCGGGGAGCAGTTGGGCGAGCAGCACCTGGCCGCCGACCCGTCGCGCGGCCTCGTACAGTTCCACGTCGTGTCCGCGCGCGGCGGCGACGGCGGCGGCCTTGAGTCCGCCGGGTCCGCCGCCGACCACGAGGACCCGCTTGCGCCGGGTGAGCAACGGCAGGGTGCCGAAGCGGAGTTCGCGCCCGGTCTCGGGGTGCTGGATGCAGGAGATCGGGTAGCCGAGCTGGAAGTGCCCGATGCAGGCCTGGTTGCAGCCGATACAGGCGCGGATCTCCTCGGCGCGGCCCTGTTCGGCCTTGGCGGGGAGTTCGGGGTCGCAGATGAGGGCGCGGGTCATGGCGCAGGCGTCGGCCTGACCGGCGGCGACGATCTGCTCGGCCTCCTGCGGCTGGTTGACCCGCCCGGCGACCATCACCGGCACGCCGACGACGGCCTTCACCTTCGCGGCGAGCGGCGCCACGTACCCGGCCTCGTGGAACATGGGCGGCGCGATGTGCTGGGCGCCCGAGAGGCTGGCCGAGCTGCCCGCGCACACGGACACGTAGTCGACGAGCCCCTCGGCGTCGAGCGCGGCGACGGTCTCCAGGACGAGTGCGGTGTCGAGCCCGTCGTGGCTCAGCTCGTCCCCCGATATGCGCAGGCCGACGACGAAGTCCGGGCCCGCCGCCGCCCGCGCCCGGCGCAGCGCCTCGCGCAGGAACCGCAGCCGGCCCGCGCCGTCGCCGCCCCAGCCGTCGGTGCGGACGTTCACCTTCGGGTTGAGGAACTGGGCCGGGAGGTAGCCGTGGCTGGCGACGACCTCGGCCCCGTCGAGCCCGGCCGCGCACAGCCGCCGGGCCGCCTGCCCGTACCCGTCGAGGACCTCCTCGATCTCGGCCTCGGTCATGGCGCGCGGCATGACGTGGAAGCGCTCGCTGGGTGTCGCCGAGGGCGCCCACGCGACGGGCGCGCTGCCGTCGGCGGACTCCAGGATCTCGCGCCCGGGGTGGAAGAGCTGGCCGAAGATCCGGGTGCCGTGCCGGTGCACGGTCTCGGCGAGCCGGGCGTAGCCGGGGACGCAGTCGTCGTCGGTGGCCATGAGGACGTGCGTGGTGTAGCGGGCGGAGGGGTGCACTCCGGAGACCTGGAGGACGATGAGTCCGGCGCCGCCCGCGGCCCGCGCCTCGTGGTAGGCGACGAGCGCGTCGGTGACGGCCCCGTCCTCGACGAGCACGGTGTCGTGCCCCGAGGACAGGATGCGGTTGCGTACGGTCACCGGACCGATCCGCAGTGGACTGAACAGGTGCGGGAACTCTGCCATGACGGCCCCTCCCCGGGAACGGATCGATGCAGGACAGGATCGGACGGGTCGTTACAGGCCGGTGCAGGTCGATACAGGTGCAGGTCAGTGGTCAGCCGGAGACGCCGAGGACGGCTCGCGCGGTGCCGACGAGCAGCTCGGCGTACCGCTCGGCGGTGAGGCCGGAGCCCGCCGCGACGGCCATGTCGAGCCCGTCGACGAGGACCACGAGCGAGCCGATGGCGGTGTCCTCGGGCACGGGCGGGCGGAACTCGCCGTCGCGGACGCCGTCCCGGACGATCCCGGAGATCAGCCCCCGCCATTCGTCGTGCACCCGGCGCACGCCCTCGCGCAGCTCCTCGCGGCGCGCGGCACTGGCGCAGAACTCGGTCCAGGTGGCGCAGCGCCGGGTGAGCCCGGGGTCGGTGGTGAGGGCCTGGACGAGCAGTTCGAAGCGGCGCCAGGCGGTGGGGGCGTCGACGGACGCGGCCCGCCAGCGGTCGACGAGCTCGTCGATGGACCAGGCGAACGCCTCACGGAAGAGGGCGTCCCGGGTCTCGAAATAGTGCTGGAGCGAGCCGATGGACAGCCCGGCGACGCCGGCCACGTCCCGTAGCCGCCCGGCGTCGAAGCCGCGCTCGGCGAGGACCTCGGCGGCTGCCCGCAGAATCCGCTCACGTCGTTCGTCCGTGCCCGCACCCGGGCCCCCACCCATGACCATGGCGGGAATAATAAAGCATTATTGTGACCCGCGACACAGGTCCACCCGGTCGATCTCAGCCGGGATCACCAGGGGTTGAGCCCCTCGGAGCGGCGCTGGGCGAACCCCGGGGTCGGATCGAGGTACACGCGCCGCACGGACGGGAACCGCTCGCGCAGCCGCCGGGCCGCGTCCTCGCAGGCCCACTCGATCTGGGCGGCGGTGGACGCGTCACGGAAGTCGACCTTCGCCGCGACGAGGGCCTCGCGGGGCCCCTGGACCAGCGTGGTCAGTTCGAGGACGGCCTCGACGTGCTCGACGCCGAGCAGCAGTTCACGGATCTCCGCGCGGACCTGCTGGGGCAGCGGACGCCCGACGAGCAGCTCCGCGTTGGACCGGCCGAGCACCCAGGCCACCCACAGCAGCAGCCCGCCGATGCACAGGGACGCGATGCCGTCCCACACGCCCGATCCGGTGAGCTGCCCGCCCAGCAGACCGCCCGCCGCGAACAGCAGACCGGCGAGGGCGGCGCTGTCCTCCAGGACGACGGCCTTCACCGCCGTGTCGGGCGTGCGCCGCAGATACCGGCGGAACGGCACCGCGGCCCGGGCCGCCTCGCCGCGCGCCTGCCGCAGCGCGGTCCGCAGCGAGAAGCCCTCCAGGACGAAGGCGACGGCGAGAACGACGTAGGAGACGAGCGGGTCGCCGAGGTCCTCGCCCGCGACCAGGGTGTGGATGCCGTCGTAGAGGGAGAAGACGGCGCCGCCGACGAACGTGGCGACGGCGGCGAGCATCGCCCACACGTAGCGCTCCCCGCCGTAGCCGAGCGGGTGCTCCTCGTCGGCGGGCTTCTCGCTGCGCTTGAGCGAGGTGAGCAGGAGCAGCTCGGTGACGGTGTCGGCGAAGGAGTGCGCGGCCTCGGAGAGCATCGCGCTGGATCCGCTGATGACCCCGGCCACGGCCTTGGCGAGGGCGATGCCCAGGTTGGCGGCCGCGGCGACGATCACGGTGAAGACGCTCTCGCCGCCGGCCGGCTCCTCGGTGGTGCTCGCTTGCTCCGCCCGTACGTCGCTCATGTACAGGACCGTATGTCCGTTCAGCGCGGGACGCGAACGACACCTTCCTGGATCACGGTGATCGCGAGGTGCCCGTCCTGGGTGTAGATCCGGGCCTGGCCGAGGCCGCGCCCGCCGGACGCGGAGGGCGACTCCTGGTCGTAGAGGAGCCACTCGTCGGCGCGGAAGGGCCGGTGGAACCACATCGCGTGGTCGAGCGAGGCGCCCACGACGTCACCGACGGCCCAGCCGCCGCGCCCGTGCGCGAGGAGCACCGAGTCGAGCAGCGTCATGTCGGACACGTACGTGGCGAGGCAGACGTGGAGCAGCGGGTCGTCGGCGAGTTTGCCGCCGGCCTTGAACCAGACCTGGGAGCGCGGCGGCTGCGGCTTGCCGACGAAGGCGAACGGCGGCGCGTCGACGTAGCGCAGGTCGACGGCCTCGCGGGCCTCCAGCATCCGGGCGACCACGTCGGGCGAGAGCACGGAGTCCGCGTAGCGCGGCAGCAGCTCGGCGGCCGTGGGCAGCGACTCGGGGTCCGGCGCGGGCGGCATCGGCGCCTGGTGGTCGAGCCCCTCCTCGTACGTCTGGAAGGACGCGGAGAGGTGGAAGATCGGCCGGCCGTGCTGGACGGCGACGACGCGGCGCGTGGTGAAGGAGCGGCCGTCGCGGATCCGGTCGACGGTGTAGACGATCGGGGCGCCCGGGTCCCCCGCGACAAGGAAGTACGCGTGCAGGGAGTGGGCGTGCCGGTCGGCCGGGACGGTGCGCCCGGCGGCGACCAGCGCCTGGGCCGCCACCTGTCCGCCGAAGACGCGGGGGACGACGGCGGACCGGGACTGGCCGCGGAACATGTCCTCCTCGATCTGCTCGAGGTCGAGCAGATCGAGGAGGTCCTTGAGTGCCTGATGCATGCGATCAGTTGTATCGGGCAGCTGTGTGCGACCGGTTACAGACCCATGTTCTTCGCGATGATCATCTTCATGACCTCGCTGGTGCCGCCGTAGATGCGGTTCACGCGGTTGTCCGCGTACAGGCGGGCGATCGGGTACTCGTTCATGAACCCGTAGCCGCCGTGCAGCTGGAGGCAGCGGTCGATGACGCGGTGGGCGACCTCGGTGCAGAACAGCTTCGCGGACGCGGCCTCGGCCGCGGTCAGCTCACCGGCGTCGAGGGCCTCCAGGGCGCGGTCGGCGACGGCCTGCGCGGCGTCCACCTCGGCCTGGCAGGCGGCCAGCTCGAACTTCGTGTTCTGGAAGGTCGCGACCGGCTTGCCGAAGACGGTGCGCTCCTGCACGTACTGCTTGGCGAAGTTCACGGCGGCCTGGGCCTGCGCGTACGCGCCGTAGGCGATGCCCCAGCGCTCGGAGGCCAGGTTCGTGCCGAGGTAGCCGAAGCCCTTGTTCTCCTCGCCCAGGAGGTCCTCGGCGGGGACCTTCACGTCGACGAAGGCCAGCTCGGCGGTGTCGGAGGTGCGCAGGCCGAGCTTGTCGAGCTTGCGGCCGATCGAGTAGCCCTCGGACTTGGTGTCGACGGCGAAGAGGGAGATGCCGAAGCGGCGGTCCTCGGCGGTCGGCGCGGCGGTGCGGGCGCAGACGATGACGCGGTCGGCGTGGACGCCGCCGGTGATGAAGGTCTTGGCGCCGTTGAGGACGTAGTGCGTGCCGTCCTCGGAGAGCTTGGCGGTGGTCTTCATGCCCGCGACGTCGGAGCCGGTGCCCGGCTCGGTCATCGCGAGGGCCCACATCTCCTCGCCGGAGACGAAGTTCGGCAGGTAGCGCTTCTTCTGCTCGTCGGTGGCGAGCATCTTGATGTACGGCAGGGCGAGCAGCACGTGCACGCCGGAGCCGCCGAAGGACACGCCCGCGCGGGCGGTCTCCTCGTACTGGATGGCCTCGAACTTGTGGGTGTCCATGCCCGCGCCGTCGTACTCCTCCGGCACGTTGATCCCGAAGAGGCCGAGCTCGGCCATCTTGCCGTAGAGCTCGCGCGGGACGATGCCGTCCTGGAACCACTCGTCGTAGTGGGGGACGACCTCGGCCTCGATGAAGGCGCGCAGGGTCTCCCGGAACGCCTCGTGGTCCTCATTGAAAACGGTACGGCGCACGGGAACTCCCTCTACGGCCTCAGACGGCCCTCATACGACGACTAAGCGCTTGCTCAGAGAACGTTACCGGCCAGTCACCGGAGCGTCCAGAGATGCGCGTCACTCTGCGGCGCACCTCACCTCACTGTGCGGCAGCGGCGAACGCTCCGCGCGCCAGCTTGTGCAGCATCGCGGCGGTGGCGTCGCGGCCCGGCAGCGAACCGGGGCCGCTCAGGTGCGGCGTCGAGTTCAGCAGCCCGAAGACCGCGTGCACCGCCACGCGCGCGTGGGGCTCGGCGAGCTCCGGGTAGACCTTGCGCACCGCCTCCACCCACAGCTCCACGTACTGGCGCTGGAGCTGGCGCACCAGCTTGCGGTCGGTGTCGCGCAGCCGGTCGAGCTCACGGTCGTGCAGCGTGATCAGGTCGCGGTCGTCGAGCGCGAAATCGATGTGCCCCTCGATCAGCGAGTCGAGCAGCACCTCGGGCCCCTGACCCGCCTCGGCGACCCGGTGCTTGCCGCCGGTGAGCAGCTGCCCGCTGATGCCGACGAGCAGCTCGGCGAGCATCGCGTCCTTGCCCGCGAAATGCCGGTACAGGCCCGGTCCGCTGATGCCGACGGCGGCGCCTATCTCATCGACCCCCACGCCGTGGAAGCCCCGCTCGGCGAAGAGCCGCGCGGCCTCCTTGAGGATCTGCTCGCGCCGCGTGGGGGCGTCGGTTCTGGTGGCCATGGAAGTAATTCTAGACAGGGAGGTTAGCGAGCGTTAACCTGGAGGAAACAGGTTAACGCTCATTAACTTTCGCAGGACTGGCCCAGAGCTTGCTCAGGACTTGGTGAGGGGACCGCAGGATGCACGAGGCACCGGAGCTGACGAGCGCGGCGGACCCCGCGTCGGAGGCATGGCGGGCCAACGAGGCGGCGCACCGGGCGCTCGGCGAGGAGCTGCGCGCCAAGCTCGCCGCGGCCCGGCTCGGCGGCGGCGAGAAGGCCCGGGCGCGGCACACCGCGCGCGGCAAGCTGCTGCCGCGCGACCGGGTGGACACACTGCTCGACCCGGGCTCCCCGTTCCTGGAGCTGGCCCCGCTGGCGGCCGACGGGATGTACGGGGACCAGGCGCCGGCGGCCGGAGTGATCGCCGGTATCGGCCGGGTCAGCGGTCGCGAGTGCGTGATCGTCGCCAATGACGCGACCGTCAAGGGCGGCACGTACTACCCGATGACGGTGAAGAAGCACCTGCGCGCCCAGGAGGTCGCGCTGGAGAACAGGCTGCCGTGCGTCTATCTGGTGGACTCCGGCGGCGCCTTCCTGCCGATGCAGGACGAGGTCTTCCCGGACCGCGAGCACTTCGGCCGGATCTTCTACAACCAGGCGCGGATGTCCGGCGCGGGCATCCCGCAGATCGCGGCGGTGCTCGGCTCGTGCACGGCCGGCGGCGCGTACGTCCCGGCGATGAGCGACGAGGCGGTGATCGTGCGGAACCAGGGCACGATCTTCCTCGGCGGCCCGCCCCTGGTGAAGGCCGCCACGGGTGAGGTCGTCACCGCGGAGGAGCTGGGCGGCGGCGAGGTCCACTCCCGCGTCTCCGGCGTCACCGACCACCTCGCGGAGGACGACGCGCACGCGCTGCGCATCGTGCGCACCATCGTCTCCACACTCCCCGAGCGCGGCTCGCTGCCCTGGTCGGCCGAGGCCGCGATCGAGCCCAAGGTCGACCCGGCGGGCCTGTACGGGGCGGTGCCGGTCGACTCGCGCACCCCGTACGACGTCCGCGAGGTCATCGCGCGCGTGGTGGACGGCTCGCGGTTCCACGAGTTCAAGTCCGAGTACGGGCAGACGCTGGTCACCGGTTTCGCCCGGATCCACGGCCACCCGGTCGGCATCGTGGCGAACAACGGCATCCTGTTCTCCGAGTCCGCCCAGAAGGGCGCCCACTTCATCGAGCTGTGCGACCAGCGCGGCATCCCGCTGGTCTTCCTGCAGAACATCTCGGGCTTCATGGTCGGCCGGGACTACGAGGCGGGCGGCATCGCCAAGCACGGCGCCAAGATGGTCACCGCGGTGGCCTGCACGCGCGTGCCGAAGCTGACCGTCGTGATCGGCGGCTCGTACGGCGCGGGCAACTACTCGATGTGCGGCCGGGCGTACTCCCCCCGCTTCCTGTGGATGTGGCCCGGCGCCAAGATCTCCGTCATGGGCGGCGAGCAGGCCGCGTCCGTCCTCGCGACCGTCAAGCGGGACCAGTTGGAGGCGCGCGGCGAGGAGTGGCCCGCCGAGGACGAGGACGCGTTCAAGGCCCCGATCCGCGCCCAGTACGAGACCCAGGGCAGCGCGTACTACGCGACGGCCCGGCTCTGGGACGACGGCGTGATCGACCCGATGGAGACCCGCCAGGTCCTCGGCCTGGCCCTGACCGCGTGCGCCAACGCACCGCTGCCGGAGAAGTCCCCCGGCTTCGGCGTCTTCCGGATGTGACGGCGATGACGACGACCACGACGATCCCGTCGACCCCGTCGACCACGACGACGAACAGTGGTGTGGAGAGGCGAACGATGATGTTCGAGACCGTGCTGGTGGCCAACCGCGGCGAGATCGCCGTCCGTGTCATCCGTACGCTGCGGGCGCTCGGCGTCCGCTCGGTGGCCGTGTACAGCGACGCGGACGCCGACGCGCGGCACGTGCGCGAGGCCGACGAGGCCGTCCGGATCGGCCCGCCGCCGGCCGCAGAGAGCTATCTGTCGGCCGAGCGCATCGTCGAGGCGGCGCGCGCCACGGGCGCCCAGGCGGTGCACCCGGGCTACGGCTTCCTGGCGGAGAACGCGGCGTTCGCGCGGGCCTGCGAGGAGGCGGGCCTCGCCTTCATCGGCCCGTCCGCCGACGCGATCGCGCTGATGGGCGACAAGATCCGCGCGAAGGAGACGGTGCAGGCCGCGGGCGTCCCGGTGGTCCCGGGCGGCCGCGATCCCGAACTCGCGGACGCGGCCCGCGAGCTGGGCGCCCCCGTGCTGCTCAAGCCGTCGGCGGGCGGTGGCGGCAAGGGCATGCGCCTGGTGCGCGACCTGACGGTCCTGGAGGAGGAGATCGCGGCGGCCCGGCGCGAGGCACGGGCCTCGTTCGGCGACGACACGCTGCTCGTCGAGCGGTGGATCGACCGCCCCCGGCACATCGAGATCCAGATCCTCGCGGACGCGCACGGGAACGTGGTGCACCTGGGCGAGCGCGAGTGCTCGCTCCAGCGCCGCCACCAGAAGGTCATCGAGGAGGCGCCCAGCGTCCTGCTCGACGAGAAGACCCGCGCGGCGATGGGCGCGGCGGCCGTCGAGGCGGCCCGCTCGTGCGGCTACCGGGGCGCGGGCACCGTCGAGTTCATCGTCCCCGGCGACGACCCGTCCGCGTACTGCTTCATGGAGATGAACACCCGCCTCCAGGTGGAGCACCCGGTGACCGAGCTGGTCACGGGCCTGGACCTGGTGGAGTGGCAGCTGCGCGTCGCCGCGGGCGAGCCGCTCGGCTTCACGCAGGACGACATCACCCTGACCGGGCACGCGGTCGAGGCGCGCCTCTGCGCCGAAGACCCCGCGCGCGGCTTCCTCCCGTCCGGCGGCACGGTCCTCGCGCTGAGCGAGCCCGAGGGCGACGGGGTGCGCACGGACTCCGGGCTCAGCGAGGGCACGGAGGTCAGCTCCCTCTACGACCCGATGCTGGCGAAGGTCATCGCGTACGGCCCCGACCGGGACACGGCACTGCGCCGGCTGCGGGCAGCGCTGGCCCGCACGGTGACGCTGGGCGTGCCGACGAACGCGGGCTTCCTGCGCCGGCTGCTCGCCCATCCGGCGGTCGTCGCGGGCGAGTTGGACACGGGCCTCGTGGAGCGCGAGGTCGACGGCCTGGTCTCGGCGGACGTGCCCGCGGGTGTCTACGCGGCGGCGGGCGCCCTGCGCCAAGAGCGGCTGGCTCCGGCCGGCGGCGACGGCTGGACCGACCCGTTCGGGCGGCCCGACGGCTGGCGGCTGGGCGGCGCCCCGGCGTGGACGGTGCACCACCTGCGGGCCGCCGGGCACGACCCGGTCGAGGTCCGCGTCCGCACCACGGCCACCGGCACGGAGATCCTCGTCGACGGGGAGCCGACGGCCCCGGTCCGCCCCACGGCGGTGGCCGCCGACTGGCTGGCCCTGGACGGCGACGCCTGGCACGTCCAGGACCACGACCCCGTCGCGGCGAGCCTGACCGGCGCCGGGGCCGGTGGCGCGGGCTCCCTGACGGCGCCCATGCCGGGCACGGTGACGGTCGTCAAGGTGGCGGTCGGCGACGAGGTCGCGGCCGGTCAGAGCCTGTTGGTGGTCGAGGCCATGAAGATGGAGCACGTCATCGCGGCCCCGCACGCGGGCGTGGTCACGGAGCTGGACGTCCGCCCCGGCACGACGGTGGCGATGGACCAGATCCTGGCCGTCGTCCAGGAACTCGGCGAGTCGAAGCCAGAGGAGGCGGCACGATGACCGCACTGCCGATGACGATCCCGGCGCCGGACCTCCCCGCAAGGGTCCGCATCCACGAGGTGGGCGCGCGGGACGGCCTCCAGAACGAGAAGACGACCGTCCCCACGGAGGTCAAGGCCGAGTTCGTCCACCGCCTGGCGGACGCCGGACTGACCACGATCGAGGCGACGAGCTTCGTCCACCCCAAATGGGTCCCCCAACTGGCGGACGCCGAGACCCTGTTCCCCCGGGTCCAGGACATCGACGGCGTCCACCTCCCCGTACTCGTGCCGAACGAGCGGGGCCTGGACCGCGCCCTGTCGCTCGGCGCGGACCGGATCGCCGTGTTCGCCAGCGCGACGGAGTCCTTCGCGAAGGCCAATCTGAACCGGACGGTGGCCGAGTCCCTGGCCATGTTCGAGCCGGTCGTGACCCGCGCGAAGGAGGCGGGCGCCCACGTCCGCGGCTATCTGTCCATGTGCTTCGGCGACCCCTGGGAGGGCGCCGTCCCCGTCCACCAGGTCGTGCGGGTCGCCAAGTCGCTGATGGACCTGGGCTGCGACGAGCTGAGCCTGGGCGACACGATCGGCGTGGCCACGCCGGGCCACGTCCAGGCGCTGCTCTCCGCACTCAACGAGGAGGGCGTGCGGACGAACGTGATCGGGGTGCACTTCCACGACACGTACGGCCAGGCCCTCTCCAACACGCTGGCCGCGCTCCAGCACGGCGTCACCACCGTCGACGCGTCCGCGGGCGGCCTCGGCGGCTGCCCGTACGCGAAGAGCGCCACCGGCAATCTCGCCACCGAAGACCTCGTCTGGATGCTGAACGGCCTCGGCATCGAGACCGGGGTCGACCTCGGCCGTCTCAGCGCCACGAGCGCGTGGATGGCCGGCCACCTGGGCCGACCCAGCCCGTCCCGCACCGTTCGCGCCCTCGTACCCGAGGCCCAGTCCCCGCAGGAGCAGTGAGCCAGATGGACCACCACCTCTCCCCCGAGCACGAGGAACTCCGCCGTACCGTCGAGGAGTTCGCCCACGACGTGGTCGCGCCGAAGATCGGCGACTTCTACGAGCGGCACGAGTTCCCGTACGAGATCGTGCGTGAGATGGGACGCATGGGCCTGTTCGGGCTGCCGTTCCCCGAGGAGTACGGCGGCATGGGCGGCGACTATCTGGCGCTCGGCATCGCCCTGGAGGAGCTGGCCCGGGTCGACTCGTCCGTGGCGATCACCCTGGAGGCGGGCGTCTCGCTCGGCGCGATGCCGCTGCATCTGTTCGGCACGGAGGAGCAGAAGCGGGAGTGGCTGCCGCGGCTGTGCTCCGGCGAGATCCTCGGCGCGTTCGGGCTGACCGAGCCGGAGGCCGGATCCGACGCGGGCGGCACGCGCACGACGGCCGTCCGCGACGAGACCACGGGCGACTGGGTCATCAACGGCACGAAGTGCTTCATCACCAACTCCGGTACGGACATCACGGGCCTGGTGACGGTCACCGCGGTGACCGGGCGCACGGCGGACGGCAAGCCGCAGATCTCCTCGATCATCGTCCCGTCGGGCACACCGGGCTTCACCGTCGCGGCGCCTTACTCGAAGGTGGGGTGGAACGCGTCGGACACCCGTGAGCTCCACTTCGACGACGTCCGGGTCCCGGCGGCGAACCTGCTGGGCACGGAGGGCCGCGGCTTCGCGCAGTTCCTGCGGATCCTCGACGAAGGGCGCATCGCGATCGCGGCGCTCGCGACGGGCCTCGCGCAGGGCTGCGTCGACGAGTCGGTGAAGTACGCCAAGGAGCGCAAGGCGTTCGGGCGGGCCATCGGCGGGTACCAGGCGATCCAGTTCAAGATCGCGGACATGGAGATGAAGGCGTACACCGCGCGGCTCGGCTGGCGGGACGCGGCGTCGCGGCTGGTCGCCGGTGAGCCGTTCAAGAAGGAAGCGGCGATGGCGAAGCTCTACTCGTCGACGGTCGCAGTGGACAACGCGCGCGAGGCGACCCAGATCCACGGCGGGTACGGGTTCATGAACGAGTACCCGGTGGCCCGGATGTGGCGCGACTCCAAGATCCTGGAGATCGGCGAGGGCACGAGCGAGGTCCAGCGCATGCTGATCGCCCGCGAGCTCGGCCTGCCTTCCTGACCCCATACCCCACAGGCCCCCTCGCCCCGTCTTCGGCGCCGAGGGGGCCTCGGCATGTGGGGCGAGGCAGCTTCTCGCCGTGTCCGCCCGTCATGGACATCGTCGATCAGGCGCTCGACCTGATCGGCGTGGACTGGCCGAACGTGGATGAAGACGACTACACGGACATGGCCGACTCGCTCCGCGAGTTCGCGGAGAAGTTCGAGGGTCATGGCGGCGACGCGCACAAGGCGTTCACGCGCATTCTCAGCTCCTCGGAGGGCTGGGCGGTCGACTCCATGGAGAAGCACTGGTCGTACGTGAAGGCCAGTCACCTGGAGAAGATCCCAGACGTGGCCAGGACGTTCGCGTTCGTGTGCGACCGGATCGCCGAGATCATCGTCGTGATGAAGACGAAGGCCGGGGTCGAACTGGGTGTCCTGGCCGGGACGATCATCGCCGAACTCGCCGCCTCCGGTGTCACCTTGGGGCTGTCGGCCGCTGCCGCCGCAGGGGAGATCGTCCTGATGCGGCAGATCGCGAAGCGGCTGATCAAGGAGGCGATCGAGGAGATCCTCGCGGAGATCGCCGCCAAGCTGGCGGAGCCGGTCACGGCGAAGCTGGAGGAGATGGCCGTCGACGCGGCGCTCGACCTCGCCGAGGGCGCGTTCGACCCGGGCGGCGGCGGGCACGGCGGCATGAACCTCGCCTCCGCCGGCGGTGGGGGCCGAGGCGGTGGGGGCGGTGCGGGCAAGCGGACCCATATCGATCACCTCGAGTTCGAGGACGGCGCCGGCAAGGTCTCCCTGCACGGCGGGGACCTCGGCGGCAAGGGCCACATCCATCTGGGCAAGGCCAAGGGCGCGTTCGGACGGACGAAGGGCCGGGACGGGTTCACCAAGGACTTCGACCACGCCCTGGAGAAGGCGCTCACCGCCGCCACCAAGTCGGTCACCCGCACCGCCAAGCACGTCACCGACGAGATCCCGCAGCGCGTGAAGGCCGCCTCCCGGGAGCAGAAGAAGAACGACCACCGGATCGGCAAGCAGGCCGACGGCATCGACGTGAAGAAGGCCGACGGGAACGGCGGCTCGGGCGGCGGTGGCGGAGGCGGCAACGGCGGTGGCGGTAACGGGGGTTCGGGCGGCGGCGGGAACGGCCCGCGCCGGATGGACCCGCAGCCGGGCTGGCACGGCAGGAGTGCGGGCCAGATGCGTCACTACCGGCGTGACGCGATGCACGTGGATCACCTCAGCCCGGAGGACCAGCGGCGCGCGCTCGTCCAGGAGGCCAAGGATCTGGCGGACGAGGCCAACAAGGCTCCGAACGGACCCGACGGACAGCCCGTGCATGCCCGCGGACGCATCAAACAGGGGTGTGCCGGTGCCCTGCTGCACGACGGCATCCTGACCGGGCACTCCAGCGCCCAGAAGCTGAAGCCGAATCCGCAGAATCCCGATCCGCAGCAGTCCTTGAACGTGCACCCGGCTCTGCAGAATGTCCTGGACGATGTGAAGCGGCAGCTCACGGCAGAAGGCGAGGATCCTGGGATCGGCCATGGGCAGTGCACCGAAGTAGCCCTGATATCAGACCGGCTGCATGCCATATCCGCACGGGACGGGCGTGCCATTGAAACCGCCGAGGACGTCAGAAGGGCAATGGACGGGGCCCAAGTGCATACGCGACAGATCGGCGATATGAACCCCAAGAAGCCAGGATATCTGGGCCACGGAGAATATAAAGAGCCCTGCGACTCCTGCGCTATCATGCTGCCACTCGTCGGGGTCACGCCCGTTTGACCGGAAGAGGATGAGCATTATGCCCGTACTGAAGTCGCCCGAGGCCGTGGACGCTTGGCTGTCGGAGGCCGGCTGGTATCCGGGACGCCACTGCGACGACCTCGCCGCCAGGGAAGTGACGGACGTCCTGAAGGATTTCCGCGAGGACGGTGGAAGCCTTGAGACGTTCGAGTCCGCCCTCGCGTTTCTGCGTGAACACATCGGACTTGTGGCACCTCGCGGCGCAACCGGCAAGGACCGGGCAGAGTTCAACCCGCGCCTCATGTACGAGGGTGCCGCCGAGGATATCCAGGAACTGGCCGACGCACTGGGCAAGAAATTGTTTCCGGTCGGGCACGACACGTATGACGGCGGAACGATCCTCATGGACGAAACAGGTCGATTCTTCTATCTGCACTGGAGCGGTGAATACTTCCTCGGAAATGACAAGTACTCGGCATTGATGAACTATTCACAGGGCTCCTCACTCAAGCACGCGGATGATTACTATGTCTGACCATGTCCCCCCGACCGCCGCGTCTCTCCTGGTCCACGGAAAGATCTTCAGTCAGACCGACCTCGACCCGGACACGACGCCGGATCTGCACCCCGCGGTCGTCGCCTTCTTCCAGCAGCTCCCCCCGGCGCAGCGCGAGCCGTTCATGGGCTACTGCGCCGAATCGGCGCTGATCTCCGACCAGTTGTGGGGCCTGGACCAGGAGCGCGGGGCCGAGGAGCCGACGACCCTCGACGAGGCCACGCCGCATTTCGCGGGGTCGGCCCTCGCCGCACGCAAGATCCGCCCGGACGGTGACCCCGAGCACGGCCGGCCCGCCGAGCCCTGCCAGGCGTGCACCGCGCTGATGGAGCGCCTCGGCATCGAACTGCTGGTGGCCGAGTGACGCAGCACCGGCGGCCCGCGGAGCGGATCGGCTGGACCGCGGGCCGGGACGTGACACCGGAGGCGATGCGTGCGGTCCTGCGACTCACCGCCACGGCACAGAGCCACGGGGCCGTCCCCGCGCTCTTCCCCGCGGCGAAGTCTTTCCTGACCGAGTTCTACGGCCTTGAGCACAGGCCGGCCGAACCTGGCGCGGAGGTCGCCTCCGTCGGGTTCTCCCTCGACCCGGAGCAGGCCAGGTTCCGGCTCGTCCAGTTGAGCCGCCTGGCCGCGGGGCTTCGCCTCGGCCTGTTCCCGGTCGGGGTGACGGAGCACGACTCGGTGCTCGTCGTCGCCGAAGAGGGGCAACTCCTCTCCTTCGGTCTCGGCGGCGTCTGGCACGTGGGAGACACCGCACACGAAGGCGTCGAGAACCTGATCCGCGGTCGGGCTCCGCGCCGGCTCCGCGACGCCACCCACACCTGGGACGTGAAGCCCGCGGCGCCCGGTGACCCCGTCGTCGGAGCCGTACAGACAGCGCTCACGGCCGTCTTCGTGCTGCACCGGCACGACATCTACAGTGCGCGGCACCTCGGCCTGACGCTGACCAGCCTGCGCGGCGCCGGAGTCGAGGTCGCCCAGCAGGCGATCCGCATACCTCGCGGGCTCCTCGGCGAGGCGCTGACACCCATGGCGGACGAGGTGCGGAGCGTGCTCGCGGACCACGCGGACGGCGTCGGCTGCGAGGTGAGGCTGACGGTGGAACCGCCCGCGGAAAGTACGGCGACACCCGCCGCCCTGGTCCGGTTCACCACCCGCTTCGGGCACGACGCGATGCAGGCCGCCGTGCTGGAGAACGGCCTGCGGATCGGTGCGGGCGCACAGACCGGCCGCATGCGCACCAGGGCCACGGACGTGCTGTCCGCCCTGCACCAGACCTCGTAGAAGGATCCCGCCCCGTGGCGCTGCTCACCTCACCCGCGGACGTCGACGCCTGGCTGACACCGGCGGGGTGGCACCCGGGTCGCCGGTGTGACGACCTCGCCGCCGCCGCGGTGGCGGAGGTGATCGAGGAGTTCCGGCTCGACGGCGGTGGCACCCTGGAGGTCAACGAGCCCGCCTTGCGGTTCGTCCGCGAGCACATCGGACTGGAGTGCCGGCTGGGGACCGACCCCCGGCACATCGTCTACTTCTCGCCGCTCCTCACTTACCAAGGGGCGTCGGAGGACATTCAGGAGCTCGCCGACGCCCTGGGCAAGAAGGTGTTCCCGGTGGCGTACGACGGGGACGACGGCGCGATGTTCCTCGTCGACGAGACGGGCCGCTTCTTCTATCAGCACTGGAGCGGCGAGTACTTCCTCGGCTACGACAAGCACGCGGCTTTCGTCGCCTACTCGGGACATCCGATCCCCTACGCGGACGACCACTACGTCTGGTGACGGCCGCGGTCCGCGGGGACCGCCCTCCCCCGCCCCCTGGACACGCCGAGAACTTAGGTTAACCTTCCCTTAGTTCCACGACCTCGCCCGGCCGTAGATCCGGCATGTCCGAAAGCAGCCCATCATGACCGATGTCCGTCTTTCCCGCCCCACCCGCCGCGGCATCCTCGCCGTCGGCGGCGCCCTCGGCCTCGGTGCCGTGCTCGCCGCGTGCGGGGACGAGAAAGGCTCCGCGGACAGCGGTTCGGGCGCCGGGAAGAAGGGCTCCGGGCCCTGGTCGTTCAAGGACGACCGCGGCACGACCGTGAAGCTCGACAAGATCCCGGCGAACATCGTCGCGTTCACCGGCGTCGGCGCCGCCCTCTACGACTACGGCATCCAGGTCAAGGGCGTCTTCGGCCCGACCACGGTCAAGGGCGGCAAGCCCGACGTGCAGGCCGGCGACATGGACGTCTCCAAGGTGACCGTCATCGGCAACGAGTGGGGCAAGTTCAACATCGAGAAGTACGCGAGCCTCGCGCCCGACGTGCTGATCACCACGATGTTCGACGCCGCCGGCACCCTCTGGTACGTCCCCGAGGAAGCCGCGAAGAAGATCGCCAAGCTCGCCCCGAGCGTCGGCATCTCCGTGTTCGACCGCAAGCTGGACCAGCCGTTGCAGCGCATGTACGCGCTGGCCGAGTCGCTCGGCGCCGACCTGAAGGCCGAGAAGGTCGTCGCGGCGAAGAAGCGTTTCGAGGACGCCGCCGCCCGCCTGCGCAAGGCTGCCAAGGCGCACCCCGACATCAAGGTCCTGGCCGGTTCGGCGAGCCCCGACATCTTCTACGTGTCCGGCACCGACCTCTCCATCGACCTGGAGTACTTCAAGTCCCTCGGCGTGAACTTCGTGGAGCCCACAGCCGCCGCGAAGAAGGCGTCCGGCGGCTGGTTCGAGAACCTGAGCTGGGAGAACGTCGACAAGCACAAGGCCGACATCATCATGATGGACGACCGCGCGCAGGCCATCCAGCCCGACGCCATCGAAGAGGCGACCTGGAAGAAGCTGCCCGCGGTCAAGGCCGGCCAGGTCATCCCCCGCTCCCCCGAGCCGATCCTGTCCTACGACAAGTGCGCCCCGCTCCTGGAGAACCTCGCGAAGGCCATCGAGACGGCGAAGAAGGTGTCCTGATCCCATGACCACGACGGCCGAGACGCCCACCGTGACCCCGTTCCGATTCTTCGATCTGGAGGTGACACGGACCCGGCGGCTCGGCCCGTCGCTGCTCCGGGTCACCTTCACGGGCCCCGAGCTCGACGCCTTCCACGGCGGCGGCCGGGACCAGTCCCTCTCCCTCTTCCTGCCGCACCCGGGCCAGGACGCCCCGGTGCTGCCGGTCCCCGAGCCCGGCGACGACGGCCGCGCCTGGCACGCCGCGTTCCGCGCGCTGCCCGACGACGTACGGGCCGTCATGCGCTCGTACACGCTGAGCGGTCAGCGCCGCGAGCCGGAGCAGGAAGTCGACATCGACTTCGTGCTGCACGGCGGCGATCCCGCCACGATCGGCCCCGCCTGCGCCTGGGCCGAGGCCGCGCGCCCCGGCGACAAGGTCGTCGTGCTCGGCCCCGCGGTCACCGACAACACCGCCGTGCGCTGCCGCCCGCACGAGGACTTCGACCACATCGTCATGTGGGGCGACGAGACCGCGGTCCCGGCCGCGCTCGGCGTCCTCGCCTGGCTGCCCGCCTCGGTCACCGCCCACGTGTGGCTGGAGGTCCCGCACCGCGGCGACATCCAGCCTGTCACGACGGCCGCCGACGCGCACGTGACCTGGCTCGTACGCGACGAGGACGCCCCCACGGCCCTCGACGCCGTCCGCGCGGCCGAACTCCCCACCGCCGCCCGCCCGTACGCCTGGCTGGCCGGCGAGTCCGGGACCCTGCGCGAGCTGCGCCGCCATCTCGTGCGCGAGCGCGGGTACGACAAGCGGGCGGTGACGTTCGTCGGCTACTGGAAGCGCGGGCTGAGCGAGGACGCCCTGCGCGAGCAACCGGCCGACACGTAGGGCCGATCGCGCCAAAAGAGGAAGGCGGGGTCGCGAGCTCAACTTAGGTTAGGCTAACCTAAGAACGAGTTCGCGACCTCGTCTTTTTCTTTCCCCGCCTCGCGACACTCCTGCCCCACCCGGGAACACCCTCATCCCCACCCGGAGGAACCGTCCATGCGCTCGCACCTGCTCAATGACACGACCGCGGAGCTGTACCGCAGCTCCGTGACCGAGGGAGTCGAGCGGGTGGCGGCCCAACTCGCCACCACCACACGACCGTTCACCGGCGTCACGCCCGACGCCCTCGCCCCGGCCATCGACGCCGTCGACCTCGACGCCCCGCTGCACGACACCATCGCGGTGCTCGACGAGCTCCAGGACGTCTACCTGCGCGACGCCGTCTACTTCCACCACCCCCGCTACCTCGCCCACCTCAACTGCCCGGTCGTCATCCCGGCCGTGCTCGGCGAGGCGATCCTGTCGGCCGTCAACTCCTCCCTCGACACCTGGGACCAGTCGGCCGGCGGCACCCTGATCGAGCGCAAACTCGTCGACTGGACCGCCGCCCGGATCGGCCTCGGCCCCACCGCCGACGGCGTGTTCACCTCCGGCGGCTCGCAGTCCAACCTCCAGGCACTGCTCATGGCCCGCCAGGAGGCCAAGACCGACTCCCTGGACCGGCTGCGCGTCTTCGCCTCCGAGGCCGCCCACTTCAGCGTCCAGAAGTCCGCGTCGCTGCTCGGCCTCTCCCCGCAGGCCGTCGTGCCGATCCCCGTCGACCGCACCAAGCGGATGCAGACCCTGGCGCTCGCCGCCGAACTGGAGCGCTGCCGCCGCGACGGGCTCGTCCCCATGGCCGTCGTCGCGACCGCCGGCACCACCGACTTCGGCTCCATCGACCCGCTGCCCGAGATCGCCGAGCTGTGCGACCGGTACGGCACCTGGATGCACGTCGACGCCGCCTACGGCTGCGGACTGCTCGTGTCGCCGAAGCACCGCGACCGGCTCGACGGCATCGAGCGCGCCGACTCCGTCACCGTCGACTACCACAAGTCCTTCTTCCAGCCGGTGAGTTCGAGCGCGATCCTGGTGCGCGACCGGGCGACCCTGCGGCACGCGACCTACCACGCGGAGTACCTCAACCCGCGCCGCACCGTCGCCGAGCGCATCCCCAACCAGGTCGACAAGTCCCTGCAGACCACCCGCCGCTTCGACGCCCTCAAGCTGTGGATGACGCTGCGCGTGATGGGCGCCGACGGCATCGGCGACCTCTTCGACGAGGTCTGCGACCTGGCCCACCGCGGCTGGGAGCTGCTCGCCGCCGACCCGCGCTTCGACGTGGTCGTCGCACCGCAACTGTCCACGCTCGTCTACCGCTACGTCCCGGCCGCCGTCACCGACCCGGCCGAGATCGACCGCGCCAACCTCTACGCCCGCAAAGCCCTGTTCGCCTCCGGCGACGCCGTCGTCGCGGGCACCAAGGTGGGCGACCGCCAGTACCTGAAGTTCACCCTGCTCAACCCCGAGACGACCCTCGACGACCTGAAGGCCGTCCTCGACCTCATCGCCGGCCACGCCGAGCAGTACCTGGGAGACACCCTTGACCGCGCTTCCTGAACCCCATGACCGTCACGACTTCATCGGGATCGGGCTCGGCCCCTTCAACCTCGGCCTCGCCTGCCTGACCGAGCCGATAGCCGAGCTGAACGGGGTCTTCCTGGAGTCCAAGCCGGACTTCGAGTGGCACTCGGGCATGTTCCTCGACGGCGCCCACCTCCAGACCCCGTTCATGTCGGACCTGGTCACCCTCGCCGACCCGACCTCCCCCTACTCCTTCCTCAACTACCTGAAGGAATCGGGGCGGTTGTACTCCTTCTACATCCGCGAGAACTTCTACCCGCTGCGCGTCGAGTACAACGACTACTGCCGCTGGGCCGCCGCGAAACTGCGCTCCGTCCGCTTCTCGACGACCGTCACCGAGGTCACGTACGACGAGGGCGACGGCCTCTACACGGCCCGCACCGAGGGCGGCGAGACGTACCGCGCCCCGCGTCTGGTCCTCGGCACCGGCACCCCGCCGCACCTCCCCGAGGCCGTCCGCGACCTCGGCGGCGACGGAGTCATCCACAACTCCCGCTACATGCAGCACAAGAGCGAGCTCCAGAAGAAGGACTCGATCACGCTGGTCGGCAGCGGGCAGTCGGCCGCCGAGATCTACTACGACCTGCTCAGCGAGATCGACGTCCACGGCTACCGGCTGAACTGGGTCACCAGATCGCCGCGCTTCTTCCCGCTGGAGTACACCAAGCTCACGCTGGAGATGACGTCCCCGGACTACATCGACTACTTCCACGCGCTGCCCGAGCAGAAGCGGTACGCGCTGGAGGAACGGCAGAAGGGCCTGTTCAAGGGCATCGACGGCGAGCTGATCGACGCCATCTTCGACCTGCTCTACCAGAAGGGCCTCGACGGGCCCGTGCCGACGCGGCTCCTCACCAACTCCGCGCTCACCGGCGCCCGGTACGAGAACGGCACGTACACCCTCGACCTGCACCAGCAGGAGCAGGACAAGGACTTCGAGCTGCGCACCGAGGGCCTGATCCTCGCCACCGGCTACAAGTACGAGACGCCCGCCTTCCTCGCCCCCGTCGAGCACCGCATCCGGCGCGACGGGCACGGTCGCTTCGACGTCGCCCGCAACTACGCGATCGACACCACCGGGCGCGGCATCTTCCTGCAGAACGCGGGCGTGCACACCCACTCGATCACCAGCCCCGACCTGGGCATGGGCGCCTACCGCAACAGCTACATCATCGGCGAGCTGCTCGGCACCGAGTACTACCCCGTCGAGAAGACCATCGCCTTCCAGGAGTTCGCCGTATGAGCACCACCACCGGCATCGGCCCGCTGACCCTGCGCCCGCTCGACCCGCGCACCGACAGCGAGCTGCTGCACCGCTGGGTCACCGACCCGAAGGCCGCGTTCTGGATGATGCAGGACGCGAAACTGCAGGACGTCGAGCGCGAGTACATGGCCATCGCGGCGGCCGAGCACCACGACGCGTTCCTCGGCCTGCACGACGGGGAGCCGGCGTTCCTCATGGAGCGCTACGACCCGGCGCACGTCGAGCTCGTCGGCCTGTACGAGCCACTGCCGGGCGACGTGGGCATGCACTTCCTGACCGCGCCCTCCGAGATACGGATACCGGGCTTCACCCGCGCCGTGATCACCGCGGTCATGGCCTTCCTGTTCGAGGACCCGGCCGCCCGGCGCGTCGTCGTCGAGCCGGACGTGCGCAACACGGCGGTGCACGCCCTGAACGAGGCCGTCGGTTTCGTGCCGGAGCGCGAGATCGACAAGCCGGAGAAGCAGGCACTGCTCAGCTTCTGCACGCGCGAGCAGTTCGAGCGGGCCACGGGAAGGAGCACCCGCGCATGACGATCGCCGACACGGTCGCCCACCTGTCCCCCGAGCGCTGGGCCGAGGCCAACCGCCTCCTGGTCCGCAAAGCCCTCGCCGAGTTCAGCCACGAGCGCCTGCTGACCCCGGAGCCGCTGGACGCCGGCCGCTTTCGCGTGCGCTCCGACGACGGCGCCACCGAGTACCGGTTCGCCGCGCGCCGGCTGCGCCTGGAGCACTGGCAGGTGGCCGCCGACAGCATCACCCGCCACCGCCACGGCACCGAACTCCCCCTGGACGCCCTCCAGTTCTTCACCGAGTTCAAGGACGCGCTCGGCCTGTCCGACGCGATCCTGCCGGTCTACCTGGAGGAGATCTCCTCCACCCTGTCCGGCACCTGCTTCAAACTGACGCGGCCGGACGTGTCCGCGCGCGAGCTGGCCGCGTCCGGCTCGTTCCAGGACATCGAGACGGGCATGACCGAGGGCCACCCGTGCTTCGTCGCGAACAACGGACGGCTCGGCTTCGGCATCCACGAATACCTCTCGTACGCGCCGGAGGCGGCGAGCCCCGTACGGCTCGTGTGGCTGGCCGCGACCCGCGAGCGGGCCGCGTTCACGGCGGGCGCGGGCATCGACCACGAGGAGTTCCTCCGCGCCGAGCTGGGTGAACAGACGCTGGCCCGCTTCGACGCGACACTGCGCGGGAAGGGCCTCGACCCCGCCGACTACCTGCTGATTCCGGTGCACCCGTGGCAGTGGTGGAACAAGCTGTCCGTCACCTTCGCCGCCGAGGTCGCCCAGCAGCGCCTGGTGTGCCTGGGCGAGGGCGACGACGAGTACCTCGCGCAGCAGTCGATCCGTACGTTCTTCAACACGACGTCCCCCGAGAAGCACTACGTGAAGACGGCGCTCTCGGTGATCAACATGGGGTTCATGCGCGGCCTGTCGGCGGCGTACATGGAGGCGACCCCGGCGATCAACGACTGGCTGGCGCAGCTGATCGACAACGACGAGGTGCTCAAGGACACGGGCCTGACGATCATCCGCGAGCGGGCGGCCGTCGGTTACCGGCACCTGGAGTACGAGAGCGCCACCGACCGCTACTCGCCGTACCGCAAGATGCTGGCCGCACTGTGGCGCGAGTCCCCGGTGGACGGGCTCGGCGAGGGTGAGCGGCTCGCCACGATGGCGTCGCTGCTCCACACTGACCGCGCGGGCCGCTCGTTCGCGGGCGCCCTGATCGAGGGCTCGGGGCTGACGCCGCGGGAGTGGCTGAAGCCGTACCTGAAGGCGTACCTGACCCCGCTGCTGCACAGCTTCTACGCCTACGACCTGGTGTTCATGCCGCACGGCGAGAACACGATCCTGGTCCTGGACGAGCGGGGCGTGGTCGTGCGGGCGATCTTCAAGGACATCGCCGAGGAGATCGCGGTGATGGACCCGGACGCGGTGCTGCCGCCGGCGGTGGAGCGGGTCCGGGCCGAGGTCCCGGACGACATGAAACTGCTGTCGATCTTCACGGACGTCTTCGACTGCTTCTTCCGCTTCCTCGCGGCGAACCTGGTCGAGGACGGCGTCCTGGACGAGGACACGTTCTGGGCGGCGGTCGCCGACTGTGTACACGCGTACCAGGCGTCGACGCCCCAACTGGCGGAGAAGTTCGCCCGGTTCGACATGTTCGCGCCGACGTTCGCGCTGTCCTGCCTGAACCGGCTCCAGCTGCGGAACAACGAGCAGATGGTGGATCTGGCGGACCCGTCGGGCGCGCTCCAGCTGGTCGGCGATCTGGCGAACCCGATCGCCTGACCCTTCGCCGGTCGGCCTTACGGACGAGGGGCTCGGGAGACGGTCCTCCCGAGCCCCTTTCTTCACCTGCGGTCAACTAGTTCGCGGGCCACGGCACTTGGGGCGACTTGTAGTACCCGATGCCGAGGGCCTCCCAGCGGGGGGCCTGCTCGGCGAGCCGCACCTTGTACGTGTTCCAGTCGTGCGTGGCGGCCGGCGACCAGCCGAGTTCGGCGACGCCGGGCAGCCGCGGGAACGCCATGTAGTCGAGGTGCGCGGACGTGGACAGGGTCTCCGACCACATCGGCGCCTCGACGCCGCGGATCGCGGAACTCGGAGCGCCGGGGAGGTAGTGGGCGGGGTCCCAGTCGTAGGAGCGCTGCGCCTCGACGTAGCCGGCCCAGTGCAGGCCGAGCGGGGTGTCCTTGGTGTACTGCATGTCGAGGTAGGTGCGGTCGGCCGGCGACAGGATGATCCCCGTGCCGTTCTTCGCCGCGTTCGCGACCTGCGCCTTCTCGGCGTCGCTCGTGCCGTCCAGGCCCCAGTACTGGGCGAGCGCGCCCGCGGCTGGGGTGGCCCCGGTCAGCTGGTGCCAACCGACCACGGTCTTCCCGTACTTGGCGACAATCGGCTGGACCCGCTCCATGAACTTCACGTAGTCCGCGTGACTGGTGGAGTGCGCCTCGTCACCGCCGATGTGGAGGTACTTGCCGGGTGTGATCGCGGCGAGCTCCCGGACCACGTCGTCGACGAAGTCGTAGGTGCTCTCCTTGTTGACGCACAGCGAGCTGAAGCCGACGTTCGTGCCGGTGTACAGCGGGGGCGCCACGCCGTCGCAGTTGAGGTCGGCGTAGGAGGCGAGGGCCGCGTTCGTGTGGCCCGGCATGTCGATCTCGGGCACGACCTCCAGGAAGCGGTCGGAGGCGTACCGGACGATGTCCTTGTACTGCGCCTTGGTGTAGAAGCCGCCGGGGCCGCCGCCCACCTGGGTGGAGCCGCCGTACTCGGCGAGCTTCGGCCAGGAGTCGACGGCGATGCGCCAGCCCTGATCGTCACTCAGGTGCAGATGCAGCTTGTTGACCTTGTAGAGGGCGAGCTGGTCGATGTACCGCTTGACCTGCTCGACGGTGAAGAAGTGCCGGGACACGTCGAGCATCGCGCCCCGCCACGCGTAGCGCGGGATGTCCTGGACGGCGCCGCCGGCGACGAGCCAGGGGCCGGGCTGCGGGCTGTCGGCCTCGACCCGCGCGGGCAGTTGCTGGCGGAGCGTCTGCACGCCGTGGAAGAGCCCGGCGGCCTCGTGGGCGACGACCGTGACGGACCGGCCGTTGCTCGTCAACCGGTAGCCTTCGGCCCCCAGTTCGGTGTCCTGCTCGCTCACTTCGAGCCGGATGCCGTCACCGGCGGCGGTGTCCGTGACGGGCAGCGCGTACCCGGTGGCGGGCCGCAGCAGCCCGGCGAGATACCCGCCGATCCGGCGGGCGTCGGCCGAGCGCTCGTCCACCCGGATCCGCGTCTTCGCGGTGATCTCGTACGGGGTGTTGCCCGGCGTCACCGAGGCGGGGGCGGGCACGATGCGGCCGAGCGGTGTGGGCGCGGCAGCGTTCGGTGCCGCGGCGGCGGGCCCAGCGCCGAGCGCGCCGGCCCCGGCGGCGACCAGCAGCAGCGAGCCCAGCAGGGCGCGAGTCGATCTGTGGCGCTTCCTCACGAGACGATCCCTTTCGACGGATGCGATGGCGGTGTTCGTCGTGCGGTGGAGCGACCGGCAGGTCACCCTGCGTACCCTCCCGCTCACCACTGAACCGGTCAAGGTGTAGACCACTCGCCGTCATCCGGATGGACGCGTTCCGGCCGCTCCCCGGACGGCAAGCGGGCGACCCCTGAGGCGCACGAAGTGCGCCTTCAGGGGCGCGGGGAACTGCGCGAGAAGCCCCACCGGGCCGCACCCGGCGACGAAGCCCGAGCCCCTACGGCGGGGCGCCGCATCCCGGCCTCAGCGAACGCGTCGGGCCACCACGAACCGGTCGACCTCGGCCCCCGACTCCGCGATACCGCGAACCGTGAGCGTGGCCGTCCGACCGACCCCCGCGGGCCGCACGTCGACCCGCAGGAACGAGTAGTTGGTGTACCGCACCCGGGACCAGTCCACGGTCACCGCCCGCTTCCCCCCGTCGGCCTCCCCGACGTACGAGGCGAACGGGTCGACGTCCACCTCGTGCCCCGCATACGTGTCGGCCACGGGGAACGCGTACAGACTCTTCCCCGCCGCCCCCGCGGTCACGTAGACGACCCCCTCCGTCTCCGGGTACACGGTCCCCCCGATCGGCAGCTCCTTGGTGACCTTGTCCCCCTTGAGCACGTCGGACCGCTCGTACACGTGGTTGTGCCCGTTGATCACCAGATCGACGGTGTACTTGTCGAACAGCGGCACCCACTCCTTGCGCACCCCGCCCTCCGAGGCGTGCGCGCTCGCGGTGCAGTAGGCGCAGTGGTGGAAGAACACGACGATGAAGTCGATGCCCGACCCGGCGGCCCGGAACTTCTTCAGCTGCCCCTCGAACCAGTTGGTCTGCGTGCCCCCGGACAGCCCGAGGTTGGCCGGGATCTCCCAGGAGACGTCGTTGGCGTCGAGGGAGATGACGGCCGTGTTGCCGTGCACGAAGGAGTAGACGCCCGGCAGGTTCTCGGGGTCGGGCCCGTTGCCGGGCGGCGCGAACCGGGCCTGCTGGCTGCCGTAGCCGTGCGGCGCGTACCAGGCCTCCATGTCGTGGTTGCCGTAGGAGACCATCCACGGCACGGACTTGGCGACGGTCTCGGTCTGGGCGAGGAACTGGTCCCAGGTGCGCGCGTCGAAGGTGTCCGTGGTCTTCCCCTGCCCGGACGGGTCCGCGTACGCGATGTCCCCGGCGTGGAGGTGGAAGGAGGGCCCCTGGGCGAGGATCAGGTTGTCGTTGGCGAGGGCGTGGTAGCTGACGCCCTGGTCGCCGAACGCGGTGAAGGTGAAAGCCTCCGCGCGGGCGGGCGCGGTGGTGAAGGTCCCGATCGTGCCGGCGAACCGCGGCGAGGCCGGGTCGAAGCCCTGGTGGCCGACCCCGTAGTAGTAGGTGCGGCCGGGCTTGAGGTGGGTCAGCTTGGCGTGGACGTAGTACTGGGTGTGGTCGGCGCTCGTGCCGACACCCGCCGGGGTGTACAGCGCGCGCACCTCGGCCGGGATCTTCCGGGACAGCTCGCCCGCGTGCGCGCCGATGCGGATGTACGGGTCGCGGACGGCGGTCGGGACCTGCCAGGAGACGGTCATCTCGGTGCGCGGGTCGTCGCCGTAGGAGAGGTGCCGGCCGAAGGGGGCGACGAGGGCGCCGTCCACGTGCTCGGCGGCGGGCCGGTCGGCACGGGAGGCGGCCGGGGCCGCGGCCTGGGCGGGACCCGGGACGAAGACGCCGCCGGCGACCGCGCCGAGGGTGACGGCGCCGCCGCGGATCATCGTGCGGCGCGAGAAGCGGGAGCGCAGGTACTCGTGCTGCTCGGCGAGGGACCGGTCGGCGAGCTCGGCGGGTACGCCCATACGGGGAATGTCCATGCCGAGAAAGTTGCTGGGGGCGACCGTCCCGGCCGGATACGCCGGATGAACACGGGCCGAACAGGCGGCATGCCGACCTTCAAAGCTTGACCACTTCCACCCCAAGCGCCCCGGAAGGGACGATTCCGGGCCACATCCGGTGTGACCCTTGCCCGAAAGCGGGCAGATTTCTTGCGAAAGCCTCCACCGTCCCCCAGGATCTGTCGGGTGCACGAGGAACTTGTCGATCATCTGACACGCAGCACGCCCCTCAGCCGGGGCGAGGCGCTGCGGGTGATCCAGGACGTGCTCGCCTACTTCGACGAGTCGGCGGAGGACTACGTCCGCCGCCGCCACCGCGAACTCCAGGCCCAGGGCCAGGTGAACGCGGCGATCTTCGAACAGATCCTGGCGGATCTGCCGTACCGGGCGGTCGCACCGCCGGAGCTCTCGCTCCGGCAGCTGCGCCGCATCGTCTACGGCTGAACCGGCCGACCAGAGGGGATTCTCAGAACTTATGTGCGGAATTGTCGGCTACATCGGCAAGCGTGACGTCGCCCCGCTCCTCCTCGAGGGGCTGCAGCGTCTGGAGTACCGCGGCTACGACTCCGCGGGCCTGGTCATCACCAGCCCGAAGGCGACCGGCCTGAAGATGGTCAAGGCGAAGGGCCGCGTCCGCGACCTGGAGGCCAAGGTCCCCAAGCGCTTCACCGGCACCACCGGCATCGCCCACACCCGCTGGGCCACCCACGGCGCCCCGAGCGACATCAACTCGCACCCGCACCTGGACCCCGAGAACAAGGTCGCCGTCGTCCACAACGGCATCGTCGACAACGCCCAGGAGCTCCGCGCCAAGCTGGAGGCCGAAGGCGTCGTCTTCGTCTCCGAGACCGACACCGAGGTCATCACCCACCTCGTCGCCCGCTCCCAGGCCGCCACCCTGGAGGAGAAGGTCCGCGAGGCGCTCAAGGTCATCGAGGGCACCTACGGCATCGCCGTCATGCACGCCGACTTCAACGACCGCATCGTGGTGGCCCGCAACGGCTCCCCGGTCATCCTCGGCATCGGCGAGAAGGAGATGCTGGTCGCCTCCGACGTCGCCGCCCTCATCGCCCACACCCGCCAGGTCGTCACCCTGAACGACGGCGAGATGGCCACCCTGAAGGCCGACGACTTCCGCACGTACACGACCTCCGGCACGACCACGACGGCCACCCCGGAGACCGTGGAGTGGGAGGCCGCCTCCTACGACATGGGCGGCCACGACACGTACATGCACAAGGAGATCTCCGAGCAGCCCGATGCGGTCGACCGCGTGCTGCGCGGCCGGATCGACGACCGCTTCTCCACGGTCCACCTGGGCGGCCTGAACCTCGACGCCCGCGAGGCCCGCACCATCCGCCGCATCAAGATCCTCGGCTGTGGCACCTCGTACCACGCCGGCCTCATCGGCGCCGGGCTCATCGAGTCCATGGCCCGCATCCCCGCCGACGCCGAGCCGGCCTCGGAGTTCCGCTACCGCAACCCGGTCGTGGACCCCGACACCCTCTACATCGCCGTCTCCCAGTCCGGTGAGACGTACGACGTGCTGGCCGCCGTCCAGGAGCTCAAGCGCAAGGGCGCCCGCGTCCTCGGCGTGGTCAACGTCGTGGGCTCCGCGATCGCCCGCGAGGCCGACGGCGGCATGTACGTGCACGCCGGCCCCGAGGTCTGCGTCGTCTCCACCAAGTGCTTCACCAACACCGTCACGGCCTTCGCCCTGCTCGCCCTGCACCTGGGCCGCATCCGCGACCTGTCGGTGACCGACGGCAAGCGGATCATCGAGGGCCTGCGCAAGCTGCCCGCGCAGATCAGCGAGATCCTCGAGTCCGAGGACGAGATCAAGAAGATCGCCGAGCAGTACGCGGGCGCCCAGTCGATGATGTTCATCGGCCGCGTCCGGGGCTACCCCGTCGCCCTGGAGGCCTCCCTCAAGCTGAAGGAGATCTCCTACATCCACGCCGAGGCGTACCCGGCCTCCGAGCTGAAGCACGGCCCGCTCGCCCTCATCGAGCCGGCCCTGCCGACCGTCGCGATCGTCCCCGACGACGACCTGCTGGAGAAGAACCGCGCCGCCCTGGAGGAGATCAAGGCCCGCAGCGGCCGCATCCTCGCGGTCGCGCACCAGCCGCAGGCCAAGGCCGACCACACCATCGTCGTGCCGAAGAACGAGGACGAGCTGGACCCGATCCTCATGGGCATCCCCCTCCAGCTCCTCGCCTACCACACGGCGCTCGCCATGGGCCGCGACATCGACAAGCCCCGCAACCTGGCGAAGTCCGTCACGGTGGAGTAATCCCACTGCGCGAGAAGCCCCACCGGCCCGCAGCCGGACACGCAAGAGCAGCCACCACGAACGGGCCCCTCCCAGCCCAACCCGGAGGGACCCGTTCGACCGGCGGAGCCGAGGCGTGCCCAGCGCCCCCGCCCCCGCCCCGCTGTCAGCCGGCGGCCGTCACCCCCCGGCCGGCAGCACGTCCACGCCCGGGCCACGCCATCCGCAGCCCCGCGACCGGCGCCGTCGCCCCGTACCAGGCGAGCGCCCCGGCGAGGACCGCGACCCAGCCGCCCACCTTCGCGAGCCCCGCGGAGTCACCGAACTGCGCGACGGCCAGCACCACGAGCGCCACGAACATCGCCGCGTACGTGCCCCGCACGAACGTCCCGGCCCCACCGGCGGCGAGCGTCAGCGTGAGCGCGAGAAGGGCGAACAGGAGCAGGAAGAGCCCCGCGGCGTCGGCGGAGACGGCGTCACCGGCGCCGACCCCCCAGGTGAACCAGAACGCACCGAGCCCGGCGAACGCCGTGCCCGTGAGGCCGTCGTCGCGCCGCAGCGCGAACAGGCCGGCGACGAACAGGGCGATGCCGCCCACGTACGTCGCGATCGACACGGCGTCGGCCGCCGTGACACCGTCGATCACCCGGGTGTGACCGATTCCGAAAGCCAACAGGGTGAGACCCAGGGCGAGTTGACCGAGCGTCGACACGGACGGGGTGGCCGCCGTGCTTCCCGCGGAGACGTCATTGTCCACAGCGGGCTCCCTTCGAACAGACACAGAAGTCCAGCGACCGGTATGTACCCTTCACAAGGGCACAAAGCACCTCTACGCGTCAGTAGGTTCGCCGCATCTCGCCACGTGACGAGGGAAGTTGGCGAGTGGAAGCCGACGGCGGGAATTGACGAAAGATCAGAAGCCCCGAGGGCGCGGCCCGTTCAGGGGATGACGACGACGGGTCGCTGCGCGCGCCGCGCGAGCCGTCCCGCGACCGAGCCGAAGATCCGCCCGACGAGCCCGTGGGTGGAGCCCACGACGATCGCGTCGGCGGAGTACTCGTGCCCGACCTCCTCCAGCTCGTGGCAGATGTCGCCACCGCGCTCGACGAGGATCCAGGGCACTTCGGAGAGATAGTCCGCGCATGCGAGCTCGAGCCCGAGGACCTCGGTGCGGTGATCGGGGACGTCGACGAACACCGGCGGTTCGCACCCTGCCCACACGGTCGTCGGCAGCCGGTTCGCCACGTGCACGATGATCAGGCCGGAGCCGGAACGGTGGGCCATGCCGATCGCGTACGCGAGGGCCCGCTCGCTGGACGTCGAGCCGTCGAACCCGACGACGACCCCGTGCTTGAACGCGGGATCACAGGGATGACGTGTCTCTTCCGCCGCACGCGGGGTCGTGGTGGGATCGGCGACCTGGCGCTTGCGGCCTTCGGGTTCGGAAAATTCGTGACCGGCCATGAGTGTCTCGGCGTGTACCTCGTGGGCCTCTGTAGAGGGGACGACAACGATCGGCGGAGCTGTGTCCGGGAATCATCTTCCCAACCCCATACCCCCAAGGGTACGGCGACACTCCTCCTCTGCCCAGACTCCGGCCCGCGCCCAGGCCAGCCCTTCTCCACGCTCCGCGGCGTGTTCCAGGGAGCATGCACGAGCCCTCGCCCGTATGGCAATGGTTGCTGCCCCGTACAGGCGGTTTGCGCACCCTTGTGGCCCCCGTGACGGCCGGATCAAGTGACCGGGACCTGGGCCGCGCGTTGGAACTCGCGGACCGCACACCCCGCACAAGACCCACCGAAGACCCGGACAAGACTCGGACAGATCAGGACAGGGAGGACTCCGTGCCCGGACCGACCACACGCGCCCGCTGGGGGGCGTTCAGCTGCGTCCTGGTACCGCTCGCGCTCATCGGATACGGCGGCCGGCACGCGGGCGCCGTCGGCGCCGCGCTGGGTCTGGCCGCCGTGACGGCGGCCTGCCGGGTGCTCCTCGGACGCACCGAGCGACGGGTGGCGGAAAGCGGTGCCGCACAGTTGCACAGTGAACAACACTGTTCGCTCCGGCACCCCTACCGCCGGCCCGGCGCGGGGGCGCGCGGGGGCGCTCCGCGAGCGGGCCGGTGCACGCCGGGGGACTGACTGGATTCAGCACGCGACCCCGTAGATTTTCAGCCAACTTCGGCCGGGCCCTCACCCCTTGCCGAAGGCCGCTTCCAACCCCCGTTCCACCAGGGCTGAAAGGACCGTGGACCCCCTACGCGCCCTACAGGGACCGGCCACTGGACGGAGGCGCACTTCCCAGCGGCGCCCCCGAGTGCGACGCTTCGTGATCGAATGCTTCACGCCAAGTTGCCATGTCGACAATCTGCCAGGTCTTTAACTGGTCACGACGGCACCACCGGACACAGTAGATTCGATCATGACTGTCTGATCAGTAGGCGGCGGGGGACTTCGTGCAGGACCGAGGGGAAACGTGCAGGAGCGAACAGCCCGTCAGAGTATTGAGGGAGCCGCGATCACCGAGGGGGGCTTAGCAGGATGAGCCACGACTCCACCACCGCGCCCGAGGCGACGGCCCGCAAGCTGTCGGGGCGGCGGCGACGCGAGATCGTCGCGGTGCTGCTGTTCAGCGGCGGACCCATCTTCGAAAGTTCCATTCCGCTCTCCGTGTTCGGGATCGACCGCCAGGACGCCGGAGTTCCGCGGTACCGGTTGCTCGTGTGCGCCGGCGAAGAGGGGCCCCTGCGGACCACGGGCGGACTCGAACTCACCGCGCCGCACGGCCTCGAGGCGATCGCGCGGGCGGGCACGGTCGTCGTGCCGGCCTGGCGCTCCATCACCTCGCCGCCGCCGGAGGAAGCGCTGGACGCGCTGCGCCGCGCCCACGAGGAGGGCGCCCGCATCGTCGGCCTGTGCACCGGCGCGTTCGTGCTGGCCGCCGCGGGCCTGCTCGACAGCCGTCCGGCCACCACGCACTGGATGTACGCGCCGACGCTCGCCAAGCGCTATCCGTCGGTCCATGTGGACCCGCGCGAGCTCTTCGTCGACGACGGCGACGTGCTCACCAGCGCCGGCACCGCGGCCGGAATCGACCTGTGCCTGCACATCGTGCGCACGGACCACGGCAACGAGGCGGCCGGAGCGCTCGCCCGCCGCCTGGTGGTCCCGCCGCGCCGCAGTGGCGGTCAGGAGCGCTATCTGGACAGGTCTTTACCCGAGGAGATCGGCGCGGACCCGCTGGCCGAGGTCGTCGCCTGGGCCCTGGAGCACCTCCACGAGCAGTTCGACGTGGAGACGCTGGCCGCCCGCGCCTATATGAGCCGCCGTACCTTCGACCGGCGTTTCCGCTCGCTGACCGGGAGCGCTCCCCTGCAGTGGCTGATCACCCAGCGGGTGCTGCAGGCGCAGCGGCTCCTGGAGACCTCCGACTACTCGGTCGACGAGGTCGCCGGGCGCTGCGGCTTCCGGTCGCCGGTCGCGCTGCGCGGGCATTTCCGGCGCCAGCTGGGCTCGTCGCCCGCCGCGTACCGGGCGGCCTACCGGGCGCGCAGGCCGCAGCCGGGCGACAGCGCTCCGGCGGTGGCCGGGGCCAAGGCCGAGCCGGTGGTGGAGGCGTCCGCGATGCCGGGTGCGGAGGGTGCGGGCCCGGGGCCGGTGCCCAGCCAGTCCCGGCGGGGCGCCCCGGCGTCCTCGGCGCTCGGCGCGGCCGCGGCCTCGCTGCCGCCGGGTCCGGAGGCCTTCGCGGGTTCGCGCGCGAGCCTGCCCGGGCCGAGGTCCGCGCCGTAGGAAGGAAGCACGAGGAGGAGCCGTCGTCTGCCGGTGAGGAGATCCGGGCCGTAGGGTTGTCCGCATGAACGATCGCATGGTGTGGATCGACTGCGAGATGACCGGACTCTCGCTGGCGAACGACGCGCTCATCGAGGTGGCCGCACTGGTCACCGACTCGGAGCTGAACGTACTGGGCGACGGTGTGGACATCGTGATCCGCCCGCCGGACGAGGCCCTGGAGCAGATGCCCGAGGTGGTGCGGAACATGCACACCGCCTCGGGTCTCCTCGACGAGCTGGCGGGCGGCACGACGCTCGCGGACGCCGAGGAGCAGGTCCTGGCGTATGTACGTGAGCACGTCAAGGATGCGGGCAAGGCCCCGCTCTGCGGGAACTCGGTCGGTACCGACCGCGGCTTCCTGCTGCGTGACATGCCGACGCTGGAGGACTACCTCCACTACCGGATCGTCGATGTGTCCTCGGTCAAGGAGCTGGCCCGCCGCTGGTACCCGAGGGCGTACTTCAACAGTCCGGAGAAGAACGGCAACCACCGGGCGCTCGCCGACATCCGCGAATCCATCGCGGAGCTGCGCTACTACCGCGAGGCGATCTTCGTCCCGCAGCCCGGCCCGGACTCGGACACCGCGAAGGCCATCGCGGCCAAGCACGTCCTGCCCGCCGAATAGTCCCTCGTTAACCCCTGTGTACGGGGTCCGGAGGCCCGCCGGAAAAGGTGGGCGCGAGCACCCCTTCGGACCCTGTACACTTTTTCTCGGCCGGTCGGAAGAACGACAGAAGACCGGACATGGTGGGTGTAGCTCAGTTGGTAGAGCACCTGGTTGTGGTCCAGGTGGCCGCGGGTTCAAGTCCCGTCACTCACCCTGAAGGGTCGAAGGCCCCGGTTCGAGAGAACCGGGGCCTTCGGCGTTCCCGGGGCCTCGTCTCAGGACGACGCCCGGACGACCAGTTCCGTCGGGAGCACCAGGTGCCGCTCGGCCCGCCGCCGGGTCGAGGAGCGCAGGCCCTCGGCGGCCAGCGCGATCTCGTCGAGGAGCAGCTCGGTCATCGCGCGGCCCATGTCGCGGGTGGGCTGGCGCACGCTGGTGAGGCCCGGTTCCATGTGGCGGGCGATCACCGAGTCGTCGAAGCCGACCAGGGCCACGTCGTCGGGGATCCGGCGGCCGGCCTCGCGCAGCACCTGGCGGGCGCCTGAGGCCATGAGGTCGGAGCAGGCGAAGACCGCGTCGAGGTCGGGGCGGCGTTCCAGCAGCTCCGTCATGCAGCGGCGGCCCCCCTCCTCGGTGAAGTCCCCGTACGCGACCAGCTCCTCCGTGTACGCGAGGCCGGAGTCGCCGAGCTGGTCCGCGTAGCCGGCCAGACGCCGCTGGGCGCCGTAGACGTCGAGCGGTCCGGTGATGATCGCGATGGCGCGGCGGCCACGCCCGGCGAGGTGGTCGACGGCGGAGCGGGCGCCCGCGTAGTTGTCGGTGTCGACGGAGGGCAGCGGCTCGTCTGCCGAGCGGGGGCCGCTGATCACGGTCGGGATGTCCATCTGGAGGAGCCGGTCGGCGAGCGGGTCGTCCGAGTGGACCGAGACGAGGAGCACCCCGTCGACCCGGTGGGCGGCCAGATAGGCGGCGAGCCGGTCCTGCTCGCGCTCGCCGCGGGCGAAGGTCAGCAGGAGTTGGAGGTTCGTCTCGGCGAGGGCCACGCCGACGCCGCCGACCATGCCGGAGAAGTACGGCTCGGAGAAGAAGCGGGACTCGGCCTCGGGGACGACGACGGCGATGGAGTCGGTGCGGTTGGCGGCGAGGGCGCGGGCCGCCGTGTTCGGCACGTAGCCGAGTTCGGCGACGGCCTCCTCGACCGCGGCGCGGGTACGGTCGCTGACCCGCGGCGAGCCGTTGATGACGCGGGAGACCGTGCCCCGGCCGACGCCGGCCCGGACCGCGACCTCCTCGAGGGTCGGACGCCTGCCGTGAGTGCCGCGAGCCACCATGACTCCCACCTCCCCATGTCTCACGCGGAATCTAACAGCCCGATAACCGGGCGAACGTCGTGCTGCACAGTCTCTTGACACTCCGTGGCCGGAGCGCGAACCTTCAACACATCACTTGTGGGAGCGCTCCCACACCACCGGTCGCGTACAAGAGCCGCACATTTCTCCGCCCGGGTGCCACGTCGCGAGAGCACCGGCACCGCATGCTGAGGGGCAACCGGCCGGGATCGGCACGTCAGAGCTTTTGAGCACGTGAACCTGAGCATCTTGGAGGACGCAATGCGCACGACTGCCCGTACGTCCCGACGCGCGACGACCCTCGCGGTCGTCGCCGCCCTGGCCACAGGGCTGCTGGCCGGATGCGCGACCGACGCGGACGACGGCGGCTCCGGCGGGGGTTCGGGCGGAGGCGCCGGCGGCAAGGGCGGGACGACCGTCACCATCGGCACCTTCGGCGTCTTCGGCTACAAGCAGGCCGGTCTCTACGACGAGTACATGAAGCTGCACCCGGACATCACCATCAAGGAGAACGTCACCACCCGCACCGACGTCTACTGGCCCAAGACCCTGACCCGGCTCCAGGCCGGATCCGGCACCGACGACATCCAGGCGATCGAGATCGGCAACATCACCGAGGCCGTCCAGACCCAGGGCGACCGGTTCGTCGACCTCGGCAAGGAAGTCGACGCCTCGCAGTGGCTGGACTGGAAGAACGCGCAGGCCACCACCAAGGACGGCAAGCTCATCGGGCTCGGCACCGACATCGGCCCGATGGCGATCTGCTACCGCAAGGACCTCTTCGAGAAGGCCGGTCTGGAGACCGACCGCACGAAGCTCGGCGCGATGTGGAAGGGCGACTGGAACAAGTACGTCGACGTCGGCAAGCAGTACATGAAGAAGGCCCCCGACGGCACGAAGTTCGTCGACTCGGCGTCCTCCGTGTACAACGCGGCGCTGGGCGGCGAGAAGGAGCGCTACTACGACAAGGACGGCAAGGTCATCTGGGACAGGTCCAGTGGCGTGAAGTCGTCCTGGAACGCGGCCATGGAGGTCGCCACGAGCGACATGTCGGCCAAGCTGAAGCAGTTCGACAAGCCGTGGGACCAGGGCTTCGCCAACGCCAAGTTCGCCACCGTCGCCTGCCCCGCCTGGATGCTCGGCTACATCCAGGAGAAGTCCGGCAAGAGCGCCGAGGGCAAGTGGGACGTGGCGCCCGCGCCGACCGCGGCCAACTGGGGCGGCTCCTTCATCGGCGTGCCGAAGGCGAGCAAGCACCAGAAGGAGGCCATCGCCCTGGCCAAGTGGCTGACCGCGCCCGAGCAGCAGGCCAAGGTCTTCGGCAAGCAGGCCAGCTTCCCGTCCACGCCGAGCGCCTACAGCTCCCTCGAACCGCAGGCCGCGACCACGAAGTTCTTCTCCGACGCCCCGCTGACCCAGACCTTCTCCGACTCGGCGAAGACCATCCCGGTCCAGATCTTCGGCGTGAAGGACCAGCCGATCAACACCGCGATCACCGACACCGGCATCCTCCAGGTGGAGCAGAAGGGCAAGTCGCCCGCGCAGGGCTGGGAGGCCGCCACCAAGGAGGTCAAGGACGTGCTCGGCCAGTGAACGGCTCCGACCAGGCTCTCGCGCGGTCCGCGTCGAGCGCCGACGCCGCGCCCGGTGACCAGCCGGGCGCGGCGCGGGACGCTCACGGTCGCGGTACGGCATCCCCGAAGAACGGCGGCACCTCCGCGTGGCGCCGCCGGCTGTACCGCTGGGACATGAAGGCGTCGCCGTACGCGTTCATCGCCCCCTTCTTCATCGTCTTCGGCGCCTTCTCGCTGGTGCCGCTCCTCTACACCGCCTGGTACTCGCTGCACCATGTGCAGCTGTCCGCCCTGGACCAGCAGACCTGGGCCGGCCTGGACAACTACCGGAACCTGTTCTCCTCGGAGTTCTTCTGGAACGCCCTGAAGAACACCTTCACCATCGGCCTCCTGTCGACCGTGCCGCAGCTGGCCGCCGCGCTCTGGCTCGCGCACATGCTCAACTACCGGCTGCGCGGCTCCACCGTCTGGCGCGTCGTCATGCTCACCCCCTACGCGACCTCGGCCGCGGCGGCGACGCTCGTCTTCGTCCTGCTCTTCGCACCGGAGAGCGGAATGATCAACTGGGCCCTGGACCTCGTCGGCCTCGCCCCGGTCAACTGGCGCGAGTCCGGCTGGGGTTCACAGGCGGCCGTCTCCTCCATCGTGGTCTGGCGGTGGACCGGCTACAACGCGCTGATCTACCTCGCCGCGATGCAGGCCATCCCCAAGGACCTGTACGAGTCGGCGGCGCTCGACGGCGCCGGGCGGTGGCAGCAGTTCCGCCACGTCACCATCCCGATGCTGCGCCCGACCATCCTCTTCACGGTCGTCGTCTCCACGATCGGCGCCACCCAGCTCTTCGCCGAACCCCTGCTCTTCGGCGGGGTCAGCGGCACCAAGGGCGGCTCCGAGCACCAGTACCAGACGCTCGGCCTCTACATGTACGACCAGGGCTGGATGGTCGGGAACCTGGGCAAGGCCTCCGCCATCGCCTGGTCGATGTTCCTGATCCTCCTGGTCGTCGCCGCCCTCAACCTGCTGATCTCCCGACGCCTCAAGAGGTCCTCCCGATGACCATCAGTGACGTGACGCCCCCTCGGGCCGGGGCCGAGAAGGAGCATTCCGGCACTCCGGGCCCGGCCGCGCGGGCCCCGCGCCGACGGGTCATGGGCGCGGGCAAGCAGCTCCACGCCGGCCCGCTCACCTACACCGTCCTCGTGCTCTTCGCCCTGGTCTCCCTCGCGCCGTTGCTGTGGACGGCGATCGCCGCGTCCCGCACCAACACCCGGCTCGCGCAGACCCCGCCGCCCTTCTGGTTCGGCGGGAACCTCTTCAAGAACCTGGAAACCGCCTGGGACCAGGCCGGCCTGGGCACCGCGATGCTCAACTCGATCTTCGTCTCGTCGATGATCACCGTCGGCACGGTGCTCTTCTCCACGCTCGCCGGTTTCGCGTTCGCCAAGCTCCGCTTCCGGTTCTCGACCACGCTGCTGCTGCTCACCATCGGCACGATGATGGTGCCGCCGCAGCTCGCCGTCGTGCCCCTGTATCTGTGGATGACGGACCTCGGCTGGGCCAACCACCTCCAGACCGTCATCCTCCCCACCCTCGTCAGCGCTTTCGGCACGTTCTTCATGCGGCAGTACCTCGTGCAGGCGCTCCCCACCGAACTCATCGAGGCCGCCCGGGTCGACGGCGCGAGCAGTCTCCGGGTCGTCTGGCATGTCGTGTTTCCCGCGGCGCGGCCGGCCATGGCCGTGCTCGGGCTGCTCACGTTCGTCATGGCCTGGAACGACTTCCTCTGGCCGATCATCGCGCTCAACTCCGAGAACCCGACGGTGCAGGTCGCGCTGAACCAGCTGGGTACGGGCTACATCCCGGACGACTCGGTGATCATGGCCGGGGCGCTGCTCGGGACGCTGCCGCTGCTGCTGGCGTTCCTGTTGTTCGGCAAGCAGATCGTGGGCGGGATCATGCAGGGCGCGATCAAGGGCTGACCTTGAGCTCCGCTCGGTGCGGGATCCGGTTCCGCCGTGGGTGGTTGCGGCCGGCTGCCCGGCTGCGGGCCGGTGGGGCTTCGCGCAGTTCCCCGCGCCCCTGAGATGCGCACTGCGTGCGCGATCTCATCGGGCGCGGGGAACTGCGCGACCAGCCACGACGCATCCGCACCCGGCGACCCACCACCCCCTTACTACGACGACACCCGCCCCCAACCCCCAGAACACCCTCAACCCCTATGGGAGCGCTCCCCTATGACGACCACTGATCACAACACTCGGCCCAGCACGACTCCCGCCCCCCACACCCCTTTCCCCGAATCGTTTCTCTGGGGGACCGCCACCGCCGCGTACCAGATCGAGGGGGCCGTCCGGGAGGACGGGCGGACGGCCTCGATCTGGGACACGTTCAGCCACACGCCGGGGAAGGTGCTGGGCGGGGACACGGGGGACGTCGCCGTGGACCACTACCACCGGTGGCGGGACGACGTACGGCTCATGGCCGACCTCGGCCTGACCGCGTACCGCTTCTCGGTGGCGTGGCCGCGCGTGCAGCCCACCGGGCGCGGGCCCGCCGTGCAGCGCGGGCTCGACTTCTACCGGGCCCTCGTCGACGAGCTCCTCGCGCACGGGATCACGCCCATGGCGACCCTGTACCACTGGGACCTGCCCCAGGAGCTGGAGAACGCCGGCGGCTGGCCCGAACGTGACACCGCGTACCGGTTCGCGGAGTACGCCGGGCTGGTCGGGGAGGCGCTAGGGGACCGCGTCGAGCGCTGGGTGACGCTCAACGAGCCCTGGTGCAGCGCGTTCCTGGGCTACGGCTCGGGTGTGCACGCCCCGGGCCGTACCGATCCCGCCGCCGCACTGCGCGCCGCCCACCACCTCAACCTCGGGCACGGCCTCGCCACCTCGGCGCTGCGCTCGGTCCTACCGGCCCGCGCGGGCATCGGGATCAGCCTCAACCCGAGCGTGGTCCGGCCCCTCACCGACTCCCCCGCCGACCTCGACGCCCGGCGCCGGATCGACGCGCTCGCGAATCGCGTCTTCACCGGGCCGCTCATCGAGGGCGCCTACCCGCAGGACCTGATCTCCGACACCGCGCGCGTGACGGACTGGTCCTTCGTGCAGGACGCGGATCTCGCCTCCATCCATCACCCCCTCGACTTCATCGGCATCAACTACTACACACCGGCCGTCGTCTCCGGCCCCCGCGGTGACCGGGACGGCGACGGCGCCAGGCTCGACGGTCATGGCGCCAGTGACCACTCCTCCTGGCCGGGCGCCGACGACGTCGTCTTCCATCGGGCGCCCGGTGAACTGACCGCGATGAACTGGTCGGTGGATCCGACCGGCCTCACGGACCTTCTCCTTGATTACACCGCTCAGGCCCCCGGGGTTCCGCTCTACGTGACAGAAAACGGAGCGGCCTACGAGGACACCGTCGACGCCGACGGCCGCGTCCACGACCCGGCCCGCATCCGCTACCTCCACGCCCACCTCTCCGCCGTCCACGAGGCCGTCCGCCGGGGCGCCGACGTCCGCGGCTACTTCCTCTGGTCGCTGCTCGACAACTTCGAGTGGGCGTACGGGTACAGCAAGCGCTTCGGCGCGGTCTACGTCGACTACGCGACCCAGGCCCGCATCCCCAAGTCGAGTGCGGACTGGTACGCCCGGGTCGCCCGCGGCGGCGTCCTGCCCGCGCTCGACGCCTGATCCCCGGGAGGCGGACACAGGAGCAGGACAGGGGTGAGCCCCGGCCGGGGCGTGGGGGTTTCTCCGGCCGGGGCTCGTTCCCCCGTAGGGCGATGGCTCAGTGGGACAGACAGGGCAGTCGAGGCGGCCCGGTCGTCAGTTGAAGGCGGCGAACGCCTTCTGGAAGGCGTTCGCGCCCTGCTCGATCGAGCTGCACGTCGGGTCCGCGGAGTTCTTGGCGCCGCCCGCGCACTGCTTGTCGCGGGTCGCCGACCACATCGACAGGCCGCCCAGCCCCTTGGACTTGGCGAAGGAGACGAGCTGGCCGGCGTCCTCGACCTTGAAGATCTCGGTGTTCACGTCGTTGACGCCGATCATCGGGGTGACGGCGACGGCCTTCCAGGCGGCCGCGTCGGACAGCCCGAGCGCCGTCTTGATCTGCGCCTGCGTGGCGGTGGCCGCCTGCTCGGCGTAGGTGCCCATGTCACCGCTGTACGAGGCCCCGTAGTCCATCGCCATGATGTTGACGAGGTCGGTGCGCACGCCGTTGGACTTGGCGTTCTTCAGGAAGTTCACGCCGTCCGAGGTGAGGCCCTCGGGCATGACGGGGAGCGTGAAGGAGACGTTCAGCTCCGGGTTGTTCTTCTGGAGCGTCGCGATGGCCTGGGCCCGCTTGGTGTTGGCGGCGGTGTCGGGCAGCGCGCCGCCCTCGACGTCGAAGTCGACCTTGGTGAGCTTGAACTGGTCGATGACCTTCTGGTACGCGGCGACCAGGTCGCCGGACGAGGAGCAGGCGAGGGCCAGTTCGGTGCCGGAGGCGCCGCCGAAGGAGACACGGACGTCGCCGCCCGCCGCGCGCAGGGAGCCGATCTGGGCGGCGACCTCGTCGCTGCCGAGGTCGGTGACGCCGCCCCACTTGGGGGTGCAGGAGCCGCCGGAGGTGATGAAGGCGAGGTTGTACTCCTTGACGCCGGTCGCCTTGGACGAGGCCACCAGGTCGAACTTGGGGTACAGCGAGGTGTCCACGTACGGGGCGAAGCCGGCGCTCCCGGCCGAGCCGGAACCGGAGTCGGGCGCGGAGGTGGACGGGGACGGGCTCGGCGGCGTGGACGTGGACGCGGAGGGCGAGGCGGGCGAGGACGTGGAGGCGCTCGGGGCCGGACTGCTCGGGGTGGCGGAGCCGGTGGGGCGGCCGGAGGGCTCGGGGGTCGCGCCGCCGTCCACGGAGCACGTGGCGTCGTTGATCAGACAGGAGGCGGGGGCGCCGGAGCCGGAGACGACGAAGCCGACGGTGACGGACTTGCCGGCCGCGAGTCCGCCCTTGTCCCAGGCGGCGGGCTTCACGGTGACGTGCTGTCCGGAGACCGTGGACTCGGCGTTCCACAGCGAGCCGAGCTTGGTGCCGGAGGGCAGGTCGAACTCCAGCGTCCAGTCGGACTGCGCCTGGTCCGTGCTGTTGGTGATGACGTACTGCCCGGTGTAACCACCCTCCCAGCTACTGGTCTTGGTGAAGGCGGCGCCCACGGAGGCCGCCGACGCGCTGGAGGCGAAGAGGAACGCGCCGCCGCCCACGACGGCCGCGGCGACGACGCCGCCTATCGCCTTGTTCCTGCCGCTGATCCTGCGCCGGTGCGTGCTGCTCATGGCGTGCCTGCCTTACCTGTGCGAAAGGGGAGGGGGGTTGTGGTGACGCGGCAGCACGCTAGCGATCCGGAATCGCTCAATTCGGGCAACAGGGAACGGCGTTGAGGATCTTAAACTTGGCTTAAGGGAGGGATCGGGACCGGTTAAAGGTAGAGACCAATCCTTTACGTTCCCGGCCCCGATGTCCGCGCCGGGGACGCGGGACGCCGCGCCGCTGACCGGTCTGCACCCAGATCCGCACCTCGGTGCCGCCGAGCACGGACGCGCCGATGCGCACGTCGCCGCCGGTCGACTCGGCGAGCCGGCGCACGATGTCCAAACCCAGTCCGGTCGACCCGTCGCTGCCCGAGCCCGCGCCGCGCGCCATGGCGGCCTCCGGGTCGGGGATGCCGGGCCCCGCGTCCGACACGAGCACGATCACGGCGTCCTCGCCGCTGTGCACGTCGACGGCGAACGCGGTGCCCTCCGGGGTGTGCCGGAAGACGTTGCCGAGCAGCGCGTCCATCGCCGCGGCCAGCTCGCCGCGCGCGACGGGGATCCGTACGGGCCGCTCGACGCCCGCGACGCGCACCTTGCGGCCCTCGTCCTCGGCCAGCGCCGACCAGAAGTCCATGCGCTCCCGGATCACCTCGGCGGCGTCGCAGCCGGCGCCGGGCCCGGCCGCGGCGGTCTGCGGCTTGGCGTCGCGGGCCGTGCGGATGATGGTGTCGACCTCGCGCTCCAGCTGCGCGACGGCGACCCGGGTCTGTTCGGCGGCGGGCCCGTCGCCGAGCGAGGCGGCGTTGAGCCGGAGCACGGTGAGCGGGGTGCGCAACCGGTGGGACAGGTCGGCGGCCAGCTCGCGCTCGTTGGCGAGGAGCTGGACGACCTGGTCGGCCATGGAGTTGAACGCGACGGCGGCGAGCCGCAGTTCGGTCGGCCCGTCCTCCGGCACCCGCGCCCCGAGCCGCCCCTCGCCGAGGTCGTGCGCGGCGCCGACGAGCCGCTGCGCGGGCCGCACCATGCGCACCCCGAGCCGGTCGGCGACGGCCACGGACCCGACGATCAGGGCGATGCCGACGCCCGCGAGGACGACCCAGGCGGTCGTCACGCCGTTGGTGACCTCGCCCTGGGGCACGTAGACCTCGACGACGGCGATCTTGCCGGTGCTCACGGCGATCGGCTGGACCCAGACCGAGCCGCCGGGCACGCCGATCGTCCGGGCCTGCCGGATGTCGGCGAGCCGGTCCGGGTCCACGCGCAGCCGGCCGAGCCGGATCTCCGGGTTGCCGCCACCGGCCGGGACGTACACGGACATGCGGTCACCGCCGCCGGTCTGCGCGGTGGCGAGGGCTCGGACCAGCTGGTCGCGGTCGGAGGTGATGGAGAGGGTGGTGCCCATGGTGGCGGCGGTGCGCTCCGCGTTCGAGAACGCACGGTCGCGCGCCATCTCCTTGATGACGAGCCCGAGCGGCACGGCGAACGCGACGACGACCATCGTCGTCACGGCCAGGCACACCCGGACCAGCGCCCACCTCACGGGGCGGGCTCCGCCGCCGGGGGTTCGAGCTTCACGCCGACGCCGCGCAGCGTGTGCAGATAGCGCGGCCGGGCCGCCGTCTCGCCCAGCTTGCGGCGCAGCCACGACAGATGGACGTCGATGGTCTGGTCGTCCCCGTAGGACTGCTGCCACACCTCGGCGAGCAGTTCCTTGCGGGCGACGACGACGCCGGGCCGGCCCGCGAGGAAGGCGAGGAGATCGAACTCGCGGCGGGTGAGGTCGAGGCGGGTGCCGTCCAGCTCGGCCTGGCGGCGCAGCGGGTCGACGGACAGGCCGCCGACCCGGATGACCCGTGAGGGCGGCTCGGCGTGGGCGCTGCCCCGGGCGCGGCGCAGCACGGCGGCCATGCGCGCGGACAGGTGCTCGGGCGAGAACGGCTTGGTCAGGTAGTCGTCCGCGCCGTCGTTGAGCAGCCGGACGATCTCGGACTCGTCGTCGCGGGCGGTGGCGATGATGACCGGTACGTCGGTGATGCCGCGCAGCATCTTGAGCGCCTCGGCGCCGTCCAGATCGGGCAGGCCGAGGTCGAGGATCACGACGTCGAAGCGGTGATGGGCGACCTCGCGCAGCGCCTCCAGGGCCGTGCCGACACTGCGCACCGTGTGGGCGGCGTCGGTCAGATGCCGGATGAGGGCCGAGCGCACGAACTGGTCGTCCTCGACCACGAGCACACTTGCCATGGGCGGCACCGTACGCCATCCGTACTCCGTACGGGCGATGCCGGTCGTCCCCGGGTACGGGCTCCGGGGGCGCGGGACAGGGGTGGCGGGTGTGGTGCAGTATGGCCCGCGATGCCGACGAACCCGCCTCCGCCGCCCGCCCCGGCGCACGCCCAGGACCCGCCCGGGGAGCAGCGCGCCGTGCGACGCGGGCTGGTGCACTCGGCGGCCTGGCTGCTCGCGACGGGCGCCGCGGTGACGCTGTCCTGGTGGGGTGTGCACACGGTGATGGCGGGCACGGTGTACGACCCGCCGCGCGCGCTCCCGGTCGTCGGCGCCGTCGCCTCGGAGTCGGCCCCTCCGGTGTCCTCCTCGACGCATCGCCCGGGCCCGTCGCCGTCCCGTTCCGCCTCTTCGTCCTCCGCTTCGGAGAGGTCCGGCCGCCCGACGCCGAAGCCGTCCACGGCGTCGCCGAAGCCCAGCCGGTCGGTCCCCTCGGGGAACTCCGGCAACGTGAAGAGTTACGAGACGACCGGCGGCCGGGCCGTGTTCGACCTCGGCGAGCGGTCGGCGACGCTGGTGTCGGCGACGCCGGGGGCGGGGTGGTCGGTGCAGGTGTGGAAGCAGACCACGTGGATCCGGGTCGAGTTCACGTCCGGCGCGGACCGGGTGTCGGTGTTCTGTACGTGGCACGACCACGCGCCGTCGGTCGAGATCGCGACCTACTGAGCCGCCCTACCGGAACACGGAAGCCGGTGGCGCCGGGGACGCCTTCGCCGAGGCGTCCGTCACCGCGGGCGCGCCGCCCGCGAAATCGAGCAGCCCCCGCCCGTGCTCGACCCGCCCCGGATGCGGGTCGCCCGCCGCCCGCCGGGTCAGCTCGGCGACCGGCAGCGGCAGCGCGGACGCGACGAGGACCGCGTTCCCGAACCGCTTGCCCCGCAGCACCGTCGGGTCGGCGACCAGGGCCAGCTCGGGGAAGACGGCCGCGGCGGTGGCGATCTGCCCGCGCAGATGGGCCAGCGGCGGGCCGTCGGCGAGGTTGGCGACGTAGGTCCCGGAGGGCCGCAGCACACGCCGCACCTCGGTCAGGAACTCCGTACTCGTGAGGTGGGCGGGGGTGCGGGCCCCGCTGAACACGTCGGCGACCAGTACGTCGGCCCAGTCGTCGGGCAGCTTCGCGAGAGCCTCGCGGGCGTCGGCGGTACGGACCCGGATCCGGGCGCCGGGGTCCAACGGGAGGGCCGTACGCACCAGTTGGACGAGGGGGCCGTCGCGCTCGACGACCTGCTGGGTGGAGCGGGGCCGGGTCGCGGCGACGTAGCGGGCCAGCGTGAAGGCGCCGCCGCCCAGGTGCACGGCCTGGACCGGGCGGCCCGGGTCGGCGGCCAGGTCGATGACGTGGCCGATGCGGCGCTGGTACTCGAAGGAGAGGTGAGCGGGGTCGTCCAGGTCCACGTGCGACTGCGGGGCGCCGTCCAGGAGCAGCGTCCAGCCGGCCGGCCGGTCCCGGTCGGGTATCAGCTCGGCGAGCCCCCCGTCGACACTCTCGACCACGGACTCCCGGGCCCCACGCCCTCCCCCACCGCCACCACTCCTGCTCCCCTGCTGCTTCCCGCGCGCCCTCGCCATTCGCCCATTATCCGCCGGTCACGACAGCCCGGCTCGCCGGGCGGATGCAGCTTGGCGGGGGCGCGGGGCTATAGGCGATCAGCGACTCCGTCGCGGGGCGCGACCAGCCACGACGGCGCAGCACCCGGCGACGCCGCTCGACCCCTACGGCGGCGACGCAGCAGCCAAGCCCCCGTTCCCCCGTTCCCCCGTTCCCCCCGGCAGGGGCTCAGCGGCAGTTGTCGGCCGCCTCGATGAGCCGAGCCGCCTCGTCGAGGGCCGCCCGCAGCACCGCCGGGTCGGTCGTCAGCTCGGAGGCCTCGTTCTCCGGCGGGAGAAGCCAGTCCGTACCGTCGCCGCCCCCGTCGGCATCGGCGGGCGGTACGAGGACCATGCCGCGCCCCGCCGTCTGCGTACAGGCGCTGCCGGGCACGTCCCAGCCGTCCGCGGTACCGAGCGGGACGAGGAAGCCGAGCGTGTCGCAGCCCCCGTCGTGCAGCACGGGGCCGACGGTCTCCGCGCAACCGCGGCGCAGGATGTCGACGGCCTCCAGACCTTGCCGGGCCGGGACCGTGACCAGGTCGCAGCCCCCGGGCGGTCGCTCGCTGCGCTCCTCGACCGGCCTGTGCCGTGCCGTCGACGTCGTGGGCTGTGCCGCGTCCAACACCTCGGCCCCTCCTGGTTCGTGGGGATTTCGCCGCATGGTTCAACGCCCGGCGGCGTCAACGGCTACGGCGCCATGCCGCCGCAAAGGATGGCAGTTCATGGCAGATCTCGGGTGAGATATCCGGTTTGTAGCCAAACACTGCGTGTCGCCGTCGTGACGGACGGTACCTTCGAGCCTCGCCGGGACGAGGGAGGCAACTCCCGCGGCGCCCGGCACGGTTCGCACGGGAGGACCCTCTCATGAGCTCGTCGCCGTATCTCTCGAACGCCCCGGCGCCGCAGACCCCGCGGCCGAACCTCGCCTTCCGGGAACTGCGCGGTCAGCGCTCTCCGGGCGAGTTCGCGGCCGCGGTGCGCCGCGCGGCGCGCGAGATCGGCGAGCGGGTCAGCTGCGACGCGCGCTACATCGGACGCGTGGAGGCCGGCGAGATCCGCTGCCCCAACTACGCGTACGAGCGGGTGTTCCTGCACATGTTCCCGGGCCGTTCGCTGGTGGACCTGGGGTTCGCCCCGCGTTCGGCGGTCCGCGGCCGGGCGGTGCGCCCGCCCGCGGCCGAACCCCGGATCCCCGCACCCCACGAAGAACACGTCCACCCACCACGCGAAGAAACAGACCCACCACACGAGTACACGCACCACGCGTACACGCACCACGAGGAGAGCGACGTGCGGCGTCGCGCATTCATGACCGGCATGACCGGCTCGACGGCCACCGTCGCGGTGGCCGCCCTGACACCCTTCGGCGTCCCGCTCGGCGCCGCGGCGCAGGACACGGCGCCAGACACCCCACTGGAGCGGCACCCCGCCAAGGCGGGTGTCGGCGCCGTGGAAGAAGCGATCCGCCGGATCCGGCTGCTGGACGACCGGCACGGCGCCGACGGGCTGTACGAGCGGGCGGCGGCGCCCCTGCGCACCGCGTTCGAGCTCCTGGACGCGGGCGCCGCGCCGCCGGAGGACATCCGGCGGCTCCAGACGGGCGCCGGTGAACTGGCGATCTCCGTCGGCTGGTTGGCCCACGACTCGGGCCGCTTCGACGACGCCCGCTCGCACTACGCGGAGGCGCTGGCCACCGCGCGGATGGCGGGGGACGAGGCGCTGGAGGCGCACGCGTTCTGCAACACCGCGTTCCTGGCACGGGACGCGGGGCGCCCGCGCGAGGCCGTGCGGGCGGCGCAGGCGGCGGCCCGGATCGCGGCGCATCTGGGCTCGCCGCGACTGCTCTCGCTGCTCGCGCTGCGGGAGGCCGGGGGCTGGGCGGGGCTCGGTGACCGGCGGGCCTGCGAACGGTCACTGGCGCGGGCGCAGGCGTTGTTCGCGCGGGGCACGACGGAGGCCGATCCGGAGTGGATGTCGTTCTACGGCGAGGCGGAGCTGGAGGGGCTCGAGTCGCAGTGCTGGTCGGCGCTGGGCGACTGGGTGCGGGCGGCTCGGCACGCGCGGCGTTCGGTCGCGCTGCAGGATCCTCACTTCACGCGGAACATCGCGCTGTACACGGCGGAGATGGCGGACGACCTCGCGCGCTCGGGGCGGCCGGACGAGGCGGCGGCCGCGGGGGCGCGGGCGCTGGCCCTGCTCCGTGACGTCCGGTCCTCGCGGATCGAGGCGATGCTGGCGACGACGGCGCGCGTGCTGCTGCCGCATCAGCGGGACTCTGGGGTGGCGGCGTTCCTGGAGGCCCGGACCACGACCCGGGTCTGACCGTCTCGTCGCCGGGTGCGGCCCGGTGGGGGCTGGTCGCGCAGTTCCCCGCGCCCCTGATGAGGCTGCGCCTCATCGGGGAAATGCGACCCGAAGGGTCTGCATTTCAGGGGCGCGGGGAACTGCG